>NZ_CP010536.1:646102-1292204 GCF_000832305.1 Cupriavidus basilensis
AGCAGGCGGGGGGACAGGCTTGGGGCAGAGAGATAGGGGCGTTCCCCCAGGCTGGCATTCGTGCCATCCCTGAGATAGGCGCGCGGCCGCAGGCAGTACAAGTGGTACGGCAATGCCGTGCAACGACGCCAGAATTTCCTTGAAATGGCCTCTAGCGCTGCAGCGCCTGCGCGGCGAAAGTCACGAGGTAGCCGCTGCCCAGGCAGGCGGCGATCCATCCGGCGAGGATCAGGGCGGTGTCTTTGATGGTCATGATGTGTTCCTGCTATCCGTGCTGTCTGTGCTTCCCGTGCTGTCTGCGCGGCGCTTGCTGGATGCTCACACGGAGAAACCGAACGGATAGTCGTGCTTGACCGTGCGGGCGCCGTCGCTGAGCGCGTCGACCTTGCGCGCGCCATCGGTGTAGGCGTCGGCCGAGCGGTGCACGTAGCCGTAGTTGTCGCCGGCATGGGTGCCGCGGGCGTCCGCGGCAAAGGCGGAGTTCAGGGAGAGCAGGGCGGTGCCAGCGATGGCGGCAGCGAAGAACAGGCGGGCGGTGGTAATTCTCATGATCTATCTGCCTTGTTGAAATTGGGAGAACATGTTCCGTCTCCATGTGACAAAGGATAGATCCGGCGCGAGATCGATAAGGGCCCTTGTATCGTATTCGATGTTCAAATTTTCTGATTAAATGTCCCGTGCAAGCCCCGGGGCCCGCCCGGAGGCCTGCCGCGCAGCAAAATCCTGCGCCGCCGCCAGCAGCCAGGTCCGCAGGCGCGACATCGCATCGCTCATTGGCCGCGAGTCCGGCGCCACCAGGTAGTAGGCGCGCTGCGAGCGCATGGCCTGCGCCACCGGCATCGCCAGCAGGCCCAGCGCCAGGTACTCCTCCACCAGGAAGCGCGGCACCAGGCCCACGCCCAGCTTGGCGCGGGCGGCGCTTATCACCATGCTGTGGTGGTCGTAGCGCGTGCCGCGCATGGCGTTGACGTCGCCCACGCCGGCCGCCTCCATCCAGTTCTTCCAGTCCAGCCGGCGCGTCGACAGGTGCAGCAAGGGCGCCCGCGCGATCCGCTGGGCGCTGACCGGCCCCTCGCCGGCAAACAGCTCCGGATGGCAGATCGGCACCGATTCTTCATCGAACAGCGGGTCGGCGCGGCCGCCCGGATAGTTGGCTTCGCCGTAGTGGATGGCAGCGTCGTATGGTGTGCCGTCGAACAGGAACACATCCGCTTGTGCGCTGAAGTTGACCACCACCTGCGGATGTTGCGCGTAGAACGCGGGCAAGCGGGGGATCAGCCATTCCACCGCCAGGGTCGGCACGCAGGCCAGTTCCACGATACCGCCCGCGCCCTCGTGCGCCATGATGTCCAGGGTGTCGCGCTGCAGCTTTTGCAGGCTTTCCCGTACCTGGTAGCCGTAGAGCGATCCGGCCGGCGTCAGGCTGACGCGCTGGTTGGCGCGGTGGAACAGCGCCACGCCGAGCTGGCTTTCCAGTGTGGCGATCTGGCGCGAGACGGCGCTCTCGCTCAGGCAGAGTTCCGCCGCGGCCCGGCGCAGGTTCTGGTGGCGGGCCGCGGCTTCGAAGGCGCGCAGGCTGCTGAGGCTGGGAATGCGGGAGGCGCTCATGGGGCGAGTGGCAAGGGGCGGTTGACTTGGGCATCTCACTGGCATCCCAGGTTGATGCATGAAAGTCATCATCCTATGCGTAAATCTCGCTTGATGTAAAAAAGTTGATGACTAAAAATGCCGAACTCCCGGATGTTGCCTATGGGCCTTCCGGCGTTCCCCGCCCCCCAAGAGACCAGAGACGGGACATCACAACCAATAAGGAAACGAGGAGACCGGCATGAATCGACTGCTTCGCATCATCGGCCATTGCGGCATTTCAATGGGTTTGCTGGCCGTGACCGCGGCCACGGCCAGTGCGGACGACTTCCCTAACAAGCCGGTCCGCATCATCGTGCCGTATCCGGCCGGCGGCACCACCGACATGGTCGCGCGCATGATTGGTGACCAGCTCACCGTGATGTGGAAGCAGCCGGTGCTGGTGGACAATCGTCCTGGCGCCGGCGGCATCGTTGGCACCGGCGCGGCGGCCAAGTCGCCGGCGGATGGCTACACGCTGCTGATGGGCTCGGTCGGCGAGTTTGGCATCAATCCCACGCTGTACAAGAAGCTGCCCTACGACGCTGCGGCGGACTTCGTGCCCGTTTCGCTCGTGGCCAAGGTGCCCAATGTCGTGGTGATCTCGCCGGCATTTGCCGAGCGCGCCCGCGTGACCACGCTGGCGGAGTTCATCGCCTACCTCAAGGCCAATCCCGCCAAGGTCAACATGGCCTCGGCCGGCAACGGCACGTCGACCCATCTGGCGGGCGAGTTGTTCCAGCGCATGACCGGCACGCAGATGAGCCACGTTGCCTACAAGGGCAGCAGCCCGGCGCTGGCCGACCTGATGGGCGGCAGCGTCGACGTGATGTTCGATAACTTGCCCGCATCGATCCAGTTCGTCCGTGCCGGCAAGCTCAAGGCGCTGGCGGTTACCTCCGCGGTCCGTTCGGCGGCGCTGCCCAATGTGCCCACGGTGGCGGCGGCCGGGCCGGTTGAAGGCTTCGATGCCAGCCCGTGGTTCGGCCTGTTTGCGCCCAAGGGCCTGCCCGCCGCGATTGCACAGAAGATCAGCCGCGACCTGGCACGCGCCACCAGCGATCCCGCCATCCAGGCCAAGCTGCGCGAGCAGGGCGCCGAGCTGGCGCCGAACTCGCCGGAAGCGTTCGCCGAACTGGTGCGCAACGATCGCCGCAAGTGGGGCGAAATCGTCAAGCTCTCTGGCGCCACCGTCGACTGATCGATTGATCGACTGATCCCACACCGAGCCTCTCATGAGCACGCCAGTCCATCCGTACGCGTTCGCGCCGGCCATGCGGGAGCCGCAAGGCTCGCCCATTCGCGAGCTGTTTCCCTACATGAGCCTGCCGGACATGATCTCGTTCGCGGGCGGCTACCCCTCGCCAGCCAGCTTCGATGCCGCCGCGCTGCAGGATGCCGCGTCCAAGGCCATGGCCACCAATTCCGCGCAATGCCTGCAGTACGGGCCGACCGAGGGCATGCCGGCGCTGCGCCAGGCATTGTCCGCGCTGATGGGGGAGCGCGGCGCGCCGTTGCCGCCGGAGCAGGTCGTGGTGACTTCGGGCTCGCAGCAAGGCTTCGACCTGCTGGTGCGGGCCTTTGTCGCGCCGGGCACGCCGGTGTGGGTGGAAACGCCGACCTATCCCGCCGCCGTGCAGGCGCTGCGGCTGGCCGGCGCCGCCGTGCGCGCCATCCCTTCCGATCAGGACGGGCTGTGCGTGCAGGCCCTTGCCGCCATGCTGGCGGATTGCCCCGACGCCGAACGGCCGCGCCTGCTCTACCTGGTGCCTACCTTCGCCAATCCGAGCGGGCGCACGCTGGCGCTGGCGCGCCGCCGCGCCGTGCTCGCGCTCGCCGCGCAGCACCGCATCGTGGTGGTGGAAGACGATCCCTACGGCAGCCTGCGCTTTGACGGCGAGCCGCTGCCCTCGCTGCTGTCGCTGGCCGCGCAGGATCCCGCGCTGACACCGTGGGTGATCTACCTCGGCAGCTTCTCCAAGACCATGGCGCCCGGGCTGCGCCTGGGCTGGATGGCCGGGCCCGCCGAAATCCTGCGGCGCGCGGTGATCGCCAAGCAAGTCTGCGATCTGTGCACCTCGCCGTGGCTGCAGCTCGCCATGGCAAGCTGCCTGGAGGATGGGCTGCTGCCCCGCCAGACCGCGCGCATCATCGACCTCTACCGTCACAAGCGCGACCTGATGGTGCGGGCCCTGGCCGATGCTTTCGGCCCTGCGCTGCGCTGCGAAATCCCGCAAGGCGGCATGTTCCTGTGGTGCGAGATCGACGGCGTGGCCGACGCGGCCAGCCTGTTGCCGCACGCCATCGCGGCGCGCGTGATGTATGTGCCGGGCGCCAGTTTTGGCGTGGACGGGCAGCGCTCGCCCGCGCTGCGGCTATCGTTCGCCACCGCGTCCGATGCGCAGATCGTGCAAGGCGTAGCGCGTTTGCGGCAGGCGGTAGTGGCCAGCCGGGGCGGCGCGGGGCAGGCGGCCACAGCCGGCTGACGCGGGCAATGGCATGGTTGCGCAACCTGCCGTATTGCACGCGCGGGATGGCCAGCGCCGAGCTGTTCATCGGGTGCATTTCCACGGCGAATCTCACAGCGATTGATCAGCACTTCAGGCTCGGCCGAACTCGTCGTGAATCGCTGGGCTAACTACCGCCCGCTCGGAGAGCACCGCGCCCTATGGGATACTGAGGCTCCCCCTTGTCTGCTACCCCACCATGGTTGACTCCGCCCCCGAGCGCTGGCCCCATTCCGGCTTCGACCCCGCCGCGCGCGACGGCGACGGCCAGTTGCTGGCCGGCGACCACCTGCTGCGGATGTGGTGGCGCCGCCCGGAGGTGGCGCCGGTGGACGAATCGTGCGACGCCGAGCGAGCGCTGCATGCGGCGTTGATCGCCGAGCCACGGCGGGCCGTGCCAGCCAGCGAGCTCGCCGCCTTGCAAGACCCCGATGCCCGCGACAACTACGCCGTGGTGCTGGCCATGCGCGAGCGCCTGCTTGCCGCGCCGACCATCGAGGCGGCCTATCTGGATATCTTCCGCGAGGGCAACGTCAGCGTGCCACCGGTGTTTATCGACCAGCTCGCGCACCTGATCGTGCACGGCATCCTGCATGACAGTGACAAGCCGGATCCGATGGAGTGGCGCGCCGCGGAGTTGTTCTCCCGCGCACAGAAGGTGTCGCTGCAGGAAGGCGGGGTGATGCTGGCCGATACCGCCACCGTCGAGCTGCACGCGTCGGGCAGTGTCTACGGCGAGCTAGGCCGCATGCTGGCCGAAGCGCAGGTCCCGGCGCGCAAGGTGGAACTGGATGTGCTGGATCGCGATAACGCGCAGGCTTACTGGGGACGCAGCGAACGCCACGACACGGTGATCCGCTTTGCCAGCGGCAGTGCGGCGCTGGCGGCGTTCAGCCGCGTGCTCGCGCGTTGGGTGCGGCATTTCTTCGGGGTGGAGGTGACGGTGATGCCGCTCTCCGCGATCGAGGACCGGCAATGGGCCTGGCATATCGGGCTGGACGCGCAGGCCACGCTGTTGCTCAATGACCTGTATCGCGGTGTGGAACTGGAGCCGGTGCGGCAGCGGCGCATCTTGTCGCTGTTCCGGCTGGATTTTGCCGATCCATCCGTGGTGCGCCCGGATGTGGCTGGCCGGCCCGTCTACCTGGCGGCGGCGATGAGCGAGGCCGGGATCCTCAAGGTGAAGCCGCAGAATCTGCTGCTGAACCTGCCTCTGGCCTCGATCTCGTAGCCGCTGGCCGCAGCAGCACCACGGCCAGCAGGAGGAGCCACGTCCGCGCCATCAACGGCGCCATTCGCGGTCGCGGTCATGGTCATGTTCGTGCCAATCACGCTCGCGCCGATCGCGTTCACGCCACTGCCGCTCGCGCCATTCGCGTTCGCGCCAGGCGCGCTCGCGCACACCGGGGCCGTAGTAGCCGGGGCCATAGTAACCAGGGCCCGCCACTACCACCGGCTGCGGTTGCACATACACTGGGGCCGGTTCATAGACTGGCGCGGCCTGGTACACGGGGGCTGGCTGGTAGACCGGAGCCGGCGCGACAAACACCGGGCCGGGCAAGCCGATGCCGATGTCCACATCCACGCGGGCAGATGCGGCGCCGGAAGCAAGGCCTGCAACAGCAGCAATGGCGCAAAGGGTGGCAAATTTCCGCACGGGTGGCTCCGGTTAGTGATTGGCTCCACTGTAGATCGGCGCGCCGATGTCAGGTATTAGCGGGGTAATACAACTGTGTCTTCTTGTAACGTTTGATGCTTAATTTCCAAAGCATCCTTGCGTGTGGTATGGCGACAAGCATCAGGCGCCGCGCCATTGCAGCCGCCGTCCCAGCCACGGCGCCAGCGCCGACGTTGCCACCCCCAGCGCGATCAGCGCCAGCCCGGCCGACAGATCCGCCGAGATCCGCTCCTGGAACGCCACCGCCGAGACCACCAGCCCGATCAGCGGCACGCACAGCATGGCGATCGAGGTGGCTGCAGGCGGCAAGGCCTGCGTCATGTTGAGCACCACGATAAAGGTCAGCGCGGTGGCCAGCGGTCCGGTGTAGAACAGCAGCGGCCAGATCTGCGGCACTTCGAGGAAGTGGGGCGCGCCGTCACGCAGCAGTGCCAGCACCACCAGCGGCACCGAGGCCACGGCGGTTTCCCACGGGATCATGTCCGCGCCCAGGCGCACCGTGCGGTTGGCGCGCAGCTGGATGATGCTGAGCGACCAGGCCAGCGACGCGCCGAGCAGCATCACAAGGCCCACGGCGGTATGCAACTGCCAGTCCCGCACGGCCGGGGCGATCATCAGCGCGATGCCGGCATAGCTCAGGCCGGTGGCGATCCACTGCGGGCGCGACAGCCGCTCCTTGAGCACCAGCGACGACAGCGGAATCACCCACACCGAGGTGGCATAGGCGATCACCGAGGCCCGCCCCGGCGGCACGTACTGCAGCGCCCACAGCGCCAGCGCGGTGAAGGCCGCCATCTGCAGCAGGCCCACGCCGATCACCAGCGGCCATTCCTGCCGCGTGGGCAGGCGCAGCCGGCGAAACGCGCCCAGCACCAGGAAGCTGATGGCGGCGGCCGAGACGAAGCGCGCTGCGGCAAACCAGAGTGGGCTGACGTGGGTCAGGCCCAGCTTCATGACCGGCCAGTTGCCGCCCCAGATCGCCACGGCGCAGGCGAGGGGAATAAACCGGCGCCATCCTTGTTGTGCTTGCATGCTTCGACTCGACGCTTTGAACAGTTTGTCCCGCCGCCACGAGCTGGGAAGGGGGAGGCTGGAAAGTCTACGGTTTATTGCGCCGCAGCAAAAACCGAAGGCGGCTGCAAATGCGTGTCGTTGCGGCATAGAATGCTGCTATACGAATAAACAGGAGCGCAACGTGCTGGACATCGACCTGGACGCCACGGATATCCGGATTCTCAACGAGCTGCAGCGAGACGCCAGCCTGACCAACGTGGAACTGGCCAGCCGCGTCAGCCTGTCGCCCTCGCCCTGCCTGGCGCGGGTCAAGCAGCTGGAAAAGCAAGGCGTGATCTCGCGCCGTGTCACGCTGCTGGACGCGCGCCGGCTCGGCCTGAAGGTGGTGGTGTTTATCCAGATCTCGCTGGACAAGCAGCGCCGCGAAACCCTGGATGCCTTCGAGCGGCGCATCACCACGCTGCCGCAGGTGATGGAGTGCTACCTGATGTCGGGCGATGCGGACTACCTGCTGCGCGTGGTGGTGGCCGATGTGGAAGCGCTGGAGCGGCTGATCATCGACCAGATCACGCGCATTCCCGGCGTGTCCAGCATCCGCTCCAGCTTTGCGCTCAAGCAGGTCCTGTACAGCACGGCGTTGCCGCTGGGCTGATGGCCCGGTTCAGGACGACGCCCGCAGCGCTTCGCGCGCCGTGAGCGCCACCACGCTGTCGATGCGCGTGTCGGCGCAGGCCACGGCGATGCCGTCCGGCAGCAGCGGCGCGGCCAGCCGCGTCAGCACGTTGCCGGGTGGCAATTCCACCGCCAGGCGCACGCCGCATTCGCGCGCCAGCAGCATGGCCTCGTGCCAGCGTACCGGCACGGCAAGGTTGCGCGCCAGGTCGGCGGCGATGCGCGCCGGATCGCGCAGCTCGCGTGCCGCGCTAGCACTGAAGTAGCGCAGGCGCGGGCGGTTGATGCGCACACCCTCGAACGCGCGCGCGAGCCTGGTTGCCGCGCCGTCGAGCAGCGCGCAGTGCGAGGGCACGCTGATCGCAATGGGTTTGGCCGCGTGCGCGCCACTGTCCAGCGCCCGCTTCGCAACGCGCGCCATGGCCGCCGCGGCGCCGGCAATCACGAACTGGGCGGGCGCGTTGAGATTGGCCAGGTAGACCGGCGACGCCGGTCCGTGCACCTGCGCGATGATGCGCTCCAGCGGGCCCAGCTCCATGCCGAGGATCGCCGTCATGCCATAGCCGCTCGGATATGCCTGCTCCATCAGCCTTGCGCGCAGCGCCACCAGCCTCGCCGCATCGGCATGGTCCAGCACGCCTGCGCAGACCGCCGCCGGGAAGGCGCCGATCGACAGGCCGGCCACGGCATCGGGTTTGGCGCCTTCGGCAAGCAGGCAGCGCGCCATCGCCACGCCAGCGGTCAACAGGCACAACTGCACGGCCACGGTGGACGCGAGCTCGGCCGCGCTGTCCAGCGCCAGCACATCGCGCCCGAGCACTTCGCTGGTCTCGCTTACGGTCGCGCGCACGGCAGGGTGGTCGGGCAGCGCATGCAGCATGCCGGGGCGCTGGGCGCCTTGCCCCGGAAAGGTGAATAGTGTGCTCATGGCTGCGGCTGCCAAGGGTCCTGGCTCATGACAGGGCCAGTCGCCGTTTTGAGCAACACGCGGCCGCCGGTGCGCACGCGCTCGCGCAGTGCGAACGCGCCAAACGGCGTGGCCACCTGGATGTCGATGCGCGCTTGCGCATCGTCGAGCAAGGCAGCCAGGGTGTGGGCCAGTTCGGCCGAAAGCGGCGCGCTCGCCGTAACCAGCAGGTCCAGGTCGCTGCCCGCGTGCAGCACGTCGATGCTGCTGGCCAGCGTAAAGCCGACGCTGCCGGTCACGCCCCAGTCCACCTGCGCAGCATCCAGCGCTGGCGCGATGCGCGCCAGCGCGGCGAGCGCAGGCAATGCGGCGCGGCGCGGATGATCCCGCCAACGTGCCTGCCGCGCGAGCATGCCCGGCGTGACCACGCGCGCTACCTGCGCGGCGGGCAGCCACGCTGCGTGGCGCTGCGCGCGCGTGGTGCCGCGCAGCCCGACCGGGATGCGGCCATCGATGGCGCCATCGCGCCGCACCACCAGCGGGGCTTGCGCGAGCCAGTCGGCACTGGCCCACTGCGGCAGCGCATTGGCACGGGCGAAGCCTGGTGCGTCCGCGAGCCACAGCAGGTCATGCGGCAGGAGCGTGCTTGTGGTCATCTCATGCGCCGGTCGTGCAATGGCTCAGTCCTGCCACTGGTGCGCGAGCACTTCGCGCACACGGCTGGAAGCCTGGCGGTTTTCTCCACCCAGGCGGCTGCGCAGATCCCGTTGCGGATCCGCCTGGATATCCGTCAGCGCGGCTTGCAGCGCGCCATGCACGGTATCGAGATCGGCCTCGTCGGGCAGCGCCGCGTGGTTGACGCTGACCCGCTTGCACAGCAGGCCCAGCGTGGCGTAGTTGCCAATGTCATACGCCATTGGCGGCACGGTGGCGGCGAAGCTCTCCAGGTCCTCCACGCTGCGCATGGTGATGCGCGCGGCGGCCTGCTTGCCCATGGCGTGTACCTGCACGCCGGCATCACTCAGCGCGATCAGGCGGTTGGCCTGGTAGCCGTGCGCGAGGAAGGCCCCCGACATGGCGCGCCCGACCAGCAGCGCGATCACCGGATGCCCTTGCAGCCGCGCCGTGGCGTAGGCATCGGCCGCGCCCGCCAGCGACTGATGAATGCCGAAGGCTTCCTCGCGCCGTCCATAAGCCTGGCTGGGCGTATCGACGATGGCCACGATGGGCCGCTTGATGGCGGCACCGCGGTCGGCCTGCACGATCTCGTGCACGGCGCGCGCCAGCGACCAGCCTTCGAGCAGGCCGACTTCGCCGTCGCGCACGCGCGGGTAGGCGTTGGTGGGGTCGGGCACCACGGCGATAAAGCGTGCCGGCTGGCCGGCCAGTTCGGCGTCGGCTACCTGCACGGTGGCGGGATAGCCGGGGCGGCGCGCAGCGTTGCGCGTCAGCGCGGCGAGCCAGGCCTCGCCGCGGCCCTGCGTGTTTGCTGAACTCATGGCGTTGCTCCGTGTGTGTAGATGGTGCGGACGGTTTGCGGCTCCGGCTGGCGCGCCGGATCGTATTCGGCCAGCCGTTGCAGGTAATGCGCGTAGCGCTCGCTGCGGTGCACGGCCGGCACGCCTTGTGCCAGGACCTCGCGCACCGTGGTGCGAATGGCATCGCTGTCATCCTCCACGTAGCGATCCGCCAGGCCCGTGGCAATGCGTTGCTCGCCCCCGGTAAAGCTCCAGATAAAGGGCCGGTCACGCGAATCGTATTCGGCAATGCCCGCTTCCTGCTCGATCACCGCCGGCCCGTTCAGGCCGAGGCGAGCCTCGCGCGTCACCACCAGGCAGCTGCACAGGCCGGCCGCGATCGACATGCCGCCGAAGCAGCCCACGGTGCCGGCGATCACGCCTACCACTGGCTGGTAGCGGCGCAGGTCGACGATGCCCGCGTGGATCTCAGCGATGGCTGCCAGTCCCAGGTTGGCCTCCTGCAGCCGCACGCCGCCGGTCTCGAACAGGATCACCGCGCGCGTGGGCACGCCGCGCCGGTTGTCCTGCGCCGCCAGCTCCAGCGCGCCGGCGATCTTGGCGCCGCCCACTTCGCCCAGGCTGCCGCCCTGGAACGCGCCTTCGATGGCGAGGACCACCGCAGGATGGCCGTCGATGCGGCCCTTGGCCACCACCACGCCGTCATCCGCCTGCGGCACCACGCCCTGGCGTTCGAGCCACGGCGAGACCAGCTGGTCGAAGGGGCCGGCGAGTTCGCGCAAGGTGCCGGGATCGAGCAGCGCATGCACGCGGGCGCGCGCGCCGAGCTCGACGAAGCTCTCGCGGTTCAGCAGCGATGCGTGGTTCATGCTTGCTCCTTGCCATCGCCGCCGAGCGCTTCGAAAGCTTGCGCCAGCCGCATGCCCACCACGCCCGGCGTGGCGCCGAAATCATGGATGCGGATGCGCATCGCGGCGCGCGGCTCGGCGCTGAACACGCGCGAGAGCTGCGCGTCCCAGACCTTGCCGTAGCCGTCCACCGACGTGGTGACATGAACCAGCGTGGTGCCGGGCGTGCCGGGCTCCACCATGACTTCGAGATCGCCGGAGCCGACCACGCCAACCAGCACGCGCTGGCTTGCCGGCGCGCCGGCGGGATATTCGAACTGAAGCTGTTCCATTATTTGTCTCCTTGCACGGGGGCATTGGCCGGCCGCGCTGCGGGTGGCAGCCGGTCCAGGAAGAAAGTGGCGGCGAGCAGGTCCGCAGCGCCGCCGGGAGAGGCGTTGCAGGCCAGCATGCCGCCTTCGAGCTGGCGCAGCAGGCGGCGGCCGGCCAGCGTGCCGATGCCGCCCGCTGCCAGCACCCGGCTCGCGCCTTGCTGCATCAGCGCCAGCCCTTCGCGGCCGGCGCGGGCCAGCACGCAGGTGTCGTCGAGCCGCTGCATGATCGCCAGCAATGCATTCACGCGCGCGCTGGGCTCGGCGTCGCCGCGCGCCCGGCTGCGCATCAGCTCGGGCAGGCCAGCGCGCAGCACATGCGGAAAGCCCGCCTGCGCCTGGCCGCGCGCGCCGGCGACGCCATAGTCGATGCAGGCGCGTTCGCCCTTGTTGCCCGTGCGCGCGGGACGGTGCCGGTCGGGCAAGCGTGCGATGGCGCCCGCGGTGCGGGCTATGCCATGCGCGCTATGTCCATGCCGGTGCAAGCCCGCCGCGCCGACCAGCAGCCCCAGGCTCCAGATCGCGCCGCGATGCGTGTTGATGCCGCCGGTGGCGCGCATCATCGCGGCCTCCGCTTCGCGGCCCAGCGCACCGAGCCGCTCGCGCAACGCCACGCTGGGCTGCGCCGCGCACATGCCCGCCGCCGCCATCTCGGCAAAGGCGGGATGCAGCGCGCGCGCCGAGGCGCGCATCAGGTCCAGGTTGAGGTCGGCGTGGGCGCCATTGCCGCGGCCATCCACCAGCCCGGGCTTGGGCGACAGCGCGGCCTCGTCGATCAGTGCCTTGACGGCGAGATCGGCCAGCGCGATGGCGCCGGGGTTGAAGGCATCGTCACGGTGCCCGGCAGGTAACGCGAGGCTTGCCATCACCAGCTCCGGAAGCGTGCCGGCGGCTCGTACAGCCCGCCGGACCAGTCGACCAGGTCGGCCATGCTCTTGGCCGCCAGCAGCGAGCGCGTAGCCTGGCTGCGCTGCACGCCGAGGTCTTCGGGCAGCGCGATCAGGCCATCGCTGCGCATGCGGCGCGTGGTGCTGGTGTCGTGGCGCAGGCCGATCGGCGTCACCCCGGCCACAGCCGCCAGCATGGCGCGGCGCTCCTCCAGCGAGCGTGCCTTGTAGAGATAGGCGATGCCTTCCTCGGTCAGCACGTGCGTTACGTCGTCGCCGTAGATCATCACCGGCGCCAGCGGCATGCCGCTGTCCTTGGCCACCTGCACCGCATCGAGCGATTCGACAAAGGTCGGCTTGCCGCCAGCCTGGAAGGTCTCCACCATCTGCACCACCAGCTTGCGGCCGCGCGCGAGCGGGTCGTCGGTCTCGATCAGGTCGAGCCACGCCGGCGTGGGATGACGCCGGCCGCCCGGGTTGTGGCCCATGTTGGGCGCGCCGCCAAAACCGGACAAGCGCCCGCGCGTGACCGTGGAGGAGTGGCCGTCGCCGTCGATCTGCAGCGTGGAGCCGATGAACAGGTCCACCGCGTACTGGCCGGCAAGCTGGCAGAAGGCGCGGTTGGAGCGCATCGATCCATCCGCGCCGGTGAAGAACACATCCGGGCGCGCGGCCACATAGTTCTCCATGCCGAGCTCGCTGCCAAAGCTGTGCACGCTCTGTACCCAGCCCGACTCGATGGCAGGGATCAGCGTGGGGTGGGGGTTGAGCGTCCAGTACTTGCAGATCTTGCCCTTGAGGCCGAGCGACTCGCCATAGGTCGGCAGGATCAGTTCGATGGCAGCGGTGTTAAAGCCGATGCCATGGTTGAGCGACTGCACCTGGTGGCGCTCGTACACGCCGCGGATCGCCATCATGGCCATCAGCACATGCACCGGCTTGATCAGGCGCGGGTCGCGCGTGAACAGCGGCTCGCAGAAGAAGGGTTTGTCGGCCTGCACCACGTAGTCGATCCAGGAGCCGGGGATATCCACGCGCGGCAGCCCGGCGGGGTCATCCACGATCTCGTTGACCTGGGCCACCACGATGCCGTCGCGGAAAGTCGCGGCCTCCACCAGCGCGGGCGTGTCCTCGGTGCTGGCGCCGGTGTAGAGGTTGCCGTCGCGGTCGGCCTTGTAGCCGGCGATCAGCACGATGTTGGGCGTCAGGTCCACATAGAGCCGCGCGTACAGTTCGATGTAGGTGTGGATGGCGCCGACCTCAAGCTGGCCATCTTCCAGGAACTGCGAGATGCGCAGGCTCTGCGCGCCGGCAAAAGCGAAGTCCAGTTTCCTGGCGATGCCGCGCTCGAACAGGTCGAGATGCTCCACCCGGCTCACGCTCGGGATGATCATGTGCAGGCCGTGGACCTTGGCCGGGTCCACCTCGGCCAGCGAGCGCGAGAGGAAGTCGGCCTGCTTCTGGTTGTTGCCCTCCAGCACCACGCGGTCGCCCGGCGCGGTGATGGCTTCGAGGAATGGGACGATGTCGGCGGTGGGCACGACCCGGCCGCTGGCAAAGGCGGCGCCGCGTGCCATGCGTCGGCGCTTTTCGCTGCGGCGGGTGTCCCACTGTCGGTCCGTGGCTGGGTTCGGCATCGCGTCTCCGGTGTGCTTGCTGCAAGGAATGGCACCAAGATACGCAGCGCGCGCAGCGCAAGCAATGACGCCCGGCGCGGCATCGTTACTCTAGGTGTAAGTGTCGGCGGCCCGACATGCAAGGCGTCTGGCCCCGGCCTGGGGCGCACAGTACGCCGCCACACCAAGCACGCAAGAGCCGGCCTGGTCACTAGTGCGCCGGATGGCGGCGTCCCGCCATTAATCCCACGCTAACGATTCTCCCGCCGGGTTGATTGATGCAGCGCGATGGCTGGCCTAGATTGCATCCATCAAACCTAGAACCAGCCCGCGCGCAACCCTGCCGACGGGCCAACAGGAGACAGCACCATGATCATCTACGGAACCGCCTTGCTGGCGCTCTGCCACCTCATCGGCTTGTTCCTTGGGGAACTGCTTGGCATGGCGATCGGCGTCAAGGCCAATGTGGGCGGCGTCGGCATTGCCATGCTGCTGCTGATCTCGATACGGCTCTTGCTGCACGGGCGCGGCCTCCTGCCCAAGGAGACCGAAGCGGGCGTTGGCTTCTGGGGCGCGATGTACATCCCGGTGGTGGTAGCGATGGCGGCGCAGCAGAACGTGGTCGCCGCGTTGCGCGGCGGGCCGGTAGCCCTGATCGCGGCAGTCGGCGCGGTGCTGGTCTCGGCCTGCTGCATCGCGGTGCTCAGCCGCACCGGCGACCACGCGCCATTGCCGCCGCTGCCCTCGCCGGAAGCCACCCCCAGCCACGCATCGCGCTAAGGACACTGCCATGCCGCATTCCATTTCGCACATCATCGAGAACATCCTGCTGCAAAACGCCCTGGTCACCGCGTTTGCCGCGGTTGGCATCATCATGTGGCTGTCGTCAAGGCTCTCGCGCTGGCTGACCGTCGGACGCGTCCACGCCTCCGCCATTGCCATCGTGATCGGCCTGCTGCTGGCCTACTATGGCGGCATCGTCACCGGCAAGGAAAAAGGCTTGGCCGACCTCTCGCTGTTCTCCGGCATCGGCCTGATGGGCGGCGCCATGCTGCGCGACTTCGCCATCGTCGCCACCGCCTTCGAGGTGCAGGTGACCGAGGCGCGCAAGGCCGGGCTGGTCGGCGCGGTGTCGCTGCTGCTCGGCACCATCCTGCCGTTTATCGTGGGTGCTGCCGTGGCGCGCGCCTTCGGCTACAGCGACGCGGTCAGCATGACCACCATCGGCGCGGGCGCGGTGACGTATATCGTGGGACCGGTCACCGGCGCGGCGCTGGGCGCCAGCTCCGACGTGATCGCGCTGAGTATTGCCACCGGGCTGATCAAGGCCATCATCGTGATGGTCGGCACGCCCATGGCGGCAGGCTTCCTCGGGCTGAACAACCCGCGCGCCGCGATGGTGTTTGGTGGGTTGGCGGGTACCGTCAGCGGTGTTTCCGCCGGGCTGGCCGCGACGGACCGCAGGCTGGTGCCGTATGGTGCGCTGGTGGCTACGTTCCACACCGGCCTGGGGTGCCTGCTGGGGCCGTCGTTGTTGTTTTTGGCGACCAAGGCGGTGGTGGGCTAGGCGGTGTCCTGAGAGGAGAGGCGCTCGTTGCAGCGGTTGACAAGCTCGCTTGCCGGATTTGCGATTTGCCCGCTGCAGCGACTGCGTCGATGTGCCCCCAGATTAGGATCTCGTCGTGCTGCGCAATTGGGAGTGTTCACGGATGGTTGTCCCCCGGCTTGATGGGGATGAGACTTCTCGCGTCTTCCGCACTTAGCCATCCCATCCCCGCGCGGCACTGAATTTCGATCCGCCTCGGTGGGAGGCTCTCTTGACGCCCGATTGCGCACCGTTCCCACCTCTGCGCACGGAACAGCATCGGTAAGTCGTCAGTCTCGGAACTGGCAAGCACGGACACTTCCTTCTTCAGTATCACTAGCGTAGGGAAATCGCTGCTGCGCTGTACTTCGCGGATGCTGTGCAGGTATTCGTTCTCGACCTGGAGCTTGTGGACATAGCTTGTCGCCGATGCGCCGCCTACTAACAGCGCAGGTACGACGAGCCGGAGGAGCCAGTTGGTCCAATGGGAGGCAGGGCTCCGAAACCAGAAAATGCCGGCAAGCAGGAAGAGGACTGCTGCGCCAAGCGACCAGGACGCAATTTGCACAAGTCGCTGCCCAGAACAATCTTCTCCGCAAATCGGGATAAATCGAGCGAGCGGCAAAGACGCCAAGAACCCAATGACTGTCCCGACGGTACTTAACAAGACAACGGAGGTCACGCGTCTCACTTGATCTCCCAAAACAGTATTTCGCTGGCGTTGCCCAGATCAGAGTAAAAGGGCGTGGCATTGACGCCTACCGCAAAGCGCAGGAAGTTGGTTACGGCGCCCCGACCACTGCTTGACGTCATCCTGGAGCCATTCCAGAGGTCAATATGACCGCCAGTTGCGTTGGACTGGCCTGAGCGCCTCCAATAGTCTCTGAATGCAACGATGCCAGTACGACCCTTGATTCTCCTCTGCCATTCAGCACCGGTGATATTTTCCGGTACACCAATGCCGGCGAACGGCTTTAGCCGAAGCCAGTCCGACATTTCCGAAGCAAGGACTGCTGTCCGCCTGCCTTCCAGGCGAATCTGCCCTTTGCCGCGGAAGGACTTCATTTCGATGCCCATCTTGTGAAGGGTCACGCTTAGGCGTATCGCGCATTGATTCTCGAAGCCCGGAGGTACTTCCCCCGTTTTGGCATCAACATACGGCGTTCCATTCGGAAAGGCCGCCCACAACTCAGCAAAGGTAACAACTTTTACCTGCGCCTTCAACTCGGAGTTTCTTGTCGTATTGGTTGTGACTCTCGTTTCCTTGTTAGGCATCTACGTCTCCGATGTGCATCGCAGGAGCCTCGTCTCCCCAATAAACGATGTAAGTATTGCCTGTTGGCGTAGCGACACGTGGCAGGTGTCCAGATTCATTCGTGTAGCCAAAGAGACTACGTCCGTCAGTCGTCTCGATAAAGTACGGATAGTCGGCCACCGCCTTGTCCTGATTTTGCGCGACCACCATCTCATCGAGTTGCTCGCTTTGACCGGCGGATTCCTCGCTCCCCCAAGCTGTGCTCGCCGGTGACCTGCCTGGTCCGGATACCGCCTGCGCGGTGAAACGCATTGAGTGCGACCTGGTCGACGCGATGAGCCGTGGTGGCGTCGGGCATTTGCAAATGCATAAGTCACCGTCCAGGTTGGCCTGCCGTCCGTCCGGGCCCGTCCATGGTCGATATGGCGGCATGCACTTGGTATGGCCCATTGAGTTGCAAACCGGGCATCAGACGGGATCGCCCTCAAAGGCGACGGGTAGAGAGGGGCTTCCCATGCATATTGTGGGTGTGCCACCCTCCACCCGGCCTCCAGTCGTGGTCACGTCGCCGTGTCGAACAAAGTACCGTATCAGGATGATCACTTTCCCAGCCTCTCGGTGCGTTTTTCAAAGAATGGCTTGCGCGCTCCCATGGCTTCTCCATTTTTGATTCAAATACGTGCACCAATTGGTGCCGCTGTGGCAGCGTAACGCAGTAAGAGAGTGGAAAGGTCTGCATTTGCATGCGGAAATTTCTACTTTCCGCCATGTCATTTCCGGATGCGTGCCTGACGCCCACATTGGGTTCGCTACAAGGGCTTGGCCGAGGATTCGGTGCAACTGCGGCTCTTCGTCAGGTGTGCGTGGCAAAGTGCAGAGAGGCTATTGCATAAACGTGCCCACGGGTTCGCACTGAGTGCGAGTGCAGAACCCGTTCGAATGGCTGTCAGGTGGAAGCGCCTGTGCGGCGCCCTATGGGACGCCGGAGGTGTCACCAACACGTACCCCACAAGCGTTGGCGCAGATGTCGTTGTCGGAAATTACTTAGCTCGGCACCCGCATCGCCAGCCGGCAAACCGCCGCCAGCGCCAGCAAGTTCGGATCCCGCTCGCGCCGCCGCAAGAAGCTCAGGCCAATGGTCTGGCGCAGCCGGTACTGCGAGGACAGCGGAACCAGCGTCACCTTGTGCGCAAACACGTCGCGCACGCGCCCGGGCAGCAGCGCGTAGCCCACGCCGCCGCTGACCAGGTTCATCAGCGAGAAGATGTCGCCGACCTTCATCACCACATTGGGGGTGAAGTCGGCGATGCGAAAGGCGTCCATGAAGCCCTGGTAGGTGATGAAGCCTTCGCTGAGCGTGACGAAGGGCTCGTCCCGGCATTGCCGCAGGTCGATGGAGGCTTGCCGCGCATAAGGCGAATCCGCCGGTGCGGCGAAGTAGATTTCGTCTTCGAACAGCGCAATGGATTCGATCTCGGGGTCCGGCTCGGGCATGGCCATCAACGCGGCGTCGATGGCGCCTTGCTTGAGCTTGAAGAGCAGGTCGGCGTTGGAGCCGAGCACCAGTTCGGCCTGTAGTTCGGGCCGCCTGACCTTGATGCCGATCACCACGTCGGGCACCGTGCGGATGGTCAGCGAATAGAGCGAGCCGATCTTCATGTGATCGGCCGAATACCCGGCGGCCTGGCGCGTGGCGCGGATGCCGTCGGCCATGGCCTTGATGACATCGGTGGCCACATCCGCCAGCACGTGCGCGGCTTCGGTCGGCAGCAGGTTGCGCCCTTCGTGGCGGAACAGCGCGCAGCGCATGCCTTCCTCCAGCGAGTGCAGTGCGCGGTGCACGCTGACCGTGCTCACATCCAGCGCCTCGGCGGCCTTGGCGAGGTTGCCGGTCTCCATATAGGCGAGCAGGACTTCGAGCTTGCGCAAGGTGATTTCTTCGTTGATCCGGTTTCGCATGGGAGGGGCGGCGTTCGTGCGTGCGGTGGCGGTGACCGGAGCATGATAACCAGATTCGATGCCGGATGGCTCGGGGGCGCTCTTCAGTCCAGGTTCAGGTTCGAGGCGCGGATGGTTTCCCCCCAACGTCTTTGCTCGCTGGCGACGAACATGGCGAAACTCGCCTGCGGCTGTCCGCCGGCCAGTCCCCCCATCTCCTTGAACCTGGCCGCCACCTCGGGGTCGCGCATGACATTCGCGAGGCTGGCCTGGAGCTTGGCGACCACCGCGGGCGGCGTGCGCGCCGCGGCGAATATGCCCAGCCAGCCCATCACCACGAAATCGTTCACGCCTGCCTGCGCCATGGTTGGCACGTCCGGCAGGCCGGGCAGGCGCTCGGCGCTGGTGAGCGCCAGTGCGCGCAGCTTGCCCGCGCGGACGTGCGGCAGCGCCTGCGTCAGGTTGTCGAACATGAAGGTGATTTCCCCGGACAGCAGCGCGGTGGTGGCCGGGGTCGAGCCACGGTAGGGCACGTGGATGACCTCGGTTGCGGTACGCATGCGGAACAGCTCGGCGGTGAGGTGCGTGGTCTGCCCAATGCCGGCGGAGCCATAGGAGAGCTGGCCGGGTTGTTTCTTCAGTTCCGCGCGCAGGTCGGCCACGGTCTTGATGGGCGATTGCGCGTTGACCACCAGCACGTTGGGAAACGAGATCATGTCGGTGATCGGCACGAAGTCCTGAGGCCGGTAGCTCAGGTGCTTGTAGGCACTGTAGTTGATGGCGTGGGAGCCGGTGTTGCCGACCAGCAAGGTGTAGCCATCCTCCGGTGCGCGCAGCAGGGCCTGCGTGCCGATGATGCCGCCGCTGCCGGGGCGGTTGTCGACGATGACCGGCTGGCCCAGCATGGCGCTGAGCTTTTGCGCCACCAGCCGGGTCGGGATGTCGGCGGTGCCGCCCGGCGCGCCCGGCACGATGATCGTGACAGGGCGTTCGGGCCATGCCGGCTTGGCCAGGGCCGTGCCGGCGGCTGGCAGTATCGCGGCCGCATACAGGGTAAGAGTGGCCGCGCGCAGGGCGACGGCGGAAAACCTGCCGAACAGCTGGATGCGCATGGGGGTGTCTCCTCCGGTAGGCATGATTGCCCACCTGCGAGCGTGGCGGCCGGCAGTCCGGCTCGAAGGTGATGGCGGGGATGCGGCAACGGCCGCCGCATCCCCGTTGCGACGGCTGTGCCTTTAGCGCGGCGCCATGCGGATCGCGCCGTCGAGCCGGATGGTCTCCCCGTTGAGCATGGCGTTCTCCAGGATATGCAGCGCTGTCGAGGCGAATTCATCCGGCATGCCGAGCCTTGCCGGATGCGGCACCGAGGCGCCCAGCGAGGCGCGCACGTTTTCCGGCAGGCGTGCCAGCAGGGGTGTATCGAACAGCCCCGGGGCAATGGTGCACACGCGGATCATGCGCTGGGCCAGGTCGCGCGCCGCTACCAGCGTCATGCCGACGATGCCGGCCTTGGCGGACGCATAGGGGATCTGCCCGATCTGCCCTTCATAGGCCGCCACCGACGCCGTCAGCACGCACGCGCCGCGCTCGCCGTCGACCAGCTCGTTGCGGGCCATGCGCGCGGCGGCCAGGCGCAGCGTGTTGAAGGTGCCGACGAGATTGATGCGCACGATCGATTCGTATTTTTCCAGCGAGCCGGGCTGGCCGTCCTTCTCCACCAGGCGCACCGGGCCGCCCACGCCAGCGCAATGGATCAGCGCGCGCATGGTGCCGAGCGTGTCGGCCGTGTCGAACACGCGGGTCATCTGTGCGGTGTCGCAGACATCGGCCTGGACAAAGCGGGCGAGCGCGCCGAGCTCTTGCACGGCGGCCGCACCGTTCTCTTCGGACAGGTCGGCGATCACCACGGCGACGCCGCGTTCAGCGAGGCGGCGCGCGCAGGCGAGGCCCAGCCCGGAGGCGCCCCCGGTGACGACGGCGGACAGGTTGGCAAGCTTCATCTGGTATCTCCTCGTTCTCGTTCTGGATATGGGTGCGTGCCGGCTCAGAGCCGTTCGATGATGGTGGCGTTGGCCATGCCACCGGCTTCGCACATCGATTGCAGGCCGTAGCGCCCGCCGCTGTCTTCCAGCGCGTGCAGCATGGTGGTCATCAGCCGCGCGCCCGAAGCGCCCAGCGGGTGGCCGAGCGCGATCGCGCCGCCACGCGGGTTCAGGCGTGCCGGGTCGGCGCCCAGCGCGCGCTGCCACGCGAGCGGCACGCAGGCAAAGGCCTCGTTGATCTCGTAGTGTGCAATCGCATCGAGCGCAAGGCCGCTCTTCGCCAGTGCGCGCCTGCTCGATGGGATCGGCGCGGTCAGCATGGTCAGAGGGCTGTCGCCGCAGGCATCGAAGGCGACGAAGCGCGCGCGGGCGTTCAGGCCCAGGCGGGAGGCGGCGCGCTCGCTCATCAGCAAGATGGCGGCGGCGCCGTCGCTGATCTGCGAGGCATTGCCGGCGGTCACATGCCAGCCGATCTGCGGGAAGCGCTGGCCGAGCGACTCGTCGCGGAAGGACGGCGCCAGCGTGGCCAGGCGTTCGGCGGTGGTGGCGGGGCGGATGGTCTCATCGTGCGCGACGAGACCCGCGGCGGTACGGATCGGCAGGATCTCGCGGTGGAAGGCGCCGGCCTCGCGCGCCTGGTGCGCGCGCTGGTGCGATTGCGCGGCGTACTGATCGAGATCGCCGCGTGACAGTTCCCACTGCGCCGCGACCAGCTCCGCCGCGACCCCTTGCGACACCAGCCCGGGCGCATAGCGCGCCTCGAACGACGGGCCGTACGGATTCTGCCCAATGCGCCCCGAGCCCATCGGCACGCGGCTCATGGATTCGATGCCGCAGGCAATCACGATGTCGTAGGCCCCCGCCATGATGCCTTGCGCGGCAAAGTGCACGGCCTGCTGGCTGGAGCCGCATTTGCGGTCGATGGTGGTGGAGGGCACATGCTCCGGGAATCCCGCCGCCAGCCAGGCCACGCGGCCGGGCGTGGCGGATTGCTCACCCACTTGGCTCACGCATCCGGTGATGACGTCTTCCACCAGCCCGGGGTCCAGCTGGTTGCGCTCGACCAGCCCCGCCAGCACCTGCGCCAGCAGCTCCGTGGGATGGAGTTCGGTGAAGGCCGAGCCGGGCTTGGCGCGGCCCATGGGCGAACGGATGGCGTCGACGATGACGGCTTGCTGCATGGCGGGTCTCCAATGACTCTTGATGGAAATGGGAACGACGTTGGATCAGCTGCCGGTGAACTCGGGCTTGCGCTTGTCCAGGAAGGCCGACACCGCCTCGCGGTGATCCGAGGTCTGGTGCGACAGCGCCTGGAAGCCGGCCGACAACTCCAGCAGCGTATCCAGCCGGGTATGCAAGGCCTCGCGCAGCAGGCGCTTGGCCAGCCGCACCGCATGCGGCGGATTGGCGGCAATGCGTTCGGCCAGTTCATTGGCGGTGGGTAGTAGCTGGTCCGGCGGCACCACGCGCGAGACCAGGTTCCACTCCAGCGCCTGGCGCGCATCGATGACCTGTCCGGTGAAGGTCAGCTCGGCGGCGCGCGCAAGGCCGATTACGCGCGGCAGCAGCCAGGCGCCGCCATCGCCCGGAATGATCCCCAGCTTGACGAAGCTCTCGGCAAACTGCGCCTGCTCGGACGCAATGCGCATGTCGCACATGCAGGCCAGGTCTAGGCCCGCACCCATGGCCGCGCCGTTGACGGCGGCAATCACCGGTACCTCCAGGTTGAACAGCGCCAGCGGCAGGCGCTGGATGCCCAGGCGATAGTCCTGGCGAATCTCCATGCCGGGGACCTGGCCCGAAGCCTGGCGTTCCATGTCGCGGATATTGCCACCTGAGGAGAACGCGGTGCCGGCGCCGGTGATGATCACCGCGCGCACGCTGGCGTCGCGGTGGATGCGGTCGATGGCCTCCAGGAAGTCGGCCACGGCGGTGTTGCCGGTGAGGGGGTTGCGCCGCTGCGGCTCGTTCATGGTCAAGGTCACGATGTGGCCCTGCTGCTCGTAGCGCAGGAAGCTTGTCATGCCGGTCTCCGGTCGTTGTTGTTGTCGTTGTCGTTGTCGTTGTCGTCGTCGTCGTCGTCGTCGTCGCCTTGGCTCGGGACGGCCGGCGCGGCGCCGCCGACAATCGCTTGTCCAAAAGGCTAAGGGACCGTGCCCTCGGGTGTCCAATATTCATTTCGGCGATGCCGATATCCCGCATATATCGGCGCCAGCGCTGTTTGGCGTCGCCGCGAGCCTGGATGCGCAAGGCAGGTTCAACTGGCGATGCGACTTTCATGTGCTTCCCGCATCGCCCTGCATCGGCTCGTATCAACGGGGATTGCTTTGTAGTGTGATAATTTGCATCCTAACTATATGGCTGCTATCATTCCGTCCATGTCTTCCATCGACGCCCTCCGTTTCGCCTTTACCGGCCAGCTCATGCTGGCCGGGCGCCAGTGGCGCCACATTTCGCAGGGCGCCGTCACCGCCTACGGGATTTCCGCCGCCGCAGCGGGGCCCTTGCTGTTTATCCGCCGCCTTGGCGGCGGCGTGCGCCAGGTCACCCTGGCCGACTATGTCGGGCTGGAAGGGGCATCGCTGGTCCGTCTGGTTGACCAGCTCTCCGCCGCCGGCCTTGTGCGCCGGGAAGTGGATGCGAACGATCGGCGGGCCAACGCGCTCTGGCTCACCGACGCCGGCGAGGCGCTCGCCGAAAAAATCGAGGTCGAGCTCAAGCAGCTCCGCGCCAGCGTCTTCGCTGGCGTCAGCGAGCAGGACTTCGAGGGCGCCATGCGCGTGCTCAACGCGCTCGCCCAAGCGGCCGAGTCCGCGCCCACCACTGCTTTCGGGTCGTAAGAACATGGTCAGCTGGCCCACCGGACGGGACTGGATCTTCTCCCTCAAAGCCTTTGCAGCGGCCATGCTGGCGCTGTTCATCGCCCTGTACCTCGGCTTGCCGCGCCCGTACTGGGCCATGGCCTCCGTGTATATCGTGGCGCATCCGCTCACCGGCGCGACGCGCTCCAAGGCACTGTATCGCGTGCTTGGCACGCTGCTTGGCGCGGCAGCGTCCGTCGCCATCGTGCCGCCGCTGGTCAATGCGCCAGTGCTGCTGATGGCAGCGGTGGCGCTATGGACCGGCATCCTGCTCTATGTCGCGCTGCTGCACCGCACGCCGCGCAGCTATGTGTTCATGCTGGCTGCCTATACGCTGCCGATGGTGGCTTTACCCTCGGTGAGCGATCCCTCGGGCGTGTTCGACATCGCCGTGGCGCGGGCCGAGGAAATCTGCCTGGGCATCGTGTGCGCGAGCATCGTCGGCTCGACCATCTTCCCCGCCAAGGTGGCCACGGTGCTCGGCCAGAAATCCGCCCAGTGGCTGGCGGACGCCGCGCTATGGGCCACCGATATGCTCTCGGCGCATCCGGCCGCGAAGGTGTCGCGCCATCACAGCCGCCATCGCCTGGCCGCCGACATCCTCGCGCTCGACCAGTTGATCAGCCATCTCTCCTACGACGCCGAAAGTGCCGCGCGCGTGAAGCACGCGCAGGAGTTGCGTGGCCGCATGACCATGCTGCTGCCCGTGCTGTCGTCGCTGGCTAGCGTGGTGGACGCCTTGCACCAGCACGCTGCGGGCATTCCGCAACGCCTGTCTCACAACATGGCGCTGGTGTCGGCATGGATCAGCGCGGGCGCGCAGGCGCCGCTGCCGGCGTTGCAGCTTTCCCAGGACGCGCCGATCGACGACGCCGGCCTGGAGCCGGGCAGTGCCGGGCCAGACTGGCACGCGGCGCTCGCCGCCACGGCCGAAGGCCGTCTGCGCGAGCTGATGGAGTTGTGGCAGGACTGCGTATCGCTGCAGCGCCGTATCGGCGAGGCCGCACCGCAGGGCGACTGGGCGCCGGTGTTCCGGCGCTGGGGCGTGGGCGCTGCGCGCCACTACGATCACGGCATGCTGCTGTTCTCCACCGCCACGACCGCGCTGGCGATCTTCAGCATGGGCATGGTGTGGATCTGGACAGGCTGGGCGGATGGCGCGGGCGCGGTCGCGCTGGGCGCGGTATCGTGCTGCTTCTTTGCCGCGATGGACGAGCCGGCGCCCATGATCCGCTCGTTCTTCCGCTGGAACGTGGTCTGCCTGGTGCTCGCCACCATCTACCTGTTCGTGGTTCTGCCGAACGCGCACGATTTCGAGATGCTGGTACTGATGTTCGCGGTGCCCTACCTGATCATCGGCGTGATGATGGCGCAGCCCAGGCTCGCGCTGATCGCCATGCCGCTGGCCGTGGTCACGGCCAACGATATCGGTATCCAGGGCGCCTACAACGCCGACTTCAACGCCTTCTTCAACGGCAACGTGGCCGGCATCGCGGGCATTCTGTTCGCGCTGGTGTGGACCCTGGTGGCCCGCCCCTTCGGCACCAGGGCCGCGGTGCGCAGGCTGGTGCGCGCCAGCTGGGGCGATATCGCCCGCAACGCCACCGGGCGCGAGCCGGGCGAACACGCGCATCTGCGTGCCCGCATGCTGGACCGCCTGGCGCAACTGGTGCCGCGGCTGGCGGCCAGCGAGGATGAAACCACCGGCGACGGCTTTACCGAAGTGCGCGTGGAGCTCAGCACGCTGGCGCTGCAGCGCGAACTGTCCGCGTTGGCGCCGGAGCACCAGCACTCGGTACGGCGTGTGCTGCAGGGCGTTGCCAGCTACTACCAGGCGCGCCTGGACGCCCGTGCCGAGGCGCCGCCGCAAGTGCTGCGCGACCGGCTGGCCAAGGCGATCCGCAAGGTTGCCTCGCGCGCCGACCAGGCTTCGCGCGAGGCCTTTGCCGCGCTGGTGGAAATGCATGTCGCGCTGTTTTCGGCGGCACCGGTGGCGATGAGCGCGGCCGGTGCCTTGCCCGCGGGCCAGGCGGCAGACCCAATGAGCAAGCAAGCGAGCAACAAGCAATGAGCGGTGAAGTCGACGTCTATGGTGTGTTTGTCCCGAGCCTGCTGGCGTGGATGCTGGTGGCGTTCCTGATCACCGCCTGCGCGCGTGCCGTGCTGGCGCATGTGGGTTTTTATCGGCTGGTCTGGCACCGGTCCCTGTTCAATCTGGCGTTATATGTGATCGTCCTGGGTGGCATCGTCTACCTGGCCTATCGGCTGCAGTCATGAAACTGAATCTTCGTACGCTTGGACCCATCGTCCTTACCCTTGTCGTCACCGCGGTCGCGGTCGTTGTCGTCAAGCACCTGTGGGATTACTACACGGTGGCGCCATGGACCCGCGACGGCCATATCCGCGCGGACGTGGTGCAGATCGCGCCGGACGTGTCCGGGCTGGTGACCAAGGTCCTCGTCAAGGACAACCAGCGCGTGCAGCGCGGACAGCCGTTGTTCGAGATCGACCGCGACCGCTTCGCGCTGGCCTTGCAGCAGGCGCAGGCCACGGTGGCGGCGCAAAGCGCCATGCTCGCGCAGGCGCGCCGTGAAGCCCGCCGCAGCCAGACCCTGTCCGAGGTCGTCTCCAAGGAAGTGGTGGAAGAAGGCTTGGCCAAGGTCCAGCAAGGCGAAGCCGCACTGGCGCAGGCACAGGCCGCGGTCAACCTCGCCAAGCTCAACCTGGAGCGCACCAGCGTGCTCAGCCCGGTCGACGGCTACCTGAACGACCGGCTGCCGCGCCTGGGCGACTACGTCAACACCGGCCGCCCCGTGCTGTCGATGGTGGATGCGAATTCCTTCCACGTGGAAGGCTACTTCGAAGAAACCAAGCTGCACGGCATCCATATCGGCAATCCGGTGGACATCCGCATCATGGGCGAATCCCGCGTGCTGCATGGCCACGTGCAGAGCATTGCCGCCGGCATCGAGGACCGCGACCGCACCAACGGCTCCAACCTGCTGCCGAATGTGAATCCGACGTTCAACTGGGTCCGCCTCGCGCAACGCATCCCGGTGCGCATCGCGCTGGACGAACCGCCCGCCGACTTGCGCATGGTCGCAGGCCGTACCGCCACCGTGTCGGTGCGCGAGCCCTCGGCCCGGGACAAGGCGCAGGCCGGGCCTGAAGGCCAGAAGGATCAGAAGGACAAGCTCGCGCTGGCCGCCAAGGGAGCCGCCAGCCAGGGAGGCGCGCAGTGAACACGTTGCGCAAAGCCCTGCTGCCGGCGCTGGTGCCGCTGCTGTTTGCCGCCTGCACCACGGTCGGGCCCGACTACCATGTGCCGGACAACGCCGCCGTGAAGGCGCAAGCGGCCAACGGCCCGCTGCTCGGCACGAACAACCCCGCCGTATCGATTGCCGAGGTGCCCGATGGCTGGTGGCGCCTGTACGACGATCCGAAGCTCGACCAGCTGGTGCAGCAGGCGCTTGTCGCCAATACCGATCTGCGCGTGGCCGCGGCCAACCTGAAGCGCGCCATCGCGGTCTACCACGAGGTGGAGGCGGAGAACCTGCCGGAAGCCAGGCTCTCCGCCGGCGCGGAGCGCGGGCAGATCGCCGGCGAGCCGCTGCTCAAGGAAGAGAAGATCCCGGTGATGAACTTTGGCGATGTCGGCTTCAAGGTTTCCTACCTGATCGACTTCTTCGGCAAGCTGGCGCGCGCGGATGAAGCGGCGCTGGCCGGCGCGCAAGCCAGCCAGGCGGCACTCGACCAGGCCCGTATTGGCGTGGTGGCCGAGACCGTGCGCGCTTACGTGCAGGGCTGCGCTGCCACGCATGAACTGACCGTGGCCGAGCATCAGCTGGCGTTGCAGAGCCGCGGCGTCGAGCTGGCCCGCAAGATGGTCGATGCCGGGCGCGGGCAGCCGCTGGACCTGCTGCGCGCACAGGCGCAGGCCGACGTACTGCGCGCGGCCTTGCCGCGCTTCAAGGCCGAGCAAGAGGGCGCGGCCTACCGGCTGGCGGTGATGCTGGGCAAGCCGCCCAGCGCCACCTCGCAGGCGGAGTACGCCTGCCACGAAGAACCCAGGCTGCGCCAGGCGCTGCCCGTGGGCGACGGCGCCGCACTGCTCAAGCGCCGCCCCGACGTGCGCCAGGCCGAGCGTGAACTCGCCTCGGCCACGGCCAAGATCGGTGTTGCCACGGCGGATCTGTACCCGTCCATCCGCATCGGCGCCTCCGCCGGCTTCACCGGCATCCTCGACCACCTCGGCCAGGCACCGACCGCGCACTGGGGCTATGGCCCGCTGATCACCTGGAACATCCCGACCAGCGGCACGCGCGCCCGCGTCCACGGCACCGAAGCCGGTGCCGAAGCGGCGCTCGCCCACTTCGACGGCGTGGTGCTCAAGGCGCTGCGCGAAACGCAGTCAGCGCTGAGCAGCTACACGCGGGAGCTGGAGCGCACCCAGGCGCTGCGCGATGCCCGCGACAAGGCCAACGAAGTCGCGCGGCAGAACCGCCAGCTATACCAGGCCGGCCGCTCGCCGTACCTGTCCAGCCTGGATGCCGACCGCACGCTGGCCAGCACCGAAGCGTCACTGGCGGCGTCGGAAAGCCAGGTCGCGCTGGACCAGATCAATCTCTTCCTTGCGCTGGGCGGCGGATGGCAAAATGCGCCCAAGGTCGAGTCGCGCACGATGAGCGAGCAGGCGCACTGAACGAGCACCGGACGCGCGCTCGGCTGTCATCATGGTTAAAGCCATGCAAGCTGGCTTGCATGGCGCAAAGGAGCACAAGCAGCATGTCCAACTTCTCTGGTTTTTCCGGGATTTCCGGTTTCTCTTATCCCTCCCTCCGGCAAGCGCTGTCCGTCGCGGTCGCCACGCTGGGCATCGTGGCATCGGGCGCCGCGATGGCGCAGGAGCAGACCCTGCGCGTCGGCACCGTCAGCGGCCCGGACGCGCAAGTCTGGCAGGTCGTGCAGAAGGTCGCCAAGCGCGAAGGGCTCAACATCAAGGTCGTCGAGTTCAACGACTATGTGCAGCCCAACGCCGCGCTCGACGCGGGCGACCTCGACGCCAACAGCTTCCAGCATCAGCCTTACCTGGACAGCCAGGTGAAGCAGCGCGGCTACAAGATGGTCAGCGCGGGCTACACGTATATCTCTCCGCTGGGCATCTACTCGCAGAAGCTGAAGTCGCCCAAGGACCTGCCGCAAGGCGCCAAGGTCGCCGTGCCCAACGATCCCTCCAACGAGAACCGCGCGCTGCTCCTGCTGGCCGCGCAAGGCGTGATCAAGCTCAAGCGTGGCGTTGGTGCCAACGGCGTCAACGCCACGCCGCTGGATGTGAGCGACAACCCGAAGAAGCTGAAGCTCGTCGAGCTCGACGCCGCGCAGCTGGCGCGCTCGCTGCCCGACGTGGCCGCGGCGGTGATCAACACCAACTACGCGCTTGCCGCTGGCCTGCAGCCGACCCGCAACGCCATCGCGCTGGAAGACATCCACAGCCCGTACGCCAACATCATCGCCGTGCGCACCCAGGACAAGGACAAGCCGTGGGTGAAGAAGCTGGTTGCCGCTTACCAGTCGGAAGAGGTACGGCAGTTCATGAAGAACGAGTTCAAGGGGGCCATGGTGCCGTCGTTCTGATCGGGCAGGTGGCCATGGACATTGCGCCGTCCCGGTTGCGCAGGCCTGGCAGACAAGCCCTTTCGGATCGCAAGGTCCGAAGGGGCTTTTTGTTTGTGGCCGGCCGCTATTCCCGTGGCATGAACGTGATGTTGACGCCGGGGGGCGCCACGCCGTTCTCGTCGCGCGGCAGCGGGTCGGATCGCTCCACCGCGCGCAGCACGGCGTTGTCCCAGCCGGCATTGCCGCTGGACTTGGCCAGCCGCACCGACAGCAGCGAGCCATCCGGCGCCATGCGCACCGCGACCACCGCGGCCGGGTTGCCAGCGATCTCTTCGGTAAAGATGATGTTCGGCTTCACGCGGCGCCGCACGCGGTCCGCGTAGCCGGGCGAGGCGTTGCCGCCAGCACCGGCGCCGGTGCCCGCGCGGTTGCCTGCGCCACCTGTGGTGGGCGCGCTGTTGGCCATGGCCTGCAGGCGTGCCAGTTCGCTCTGGCGCTGCTGCTTCAAGGCCGCCTGGCGCTCCGCCTCCCGCGCATTGCGCTCGCGCTGGTCGGCCTGCCTGGCTTGCTCGGCCGCCTGCTTGCGCTTTTGAGTCTGCAGGGCGATGTCGGCGTTGTCGTCCGGCTCCGGCTTCAAGACAGGCTGCGGTTCCACGGGTGTCGGCTGGACCACCGGCTGGGGCTGCGCAATCTCGGGCACGGTGTCCCACAACTCCGCCTCCACGCCGGCCGGCGTGCGGCTCTGCCAATGCACCCCGTAGTAAAGCATCAAGCCCAGCAGCAGATGCATGAACAGAGCCAGCAGGAAACACTTCAGCGTTCCTCGCTCCTGCACCTGTTGATACGGATGGGCAATGGTCATCATGACGTGCGGCAGGCCACGGACGGGCGATGCATAGTCAGTGCTGTGTCATTCCAGAATCACTCTCACATCTCAGTGAAAGGAGCCGGTGCGGTGCTTTGTGCGCGACCCCGCGCATGGCATCCACTGCATGCAGCTTAGGTCGGCATCGTCGCGGCAGGCAAGCGGGATTCTCTGCGGCGGGATGCCCTGAAGGTGGAGCGTGGATCTGGCGAGAAACAGAAGCCCCAAAAGCAAAACCCCTCCCGATCTTGCGATCGGGAGGGGTTTTTGTTGTAGCCCGTTTCCAGGCTTCAACGAATATGGTGGCGAATCAGGGACTCGAACCCCGGACCTGCGGATTATGATTCCGTCGCTCTAACCAACTGAGCTAATTCGCCGAACAAGACCGAGATTATACATGGCATTTTGAGGCTGTCAACACCACTTCTTCAAAAAGTTTTGAGGGCGTCGAATGGCACGGCATGCACCCTGCAGCCTGCAAAAAAAACGGCGGACCTTGCGGCCCGCCGGTGGAGCGACTGACTACCGGATCAGTCGTGCATGAGACTGTTGCCCTGGACCACGGGCCGGCTCACGCGCCTTCAGTCGTTGGCGTAGATATCCACGTCCTTGGTTTCGCGGATGAACAGCGAGCCGAGAACCAGGGTGACGCCCGCGATGATGATCGGGTACCAGAGGCCGTAGTAGATGTTGCCGTTCTGCGCCACCAGCGCGAAGGAGATGGTGGGCAGCAGGCCGCCGAACCAGCCATTGCCGATGTGATACGGCAGCGACATGGACGTGTAGCGGATCCGGGTCGGGAACATCTCCACCAGCATGGCCGCGATCGGGCCGTACACCATGGTCACGTAGATCACCAGGATGACGAGGACCACCAGCACCATGATGGTGTTCATCTGCGCGGGGTCCGCCTTGGTCGGGTAGCCGGCCGAGGCCATCGACTCGCCCACCTGCTTCTTGAACGCAGCGATCTGCTTCTTGCTCGCATCGTCGAAGCTGTGGCCCGCCGGTACCAGCGAGGCGTTGAACGAAGCGATCTCCTTGTCGCCGATCTTCACCGAGGCCACGGTGCCGGCCGGAGCTTCCACCACTTCATAGCTGGCCGAAGCCTGTGCCAGGGTCCGCTTGACGATGTCGCAGGAGCTGCGGAAATCGATTTCGCGGGCGATCGGGCTGCCCTGGAAGGAGCATTGCTTCGGATCCGCGGTCACCACGATCTGGGCGCTTTGCTGCGCGCGCTCCAGGGCCGGGTTGGCGTAGTGGGTCAGGGCCTTGAACAGCGGGAAGTAGGTCAGCATCGCCAGCGCGCAGCCGGCCATGATGATCCACTTGCGCCCGACCTTGTCCGACAGCGAGCCAAAGAAGATGAAGAAGGGCGTGCCGACCACCAGGGCGCCCGCGATCAGCAGGTTGGCGGTGGTGGCGTCGACCTTGAGCACCTGGGTCAGGAAGAACAGCGAGTAGAACTGGCCGGTGTACCAGACCACGGCCTGGCCGGCGGTCAGGCCGATCAGCGCCAGGATCACGATCTTCAGGTTGCGCCATTGGCCGAACGCTTCGGTCAGCGGGGCCTTGGAGGTCTTGCCTTCGGCCTTCATCTTCTGGAAGGCGGGCGATTCGCTCATCGACAGGCGGATGTAGACCGACACGCCCAGCAGCAGGATCGAGACCAGGAACGGAATGCGCCAGCCCCAGACTTCAAAGTTGGCGCCCGTCATGTTGCGGCACACCAGGATCACGATCAGCGACAGGAACAGGCCGAGCGTGGCGGTGGTCTGGATCCAGGCGGTATAGGCACCACGCTTGCCGTGCGGCGCGTGCTCGGCCACGTAGGTGGCGGCGCCGCCGTACTCGCCGCCGAGCGCCAGGCCCTGCAGCATGCGCAGCCCGATCAGGATGATCGGGGCGGCCCAGCCGATGCTGGCGAATCCCGGCAACAGGCCCACGATGAAGGTCGAGGCCCCCATGATCAGGATGGTCACCAGGAAGGTGTACTTGCGCCCGATCATGTCGCCCAGGCGGCCGAACACCAGCGCGCCGAACGGCCGCACGATGAAGCCGGCGGCAAATGCCAGCAGGGCGAAAATGAAGGCGGCGGTTGGATCGAGGCCGGAGAAGAACTGCTTGGCGATGATGGCCGCCAGCGAACCGTAAAGATAAAAGTCGTACCACTCGAACACCGTCCCGAGCGAGGAGGCAAAGATCACCTTCCTCTCTTCGGCGGTCATTGCCGAGTTCTGGGCGTTGCCCCCGGGTATCGCCACGTTTTGTGCGTTGGCCATCGTCTCCTCCGTTTGTGATCGGAATCTTTCGGGCTGGCGGCCGGCACGCTCTCGCTCTCTGGCGGACGCGCGACAACCTCCGAAGTTGCAATGGATTGTGGGAGGCGAACCTTACTGCGTTCTGACAATTTCGGCCGGGTTCGCCACTAAACGCTCGGGGTATACGCTAGGCGAAAAGCAGGCCCGGCGGTGCTGCGCCGCGCTGCGAAGGGCGTCAGGCGGGCCTGTGTCAGCCTGTGATGCGTGGCGGCGCCGGGATTCTTGCTATGCAGCATCGTCGTGCTGGCGGGCGGGCGCGGGCAGCTCGCCGGCGTCATCGTCTTCATCGCGGTTCATGCGCCAGGCATAGATTGCCGCCATCAGGACGTAGACGATCAGCGCGCCCTGCGCACCGACCCAGAACGAGAAGGGCCAGCCGAAGAAATCGAAGCGCAACTCGCGGGCATACCAGGCGACCACGAAGGTGACAACGAACCAGATCGATAGCAGCACGGCAATCCAGCGCAGGTTGCGATGCCACGCGCGGCGCTCGGACTGATCGGCCTGGTCGCGCCCGCCGCGCGCCTGGTTGGGGTTGGTCATGCAGGCTCCAGTGGGGATGGCCGGCGCAGCGTGATGCGAAAGCACGCGCCGGCCAGGCGCGGCTCCGTCTGGTAGACGTGGTCGAGAATGGTGACATCGCCGCCGTGCTGCTGCACGATCTCGCGCACGATGGCCAGGCCCAGGCCGCTGCCCTGGGTCTTGGTGCCGAGCACGCGGTAGAACCGTTCCATCACGCGCTCGCGCTCGGCCACCGGGATGCCGCAGCCGGTGTCTTCCACCTCGAGATACGCGAAGGGCTCGAAGGCATCCGCGCTGACGCGCACGGTGGCGTGGCCATCGGCCGGCGTGTAGCGGATGGCGTTGTCGATCAGGTTGTTGAGCATCTCGGTGAGCATCAACCGATTGCCTTGCACCATCACCGGATGGTCGTCGGCATCCACGCCGAGGTCGATGCGGCGCGCCCACGCCTGCGGCAGCCAGTCCTTGACCACCTCGCGCGCGAGCGCGGCCAGGTCCAGCGGCGCCATGCTGCCGGCGCCGGCCAGGTTCTCCATGCGCGCCAGCGACAGCAACTGCGTCACCAGGTGGGCCGCGCGCTCCGAGCTGCCGGCGATCTGCGCCAGCGACTTGCGCAGCTCCTCGGGCGATTGCTCGCGCTGCGCCAGTTCCGCCTGCATGCGCAGCCCGGCCAGCGGCGTCTTCATCTGGTGGGCGGCATCGGCGATAAAGCGTTTCTGCGTCTGCACGGACACGTCGAGCCGCGCCAGCAGGTCGTTGAACGAGGCCACCAGCGGCGTGATTTCCTGCGGCGCGGCGCGCTCGTCGATGGGGCTGGTGTCGCCGGGGTTGCGTGCGCGGATGCGCTGCTGGATCGAAGTCAGCGGGGCCAGCCCGCGCGTGAGGCCGAACCACACCAGCACCACCGCCAGCGGCAGGATCACGAACTGCGGCAGGATCACGCCCTTGATGATTTCATTGGCCAGCCGAGCGCGCTTGTCGAGCGTCTCGCCAACCTGCACCAGCACCGGCTGCGCGTCGCCCGCCTGCTTCAGATCGACGTAGGTGTAGGCCACGCGCACGTCGTTGCCCGCGATGCGGTCGTCGCGCAGCGAGACCAGCCCGGCGTGGCCGCGATCGTCCTCGCCGGGCAGCGGCATGTCGTTGTCCCCGGCGACGAACTCGCCGTGCGTGCCCACCACCTGGTAGTAGATGTTGTCGGTTTCATCGGCCCGCAGGATTTCGCGCGCGGACAGGGGCAACTGCAGCGTGACGCGCCCGTTGACCTCGCGCACCTGCTGCGACAGCACGATGGCGCTGGCCTCCAGCGAGCGGTCGAAGGGCCCGTTGGCAATAGACTTTGCCACCAGGTAGGTCACGGCAATGCTCATTGGCCACAGCAGCAGCAGCGGCGCCAGCATCCAGTCCAGGATTTCGCCGAACAGCGAGCGCGGCGATGGATGGCCCGCGCTGTCTTCAAGGTGCGGCAGGGCCTCGGCCAGCGTTTCGTCGCTGACGATCTCATCGGGCGGGGAGGGCGCGCGCGCGGGCCGTGCGGCCCGCGCGCGCCGCCGGGGCAGTCGCAGCAGGCTCATGGGGAGGAGGAGGTGGCGGTGGGGCAGGTCCTGGCGCGTCGCCGGCATGCGGTCAAAGGGAAGCGGCGCCGATGCCGGTTCTGATTCTAATGGCGCTTTCTAGTCGTGCGCCACGGCGGCCTGGAATTTCTCCAGGCAGTAGCCCAGCCCGCGAACCGTGGCAATGCGGATCCCGCCCACCTCGATCTTCTTGCGCAGCCGGTGTACATAGACTTCGATGGCATTGTTGCTGACCTCTTCGCCCCATTCGCACAGGTGGTCGACCAGTTGCTCCTTCGATACCAGCCGCCCGGTGCGGGTGAGCAGGATCTCCAGCAGCCCGACTTCGCGCGCGGAGAGATCCAGCATCTGCTCGTTCAGGTAGGCGATGCGGCCAACCTGGTCGAAGGCCAGCGGGCCATGGTGCGTGAGCGTGGCGCCACCGCCGGCGCCGCGCCGCACCAGCGCACGCACGCGGGCTTCCAGCTCGGACAGGGCGAAGGGCTTGGCCATGTAGTCATCGGCGCCCAGGTCCAAGCCCTTGACGCGCTCATCGACGCCGTCGGCCGCGGTCAGGATCAGCACCGGCAGCATGGCGCCGCGCGTGCGCAGGCGCTTGAGCACCTCCAGCCCGGGCATGCGGGGCAGGCCGAGATCGAGGATCAGGAGGTCGAAGGCCTGGGTCGAGAGCGCCGAGTCGGCTTCAACCCCACTGGCGACATGGTCGACGGCATAGCCGGAGTGACGTAATGAGCGTGTCAGGCCATCTGCCAGCACGTCGTCATCTTCCGCGATCAGAATACGCATGGTTGTCTCCACCCTGGCCGGCTTAGTCGTCGCTTTACATCAAATGACGCGTGCGGGACTTGCCAAGCATACTGTTTTTTTATACAGTACCCGCTTGATCCGGTCGCGCAGTGAGCGGGCCGGATCGTACTGAATTCAGCGACGCACTTTAGCAACGCACGTATTACCGACGTTTGCCCAATGCTTGCCCCTGCTGCCAGGTTCATTGTCATCAGGAGTTCGCAGCGCGGCGCGGGTCGGGCGGTTACCCGCAAAAGCAGGCAGCGCGCCACATGCGGCCTATTTATACACCATTGACGGAAGGACGACCATGGATGACGGCAAGAAGGCGGGTGCTGGCGTAAGCGCCGAAAAGCAGAAGGCGCTGGCGGCCGCGCTGGCCCAGATCGAGAAGCAGTTCGGCAAGGGCTCGATCATGAAACTGGGCGAGGCCGACATCGACCAGGATATCCAGGTCGTGTCCACCGGCTCGCTGGGCCTGGACATCGCGCTGGGCGTCGGCGGCCTGCCGCGCGGCCGCGTGGTCGAAATCTACGGTCCGGAATCCTCGGGCAAGACCACGCTGACGCTGCAGGTCGTGGCCGAAATGCAAAAACTGGGCGGCACCTGCGCCTTTATCGATGCCGAGCACGCGCTCGACGTCAACTATGCCGGCAAGCTCGGCGTGTCCGTGGGCGACCTGCTGATCTCCCAGCCCGACACCGGCGAGCAGGCACTGGAAATCACCGACGCGCTGGTGCGCTCGGGCTCGGTCGACCTGATCGTGATCGACTCGGTGGCGGCCCTGGTGCCCAAGGCCGAAATCGAAGGCGAGATGGGCGATTCGCTGCCGGGCCTGCAGGCCCGCCTGATGAGCCAGGCGCTGCGCAAGCTGACCGGCACCATCAAGCGCACCAACTGCCTGGTGATCTTCATCAACCAGATCCGCATGAAGATCGGCGTGATGTTCGGTTCGCCCGAAACCACCACCGGCGGCAATGCGCTGAAGTTCTACGCCTCGGTGCGCCTGGACATCCGCCGCATCGGCTCGATCAAGAAGGGCGATGAGGTGATCGGCAACGAAACCAAGGTCAAGGTAGTCAAGAACAAGGTATCGCCGCCGTTCCGCGAAGCCTTCTTCGACATCCTCTACGGCCAGGGCATCTCGCGCCAGGGCGAAATCATCGACCTCGGCGTGGACGCCAAGGTCGTCGAGAAGTCGGGCGCTTGGTACAGCTACAAGGGCGAGAAGATCGGCCAGGGGAAGGACAACGCGCGTGAATACCTGCGCGAAAATCCCGACATCGCCGGCGAGATCGAGAACAGGGTGCGCGAGTCGCTGGGCGTGGTCCTGATGAACGCCACGCCGGCCACCGCCGGCGCCGTGGTCACCGCCGAAGACTGAGCTTCGCTGGCCGGGGTATTCCCGGCCGCGATCCCTGCCCCGGGGCGGCACGCGCAGCGACGCGCGCCGCCCCGGTTTGCATTTTTGAAGTGCATCCATAAACGCGTCTATATAACGCGTCTATAAAACGCGTCTATATAACGCATCGATAAAGCGCGGTGTTCAAGCGCGCCTTCCCCATGGCTACCCGTCCACCTCTCTCCCTGAAAGCCCGCGCCGTCGGCTACCTGTCGCGGCGCGAGCACAGCCGGGCTGAGCTGGCGCGCAAGCTGGCCCCGCACGCCGAGTCTCCCGAGGCCCTCGAGCAACTGCTGGATGCGCTGGAGCGCGAGAACTGGCTGTCCAACGCGCGCTTTGTCGACAGCCTGGTGCACCGGCGCGCGGCCCGCTATGGCGCCGCCCGCGTGATGCAGGAAGCCCGCACCCATCAGCTCGGCGGCGATCAGCTCGCCGACCTGCAGGATCGCCTGCGCGGGTCGGAGCTGGAGCGCGGCCGCGCGGTCTGGCAAAAGCGTTTTGGCACGCCGCCCGCCACGCCCGAAGACAAGGCCAGGCAGATCCGCTTCATGGTCGCCCGCGGCTTTTCCCGCTCGGTGGTGAGCCAGGTGATCAAAGGGGCGGATGCGTGGCTGGATGGCAGTGACTGACGTCCGCCGACGTGGCCGCCTCAAGTTCAAGTGATGCCGCAGTGATGCCGCGGTGATGTTACTGCCATGTCCTGCACCGGTTTCGGGCGCATACCTGCTTTGCCAGTAGGCGTATTCCGAATCTTCGCGCCTTGCTCACGCCTTGATCCTTACGCCGTTTCCCCCGCAATGCCGCGATTTTTCCGCATGCGCGGGACTTGCCCGTCGCTCGACAATCCCCGACAACAGCGCCGCGCGCAGTTTGTTCCCGGCGAGCGTTGTCCGGCATGTTAAAATCCTGCGGTTTTCCGGCCCAGCCGTCCATTTCTCCCGCTCCTGCCTGGTGTTATGCCGCTTTCCCCGCCCGTCAATCGCGCCCTGCGTCACCGTCGTGCCATCACGGCGGAGGCCTATCTTAGGGACGACGGCCTATGGGATATCGAGGCGCGCCTGACCGACACCAAGCCGCGCGAGATTCCGCTGGCCGGCGGCGGCATACGCCCGGTGGGCGAGCCGCTGCACGATCTGTGGCTGCGCGTCACCATCGACCTGCGCATGAACGTCGTGGACGCCGATGCCTGTTCCGACTGGGTGCCTTATCCCGGCCAGTGCGACACCATCGGCCCGGCCTACCGCAAGCTGATCGGCCTGAACCTGATGAAGGGTTTCCGCAAGTCGGTGAAAGAGCGCCTGTCGGGCGTGGCCGGATGCACCCATCTGACCGAGCTGGCCGGCATACTGCCGACCACCGCGATCCAGGCATTCGCCGGCGATGTGTTCAACATTCGCGACGGCGGTGCCGAAGACACCAGTACCGAACCGCCTTACCAGTTGCACGGCTGCCATGCCCTGCATTTCGAAGGCGAGGTCGTACGCCAGTTTTACCCCCGCTGGTATGGTCACCAGCCAAAACCGAGGATCAAGACCGAAGGGTCATCGACCCCGGCGGCGCAGCCAGCGGAGGCGCTCGCCGCCCCCGCCGGCGGCGCCATGTCGCGCAGGTCAACCGGCACTTCTGGCTAAGCCAGGCCGGCCTGCAGTCCGCCGAGATTCCATCTCCACACTTTTACGCCTACCCGAAAGGAAACACGCATGAATATCCATGAGTACCAAGGCAAGGAAATCCTGCGCAAATACAATGTGCCGGTTCCGCGCGGCATCCCCGCGTTCTCGGTCGAAGAGGCCCTGAAGGCTGCTGAACAACTGGGCGGCCCGGTATGGGTCGTCAAGGCGCAGATCCACGCGGGCGGCCGCGGCAAGGGCGGCGGCGTGAAGGTGGCCAAGAGCATCGACGAGGTCAAGACCTACGCCACCAACATCCTCGGCATGACCCTGGTCACGCACCAGACCGGCCCGGAAGGCAAGAAGGTCAACCGCCTGCTGATCGAAGAAGGCGCTGACATCAAGAAGGAACTGTACGTCAGCCTGGTGGTTGACCGCGTTTCGCAAAAGGTCGCCCTGATGGCCTCCAGCGAAGGCGGCATGGACATCGAGGAAGTCGCTGCCCACAGCCCGGAAAAGATCCACACGCTGATCATCGATCCGTCGGCCGGCCTGCTCGACGCGGACGCTGACGACATCGCCCGCAAGATCGGCGTGCCCGACGCAAGCGTGGCGCAAGCCCGCCAGGCCCTGCAAGGCCTGTACAAGGCATTCTGGGACACCGACGCCTCGCTGGCTGAAATCAACCCGCTGATCCTGACCGGCGACGGTAAGGTGATCGCACTGGACGCCAAGTTCAACTTCGACTCCAACGCCCTGTTCCGTCACCCGGAAATCGTCGCCTACCGCGACCTGGACGAAGAAGATCCGGCTGAAATCGAAGCGTCGAAGTTCGACCTGGCCTACATCTCGCTGGACGGCAACATCGGCTGCCTGGTGAACGGCGCCGGCCTGGCCATGGCCACCATGGACACCATCAAGCTGTTCGGCGGCGAGCCGGCCAACTTCCTGGACGTGGGCGGCGGTGCCACCACCGAGAAGGTGACCGAAGCCTTCAAGCTGATGCTGAAGAACCCGAACCTGAAGGCCATCCTGGTCAACATCTTCGGCGGCATCATGCGTTGCGACGTGATCGCTGAGGGCGTGATCGCTGCATCCAAGGCCGTGTCGCTGTCCGTGCCGCTGGTCGTGCGCATGAAGGGCACCAACGAAGAGATCGGCAAGAAGATGCTGGCCGACTCGGGCCTGCCCATCATCGCCGCCGATACCATGGAAGAAGCTGCCCAGAAGGTCGTGGCTGCTGCCGCGGGCAAGTAAGCCAGACGCGAACACGAACGCCAGCAGCGCGCCGGGGCCAGGCCTTCGCGCGCTGCTTTGAGCCAAGCAAAGGATTACAGCATGTCGATTCTGATTAATAAAGACACCAAGGTCATCACCCAGGGCATCACCGGCAAGACCGGCCAGTTCCACACCCGTGGCTGCCGCGACTATGCCAACGGCAAGAACTGCTTCGTTGCCGGCGTGAACCCGAAGAAAGCGGGCGAAGACTTCGAAGGCATTCCCATCTACGCAAGCGTCAAGGATGCCAAGGCATCGACCGGCGCCACCGTGTCCGTGATCTACGTGCCGCCCGCAGGCGCCGCTGCCGCCATCTGGGAAGCCGTTGACGCCGACCTGGACCTGGTGGTCTGCATCACCGAAGGCATCCCCGTGCGCGACATGATGGAGCTCAAGGACAAGATGGCCAAGGGCAACAAGAAGACCCTGCTGCTGGGACCGAACTGCCCGGGCCTGATCACGCCTGACGAAATCAAGATCGGCATCATGCCGGGCCACATCCACCGCAAGGGCCGCATTGGCGTGGTGTCGCGCTCGGGCACGCTGACCTATGAAGCCGTCGGTCAGCTGACCGCGCTGGGCATGGGCCAGTCGTCGGCAGTCGGCATTGGTGGCGACCCCATCAACGGCCTGAAGCACATCGACATCATGAAGATGTTCAACGACGATCCCGAAACGGACGCCGTGGTCATGATCGGCGAGATCGGTGGTCCGGACGAAGCCAACGCGGCCTACTGGATCAAGGAAAACATGAAGAAGCCGGTGGTTGGCTTCATCGCTGGCGTGACCGCGCCTCCGGGCAAGCGCATGGGCCACGCCGGCGCGCTGATCTCGGGCGGTGCCGACACGGCGCAAGCCAAGCTGGAAATCATGGAAGCCTGCGGTATCAAGGTCACCAAGAACCCGTCGGAAATGGCTCGCCTGCTCAAGTCGATCCTGTAAGTACCGATCTGCAGCCTCCCGCCCACCGGCGGGAATGCTTGCCGGAGCCGGAGCGCTCGCATGACTGCGACCGCACACCGGCTCTCCATGCCCCCGCCTCCGTGCGGGGGCATGTCATTCTGGCGTACCGTTACCTAGGGTATCTCCCAAGGTGCGCGACATGCCGATTGAAACCGAATCGAAAGCTTGATACGGTAAATCTTCATGTCTGAAGACTCAGACATCCGAAATTTCGCAGGCGCCGCGGTTGTTGGCGGCGCCATGTGGCGTTCGAATCATAATTTAAGAAACTCGAGGAGCTTTACCGTGGAACTGCTGTCCTCCACCGCTTTCTGGATTGCGTTGGGATCCATCATCCTGACCAACATCGTGCTATCCGGCGACAACGCCGTGGTGATCGCGCTGGCCTCCCGCAACCTCCCGCCCGCCCAGCAGAAGAAGGCCATCTTCTGGGGCAGCGCCGCCGCCATCATCATGCGGGTGGTGCTGACGGTAGCCGCGGTCAAGCTGCTGAGCCTGCCGTACCTGAAGATCGTCGGCGCCGTCCTGCTGGTCTACATCGGCGTGCAGCTGCTCACCGGCGATGACGACGAAGAAGGCCACTCGGCCAAGGACAACATCTGGGCCGCGATCCGCACTATCCTGATCGCCGACCTGGTGATGTCGCTCGACAACGTGGTGGCCGTGGCCGCCGCGGCGCAAAAAGGGCCGGAAGGCAGCCAGCTGATGCTGCTGATCCTGGGCCTGGGCCTGTCGATCCCCCTGATCGTGTTCGGCAGCACCGTACTGCTCAAGGTCATGGACCGCTTCCCCATCATCATCGTGCTGGGCGCTGCGCTGCTGGGCTACCTGGCTGGTGAAATGCTGGTCAGCGATCCGGTGGACGCCGCATGGTTCGAGATGCACGTGCCGCATGCCCACCTGGTGTTCGGCGTGATCGGCGCCGCGCTGGTGGTGGTGGTTGGCAAGCTGCTGAGCAAGCGGGCGCCACAGACAGCCTGACGGGCTTTGTAGATGAGGTGGTGCCCCGTTGGGGCACCGCCGGACAGACGGGTGGCCCGGGAGCCGCCCGTTTTGTTTTTGGGCTGTAGCGCAGGCCATGTCGCAGACATGGCGGTGATTTCAGTGCGGTTTCAGACTGACTTGAGCCAAAACGTAAGCTAACTGACCCGCCGCGTCATACTTAGTGACAAAATTTGCGCGGGATCAACACCCGGAAGAGCCCGAAGTGGCGAAAATTGTCACTCGCCGACGAGACATCAAGACTTGGCGGCGCTGGCACGCTAAGTGCTAAGAACGTACGGCATCACATGAAACAATATGTTTCGATTTGTATCCAAAATTCCTTCGAGGGGTCAATCATGCAACAACGGGTGCAACAAATGAAGAAACTGGGCCGCCGAGCTCAGAAGGGTTTCACGCTGATCGAACTGATGATCGTGGTTGCGATTATCGGTATTTTGGCTGCGATCGCTATTCCGCAGTATGGCGATTACACTTCCCGGACCCGCGCAGCCGGAGCAGCGTCCGAACTAGCAGCGTTCAAGACCGGCGTCGCCATGTGTGCTCAAGAGACTGGCTCGTTGGCAAACTGTACTACCGGCAACGCCAACGGTTATATCCCGGCATTCGTCGCTACTCAAAACCTGACGGCGGTTGCAGTCGCCGCTGGCGTTATCACCGCAACAACGGGGGCTACCGATGGTGCAACGCCTCCGGTTAACTTGGTTATCGTCGACACGCCGACCATCACGCCGGGCAATGCAAATATGACATGGTTGAACAATGGTTCGAGCTGTAACGCAAAGCGCGGCTTCAAGGCGGGTCAAGGCGATTGCTGATTAGCTAGTATTGACCAATGAGCGCCTTCGGGCGCTTTTTCTTTACCCGCTCCCCAAGCTATCATCCGCCTTCTGCCCACAAGGCATAACAAGGCACCCCACATGCTGCCCTCCCGGTCAGCCATCCCTCTCAGCTTCCTGGCCGTAGCCGTCACGCTACCGCTGCTGGTCTCCCGGCACACGCTTCCGCTAGCCACCTTCTATGGCGAATGGACTTCCGCATTGCTGTTCGCGCTCGCCGTCATCGTGCTGGGCGCCTTGGCACAGCGGCAAGGCCGGGGCACTGCCTACCAGGCGGCTCCCGCCCAGTTCCCCTGGATCCTTCTCTTTCCCCTCTGGCTGATTGCCACCGGCATGACGCAAACGCTGACCGGCATGGCCGATGTGTCGGGCAGCCGGTTGCTGACGGAACTCTCGCTGGCGCTGGGCGCGGCGGTAATGTGGGCAGCCTGGCGGCAGGGCCGTGCGGCGTCGTCCGTGGAGCGGCAGGCGATGGCGGATGTGCTGGCCATTGCGTGGCTGGTGGCCGGGTTGCTGGGCACGCTGGCGCAATGGGTGCAGGTATTCGGCCTGGAGCCGGACACGCTGGGGATGGTGTCCACTTACTTTTACGATGACAACCGCCGCTTGTGGGGCAACCTGAACCAGCCGAATCACCAGGCGACCGTGGCCGGCATCGCGCTGGCGGCGGCGGTCTGGCTGGCGGCGCGGGGGTGGTTGCGGGCACCGGCCTGGCTGGCGGCGGCGTTGCTGCTGGTGAGCGGCATCGTGCTGTCTGGCTCGCGCACGGGTGTGTTGCACGTGGGGCTGGCCGCGGTGTATGCGCTGGTGGCTGCCTGGATGGCGCGGGGCGGGGCGGCGTTTGGCGGTCCGGGAGATCAGGGCGATCTGGGCGGGTTCGCGGGCGCCATGCAGCGCGCCGGCCACGCCGGGCGCAATCCCATGCGGCGTCCCGCCGGGTTGGCGTTTGCCGCGGTGGCCATGGTGGTTTTGCTGCTGGTCTTGCAGCCGGCGATCAAGAGCGCCGGGCAGGCAATGGACTGGCGCCTCTTCGATACCGTGGCGCAGATGCAGGGGGGCGACCAGCTCTCGTGGCGCGCTGCGATGTGGGCGCACGCGTGGGCGATGTTCCGTGCCCATCCGTGGCTCGGGGTGGGCTGGGGTGAGTATGGCTGGGCGCAGTTCCAGCAGCTCGCGCAGGTGGGCGTGAAAGTCGAGATGTCGCTGCATGCGCACAATGCCGTGCTGGATATGCTGGCCAAGACGGGCGTGATCGGCGCGGCGGGTGTGTTCCTGAGCTTGCTGGCGTGGCTATGGCGCGTGGCGCGCCAGCGCTTGTGGCGCGGGGATGCGCGCGAGCGCGCGCAGACGGGGCTGGTGCTGACCTGGCTGGCGATGCTGTGCGCGCATTCGATGCTGGAGTACCCGCTGCACTATTTGTATTTTGTGTTGCCGTTCTGCTTCATGCTGGGCTGGCTGGAGCCGTCGGGGTTCGGCCGGCTGCGCGTGCCGCGCGGGTTTGCCGTGCTGGCGGGCCTGGCATTCGCCGGCGTGGCGGCAGCCATCCTGACGACAATGTGGCAGGACTATCGCCGCGCCGAGGCGCGCGAGTACGCCCGTGCCGAGCGCCGGGCCGCATTGCCGATGCCGAATTTCTGGTTCCGGCAGGCTGCCGCTTCGGACGCGATCGAGGAGGCCAAGATCACGCCGGAGAACGCCGCGCAATTGCTTGGACCGCATATCGCTGCGGTACACCTGCTGCCAACCCCGACACTGATCTCGCGCACCGCCTGGCTCATGGCGCTGACCGGCGATCCGGCGCAGGCCCGGGCGTGGCTGGAGCGCCTGCGCTTCTACTTCGCGGGGGATGAGGCTAACCAGTTCGCGGAACTCGCCCGCGCCTGCGCTGAAGTCGACGCGGCGGCGCGGCCGCGGGATTTCTGCGACTGGGTGCGGTTGCGCGGCAAAGGCAAGGCGGAGTAAGCCTTCCAAGGCCAAGCCGCGGCGCGCGCTTACTGTGGTGGGTAGCCCGGCGGCGGCGGCGGTGGCGGAGGATAGTAATACGTCGGCGCTGCAGCCGGACGCGGGGCCGAGGCCATGCGCCCGTAAACCGGTACCCGGTGGCCACTTGCGTACATGCATTGCACATACGCGGCGTCGTACCGGCGCTGGCTGCCGTAGCCGGCATATTGGGCATTGCCTGCCCCTACGGCGGCGCCGGTGAGCAGGCCCACGCCCGCGCCCACAGCCGCGCCCGAGCCGCCATTGAAGGCCGCGCCGGCCGCCGCGCCGAGCGCCGTGCCCACCACGGCGCTGCCTACCGCGCTGTTGGTGGCCGCCTGGTTGGCGGTGACGCCGCCTACCTGGCCAAGGGCGAACTGGCGGCAGCTATAGTCGTCGGCCCGGAACTGGTCGAAGTTCTTGCCTGTGCCCGGCAGCACCATCACGCTTGGCCCGCTGGGCATCACCGCGCAGCCGGCCAGGACCATCGCCGCGAGCGGCAGGCTCAGCAGGAGTGGCCGGCTTGGGCGCTTGAAGTGGTTAAGGACATTCATCTCGGCACCTCGGTACCTCGGTCATCGATCGTCGCCCGCGCGCACCGGCGCGGCGCGCCGTAAGCGCTTGGGAATTCAGCGTGCCTGCCTGTCAGGCGTCAAGCCCCAGGTGTCAGGCGGGAGGCTGTGCCGGCACCTTCTGCCAGCCGCCGGGGCAGGCCTTGATATACGGGTAGTAGCCATCCGGCCGCGTGCAGTGGTACCAGTACGCCTGCTGCTGGGGCGCGGGCGCCGCGACACCGCCGCTGTCCATTTCCATCGTGCCGTCCTCGCCCTGCTCGATGTATTGCGGTGGCGAGGCCGGCACCTCGACGATCGCGGGCCCATAGGCGTAGCCGGGCGGGTAGTAGTACGGGTAGGGGTAGCCCCACCCATAGCCGTAGCCGAATCCGGGGCCGATATAGACGCCTACGCCGCCGTGCCAGCCACCATGCCAGCCACCGCCGCCGTGCCATCCACCACCACCGTGCCATCCGCCACCACCGTGCCATCCGCCACCACCACCACCACCGTGCCAGCCACCGCCACCTCTTCCCGCCAGCGCGGTACCGCTCGCGCCCAGCGCCGCCAACACCAGCAAAAGCTGGCCAACCCTACGCCCGTTCATGTTGCCCACCTTGGATCGACGCGGAACGCGGTTCCGCTGGCAGCGCAGTTTGCGCCCCCTGACTGCATTGAATACCAATTTGCCGCAAGCCGCGACGCACCGCGCTCTGGCGAAATGCGGCGTTACGCTTGTTACAGCGGAAGCGGCGCTGGCGCGGGACTGTGTCAGGATTGATAAGAAATGCGGCTCGTATCGGCGATGCGGATCAGGCACATGCGGCGGGTGCCGGGCAGCCTGCTCAGGTGCCCACCACCCAATCCCCCGATTTCCCCCATGCTTTTCCAGCAGCTTCACATCGCCCATCACCATGCCGCGATCCACCGCCACCTTGGTGAGCGAGATCGGGTGGCATGGCGGGATCAGGTCGGAGGTGCGCTTGGTGGCCATGATGGCAGCCACGCGCGCAATGCCTGGCACGTCGACTTCGGAAGCGATGCCGCGAACTGCATCGCTGATCGCTGTGGATTCTTCTACTTTCCGCTTGGCCCGCAACATTCGTTAGGGCAGGCCGGAAGCAGGGAGATTTCGACACGCCTCCCGTTGCTCACATCGCCCGGCCTGTACACGCCAACGTGTTCTTGCACAGGCACCTGATTGAAGTTCGTCTCTTTCAAGGCATGCGCGACCGCGTGGAGACGTTCCGCCGCCAGGGATTTGGGGCGACTCTCGCCTTCCTCGGCATAGCCCCCGACCGTGATGGCCGTTTGCCTCGGGTACTTGATGCGCTGATCGACCATCCAGTTCGCCAGGCGGAGCATTTCGGATGCGGTCACAACACTTGAGTTGGGCGCGAAGTAAACGTCGATGTTCTTGCCCGGCATGCACGCATGCGCGCACTGCATCGACAAGAATGCCGACAGCGCAAGAACGATGTTAGCCGCGCTCATAGATCACATACCCCGCAATGCTGTCCGCGTTCTGAAGTGTCAGTTCGGGCCGAGTTTTTGCGAACTTTAAACACTCGCTCATGAAATACTCGATATCTCGCGCACCAAAGGTATCGGCAAAGTGCGAGACTTCGTGAATCAGCGTTGAAACCTGAGAATCCGCAGTATAGGAATAATCCCGCAACTCACAGAATTCCAGATGGATTGCGATGGTGTGGGTTCGCGTGTCCGGCGCGCAAACTTCGGCTACGACTCCGACTTTCTTCTTGGAATTTGAGGTGCAGCCGACGTGCGCCATCGCGCTTTCGGAGTATCGAACGAAATTGTCGGGCGTTAGCATAGCTAGAACACCGCGTAGGCGACCAAGTCCTCCCGTCAAGCTTGCCCGGGTAGGAGCATCATCAGACCCGAACCATTCCGAGACCCGGAATCTGTCAGCTGACGACCATCTCTTTAGTTCGGTTAGTCGTTTATCGACGAGGGATACGGCTTTGTTGCGCCGCTCCATCACGAGCCGAGCAAATTCCTCGTTCGTCATGTTCGGGCAGATCCGGTCCGGATCGTCAGCAAGCTTACTGCCGTGCATGTTTTCCACAAGCTTACTCCGTGCCGCGGATGACAGCGTGCTGGTGGTATCGGCGGACATGCGAATACCGTTGCCGAGGCTCACCTCGATGGTGAAGTCGTTCTGTGAGGCGATGACGATTGGTTTCACCGGGCATTCGCAATTGACTCGGGCACCTTCCACAAGGATTTGCTGCCCCATAAGGTCGAACGACGGATAGCAATCATTGGTCACTATGCCGCCCCTTTTGCACGCCGGGCAGGTTGCGAAGTCGCCTTCGATTGCCACGTTGACGCCGTGATGAAGCATCGCTCCGGTGCCCACTAACACGCCATTTGTGCTAGTCCGGTCACCGTTGCGCAGTGCGTTTCGCATATCGATCATCGTTCAATCTCCCTATTCGTCATTGATGCGGAGTATTTGTCGGCAGGAGGCGATGAGACTTACTCATGCGTGATGGTCCTTGTTTCGCTTCGCCAAAAAAACACTTCAATGGGCACGAAGTGCCATCCTGCGCTTCAGGGCCGTATATCGCTTTGGCGTCAACAGGAGCCTTGCCGGGGACGTGTGGAATTGCTGTCGCGACGGCTTGATTCCGCTCCCTTTTAGCCACGTTGGGTACTCCGTCCTTAGGCTCGTATGCCACCAGAACCTAAGGTCTGGCTTGGTGTGCGGGACATGCCCACGCGCACGCGGCACGCGAGGATAAAGATGGTCTGTCCAATCCATCTCCCTCCGTTGTTGCACAGCAATCTGTGCTGTTAGCCAGATATATAGAAAAGACTAGTCTTATGAAATCAGACGAATCCGGAAAAATGTGAATTTCCGTCAACAAGCATCAGTCGGCTGCTGGCTTATTGTTCCCAGACAAGTTGCGGGGTGCCCAGAAAAATCAATGGGTTACAGGTTTTCACGGCGAGCGTGATAGCTGGGGATAGCCAAGGATTGGGCCGACCTACCGGCTAGGCCGCTTCGAGCAATGCCTGTTCCTCAAGGGTGCCGGGAACTCGGGTTCTCGCCGAGGCGCGGAAGGCCTTGCGTACCATCGCTACGGGGGTCGGGACATTGAGTTCTCATTCCCGCCTTGCGTGGTTGGTGATTGCGCTCAGGTCGCCACTTCACTGACAACCGTGGCCTAGGCGACCTCACGCATCTGCATAGCGCGGCGCTCAACTACTACCTTGGAACCGAAGAATTTGCGACTTTTAATGCACCCATAAGGCTGGGGTGAGCCTATCGGGACCCACATGGAAAGCAGTGGGGGGGCGTAAGGGCGGGCTGAGAATGGCTTAATGAAATCAGATGCTTAGGTCTTTTCGGCCACCCAATCCCCCGATTTCCCCCCATGCTTTTCCAGCAGCTTCACATCCCCAATCACCATCCCCCGATCCACCGCCTTGCACATGTCGTAGATGGTCAGCAGCGCCACCTGCACGCCGGTCAGCGCTTCCATTTCCACGCCGGTCTGGCCGTGGGTCTCGGTGCGCACGGTGCAGCGGATGGTGGCGCTGGCCTCGTCCATCGCGTAGTCCACGGCCACCTTGGTGAGCGAGATCGGGTGGCATAGCGGGATCAGGTCGGAGGTGCGCTTGGTGGCCATGATGGCAGCCACGCGCGCGATGCCTAGCACGTCGCCCTTCTTGGCCGTGCCGTCGCGCACCAGTGCAAAGGTGGCGGGCAGCATGGTGATGGTGCCGGTGGCGACGGCCACGCGGTGGCTGTGTGCCTTGGCGCCGACGTCGACCATATGGGCTTGTCCGGCGGAATCGAAATGGGTGAGCTGGCTCATGGCGTGGACCTGGCGGATGCGGGGCAATGAATGCGTGACGGATGCGCTTGCCGCGCATGCCGGGGCAGGGCGTGGCAAGACCGGGCGGCGCCCGATGGGAATGGCTTCCGGAGGCCGCTATCATAGCAACATGCGCAAGAACCAAACGCTCGCCGGAGCGCTCTCCTCGCCTGCCCGCCAGGCGCGCCTCATGTCTTCCAGGACTTCCTTGGGCCTCGCCCGCCGCTCGCTGGCGGCGCTGGTGGCGCTGACGATGGCGTTGCCCGCCTGGCCCCAGCAGCGGCTGCTGCTCAACGATTCCACGCGTACCGCGGCGGCCGCGGCCGCACCGGGGAGCGACAGCCGCGACGGCAGCGACCAGGTCTATGACAACCTGAACCGCAGCGTGAAGGCGGGGCAGAAATCCGATTTTGGCCTGCGCAGCAACAACACCGTGGTGGAGACCTCCGGCGTGCAGCTGCCCGACCTGGGCGATCCGTCCACCGCATCGCTCACGCCCGACATGGAGCGGCGCCTGGGCGAGCGCATCATGCGCGACATCCGGCGCGACCCGGACTACGTGTCCGATCCGCTGCTGGCCGATTACCTGAACGCGCTCGGCTATCGCCTGGTGCAGGCGGCGCGTCGGCAGAACATCTCTGGCTCCACCGGCGCCGGCACCTTTGCCACGGGGTTCGAGCTGTTCGCGGTGCGCGATCGCAGCATCAACGCCTTTGCGCTGCCCGGCGGGTATATCGGCGTGCACACCGGCCTGCTGGTGCAGTCCGATACCGAGTCCGAGCTGGCCTCGGTGCTGGGCCACGAAATCGGCCACGTGATGCAGCGGCATATCGCGCGCGGCATCACCACGCAGGACCAGTCGATGTGGATCGCGCTGGCCTCGATGGTGCTGGCAGGCCTTGCCGCCACCAAGAGCGGCGACGCGGCCGCGGCGCTGGCCATGGGCGGGCAGGCGGCGGCGGTGTCCAACCAGCTGTCCTTCTCGCGCGGCGCGGAGCGCGAGGCCGACCGGGTCGGCTTCCAGATCATGACCGCTGCCGGGTTTGACCCGCAGGGCATGCCTGACTTCTTCAAGCGGCTGCAACGCGTGATGGGGATTTCGGAAAGCTCGGTGCCGTCGTACGTGCGCACCCACCCGCTCACCTCGGAGCGCATCGCCGACATGCAGGACCGCGTGAGCCATGTGGCGGTGCGCCACGTGGCGAGCACGCCCGAGTACGAGTTCGCGCGGATGCGCGCCCGCATCCTGCAGGAAACCTCGCCTAGCGATCTGCAGAACGCGCGCGCGGCGCTGCAGACGCAACTGGCGTCAGCCTCGCCGGCGCGCCTGCCCGCGCTCCACTACGGCATCGCGTTCGCCGAGCAGCGGTTGGGCCGCAACGCCGCGGCCCAGCAGTCGCTGGCCGAAGCCCGCCGCTTGTACGGCACGATCCCCGGCGCTACCTCGGGCAGCCCGATGCTGGATGTGATGGCGATCGAGCTGGCGCGCGCCCAGGGCCGGCAGCAGGACGCGCTGAACCAGGCGGCGGCGTCGATGAAAGCGTTCCCGTTGTCGCACGCGTTGGCGCTGAGCTATGCGGCGACCTTGCTCGACGCCGGCCGCACGGACCAGGCGGTGACCTTCCTGCGCGAGCGCACGCGCGAGGAAATCGCCCGCTCCGAGTGGTGGGACATGCTGGCGCGGGCCTACGCCGCGCAGGGCCGGCGCGTGCAGCAGCACCAGGCGCTGGCGGAGAAATACGCGGTGGATGGCGCCTACCAGGCCGCCATCGAGCAGTTGCAGATCGCACGCAAGGCAGGCGACGGCGATTTCTACACGCTGTCGGAAGTCGATGCGCGGCTGCACCAGCTGGAGCGCCAGTACCGCGAGGAGAAGCAGGACAACAAGGGCATGCCTAACTGATGCTCATGTTCAGGCCGCCTGCCCAGGCCGCCTGCCCAGGCCGCCTGCTCAGGCCGCCTGTTCACCCGCAGGCGGTTGCGGCTGGCGCACAAAGCCGTAGCGCGCCGGCACTTCATCCTCGGCGATCGGCTCGATCTGCACGTCGGCGCCGTTGAAATGAAATACGCCGAGATTGGCCCCGCAGGCCTCGCCGTGCCAGGTGCAGGCGCTGCTAAAGCCATCCAGGTCATGGTCGTGCAGCAGCGCGGCTTGCGGGCCGCCAGCGCTTTCACCCCCTTCACCCCCCTCACCCTCCACCGTGCCGACCAGCACCACATTGCCGTGCTCGTCCGCATGGCATGCATGCAGCGTGAAGGCGCGCTGAGAGGTGGTGTGCAGCTTGCCCTGGTGCAGCCGCACGATCCACGGCGCATAGGCCAGCGACACGAACACGCGCTGCGGGCCGTTCTGGAAATACCAGCCGCCGCGTTCGTCGCGCTGGTAGTTGCGCTCGATAAAGGCGATCAGCGCATCGTGGCGGATCGGGTCGCCGGACAGGCCGTGCTGCTGGGCGTACTCGTTGCGCATGCGCCATTGCCCGCGCCGGTCCAGCGCCAGCCAGCCGTAGCAGTTGGGTACGTTGGGCCAGCGGGCCATGGCTTGCTTGACTGTCTCATCCATTTTCGGTGCCTCCTTGCGGGACCGCCCGTGCCGGGGCATTCCGCTCGCATTCGTTCTAGTGACGCTGAGCCAGTGCGCTAGGCCACGGCGTCGAAAAACCGCAGGATGCGCGCCGGCAGCCACTCGATATGCCCCGCAAAGGGCAGCACCGGCAGCGCGCGCAGCCTATCTTCGCGCGGTGTCATGAAACCGACGTGACCACCGTGCTCGGGCTGTTCCAGCCAGACCTGCGGGCTGACCTCGGCGGGGCCAGGCAGGTAGCGCGCTGGCAGGAAGGGATCGTTGCGCGCGTTGAGCACCAGCGTGGGCACTTTGATTTCGCCGAGCACCGGCTTGCTGGAGGCGCGCGCCCAGTAGTCATCGGTATCGCGAAAGCCGTGCAGCGGCGCCGTCACGATATTGTCGAAGGCGTACAGGTCGCGGCTGGCGAGCATGGCCTCGCGGTCGAACAGCCGGGGATACTGGCTCAGCTTGGCCAGCGACTTGCGCTTCAGGGTTTGCAGGAACATGCGCGTGTACAGCATGTTGAAGCCTTGCGACAGCGCTGCGCCGCCGCCGGCCAGGTCCAGCGGCGCCGAGACCGATGCCGCCGCGCTGATATGGCCTGCGGCGCTGCCTTGTTCGCCCAGCAAGCGCAGCAGGGCATTGCCGCCGAGCGAAATGCCCACCACCAGCAGCTTGCGCCCGTGGCCGCAGTACTGCCGGTGCAGCCGCTCCAGGATCCAGTGGAGTTCCTCGGAGTCTCCCGAGTGATAGAAGCGCGGCGCCAGGTTCAGCTCGCCCGAGCAGCCACGAAAGTGCGGGATCACGCCCTGCCAGCCGCGCGCCGCCAGCGCATGCATCATGGCCTGTGCGTAATGGCTGCCGGAGTCGCCTTCCAGGCCATGGAACATCACCAGCAGCGGGGTATCGGGCGTGACCGGGTGCGTGGTCCAGTCCAGGTCGACGAAGTCATCGTCCGGGGCGGTCCAGCGCTCGCGCTTGAAGGCCACGCGCGGCGGGCGCTGCGTGAAGCGTGCCGCAATGATGGTTTGGGCGTGGCCGCCGGCGAGCCACCAGGGCATGCGGCGGCCGCCGCCGAACGGGTCGGTGGCGCGGAGGTCGTCCGGCGCGGGCCGGTGGTGCGAAGGTGGAAGCTGGCTCATGCCTGCAAGGCGATAGGCGATAGGCGGTCAAGCGACGCGGCGTAACAGGCTGGCCGGCCCGTCACGCGCGCGCCCAGTCCTAGTGGAGAGCCTGGCCTGGCGCCGTGCTCACGGTCGCGACCTGGGCGGCGTTGGCCGGGCTGCAATGGATGTGCGCCAGGCGCCAGCCCTCGTGGTTCTGCATCAGCACATAGGTGGTGTGCACATAGAGGTCGGCTTCGACGCGGTCGCCGCCAAAGCGCAGGGCTTCGGTCACGTCGAAGATGGCGACGCCCATCGAGGTATGGCTGCTGGTCTCGATCACGTCGATCAGCACCGGCTGCACGTCCAGCAACTGTGCAAAGGCCTGGCGCAGGTGCTCGTGGCCGATCAGGCGCTGGCCGTCCGGCATCACGCAGGTAACCGAGTCCTCATCCAGCCACAGGCGCAGCGCGCCCTCGGCATCGCGTAGCTTCATGGCCTCGCGAAAGGCTTCTACGATGTCTTCGGCGGAATCGAACAGGCGGGCAAAACGAGGCATGGTGGACTGGGCTCAGGGATTCGTTGGCCGGATAAACACGAACGGCGGGTCAGCGCTTCAGGCCCGGTGCAGGAGCTTGCGCAGCTCCACAAACACCATTTCGGGCTCGATGTCCTTCAGGCAGCGCAGGTGGCCAAGCGGGCACTCGCGCTTGAAGCACGGACTGCATTCGAGCTGCAGCCACATGATACTCGCAGCCTGCGACAGCGGGGGTGTATGGCGTGGGTCACTGGAGCCGAACACCGCCACCTGCGGCCGGTTCAGCGCCGCGGTGACGTGCATCAGGCCGGAGTCGTTGCACACGGCGGCTTCCGACATCGCCAGCAGGTCGACGGCATCGTCCAGCGAGGTCTGGCCGCACAGGTTGCGCACGAAGGGTGCGGCCTTGACGATCTCGTCGGCGATCTCGGCGTCCTTGGGCGAGCCCAGCGTGACCATTTGCGCATACGGGAACGAGCGCTTGAGCATCTGCGCCAGCTCGGCGAAATGCGCCGCCGGCCAGCGCTTGGCCGGGCCGAACTCCGCGCCAGGGCAGAACGCGATCAGGCGCGTCTGCGGCGCAATGCCGAAGCGCTCCGCGGTCTTGGCCATGCGCACCGGATCGGTTCGCAGGCGCGGCTCGGGCAGGTTCTCCGGCAAGCGGGCGCCGGGCTTGAGCGCCAGCCGCGCGTAGTGCTCCACCATGGGCGGGCGCTGGTCGCGGAGCGGATTGCCGTGGCGGATATTGAGCAGGCCGAAGCGGGCTTCGCCGCGATAGCCGACGCGCAGCGGGATAGCGGCCAGCCAGGGGATCAGTGCGGACTTGAGCGAATTCGGCAGCACATAGGCTGCGTCGTAGCCTTCGTTCTTGAGCTGCTGGGCGAACATCAGGCGGGCCGAGAGCTGCAGCTTGCCGTGCGCCAGCTCGCTGGGGAAGACCTGGTGGATCTCGGGCATGCGGGCCAGCACCGGCGCCACCCATTTAGGGGCGAGGGCGTCGATCTGCAGGCGCGGATGGCGCGCTTTCATGAGGGTGAAGAGCGGCTGCGCCATCAGGGCGTCGCCGATCCAGTTGGGGGCGATGACGAGGGCTTTTTTCATGAGTGGGGCGCTGCCGGAAGGGTGGGCGTGGCGCAAGCTGCGCGCGCCACGCACGCCGACGCTCCAGCGCGCCGCAAGGCGGGCCGGAGCATCGGGGTGGTGCGGTCAAGCGTGGGCCGTGTCAGTGGTGACCCTTGATCACGGTGCCGGGCTTGAGCTTGTAGACGGTACCGCAGTACGGGCACTTCACCTCGCCGGTGTCGGTCACGTCAAGGAAGACGCGCGGATGGTAGTTCCAGGTCGGCGTGTTGCCGGTGGGGCAGTGCAGCGGAAGGTCTTCCGCGCCGATTTCGATCAGGGAGGCGGTTTGCGTCATGGTGTCGCGGGGATGGTTTTAGTCTTTAGTCTTTTGTATGGACTGAAGTATGACTGGTTAAGCGGTTCGTGATTGCCTGGCGGGCCTTCGCGTCTCGGGATGGTTCCAGGCCGCGGTCAGCCAGTGCCTGCATGGTTCATTGGCGCCGCCGGCCGCGCGGAAGGCTTCGTCCGAGCGTACACCGCGTCGCGCGCGATGCGCTTCTCGCGTACCTCGATGACTCGAGAGCGCCGCCAGCCATGCAAAAGAGACATTGTAAACCCCGGGACCCCCTGTGCCAACGCGGGCGCGGGCGCGCCGGGGTCTAAAATCGTCACATTGTGTATGCCGCCACTGCCACCCGTGACCCTGCCGCCGCCTTCCGGACCCTCCGCCTCCCATCGTGAATCGCCCGGCCGCATGCACGCCAGGCGGCTGCGCGAGGCGCTGTTCTCAGGCGCCTCGGAGGCGGCGATCGGCGAAATGCTGGCGCCTTGGGGGCAGGCAGCCGAGCGCGCCGAGATGCTGGTGGAAGCGGCATTGGCCAGCGGCGACGCCGCGTTGCTGGACCGGGTGGTGCCACCCTGGCGCTGGCGCATCTTGCTGGCGATCCTGGACTGTCTCTATTTCGACTGGGATCCCCGCATGCAGCCTTACCTGGATTATGGACTGGCCCGCCACGCCGACGATCCGCAGGCGCTGCCGGTCCCCGTTCGCATCGCGCTGGCCGAGGGCCGGCTGTACGCCGGCGAGCGCCCGGCGGCCCTTGCCTTGCTCAGCACGACGGGCGACGCGGGCGGCGATGGCGACGCCCTGCGTGCGTTTGCCCACTTGCAGGAAGGCGACTGGCCAGCCGCCCAGGCGGGCTTCGAGGCTGCGCTCAAGCGGCTGCGGGCCGAGAGCCGCCAGCGTACCGGCTTGTTGCCGCCCTCGCTGGCGCCTTGCTATCCGCTGTCCTTGCTGGCCCAGCGTACGCCGGCCCACCTCGAACAAGCCCGCAAATTCTGCCAGGCGCAAGCGGGCACGCGCAGCCCGGCGCCGAGCGAGCGCTGGGGACTGTGGTGCCACGTGCTGGCCGTGCACAAGGGCGATGCGCGGCTGGACGAGTCCGCGTTCGAATTGCGCCCCGAGGTGCCGCCGCTCGCGCAGTTCTGGCGCGTTCTGTTGCGCGCCTGGCTTGGCGACGTGAAGCAAGCCAGCGGACGGCGCCAGCCGGCGGCCGCCCGCGCCGAGGCCCTCGCGGCCCTGCGTGCGCGCCTGCAAGGCTGCGGCCTGCACTGGTTCGCGCAGCAACTGGACGCCGCGCTGGCACTGGAAGCGGGCGAGCCGGTGCCGCAAACCTTCTTTGCCGGCCAGCGCCAGGAAAGCTGGCGGCTCGCGCTCGAAGCGTTGCAGGCCCTGGCGGGCGAGACGCGCGCGCCCGACGGCGCCAGCGCCAGCCGCCTGTTGTGGGCGTTGACCATCGACGCCGACGGCGCGGTCGGCACCATCGAGCCGCTGGAGCAACAGCGCGGCCCGCGCGGCTGGAACAAGCCGCGTCCCGTGCCGCTGGCCCGCCTCGCCGAAGACGACCGGCTGGAGCCGTGGGACGCCCGCGTCGCCCGCGCGGTCCGCCGCGACCAGTCCTATCACCGCCGCTACGTGCTCGATCGCGCCGCCGCCATGCTGGCGCTGGTCGGGCATCCGGGCGTGGTGCTGGCGCAGGCGCCCGAGCAGACGCTGGAAGTGGTGGAGGGCGCCCCGACGCTGGAAGTGGTGCGCCAGGGCGGCCGCTACACCTTGCGGGTCTCGCCCCCGGTGCGCGAGGCCCCGGCGATGGACAGCTTCCTGCCCGCCGGCAGCCGCGCGGACGCCGAGGCCTTGCGCCAGATCACCGTGCTGCGCGAAGGCTCGCAGCGCCTGCGCGTGATCCGCCTCACGCCCGCGCAGCAGGGCGCGGCGCAACTGATCGCCGATGGGCTGGCGGTGCCGGCCGAGGCCCATGCGCAGCTTGACGCCACGCTGCGCGCGTTGTCCGGTCATTTCCAGGTGCACTCCGACCACGACGGCAGCGCCCGCGAGCTCGAGACCGAGAGCCGGCTGCGCGCCGAGTTGTCCCCGCTGGGCGAAGGTCTTTCGCTGCGCCTGGTGGTGACGCCGCTGGGTCCACTTGGGCCGCGGCTGGCCCCGGGCAGCGGGCGCGAGCGGCTGATGGCGGCGGTCAAAGGGGAGAGCCTGGCCACGGTGCGCGACCTCAAGTCCGAGTTGGCGAACGTGGCCGAAGTGTTCGGCGCGCTGCCCTTCCTGGTGCCGCGCTCGCCGGATAGCGGCGAATACGACTGGACCCTGGCCGACCCGGAGGAGGCGTTGTCGGTGGTCGAGCAGTTGCCAGGGCTGCCCGCCGTGCTGGCGGTGGAATGGCCCCGGGGCAAGGAAATCCGCGTGGTGGGCGCCGACATCCCGCAACTGGCGGTGCATATCGAAACCGAGAGCGAATGGTTCAAGCTGGTCGGCGAACTGGGCGTGGCCGAGGGGCTGGTGCTGCAGCTCGGCCAGCTGCTGGCCTGGGCCGGCAGCCATGCCGGGCGCTTCATGCCGATGGGGCAGGGCGTGTATGTGGCGCTCACGCGCAGCCTGCGCGCCAGGCTGCGCGACCTGGCCAGCGTGGCGCACAACGTGCCCGACGGCATCAAGGTGCCGCTGATGGCGGCACCCTGGCTGGACGACGTGCTGGCCGGCGCCGGCATCGACCCCGACCAGCATTTTCGCCAGCGCGTGGCGCGGCTGCGCCGCGCGCGCAACAGCGACGCCGTGCTGCCGGCCAACCTGGCCGCGGAACTGCGGCCCTACCAGGAAGACGGCTACCGCTGGGCCATGTCGCTCGCCGAGGCCGGCTTCGGCGCCTGCCTGGCCGACGACATGGGGCTGGGCAAGACGCTGCAGGCGCTCGCCGTGATGCTGGCGCGCGCTGGCGGCGGCGCCGCGCTGGTGATCGCGCCGACCTCCGTGTGCGGCAACTGGGCCGAAGAGGCAAGGCGCTTCGCACCGACGCTGCGCGTGCACATCTATGCCGAGGGCGAGCGCGCGGCCTTGCTGGAACAGGCCGGCCCGCATGACGTGGTGATCGTTTCGTACACGCTGCTGCTGCAGGCGCGCGACGCCTTCTGCCAGCGCGAGTGGCACACGGTGGTGGCCGACGAAGCGCAGGCGTTCAAGAACGCCGCCACCAAACGCTCGCAGGCGGTGTTCGAGCTGCGGGCCGATTTCCGCATGGCGCTGTCGGGCACGCCGGTGGAAAACCGGCTGGCCGAGCTGTGGTCGATCATGCGCTTTTGCAACCCCGGCCTGCTCGGCTCGCTGGTCCGCTTCAACGAGCACTTCGCCGTGCCGATCGAGCGCAATGGCGTGCGCGAGGCGGCCCAGCGGCTGCGCCGCATGATCGCGCCGTTCGTGCTGCGCCGGACCAAGGCCCAGGTGCTGGACGAACTGCCGCCGCGCACCGAGCTGGTGTTGCGCATCGAGCAGGACCCGATCGAGGCGGCCCACTATGAAGCGCTGCGCCGCCAGGCGCTCGCCGAAGCCGAGGCCGTGGTCAAAGGCCCGAAGGCCCGCAAGACCGCCGCCGGCCAGCCCGCCGCCGAGGCGCGCATCCATGTGCTGGCGCAACTCATGCGGATGCGGCGCGCCGCCTGCGACGCGCGCCTGGTCACGCCCGAGCTGCAACTGGAGCTCGGGCAGGCGGGCGCCAAGGTGCGCGCCTTCGTGCAACTGGCGGGCGAGCTGGCCGCCAACGGGCACAAGACGCTGGTCTTTAGCCAGTTCGTCGATTTCCTGCAACTGCTGCGCCAGGGGCTGGACGAGGCCGGCCTGGCCTGGCAGTACCTCGACGGCGCCACGCCGGCGGCCGAGCGCACGCGGCGCGTGGCGGCGTTCCAGGCCGGCGCGGGCGATGTCTTCCTGATCAGCCTGAAGGCCGGCGGCTTCGGCCTTAACCTGACGGCCGCCGACTATGTGATCATCGCCGACCCCTGGTGGAACCCGGCGGCAGAGGACCAGGCCATGGGCCGCGCCCACCGCATCGGGCAGCAGCGCCCGGTGACCGTCTACCGGTTGATCAGCGCGGGCACCATCGAGGAGCGCATCCTCACGCTGCACCACGGCAAGCGCGCGCTGGCCGATGGCATCCTGGAGGCGGGCGAGGACGGCGAGGCCGGCTTTATCGGCACGGCGGCGGCGCTGCCGGACATCGATGAACTGGTGGGGCTGTTGCGCAGCTAGGGGCGCAAGTGGCGCTTTCACCTTTCAGCTTTCAGCTTTCACCTGTGTGGGCGGCCGCGGGACTCCGGTCCATGTCTGCTTATACCAACATGGCATACCTTCAAGCGAACTCCGTCGTTGGTAATGCGGCGGATCGTTGGTATCTTGCTGTTTTGCCCGGGGCGACAGACCCCGGCCGGCAGCCCCGACCCGCATTCTTTTTTTCGACGGTACCCCCATGTTCCGCACTGCTACCCGCCGCATCTCGTCCGCTTTCCATTCGTCCCGTGCTTCCCGTGCTTCCCGCCTGGCCGCCGGCCTTGGCTTGCTGGCCGCGCTGAGCACGCTGGCCGCACCGGCCCGCGCGCAGGACCCGGCCTGGCCGACCCAGCCGATCACCATCCTGATGGGCTTTACCGCCGGCTCCGGCGTGGACATGGTGGGCCGCACGCTGCAGGAATCGCTGCAGAAGTCGCTCAAGGCCACCATCATCTATGACTACCGCCCCGGCGCCGGTGGCAATGTGGCCTCCGAAGTGGTGGCCCATGCCAAGCCCGACGGCTACACGCTGCTGCTCGGCACCGCCGCCACCCACGGCATCAACCCGGCCCTGTACAAGAGCCTGCCGTTCGACGCCGAAGCCGATTTCACGCCCGTCGCGCCGCTGGTGGAAGTCTCCAACGTGCTGACCGTGAACCCTGCCGTGATCGACGTGAAGTCGGTCAAGGAGTTCATCGAGAAGGTCAAGGCCAACCCCGGCAAGTACAACTACGCGTCGACCGGCAACGGCACCGGCACGCACCTGGCCTTCGCCGAATTCAACGCGCGCGCCGGCCTGGATATGGTCCATGTGCCGTACAAGGGCGGCCCCGATGCGCTGCAAGCCGTGCTCAAGGGCGAGGTCTGCTGCATTTTCAATCAGGTGCAGAGCGTGTTGCCGCAGTATCGCGCCGGCAAGGTGCGGCTGCTTGGCGTGACCACCAAGAGCCATGTGGCGGTGATTCCCGAAGTGCCGACGATTGCCGAGAGCGGGTTGCCCGGCTTCAACAGCACCATCTGGTTTGGCTTCTTCGGTCCCAAGGGGCTGGATCCCAAGATCAGCAAGAAGATCAACGATGCGGTCAAGGTCGCGCTCGAAACGCCAGCGATCCGGCAGAAACTGATCGAGGCGGGGAATTCGCCGCGGATCGAGACGGTGGAGCAGTTCCGGACGACTGTGAAGGCGGATCGGCAGAAGTGGGCGGGGGTGGTCAGGAGCGTTGGGGCGTCTATTGATTGATATGGTTGTTGGCGGATGGGTGTAAGGCTAGTCCCCCCTCCCCCCAACAAGTTAAGCAACCACTTACCACCTCCTCCCACTCCCCCTATAATGCCCAATTCCCCCTAAGGGCTAGTCCGCCCCCGGCGGCTGCCAGCCCCCCAGCCTTCCGTTATGACCTTCCGACCGCCCCAGGCCCTGCTGCGTCCTTGGCATCGTTTTGCCCCGGCCGAGCGGGCCGGCTTTATCGAGGGGGCGCGTTATTTCGCACCTTCCCTGCCTGCCGTGTTCTCTTGGGGACTGGTGACGGGCGTGGCCATGAGCAAGTCGGTGATGAACGTGCCCGAGGCGATCGGCATGTCCTTGCTGGTCTACGCGGGCTCGGCCCAGTTGTCCGTGCTGCCGCTGTTTGCGGCGGGCCTGCCGCTGTGGACGGTGTGGCTGACCGCCGCCATCGTCAACCTGCGCTTCGTGATCTTCAGCGCGGGGCTGCAGCCGCATTTCAGCTATCTGCCGTTGTGGCGCCGCACGCTGCTGGGGTCGTTCAACGGCGACCTGCATTTCGTCTACTTCATGCAGCGCTATGCCACGCCAGGCCATGAGCCGGGCAAGGAAGGCTACTTCTGGGGCATGGCGCTGACCAATTTCGCCATGTGGCAGGTCTCGTCGATCATCGGCATCGTGCTGGCCAGCGCGTTCCCGGACAGCTGGGGCCTGGGATTGGCCGGCACGCTGGCGCTGATTCCCGTGATGGTCACGACCATCCGCTCGCGCTCGACGCTGCTGGCGGTGGCCGTGGCGTGCGCGCTGGCGCTGCTGTGCTTTGCCCTGCCTTACCGGCTCGGCCTGGTGGTGGCGGTGGTGGGGGCGATCGCGGCCGGCATGGCCAGTGACGAACTGGCCGCTCGCGCGACCTTGGCGGGCATCCGCCGCCGCAAGGCCGAGCATGCGCCCGCGCAGGCGGCGGCCCGCTCAGCGGCTCCGGCGGCAAAGGACCGGGCATGAGCCATCTCGAGATCTGGATCGCGCTGGTCGGCATGGCGCTGGTGACCATCGTCACGCGTGCGCTGTTCCTGATGGCGGGCGAGCGCGTGACGGTGCCGGACCGCATCCAGCGCGCGCTGCGCTACGCGCCAGCGGCGGCGCTGGCGGCCATCATCCTGCCCGACCTGATGACCTGGCAGGGGCATTTCACGCTGGCCCCAAGCAACTACAAGCTGGTGGCCGGCGCGGTGGCGCTGGTGTTCTACCTGGTGACACGGCGCATGGTGGGCATGATCGTGGCGGGCATGGCGGTCTATACCGCCATGCGGCTGCTCGGCTGAGCCGGGGCTGGGTGAGCGCCGGGCCCTGAGGGCGAGACCGCTAGGCGGCGTCGCCCGGCCCTTGCGGCCCGGGGCCGAGCGCCGTGCCCAGCTGGGTCAGCAGCCGCGTCAGGCGGGCCTGCGTGCTGGCGCCGGTCTTGAGGAATACCGCCTTGAGCTGGCTGCGCGCGGTTTCGTGGCGCACGTTCAGGCGCTCGCTGGCTTCGGGCAGGCCCATGCCGGTGGCCAGCAGGCTTGCCAGGCGGATCTCGGCGGGCGTCAGTCCATAGACTTCGCGCAGCAGTTGCGGCAGCTCCGCCGGTGCCTGCGCGTCTTCATGGATCACCACCAGCGCGGCGGGTTGCTGCCAGGGCAGCGCAAAGATGTGGGAGGGCGGCAGCGGCAGCACGGTCAGCTGCGCGCAGGCGCCGTTGCCATGGCGGGCGATTGCCGCCTGCGCCGGTACCGCGCTGCGCGGCGCGCAGGCGGCAGTCACCATGTCGGCCAGCGAGCGCGACAATTGCCACTCGCCCGTCTTGCCGGTGGGGGCCAGCCGCCGCACCCAGCGCTCGCCGATGCCGTTGCTCAGCAGCACGCGCCGCTCGGGCGAGAAGGCGATCACGCCGAACGACAGGCGCTCCAGGATCTGCCCTGACAGTTGCGCCAGCGTCGACAGCCCGATGGTGCGGTCGCGCATGGCCATGGCGCTGCGCATGTGAGGCAGCGCCCAGTCCAGCGCGCTGACATCCGCCGGCGTGAAATTGCCTTGCGAGAACGAGCGCTGCAGCGCGAAATACACCTCGTAGTGGGGCTTTCGCTCGACCAGGCAGGCTGCGTAGGAGCACAGGTCGAAGCGGTGGAAGAATTCCCGGTAGAAGGGGCTGCGCTGCATCGCGCCTTCGCCGAAATCGCGCGCATCGATGTACCACTCCCCGGGGGAGAGGTTGTGGGCAAACAGCTTGCCCGGATCCAGCGCGTGGAACTCCTTCTCGTAGGCGGTGAACAACTCCTGCACCGGGCGCACGACCTCGTTGACCGTCATCAGGTCGCGATCGGTGTCGCGCACGATCATCGATGCGTGCGCGCTGCCGACAATGTTGCTCAAGGTGTGCAGGCTCTGCTGCCAAGCCTGCGCATCAAGAATCCCTTCGTACAAGCCACGGATTGCCCCGTGCATGTCTTCGTTCATGGTTACCCCTGCCTTCGCGACAACGGCGTTAGCCGCGTGGCGCCGACGCCGCTTACCGTAAGCGTGTCCGGCACCAGTGCCTTGGGTCCCGTCTGAGGCGGGCCTCTGGCTATGTTCTTGCGTGCTTATCTTGTACCGACTTGTGCATACAGTGCGCGCTTTGGCAGCAGCGTACGAGACGCAATGCAATTGTCGCACCCCCCTTTCAGGGGGTGCGTTGCGAGGATGCGGCACGTTGTTCGCTCCATGTGATGAACTGGGCACGCGCTGGCGGGTGCATCCGGGGCGCAATCCCGCAAAATGGCCCCTGCGATCAGGTAAAATGCCGATTTTCCCCGATTTTCGCTCTCCAGCCACCGCCATGACCTCTGTCCTGCGTCTTTCCGATCTCATCTCCCAAGGCAAAATTGCCGGCAAGCGGGTTTTTATCCGCGCCGACCTGAACGTGCCGCAGGATGACGCCGGCCAAATCACCGAAGATACCCGCATCCGCGCCTCGGTGCCCGCCATCGAGGCTTGTCTGCAGGCAGGCGCCGCCGTGATGGTGACGTCGCACCTGGGCCGCCCGACCGAAGGCGAGTTCAAGCCCGAGGATTCGCTGGCGCCCGTGGCCGCGCGCCTGGCCGAGTTGCTCGGCAAGCCGGTCAAGCTGGTGCAGAACTGGGTCGACGGCAACGGCGAAGTGAGCGCGGTCAAGCCGGGCGAAGTGGTGCTGCTGGAAAACTGCCGCGTCAACAAGGGCGAAAAGAAGAACAGCGACGAACTGGCGCAGAAAATGGCCAAGCTGTGCGACGTCTACGTCAACGATGCCTTCGGCACCGCGCACCGCGCCGAAGCCACCACCCACGGCATCGCCAAATACGCGCCCATCGCCTGCGCCGGTCCGCTGCTGGCCGCCGAGATCGATGCGCTGGGCAAGGCCCTGGGCCAGCCGGCGCGTCCGCTGGTGGCAATCGTCGCCGGCTCCAAGGTGTCCACCAAGCTGACCATCCTCAAGACGCTGGCCGGCAAGGTCGACAACCTGATCGTCGGCGGTGGCATCGCCAATACCTTCATGCTGGCTGCCGGCCTGAAGATCGGCAAGTCGCTGGCCGAGGCTGACCTGGTGGCCGATGCACGCACCATCATCGATCTCATGGCCGCGCGCGGCGCCTCGGTGCCCATCCCCGTGGACGTGGTGTGCGCCAAGGAATTCAGCGCCACCGCGGTTGCCACCGTCAAGGACGCGAAGGACGTGGCCGACGACGACATGATCCTCGACATCGGCCCCAAGACCGCGCAGATGCTGGCGGACCAGCTCAAGCTGGCCGGCACCATCGTGTGGAATGGCCCGGTCGGCGTGTTCGAGTTCGACCAGTTCAGCAATGGCACCAAGGTGCTGGCCCAAGCCATCGCCGAGTCCAAGGCGTTCTCGATCGCCGGCGGCGGCGACACGCTGGCGGCCATCGCCAAGTACGGCATCGCTGACCAGGTGGGCTACATCTCCACCGGTGGCGGCGCTTTCCTGGAGTTCCTGGAAGGCAAGAAGCTGCCCGCGTTCGAGGTGCTGGAACAGCGCGCCGCGGGCTGAGGGTGACAGGTTTGCGTGGATTTGGCGCGGGCATGACCGGCCGGCGTGCTCTGGCGGCGTTGCTGCTGGCCGCCTCGATGCTGGCCCTGTCCGCGTGCGGCCGCCCGGGCGGCGCGCCCGAGGGGCGCCCCATGGCCGCCGCCGCGGCCGACGGGATGACCACCGGCGAACTGGCTCGGGGTGGCCAGGGCGAGCAGCAGGAGGCGCAGCGCCGCTATCTCGCGCTGAAGTACGCGCTGACGGTGGAGAACGCCGCCGACTTCCTGGAGTCTGGCTGGAAGAGCGTGGTGCAACGCTGCCAGGCGCTCGGCTGCGAGTTGCTGGAGGCGGGCTTTACCCGCAGCCGCGACGGCGCGCTGCCGCGCGGCGAGTTGCGCGCGCGCATCGCGCCCAAGGCTTTGCCGGATCTGCTCAAGGCGGCCGAGCAGGGCGGCACGGTGGTGTCCAACGCGGTGTCGAGCGAGGACAAGACCGACCAGGTGATCGATGCCGAAGCCCGCATCAAGAACACCACCGAGCTGCGTGACCGCCTGCGCGCCATGCTGCAGAACGCGCGCGGCCCGCTGCGCGACGTGATCGAGCTGGAGCGCGAGCTGGCGCGCGTGCAGGGTGAGCTGGATGCGATCAACGGAGTGCGCAAGATGCTGGCGGCGCAGACCGATCGCAATGAGGTCCGCATCGACTTTGTCGCGCGCGAGACCTTCGTCAGCCAGCGCAAGGTGTCGCCGCTGCGCGCTGCCGTCAACGATATCGCCGAGTTGTTCCTCGGCAGCCTGGCCATGCTGATCCGCGTGGCCGCCGGCGCGCTGCCGTGGCTGCTGGTTGGTGTGCCGCTGCTGTGGCTTGCGCTGGCCTGGCGCCGGCGCCGCGTGGCGCGCAGGAAGCAAGCCGTACCGGCGCCGCCGGGCGGCGCTGGCCCTCGATAAGGAAAATCAGTTCATGACCCGTTCCACCAAGATCGTCGCTACCATCGGCCCCGCTTCCAGCACGCTGGAAATGCTCACGCGCATGATCGCGGCAGGGGTCGACGTGGTGCGCCTGAATTTCTCCCACGGCGTAGCCGCGGACCATATCGAGCGCGCTCGCCTGGTGCGCGAGGCGGCCAGGGCCTGCGGCAGGGAAGTCGCCATCATGGCTGACCTGCAAGGGCCGAAGATCCGCGTCGGCAAGTTCGAGCACGGCAAGATCACGCTGGAAGTGGGTGAGCCCTTCATCCTCGACGCCACCTGTACCCTGGGCAACCAGGAACGCGCCGGCCTCGATTACGAGGACCTGCCGCGCGACGTGGGCCCGGGCGACCTGCTGCTGCTCAACGATGGCTTGATCGTGCTGGTGGTGGACCGCGTGCTAGGCCACGAGATCTTCACCACGGTGCGGATCGGCGGCGAGCTGTCGAACAACAAGGGCATCAACCGCCAGGGCGGCGGCCTGTCGGCGCCGGCGCTGACCGCCAAGGACATGGAAGACATCAAGACCGCCATGGCGCTGGGCGCGGACTATGTCGCGGTGAGCTTCCCCAAGAACGCCACCGATATGGAAATGGCGCGCCAGCTCGCCGCGGTGGCCGGCCAGCCGCACCAGCACAAGGCCCGCATGATCGCCAAGATCGAGCGCGCCGAAGCGATCCGCCCGGGCGTGCTGGAAGAGATCCTGCAGGCCTCCGACGGCATCATGGTGGCCCGCGGCGACCTGGCCGTGGAAGTGGGCAACGCGGCCGTGCCCGCGCTGCAAAAGCGCATGATCCGGCTGGCGCGCGAGGCCAACAAGCTGACCATCACCGCCACCCAGATGATGGAGAGCATGATCGTCAACCCGGTGCCCACGCGCGCCGAGGTGTCGGACGTGGCCAACGCCGTGCTGGACGGCACCGATGCCGTGATGCTGTCGGCCGAGACCGCCGCCGGCCGCTATCCGGTGGAAACCGTGGAAGCCATGGCTGCGGTCTGCGTCGAGGCGGAGAAGTCCGAGGTGGTCCAGCTCGACACCGATTTTCTCAACCAGACCTTTGGCCGCATCGACCAGTCGATCGCCATGGGCGCACTGTTCACCGCCTATCATTTGCAGGTAAAGGCCATTGCCGCGCTGACCGATTCCGGCGCCACCGCGCTGTGGATGAGCCGGCATCGCATCCATGTGCCGATCTACGCAATGACGCCCAACCTGGCGTCGCAGCGCAAGATGCAGCTCTACCGCAATGTGGTGCCGCTGCCGCTGGAAGCCAGCGCCGACCGGGACACCGCGCTGGAACAGGCTGAGGAACTACTGCTGTCGCGCGGCGTTGTGCAGCGCGGCGACTTTATCGTGCTGACCATTGGCGAGCCGATGGGCCAGCCGGGTGGCACGAATACGCTGAAGATTGTCCGGGTTGGCGCCTGATATGTGCCGCGCCGGACAGACCGCCGGCGCTCGAGCGCACAGGATCACCCACGATAAATCGCGTTGAGACGGCGTCTTGCGCGAACAGCAAAGAACGACCAGATCGACCAGATCGACCAGATCATTCAACGAGACACCCCATTCTTTCTTTAGGAGTTTGACATGCCACTCGTATCGATGCGCCAGCTGCTCGACCACGCCGCCGAAAACGGCTACGCGCTGCCCGCCTTCAACGTGAACAACCTGGAACAGGTTCAGGCCATCATGCAGGCCGCGGACGAAGTCAATGCGCCGGTGATCATGCAAGCCTCCGCAGGCGCACGCAAGTACGCCGGCGAGCACTTCCTGCGCCACCTGATCGAAGCCGCTGTGGAAGCCTATCCGCACATCCCGGTGGTGATGCACCAGGATCACGGCCAGTCGCCGGCGATCTGCCAGGCCGCCATCGACCTGGGCTTCTCCTCGGTGATGATGGACGGCTCGCTGCGCGAAGACGGCAAGACCCCGTCCGACTACGAGTACAACATCGAAGTGACCCGCAAGGTGGTGCAGCTCTCGCACGCCATCGGCGTGACCGTGGAAGGCGAGCTTGGCTGCCTGGGCTCGCTCGAGACCGGCGAAGCCGGCGAGGAAGACGGCATCGGCGCCGAAGGCAAGCTGGACCATTCCATGCTGCTGACCGACCCTGAGCAAGCCGCCGACTTCGTCAAGGCCACCCAGCTGGACGCGCTGGCGATCGCCATCGGCACTTCGCACGGCGCTTACAAGTTCACCCGCAAGCCCACTGGCGATATCCTGGCGATCAACCGCATCAAGGAAATCCATGCCCGCATCCCCAACACCCACCTGGTGATGCACGGCTCGTCGTCGGTCCCGCAGGAACTGCTCGCGGAAATCCGCCAGTTCGGTGGCGACATGAAGGAAACCTACGGCGTGCCGGTCGAGGAAATCCAGGACGCCATCAAGTATGGCGTGCGCAAGATCAATATCGACACCGATATCCGCCTTGCCATGACCGGCGCGATCCGCCGCTTCTTTGCCGAGAACCCGAGCAAGTTCGACCCGCGCGAATACCTGAAGCCGGCCCGCGAAGCCGCCAAGCTGGTTTGCAAGGCACGCTACGTCGCCTTCGGCTGCGAAGGCCAGGCCGCCAAGATCAAGCCGGTCTCGCTCGACGCCATCGCGCAGAAGTACAAGTCGGGCGAACTCGCCCAGGTCGTGCAGTAAGCAGGACCCCGTGCCGTCCCAGCTCCGATCCCGTCAAACGGGGAGGTGCGGGGACGACGCTTTTCAGGCCCCGGTGCCGGGGCGCTGAAAAGCGCTAACAAAATGAAGCGAAGCAGTTGTTCTGGCCAGGCGCCAGAATCATTCTGTTAGTGCCTTCCATCGGAACCACCGAACCACCGAAACACCATGTCGAACGCTCTCTACCAGTCCTCCATCACTTCGCTGCCGCTGCTCGGCCACGGCAAGGTCCGCGACAACTACGCCGTGGGCGACGACAAGCTGCTGATCGTCACCACCGACCGCCTGTCGGCCTTCGACGTCATCCTGGGCGAGCCGATCCCGGCCAAGGGCCGCGTGCTCAACCAGATGGCCAACTTCTGGTTCAAGAAGCTGGCTCACATCGTGCCGAACCACGAAACCGGCATTGCCGCCGAGACCGTGGTGAGCCCGGCCGAAGTCGAGCAGGTGCAAGGCCGTGCCGTGGTGGTCAAGCGCCTCAAGCCGATCCTGGTGGAAGCCGTGGTGCGCGGCTACCTGGCCGGCAGCGGCTGGAAGGACTACCAGGCCACGGGCAGCGTGTGCGGCATCGAGTTGCCCGCCGGCCTGCAGAACGCGCAGAAGCTGCCCGAGCCGATCTTCACCCCGGCCGCCAAGGCCGAGATGGGCGAGCACGACGAGAACATCTCCTTTGCTGAAACGGAAGAGCGCATCGGCGCCGACCTGGCCCGCCAGATGCGCGATATCTCGATCCGCCTGTACAAGGAAGCCGCCGACTACGCCGCCACCCGCGGCATCATCATCGCCGACACCAAGTTCGAGTTCGGCCTGGACGAGAACGGCACGCTGACGCTGATGGACGAAGTGCTGACCGCCGACTCCTCGCGCTTCTGGCCCGCGGACTCGTATGAAGTCGGCACCAACCCGCCGTCCTTCGACAAGCAGTTCGTGCGCGACTGGCTGGAAGCCGTGCGCATCGACGGCAAGCCCTGGCCCAAGACCGCCCCGGCGCCCGCACTGCCTGCCGACGTGATCGAGAAGACCGCCGCCAAGTACCGCGAGGCGCTGACGCGCCTGACCGGCGAGGAACTGCAGTAATTTTCGCCGGATGGCGAGAACTGGCGCCACCAGGCGCCGGACCGATATTTAAGGATTTGACGTGAGCAATACAGCCAAGCCGCTGGTCGGCGTTGTGATGGGCAGCAGTTCCGACTGGGACGTGATGCAGAACGCGGTCGCCATGCTGAAGGATTTCGGCGTGGCCTTCGAGGCACGCGTGGTCTCCGCCCACCGCATGGCCGACGACATGTTCGAGTACGCCGCCACCGCGCGCGAGCGGGGCCTGCGCGCCATCATCGCCGGTGCCGGCGGTGCCGCGCACCTGCCCGGCATGATCGCCGCCAAGACCATCGTGCCGGTGTTCGGCGTGCCGGTGCCGTCGCGCTACCTGCGTGGCGAGGACTCGCTGCTGTCGATCGTGCAGATGCCCAAGGGCGTGCCGGTTGCCACCTTCGCCATCGGCGAAGCGGGCGCAGCCAATGCCGCGCTGCACGCCATCGCCACGCTCGCCACCACCGACGACGCGCTGGCCGCCGCGCTGGAGGCGTTCCGCGCCAAGCAGACCGAAGCTGCCCGCGCCATGACGCTGCCGGTGTAATACGCACATTCGCACGCATACCGACCAGCCCCAAGCCCCCGAATCCGGAAAGACGCGCAATGCCAACCGATATCCATCCCCACCTGGTCGAAGCCCACACGCCGGAGTCGCGTGCCGAGTTCGGCATCGACAATCCCAGCGCGCCGGTGCTGCCCGGCGCCTGGCTAGGCATGCTGGGCGGCGGCCAGCTCGGCCGCATGTTCACCCATGCCGCGCAGTCGATGGGCTACAAGGTTTGCGTGCTCGATCCGGACCAGGACAGCCCGGCCGGCACGATCGCCGAGAAGCACATCTGCGCGGCCTATACGGATGAAGCCGCGCTGGCCGAGATGGCCAAGCTGTGCCCGGCGGTGACCACCGAGTTCGAGAACGTGCCCTCGCTCTCGCTCGACCGGCTGGAGCAGCTCGGCGCCTTCGTCGCGCCGCGCGGCTATTGCGTGTCGATCGCGCAGAACCGTATCGGCGAGAAGAAGTTCTTCGCTTCCTGCGCCGAGCACACCGGCGTGCCCACCGCGCCGCACTGGGTGATCCAGCACGACGCGGACGTCGACCAGGTGCCCGAGGACCTGCTGCCCGGCATCCTCAAGACCGCGCGCATGGGCTATGACGGCAAGGGCCAGGCCCGCGTCAGGACCCGCGAAGACGTGCGCGCAGCGTGGCGCGCGATGCAGCACGTGCCGTGTGTGCTGGAAAAGATGTTGCCGCTGGCCTACGAGGTCTCGGTACTGGCCGCGCGCGCTGCCGACGGCACCACCGCCACCTGGCCGCTCGCCGAAAACGTGCACCGCGACGGCATCCTGTTCTCCACCGTGATGCCGTCCACCAGCGTCTCCGACGAGATCGCCGCGCGCGCCCGCGCCGCGGCCGCCACCATCACCACCGAGATGGGCTACGTGGGCGTGCTGTGCATCGAGTTCTTCGTGCTGACCGATGGCTCGCTGGTCGCCAATGAAATGGCGCCGCGCCCGCACAACTCCGGCCATATCACCATGGACGCCTGCGAGACCAGCCAGTTCGAGCAGCAGGTGCGCGCCATGGCGCGCCTGCCGCTGGGCAGCACGCGCCAGCATTCGGCCGGCAAGATGCTCAACCTGCTGGGCGATGTGTGGTTCGAATTCGGCCTGGAACGCACGCCGGCCTGGGACGAAGTCGTGGCCCAGCCCGGCGCCAAGCTGCACTTGTACGGCAAGAGCGATGCGCGCCCCTCGCGCAAGATGGGGCACGTGAATTGCGTGGGCGGCGCGGCGGCCGATGCCGAGCGCGCCTTCGATGCGGCCCTGACGGCGCTGCACATTGCGCCATGATGGCTTGCCCGGCGCATGCGCCGGGCTTTTCCGTTTTCCCGCTTTCGCAGCTCCATAGTTCCGTAGCTTCGTTGCTCCGTAGTAACGCCACCCCAGAGATCCCCGATGTCGCGCATGCCCACGTCCGCCGAACTTGACCAAGCGGTCCAACTGCTGGAGGCCGGCGAACTGGTCGCCTTCCCGACCGAGACGGTCTACGGCCTGGGCGCCGACGCGGAAAACCCCGAGGCCATCGCCCGCATCTACGCGGCCAAGGGACGCCCGCCCAATCACCCGATCATCGTGCACGTGGTGGATGGTGGCGACATCAGCTACTGGGTGGACGATGTGCCGCCGGCCGCGCAAGACCTGATCGACGCCTTCTGGCCAGGCCCGCTCACGCTGATCCTCAAGCGCGCCGAGCATATCCCGGCGGCGGTCGCCGGCGGCCAGGACAGCATTGGCCTGCGTTGCCCGTCGCATCCGGTTGCGCAGGCGCTGCTGAGCCGCTTCAAGCGTGGCCGCGGCGGCATTGCCGCGCCGTCCGCGAACAAGTTCGGGCAGGTTAGCCCGACCACGGCGCAGCACGTGCGCGACGAGTTTGGCGACGCGGTCTTCGTGCTTGAAGGCGACGGTGTTGAGGTTGGCATTGAATCGACCATCGTGGACCTGTCGCGGCTGGAGCAGGGCATTGGCCCGGTGCTGCTGCGCCCGGGCGCCATCACGCCGGCCATGATGGCGCAGGTGCTGGGCGTCACGCCGTTGCCGCCGGACGCTGCCGCGCCGCGCGCGTCAGGCACGCTCAAGGCGCACTATGCACCGCATACGCCGTTGGCCTTGTGCTCGGCCGCGGATCTGCCTGCGCAACTGGCCGATTTGCCCGCCGACGCGCGCGTGGCGTGGGTTGGTGTTCAGGCGGCGGCCGATCCGCGATGTGTGTGGGTGCAGGCGCCCGCCGATGCCGAGGGTTATGCGCGTGCGCTTTATCGCTTGTTGCGCCGGCTGGATGGGGATGGGTTTGCGCGGCTGGTGTTTGAGGCCTTGCCGGCTGGGCATGAGTGGGATGCGGTGCGGGATCGGTTGCAGCGGGCTGCGGCTGCGTTTGGGGGGTAAGGGGGCAGGGGGTAATGGGGGTAATGGGGTAAGGGCGGTGGTGGTTGGCTGCAACTGCAACTGCAACTACAACTGCAACTGCTTAACTTCAACTTCAACTGCAGTTTCACCACCCCTGCGGGGCGGCGACCTACTTTTTTGTCTTGCCAAAAAAGTAGGCAAAAAAGGCGCGCCGGGGTACGACTCACTCACATAGGTAACACTTGAGTTCAAGCACATAGGTAACAGTTTTCTACCCTGCATGGGCGACCCTGAAAGGAGATGCCCATGCCCTGGAGCGAGCTGAAACCCATGGACCAACGAATTTTGTTTGTGGTCGATCACGTCAAGGGTGTTGAGAGCATGAGCGCGCTGTGCGCGCGATATGGCGTCAGCCGGAAGACAGGTTACAAGTGGCTTGAGCGGTACGAAGCAGAGGGGCTGGATGGACTGGCCGAACGCAGCCGGCGTCGGCGTGAGCAGGATCGCGTGCCCTACGCGATCCGCCAGGCGATTCTGGCGCTGCGAACGCAGGGCGGGATGGAGCAAGGGCCGAAGAAGATCCAGAAGCTGCTGGAGGCCCGGTACGGGGCAGAGCTGGTGCCCTCGCGCACGACGATCTACAACGTACTTAAGCAAGCAGGACGGATCCTCCCACGGCGCTTGCGACGTCGTGTGATGCCGCACGAAGGCGTATTGCGCTCGACCCAGGAGCCGAACGGCTTGTGGAGTGCGGACTACAAGGGGCAGTTTCTGACGGGGGACCACCGGTGGTGTTACCCGTTGACGGTAATGGACCATGCGAGCCGGTATCTGCTGGGTTGCAAGGGCTTGAACGGGCCCCAGTTGGTACCTACGCGTGCGGTCTTCGAGCAACTGTTCCGGCGCTACGGCTTGCCGGACCGGCTGCGCACGGACAACGGCGTTCCGTTCGCGAGTACGGGTAGCGCAGGGTTGTCGCAGTTGTCGATCTGGTGGCTGAAGCTGGGGATCGTGCCGGAGCGGATCGAGCGAGGGCATCCGGAGCAGAACGGTCGGCACGAGCGCATGCACCGCACGCTCAAGCGAGCGACGGCGCAGCCGCCAGCGGCCACGTTGAGCAGCCAGCAGCGTCGCATGGATGAATTCCGGCGCTACTACAATCGGGAAAGGCCGCACGAGGCGTTGGAGCAATGCACGCCGCAGAGTTGCTACACAAAGTCGATGCGGGCCTATCCGAGTCGTCTTGAGGAGATGAGCTACGCGAGCTACATCCTGCCGCACCGAGTGACGAAAGCGGGGCTGATCTACCAGGCGGGCAAGATCATCTATGTCGGTCATCTCTTGCAGGGCGAGGTGGTCGGATTGGAGGCAGTTGCCGATGGGATATGGCGTGTGCACTTCGGCCCCATTGCCATAGGATTGATTGATGAACGCCAGGCGAAGCAGCACTACCTGACAATCAAAGTGTTACCTATGTGAGTGAACTCGTTTGTTACCCATGTGGTTGATTCGTACACCGGATGGGGCGACACCCTGCTCGGGCTTCGACGAAAAGAGCGGCCGGGACCCAAACTCGCATCGCCTTAAGGCGATACTCAGACATGGGTCCCTCTTTTCCGCTCTTTTCGCCGAATCCCGAGGCGCCCCATACGGCCTAGGTGAACCTTGACGGCTCGCTTCGCATCGCGCTGGGGTGTGGCGCGCCCTTCGGGCGCTTCACACGGCTACCACAATGGGTGGAGCGGCTGATCAGTTGAACGGTTGATCTTGCCGCTGGTTGGCTCCCCTCTCCCACTTGTGGGAGAGGGCGGGTGCTTGCAAGGGTCCGCGCTCATCCCGTACCGGCTGCCGGTATCACGCCACTCAGGGTGCGCCCTGATACACCCATTGCAACAGGGCGTCGTGGGCTTCGCGGGCTTGTGCTGCGTTGGCGTGGTTGATGTAGCTGACCACCACATAGCGGTCGCCGTTCAGCGCGTCGACATAGCCGGCCAGCGCGCGGACGTCGTTCAACGTTCCTGTCTTCATGTAGGCATTGCCGGCCGCGCCGGCGTGCGTCAGGCGGTTGCGCAGCGTGCCGTCCACGCCGAGGATCGGCAGCGAATCGATCAGCACCGGGCCGACTTCACTGGCCAGCGCTTGCTGCAGCAGCCGCGACATATCGTAGGCACTGATGCGTTCTTCGCGCGATAGTCCGGAGCCGTTGTCGAGTGCCAGGCCAGGCATGTCCAGCCCCTGGCGCGCCAGCCAGCGCTGCACCACCTTGGCCGAGCGGGTGGTGCTGGCCGGGCCGCTGCGATCCATCTCCGCGCCAATGGTCAGGTAAAGCTGGCGGGCCATCACATTGTTCGAGAACTTGTTGATGTCGCGCACGATTTCCGACAGGGGCTGGCCGTAGTGGCGTGCCAGCAGGAAGGCGTTGCGCGGGGCGCGGCCCATGCGCAGGGCTGGCTGGTGGGTGAAGCGGCCGCCGGCCAGTTGCCATTCGGCGACAAAGCCACCCCAGGTGAATTCGTTGTGCGAGAGCGTGGCGATGTTGACCACGTGTTCGCCGCAGTCGGCGGCGTAGCTGCCGTCGAAGGAGGCCAGCACGGTGCCGTCGGCCTGTGGCGTGACGGCGGGGCGGGCGCGTGCCGACCAGTCGCCGCATTTGCCGTGGGACAGTGCCAGGCGGTTGTCGAGCTTGAGCTGCGCCAGCGCGGGCGTGACCGACACCGCGACCGACTGGTTGGCCGGATCGGGCGTGATGGTAAACGACAGCGTCTTGAAGGCGTAGAGCAGCGCGTCGGGGCTGACGTTGTAGGCGCGCTGGGTTTCGCCATCGATGGTGGCGCCCTTGTCGAGGGCGGAATCGAAGTAGCTGCGGTCCAGCACCACGTCGCCATTGATGGTGGTGGCGCCTGCGGTGCGGGCACTGTTGACCAGCTTGGCCATTTCTTCCGGCACCAGCTTGGGGTCGCCATAGCCACGCAGGTAGACGTTGCCGTTGACGGTGCCATCGGCTGCTGGCTGGTTGTCGGCGTACAGCGCGGTCTGCCAGCGGTAGCCGGGGCCAAGCAGCTGGAGCCCGGCGAAGGTGGTGACCAGCTTCATGGTGGAAGCCGGGTTCATCGGCGTTTGCGCGTTCCAGCTTGCGCGGGGCGCCGGCGCGCCGACCTTGATCACGTAGAAGCTGGTGGCCGAGGCGGGCACATGCGCGCGCTTGAGCGCGGCCGTTACGCTGCCCGGCAAGCCGGAGCGCGGCTCGGCGGACGCGGACGCGGCGTGGGTGGCCTTGGTCTTGTGAACGGGGGTCTTGGCGGCGGTACTCACGCCGCTGATGCAAAGCAGCCCGGCGGCGCAAAGCGGCAGCAGGCGGTGAAGAATTGGGGATGGGCGATTCGGCATGATGCCCATGTTAACGCATGGGCCTGGGCGCGGATGACGCCGCCATTCGATTTGCGCAGGTTTTTCCGCGGGAAGCTCCGTCTAGTCGTTTGCGGTGTCTGCGGGATCTGCCGAATGGTGCGGACGGTCCGGATGGTCCGCACCGATCGCCTGCGGCGGCGCGAGCTTTCCGAGCAGCGCGCGCAGGGTGTCTTGTTCCTGCGCCGACAATGCGCCGGCGACGCGCGCATCGTGCGCGCACACCGCGGCGGTGGCGGCTTCCAGCGTGCGCCGTCCCGCCGGGGTCAGTACCAGGCTGTAGGCGCGGCGATCGTGCGGCGCCGGGCGGCGCGCCACCAGCTTCATGTCTTCCAGCGCGTCGACCAGCAGCACCGCCCCCGAGCGCGCGATGCCCAGGATGCTGGCCAGCTCGGTCAGCTTGAGCAGCGGATTGCGCGAGACGATCACGAGCGCGGAGAAACGCGGCGGCGTGATGTTCCACTGCGCCAGCGATTGCACGAAGTCTTCGTAGATACGGATCTGCGCGCGGCGGATGGCGTAGCCGACCAGGCTGTCCAGCACGCCGTAGTCGACGCTGGCGATATGCGGGTCGAATCCGCCGGGCGCATCGGCTGCCTGGCTGGCGCCGGCGGGATCGGGGGCGAGGGCGTCGCGGCTGCGGCGCGCTCGCGCCTTTGCTGTGGTCATGATGCCTTGGCGTCGGTCGATGGATGTGGGTGGCGATGGCTGCCTGAAAAACCGGGGCGCCTATACGACGCGAAAATACCGCATTTCCACCCGGTCCGGATAGCGGGCGCCGGTGGCGACAAACAGGTGCTGCATGAGCCAGTCATAGCCGGGCGCGGCCGTCTCGAAGCGGGGCGCGGTGCGGAAATAGATCAGGCGCGGGTCGACGATCTCGCCACCGGCCAGGCGCGCGATCAGCTCGGCGGGGCCGCTGCGCACGCCAGCGTTGACGATGTAGATGCGCGCGCCGTCGTCGGTCTCCAGCACATAGCGGGCCTCGATGTCGGCCACGACGATGCCGTTGCCGGCGTCGTGGCGCACCAGCTGGAAATCCGCGCCGCCGGGCAGGATGCGCCCTTGCAGGCGCGGCCCGGAAACGACGCCGTCGAGAATGGGGATGACCCGCCGGTTGCCCAGCGCGCTTGCGCCCACCTCGGTGACCGGTGCCAGCCGGAAGCTGAAGTCCGCCACGTGCTCCAGCGTGGGCGCGGGCAGGGCGGTGATGGCGCGGGGCGCGGTCATTTCAGCAGCTTCCAGTTGCCATTGTCGATGGTCAGCATCACGCGGGCGCGGGTGTCAAAGCCGAAATGATCCTGCGCGGTGTAGTTCAGCACGCCGTGCGACACCACGATATTGCGCTCGCTCTCCAGCGCGGCCTTGAGCGCGCGGCGAAATTCCGGCGTGCCCGGCTTGGCCTGCTTGAGCGCCACCGGCACGATGCGCTGCAGCACCAGGCCCGCATCGTAGGGGTGGGCGCCGAACTGGGTGCGGCTGTCGGGTCCGTACTGTTTTTCGTAGCGGCCCACGTAGTCCAGCCCCGGCTTCTTGGTGGCGGCGCTGTCCGGCAGCTGCTCGGCCACGATCACCGGCCCGGCGGGCAGGATGGAGCCGTTGACGGCTTTGCCGCCGATGCGGATCAGGTCCTTGGTGGCCGCGCCATGCGTGTGGTAGACCGGGCCCGCGTACCCGCGCTCGCGCAGCGTGGTGTGCGGCAGGGCCGCGCCGGTGCCGGCGCCTGCGATCAGCACCGCGTCGGGGTGGGCGGCGATCAGCTTGAGCGTTTGCGCGGTCACACTGGTGTCCGAGCGCGCATAGCGCTCGGTGGCCACCAGGCGCATGCCGCGCGCGGTGGCGGCGGTGGTGAACTCCTTGAGCCAGGTCTCGCCGTAGGCGTCGGCAAAGCCGATGAAGGCGATGGTCTTGATGCCTCTGGCGTGCGCCGCATCCGCCACGGCCTCGGCCATCAGCTTGACCGGTTGGGCCAGGCGATATGTCCATTCGCCGCGGCCGGGCTTGAGCTCGATCGGCGAGAAGGCCAGCTGCACCGTCTGGCTCTCGTCGGCGACTTCGGCAATGGCGATCGATGGCGCCACCGCCGACGAGCCGAGGATGATGTCGACCTTGTCCTCGCTGACGAAGCGGCGCGCCACCTTGGTGGCCTGGGTGGGATCGGAGCCGTCGTCCAGCACGATATAGCGGATCTTCTCGCCGGCGATGGTCTCCGGCAGCAAGGGCATGCTGTTCTTCTGCGGGATGCCGAGCGAGGCCGATGGCCCGGTCGACGCGATGCTGACGCCGACCGTCACTTCGGCAAGCGCGGGCGCGGCGCCAAGCGCGGCGGCAAGGCTGGCGGTGATGGCGAGCGCAAGGCGGCTGGCGGGCGTGGCAAGGCGGGTAAGGCGTGTAGGGCTGGGGCGCGGCAAGATGTCTCCTTTTCTTCGAACAACGCCGGCTTCTCAGGGCCGGTCGGGGGGCATGATACGACGGACTGGCGCAATCACAGAGGCGCGCGGCCCGCTTAGCGCGGCGGCACCTGCAGCGATTGCTGGTCGAAGCCGGCGAGTTGCTTGTAGCGCAGCGCGATCGCTTCGAGCTCGGTGCGCGGGATCACGGTTTCGATATCGCTGAAGCCCTGCGGCGCGCGCTGCTCGGCCAGCTGCATGACCTGCTCGGGCCCGTTCATGCGGTTGCGCAGCACGATGGCCGCGGTGCGCGGCAGCCGCTGCGCTTCGTACTCGCGCAGCGCATAGCCGCTGTCGCAGGCGTCGCGCGGTGCGCCGTTGGCCAGGAGGCTGTCCATCAGGTAGCGTGCATCGAGGATGGCCTGCGCGCTGCCGTTGGAGCCGATCGGGTACATCGGGTGGGCAGCGTCGCCCAGCAGCGTTACGCGGTCGAAGGTCCAGCGCGGCAGCGTGTCCTTGTCGACCATGGGGAATTCGTAGATGGCCTGCGCGCCGTCGATCAGCGCCGGGATGTCGATCCAGTCCCAGCGCCAGTTCGCAAAGGCTTCGCGGAACACGGACTTGTCGACCTGCTTGTTCCAGTCGCTGCGCGGCGGGGTATCCGGCGCGCTGTCGGGCACGCGCAGCTCGGCGATCCAGTTGACCAGCGAGCGCCCCTGGCGGCGCAGCGGCTCGGAGATCGGGTAGGCCACGAATTTCTGGTCCTGATGGCCCGCCATGAACATCGAACTGCCGTCCAGGTACGGCGGCGCCTCGGTGACGGCGCGCCACAGCGTGCGGCGCGAGAAGCGCGGCGCGTCGCCCTGCGGATAGAAGTGGCGGCGCACGGCGGAGTGGATGCCGTCGGCGCCCACCAGCACATCGGCCCGCGCCGTGACTTGCGCGTTGTCGCTGCGCCGGCGCAGCGTGAACTCCACGGGATCGCCCGCGCGCGCGCCGGTGCTCGTGACCGCTTCAAACGTATGGCCGGCATGCACGCGCTCGGCGCCCAGGCGCTCCACCACGGTGCGGTAGAGCAGCATCTGGAATTCGCCGCGATGGATGGAGAACTGCGGCTGGCCGTAGCCCGCCGCGCGCCCGCGCGGCTCGTGCCAGATGCGCTGGCCAAGCTTGTTGTAGTAGGACAGGGACGAGGTCTGCACTGCCAGCTCGGCCAGTGCATCGTGCAGTCCCAGCTCGGACAGCTCGCGCACCGCGTGCGGCAGCAGGTTGATGCCCACGCCGAGCGGGCGCAGCGTCTCGCTGGCTTCCCAGACCTCGGCCTCTATGCCGTGCCGGTGGCAAAGCAGTGCCAGCGTCAGGCCGCCGATGCCGCCACCGGCGATCGCGATCTTCATGGTGTTGTCTCCACGGCTTGTTATGGAATCGCCGGGCCGCGAGGGTGCTCCATGCGGAGCCGGCGGCCACTGGCAATATTGTTATAGAGTATAACTAAATGCACGAGGGCTTCAAGATCGGCGGCGTGCGGGGAAACCCGCAGGCAAGCGCCGCATGCACGTCCTGATCACGGGATTTGTGGGAATCCGCTGACACGATGTTCGGTCAGGCACCGGTTCCGCAGGGCGGCCCCGGGCCTCATAGTGAACGTACCTGCCGCAAAGCATGGACCTTGCGGTGAACGCGATAACGACGCGATAACGATGCCTGGGTGCATTACCGGGCGCAAAGCAAATCCCAAAAGGAGCCTCATCATGCGTACCGTAACCCTGTCTATCCTGCTGGCCACGCTGCTGAGCGTGGCGGGCTGCGCCGACATGACGCCCAAGCAGCGCAATACCGCCATCGGCGCGGGTGTCGGCGGTGTGGCCGGCGCGGCCCTGATCGGCGGCCCGGCGGCCACCATCGGTGGCGCGGCGCTGGGCGGCGTGGTCGGCAACGTGGTGACGCCCGAACGCCGGTAAGCAAGCAGCAGCGGGGCGCAGCGTGAAGCGGCCCGCCACAAAACAAAAAGCGGATGCCATCGGCATCCGCTTTTGCTTTTTTTTTAGCTAAGGGTCAGCAGGCAGACTTTACGACGGCCTTTCCGGCCTTCCCAGTCTTCCCGCCTTGCCCGGCGTTGGCCACCGGGAACACCGTGTCGTAGGCCCAGTTGTAGACGAACGCATAGACCACGTAGAAGGCTGCCAGGGCGATGTCCATGATGAAGGCATCGAACAGGCTCATGTCGAGATACCACGCCACCATCGGCAGGAACACCATCAGCAGGCCCAGTTCGAACAGGATGGCGTGGAGCACCCGCACGGCCACCGGCTTGCGCAACTGCCCGGTGAACCGCAGCATGGCCTTGTCGAACAGCACGTTGTAGAGGTAGTTCCAGCCGGCGGCGATCAACGATGCCACCACGGCGAGGATGCCGATCTGGTGCAGGGCGAAGCCAAAGACCCAGCTGCCCACGGGCGCGACAATCAGCAAGCCGATCACTTCAAAGCCGATGGTATGACGAATTCTGTCCTTGGTGCTGCGCATGATGCTTCCTGTCTGGCGTGTGAATAGAGGGCATTCTATCGAGTATTCTGGGATGGTAAAGTTGGGTTCTATCGCTAAAAACGATGGATGGGCAGCGGCCCGTCCCAGGGAATCAACATGAGCCTCTCGCTCGAACAATTGCAGGCCTTTGCCGCAGCCGCCGAATGTGGCTCTTTCTCCGCAGCCGCGCGCCGGCTGGGCAAGGCCCAGTCGGTTGTCAGCGCGGCCGTGTCCAATCTCGAGATCGATCTGGGCAACCAGTTGTTCGACCGTGGCGGGCGCTATCCCACCCTGACCGCCGCGGGCGAACGCCTGCTGGCCGAGGCGCGCGTGATCCTGGAGCGTTGCGAGCATTTCCGTGGCGTGGCCAAGAGCCTGGGCGAGGGCGTGGAAAGCCGCCTGGTGCTGGCGGTGGACGAACTCTATCCGGAGGAAACCCTGGGTGTGATGCTGGAGGAGTTCTCCGCGCGCTTCCCGGCGGTGGAGCTGGAGCTGCTGTTTCCTTTGATGGAAGACGTCAGCCGGCTGGTGCTGGAGCGTTGCGCCGACCTAGGCATCATGTGGCGCCAGGAGGTGCTTCCGCCGGAGCTGGGTTTCCGCGCGCTGGGCTGGGTGCCGATGCGGATCATCTGTGCCCCCGACCATCCGCTTGCGGACCAGCGCGTGGGCTGGGAGGAACTCAAGCGCTACCGGCAGTTGATGGTGGCCACCCGCACCGACAGCGAGGAAAAGATGCGGCTGCGCGTGGCCGCCGAAGTCTGGTGGGTGGAGAGCCAGTGGGTCATCGTTGAGCTGGTCAAGCGCCGGCTGGGCTGGGCCTTCGTGCCCTGGCACGTGGCGGCCAACTCGCCGGCGGGCACGCAACTGGTGTCGCCCGCGCTGGAGTTCGACGACCAGGACTGGCCGGTGGCGATGGAGCTGGTGTGGCACAAGCAGCGGCCGCTCGGCAAGGCCGCCACCTGGCTCAAGGAGCGGGTGAGCAAGCAGCCGCTGCCGCGTCCCGAGGTGCGCGCCCGGCCGTAGCGATGCCGGCAGCTTCCCGGCGTCATCGGTGTTATCGGGGTCATCGGGCTGTCGGCACTATCGGGTCAGCCCGAATTCCTTGGCCAGCGTGCGATAGCGCTGCACCGTTCGCTGCACATAGGTATCCAGGTCAGCGCCGCCCAGGTCGGCCGGGAACAGGCCTTGCTCCGCGCGCAGCCGGGCGAATGCCGGGCTGGCCTGCAGGCGTTCGAAGCGCTCGGCCCAGCGCTGGTAGTCCGCCTGCGCAACCTTGGGGCCCATGTAGAAGCCGCGCAGGATGGGCCAGACGATGTCGAAGCCCTGCTCGCGCGCGGTGGGCACACCGGCCAGCCTGCCGGGCAGGCGCTGCGCCGCCAGCACGGCCAGGATGCGGATGCCGCCGGCGCCGAGCTGCATGGCGGCCTCCGATGCGTCGCCGGACACCGCCTGGACGTGCCCGCCCTGCAGTGCCGTGAACGCCTCGCCGCCACCCTCGAAACCCACGAAGCGCATGCGCTTGTAGCCCACGCCGGCCTGCCGCGCCACCATCGCGGCCTTCATCCAGTCCTGGTTGCCGATGGTGCCGCCGGCCCCGAACAGTACCTGGTCCGGATCCGACCTGAGCGCGGCCACCAGGTCCTTCAGGGTCTTGAAGGGCGAATCGGCGCGTACCGCTATCACGCCGTAATCGGTGCCGAGCGCGCCAACCCAGCGCACGTCCGCCGCGCCATACTTGCCGAACTTGCCTTGGGCCAGCGCCAGCAGGGAGCCGTCTGAAAATGCGACGATGGTGTCGGGCTCGGCGGGGCGTTGCGCCACGATGCTGTTGTAGGCCACCGCGCCGATGCCGCCCGGCATGTAGGCCAGCCGCACCGGCTGCTCGGTGAACCCGGCTTCGAGCAGCGCGCGCTGCGCCAGCTTGCAGGTCAGGTCGAAGCCGCCGCCGGGCTTGGCGGGCACGATGCATTCCGGCGCGGCGGCCGCCGGCCGCGCGCAGGCAGCGGCGAGGGCGAGCGCCGCGCAGGCAAAGCGCAGGGCGGCCAGGACGTGGCGCATCGATTCTCCTCGGGGGGTGAGTGGACGGCTGACAGCTTACCGGGAAATCCCGAAAAATCCGCTGGCTGGCGACGCGAAAATCAGGCATAACAAATCGCCGCCAAGAAGCAGGAGAACCCCCTTTCATGAGAGTACTGCTGGTCGAGGACCACGATGAACTGGCCACCTGGGTGATGCAGGCGCTGCGCGCGCTGCATTTCACCGTGGAGCGCGCGGCCGACGCGGCTAGCGCGGAATCCCTGCTGTTCAGCACGCACGCCGGCAGCGCGGGCGGGGCCGGCAGTGACTACGCGCTGGTGCTGCTGGACCTGACCCTGCCCGACCGCGACGGCCTGGACCTGCTCGCGCGCCTGCGCGCTCGCGGCTGCCGCGTGCCGGTGATGATCCTGACCGCGCGCGGCGAAGTGGGCGACCGGGTCAAGGGCCTGGACCTGGGTGCCGACGACTACATGGCCAAGCCCTTCGACCTGGCCGAGTTCGAGGCGCGCGTGAAGGCGCTGTTGCGCCGCGCGCGCCAGACCGAGGCGCCGCTGGTGGTGTGCGGCGGCCTGGGGTTCGATACGGTGTCGCGCCATTTCCAGGTGGGCGGCGTGCCGCTGGCGCTGACGCCGCGCGAGCATGCGGTGCTGGAGATACTGATGACGCCGCCCGGCAAGACCGTCAGCAAGGACCGCATCTACGCCAGCATCTTCACCCTGGCCGACGACACCCAGCCGGATGTGATCGAGGTCTACGTGCATCGCCTGCGCCGCAAGCTCGACGGCTCGGGCGCCGCCATCGTGACCTTGCGCGGGCTGGGCTACGTGCTGGAGCCCAGCGTTGGCTGAGCCGCGCAAGCGCGCCGCCAGCCTGCGCGCGCGCCTGCTGTGGTGGCTGATCCCGCCCATGCTGGCGCTGCAGGCCGCGTACGGCGTGGTGGCTTACTCCAATGCGCTGGAGTCCGCCAACCAGGCCTATGACCGCACCTTGCTGGCATCGGCGCGCAATATCTCCGAGCGCATCACGCTGACCCCCGAAGGCGTGCGCGTGGACGTGCCGTATATCTCGCTCGATACCTTCGAGGTGGGCATGAACGCCACCATGTTCTACCGCGTCAGCGGCGTGCATGGCGAGTTCGTCTCGGGCTACGACGACCTGCCGCCGTTCGATGCCAGCCAGCCGCGCACCAAGCTGTATCCCGCGCTGGTGAGCTTCTACGACCGCACCTACCGTGGCCAGCCGATCCGCATCGCCGCGCTGCGCCAGCCGGTGATGGACGCCAGCGGCACGCGCGGCGGCATGGCCTTGATCGAGGTGGGCGAGACGCTGGACTCGCGCCAGGCGCTGACGCGCAACATCCTGTTCGATGTGCTGTGGGGCCAGCTGATGCTGGTGCTGGCCGCGGTGCTGGTGATCTGGCTGTTCACGCGGCGCGCGCTGGCACCGCTCGATGCGCTGCGCGAAGCAGTGGCGCAACGCCAGCCCGGCGCCACCACGCCGCTGCCGCTCGACAGCGCCCCGCGCGAGACCGCGCCGCTGGTGGAAGCCATGAACGGCTACATGGCGCGGCTGGAACAGGTGCTTGCCGCGCAGCGCCGCTTTATCGCCGACGCGGCGCACCAGTTGCGCACGCCGCTAGCCGTGCTGCACACGCAGGCCCAGCTGGCCGCGCGCGAGCACGATCCCGACGAGCAACGGCGCATCGCGCAGGGCCTGGCCGACAGCACCGCGCGCATGGCCGCGCTGGCCGACCGCCTGCTGTCGATGGCGCGTGCCGCGCACGGCGGGGCCGAGGCGCCGCGCGCGCTGGACCTCGCGGCGTTGGTGAAAGAGGTCTGCCTCGAGCTAACGCCCGCCGCGCGTGCGCGCCGCATCGACCTGGGCTTCGAAGGCGAGGGCGCGCAGCCAGTGCGCGGCACCGATCTGCTGCACGAGCTGGTGACCAACCTGGTCGACAACGCCCTGCGCTATACGCCATCGGGCGGCATGGTCACGGCGCGTGTCTTGCGCGCGGGCGAGGCGGTAGTACTGGAAGTGGAGGACGACGGCCCCGGCATTCCCGCCGCGCAACGCGCGGCGGTGCTGGAGCCGTTCTACCGGGGCAAGGCGGCGGGTTTGAAGGCGCCTGGTGAGGCGGCGCCCACTGGCTCGGGGCTTGGCCTGACCATCGTGCGCGACATCGCCGTGGCGCATGGCGCGTCGCTGGTGCTGCTGGATGGCGCGCACGGCAGGGGCCTGCTGGTGCGGGTGCGCTTCGCGCCGGCATAGGGCGGCCGCGAAGGCTCCCACCGCTATTCGCCATTTGCGATCTGCTATTGCGTTGCCGAGCCGCCGGGCGCTGTGCCAGCCGGCGCCGTATTCGACGCGCTATCCGTCTCGATATGCCAACCGCCGCCCAGCGCCTTGATCAACACCGCGCTGGTGGTGTACTGGCGGCCTAAGATGGTCAAGTAGGTGCGTTCCGCCGTGTAGGCGGTGGTCTGCGCGGTCAGTACGTCCAGCAGGCTGGCGGTGCCGGCGCGGTAACGGTTGTTGACCAGGGCCAGCGCATCGCGCGCCGAACGCAGCGCGTCGTTCTGCACCACGCCTTCCTGCTCCAGCAGGCGCGCGCCGGCCAGGTTGTCCTCGACCTCCTGGAACGCGGCGAGCACCGTCTGGCGGTAGTTGGCCACGGTCTGGTCGTAGGCCGCCACCGCCTGCGCCTTGGCCGCGCTGCGCAGGCCACCGTCGAACAGCGTGCCTGCCAGCGCCGGGCCGATCGACCACACGCGGTCCGGCAGCGACAGCCAGCGCGCCAGCGTGCCAGCGGAAAGCCCGCCGGTGGCCGACAGCGACAGCGTCGGGTAATAAGCCGCCTGGGCTACGCCGATCTGCGCGTTGGCCGCGGCCATGCGGCGCTCGGCCGCGCCGATATCGGGCCGGCGTTCCAGCAGCGCCGACGGCACCGCGACAGGCACGCGCGGCACCGCGGCGGCATAGTCCTGCGGCGCGATGGAGAGGTTGGCCGGTGGCTTGCCGGTCAGGATGGCAAGGGCGTGCTCGAGCTGCGCGCGCGTGATCTGGATATCGATCTGCTGCGCCTGCGCGGACTTGAGCTGAGTCTCGGATTGCAGCACGTCGGAGCGCTGGGCGGTGCCGGCCGCGTACTGGTTGCGTACCAGTTGCAGTGACTTCTCGTAGTCGACTACGGTGCGGTCAAGCAAGGCCTTCTGCTGGTCGGCGATGCGCAGCAGGAAATAGCTCTGCGCCAGCGTGGACTGGGTCGACAGCAAGGTCGAAGCCAGGTCGGACTGGCTGGCCTGCGCGCTGGCTTCGCTGCTTTCCACCTGCCTGCGCACGCGGCCCCACACATCGATCTCCCAGCTGGCCGACAGCGTGGCGTTCTGGCTGTTGCCGATCAGGCCGCTGCTGCCGCTCGCGCGGTTCAGCCCGGCAGATGCGCCCACCGTGGGGAAGTAGCCGGCGCGCGCCGATTGCAGCGCGGCCAGCGCCTGCCGGTACTGCGCCTCGGCCGCCTTGATGTTCTGGTTGGATACCTGCACCTGCGACATCAGCGTGTCGAGTGCCGGATCGCCGAACACCGCCCACCAGTTGCTGCGCGCGCTGGTATCGCGCGGCTCGGCCGGTTTCCACTCGCCCCACTGCGAGGTGTCGGCGGGTGCTTCCTTGAAAGCCGGGGTGGCGGGCGCGTCGGGCCGCTTGTAGTCGGGACCCACGGCGCAGCCGCCCAGCAGCAGGGCGCAGGCTACCGTCAGCACGGTCGCGGGGACGGAGAGGGCAGGGAGGCGAATAAAAGCGTTCATGGATCGCATTCAGGGTTCGAGGCTGATCGTGGCCGCAGGCACGGCGGAGCGGCGCTGGCGCCAGGCTTTCACCTTCAGGCGCCAGCGGTCCAGCGTCAGGTACACCACGGGCGTCGTGTACAGCGTCAGCAACTGGCTGACCACCAGCCCGCCGACGATGGAGATGCCCAGCGGCGCGCGCAGCTCGGCGCCGTCGCCGTGGCCGATCGCCAGGGGTATGGCGCCCAGCAGGGCGGCCATGGTGGTCATCAGGATCGGGCGGAAACGCAGCAGGCAGGCGCGGTAGATGGCGTCACGCGGCGACAGGCCTTCGCGCCGCTCGGCGTCGATGGCGAAGTCGATCATCATGATGGCGTTCTTCTTGACGATGCCGATCAGCAGGATCACGCCGATCAGCGCGATGATGCTGAAGTCCGTGCCCGAGGCCAGCAGCGCCAGCAGCGCGCCCACGCCGGCGGACGGCAGCGTGGACAGGATGGTGAGCGGATGCACATAGCTCTCGTACAGCATGCCGAGCACGATATAGATGGTGATCAGCGCGGCCAGGATCAGCAGCGGCTGGCTCTTGAGCGAATCCTGGAAGGCTTTGGCGCTGCCCTGGAAGTTGGCCTGCAGCGTCTCCGGCACGCCGATGCGCGCCATCGCATCCTTGACCATGTCCGTGGCCTGCGATAGCGAGACGCCCTCGGCCAGGTTGAAGGAGATGGTGGAGGCCGCGAACTGGCCCTGGTGATTGACGCCCAGCGGGGTGCTGGTGGGCGCGAAGTGCGCGAAGGCCGACAGCGGCACCCGCTTGCCGCCGCCCGTGACCACATAGATATCCTGGAGCGCATGCGGGCCTTCCAGGTACTCGGGGCTGAGCTCCATCACCACCCGGTACTGGTTGAGCGGATTGTAGATGGTGGACACCAGGCGCTGGCCGAAGGCATCGTTGAGCACCGCATCGATCTGCTGCGTGGTGACGCCGAGCTTGGACGCGGTGTCGCGGTCGATGATCACCGAGGTCTGCAAGCCCTTGTCGTTTGTATCGGTGTCGACGTCTTCCAGCCCCTTGAGGTTGGAGATGGCCGCGCGCACCTTGGGCTCCCACTCGCGCAGGACGTCGAGATCGTCCGACTGCAGCGTGAACTGGTAGGCCGAGCTGCTTTGGCGCCCGCCAATGCGGATGTCCTGCACCGAGGTCAGGAACAGGCTCGCGCCGGGCTCCTTGGCGAGCTTGACGCGCAGGCGTGCCACGATGGCATCCGCGGAATCGCGCTCGGACAGCGGCTTGAGCGTGACGAACATCTGGCCGGTATTGCGTTGCGAGCCGCCGGTGAAGCCGGTGACATTGACCACCGCCGGGTCGGACTGCACGATCTTGATGAAGTTATCCAGCTTGGGGCGCATGGCCTGGAACGAGGTGGCCTGGTCGGCACGGATAAAGCCGATCAGGCGCCCCGTATCCTGCTGCGGGAAGAAGCCCTTGGGCACGATCGTGTAGAGCCAGACATTGAGGCCGATGGTGGCCAGCAGCACCAGCCACACCAGCGCGCTGTGGCGCAGCGCCACCGCCAGCGTGCGTGAGTACCCATCGTGCATCCAGGCGAACACCCGCTCGCTGGCGCGGTAGAGACGCCCCTGGCGCTCGGGGCGCACCGGCTTGAGCAGGCGCGCGCACATCATCGGCGTGGCCGTGAGCGAGACCACCAGCGACACCAGGATCGCCACCGACAAGGTGATGGCGAACTCCTGGAACAGCCGCCCGACGATGCCGCCCATCATCAGCAGCGGGATGAACACCGCGATCAGCGACAAGCTCATCGACAGCACCGTGAAGCCGACTTCGCGCGAGCCCTTGAGCGCGGCTTCGAGCGGCTTCATGCCTTCCTCGATGTGCCGCGAGATGTTCTCCAGCACCACGATGGCGTCATCCACCACAAAGCCGGTGGCGACCGTGAGCGCCATCAGCGACAGGTTGTTGAGCGAGAAGCCCGCCAGGTACATCACCGAGAAGGTGCCGATCAGCGACACCGGCACCGCCACGCTAGGGATCAGCGTGGCGCGCACATTGCGCAGGAACAGGAACACCACCATGATCACCAGCGCCACCGAGATCATCAGGGTGTGCTCCACCTCGCGCAGCGAGCCGCGGATGGTGGGGGTGCGGTCCATCATCACTTCCATCTTGATGGCGGACGGGATCATCTGCTGCAGCGACGGCAGCATCTCGGTGACGCGGTCCACCGTCTCGATGATGTTGGCGCCGGGAGAGCGGTTGAGCACCAGCAGCACTGAGGGCTGGCCGTTGGCGGAGCCGGCGTTGCGGATGTCCTGCACCGAGTCGGTCACCCGCGCCACGTCCGACAGCCGGATCGGCACCGCGAAGGCGTTCGGGCCGCGGCTGCTGGCGTTGCCGCCGGTGGCGCCGGTGGAAATGGTGGTGGTGCCGCTGCTGGTGGTCAGCGTGGTGGTGGTGACGCCGTTGACGGTCTTGGTGCTGACGCCGCCGCCCGCGGTGGCGTTGGCCGTGCTGGCGATCAGCGCGCCGGCCGAGGCCGACGAGTAGGTGCCCGGCGTGGCGTAGCGCACGATCAGCGGCATGTAGTCCGCCGCCTTCATGGCCTGGTCGTTGGCGTAGACCTGCCAGTTGGTGGTGGTGTTTTCGAGCGAGCCGAGCGGACGGTTGGCGTTGGTGGCGCTGATGGTGTTGCGCACATCCTCCAGCGAGACCCCGTACTTGTTGAGCGCCGTGGGGTTGAGCTCCACCCGCACCGCCGGCAGCGACGAGCCGCCGATGGTGACCTGGCCCACGCCCTCGATCTGCGACATCTTCTGCGCCAGGATGGTCGAGGCCGCATCGTAGAGCTGGCCGCGCGTCATGGTGGGCGAAGTCAGCGCGATGATCATGATCGGCGCGTCGGCCGGGTTGACCTTGCGGTACGTCGGGTTGCTCGGCAGGCTGGTGGGCAGCGTGGCGCGCGAGGCGTTGATGGCGGCCTGCACGTCACGCGCGGCGCCGTCGATGTCGCGCGAGAGCTCGAACTGCATCGTGATGCGGGTCGAGCCCAGCGAACTGCTGGAGGTGATCTCGGTGACGCCGGCAATGGCGCCCAGGGCGCGCTCCAGCGGCGTGGCCACGGTAGCGGCCATGGTCTCGGGGCTGGCGCCGGGCAGCGAAGCGGACACCGAGATGGTGGGGAAATCCACCTGCGGCAGCGGCGACACCGGCAGCAGCCGCAGCGCCGCCAGCCCCGCCAGCAGGATGCCGATGGTCAGCAGCGCGGTGGCGACCGGGCGATGGATGAACGTGGCCGACAGGTTCATTACGGCCTCGGCTCCGGAGCATGCCCGGCTTCATTGCCACCCGCGCCGCCACCCGCGCCGCCACCTGCGCCGCCACCCGCGTCGTCGCCAAACCGGCGCCGGCGCCAGGCCTTCAGGCGCGTTGCCACGCTGTCGAACGCCAGGTAGATCACCGGCGTGGTGAACAGCGTCAGCACCTGGCTGACCAGCAGGCCGCCCACCATGGTGATGCCCAGCGGGCGGCGCAGCTCCGAGCCGATGCCGGTGCCCAGCATCAGCGGCAGCGCCGCCAGCAGGGCCGCCATGGTGGTCATCAGGATGGGGCGCAAGCGCAGCAGGCAGGCCTGGAAGATCGCCTCGCGCGGCGCCATGCCGCCCTCGCGCTCGGCCTCGAGCGCGAAGTCGATCATCATGATGGCGTTCTTCTTGACGATACCGATCAGCAGGATGATGCCGATGATCGCGATGATGCCCAGGTCCTGGCCCGAGACCAGCAGCGCCAGCAGCGCGCCCACGCCGGCCGAGGGCAGGGTGGAGAGGATGGTCACGGGATGGATGGTGCTCTCATAGAGCACGCCCAGCACGATGTACATCGTGATCACCGCGGCCAGGATCAGCCACAGCGTGTTGGACAGCGAAGCGCGGAAGGCCAGCGCGGCGCCCTGGAAGTCAGTCTGCATCGAGATCGGCAGGCCGATTTCCTGCTCCACCTTGGCGATCTTGTCGACCGCGGCGCCGAGCGATTCGCCCGGCGCCAGGTTGAACGAGATGGTGGCGGACGGGAACTGGCCCTGGTGGTTGATCACCAGCGGCCCGGTGCGCTCGCTGATGCGCGCGAACGCGCCCAGCGGCACCTGCCCGCCGGAGGAGGAGGGCAGGCGCAGCTCCGCCAGCGACTGCGGGTCGGTGCGGAACTGCGGCATGGCCTCCAGTACCACGCGGTACTGGCTCGCCTGGGTGAAGATGGTCGATACCAGGCGCTGGCCGAAGGCGCTGTACAACGCGCTGTCGATCACCGCGGTGGTGATGCCAAAGCGCGCCGCGGCGTCGCGGTCGATATCCACATAGGCGCGCAGGCCGTTGTTCTGCTGGTCGCTGGCCACATCGCGCAGCTCCGGCTCCAGCTTCAGGCGCTCGACCAGCCTCGGCACCCAGGTGGCCAGCGTGGTGGGATCCGGGTCCTGCACGGTGAACTGGTACTGCGTGCGTGCCACACGGTCCTCGATGGTCAGGTCCTGCACCGGCTGGGTATAGAGCGAAACCCCGCCGAGCTTGTCGACCGCGGCCTGCAGGCGGCGCGTCACGTCCTCGATGGAGTCGCTGCGCTGGTCCTTGGGCTTCAGGTTGATCAAGAGGCGCCCGGCGTTGAGCGTGGTATTGGTGCCGTCGACCCCGACGAAGGAGGACAGGCTCTCCACCGCCGGGTCTTCCAGCACCACCTTGGCCACTGCCTGCTGCTTGCGTGCCATGGCGGGGAACGAGGTGGTCTGGGACGCTTCGGTAATGCCCTGGATCACGCCGGTGTCCTGCACCGGGAAAAAGCCTTTGGGCACCAGCATGTACAGCACCACGGTCAGCACCATGGTGCCGACGGCGACCAGCAGGGTGAGCTTCTGGCGGTCCAGCACCCATTCCAGCGCGCGGCCGTAGCGGTCGATCACGTTGTCGAAGAAGCGGCCGGTGGCGCGGTGAAAGCGCGAGAGCTTCTCTTCGGGCACATGGTGCAGCAGGCGCGCGCACATCATCGGCGTGAGCGTCAGCGAGACCACCGCCGAGATCAGGATCGACACCGCCAGCGTGATGGCGAACTCGCGAAACAGGCGCCCGACCACATCGCCCATGAACAGCAGCGGGATCAGCACGGCCACCAGCGAGAACGTCAGCGAGATGATGGTGAAGCCAATCTGCTTGGACCCCTTGAGCGCCGCCTCCATGGGCGAATCGCCCTTTTCGATGTAGCGCATGATGTTCTCGATCATCACGATCGCATCGTCCACCACGAAGCCGGTGGCAATGGTCAGCGCCATCAGCGTCAGGTTGTTGATCGAGAAGCCAGCCAGGTACATCACGCCGAAGGTGCCCACCAGCGACAGCGGCACCGCCACGCCCGGGATGATGGTGGCGGGCACGTTGCGCAGGAAGACGAAGATCACCATCACCACCAGCGCGACCGCCAGCAGCAGCTCGAACTCCACGTCGCGCACCGAGGCGCGGATGGTGGTGGTGCGGTCGGTCAGCAACTGCACCTTGACCGAGGCCGGCAGCGCATTCTGCAATTGCGGCAGCAGCGCCTTGATGCGGTCCACCACCTCGATCACATTGGCGCCGGGCTGGCGCTGGATGCTCAGCACGATGGCCGGCTTGTCGTTGGCCCAGGCCGCCAGGCGGCTGTTCTCGGGCCCGTCGACGATGTTGGCCACATCGGTGATGCGGATCGGCGCGCCGTTCTGGTAGCCGACGATGATCTGGCGGTACTCGTCGGCGGACTTGAGCTGGTCGTTGGCGTCGATGGTGGAGGCGCGCGCGGGGCCGTCGAAGCTGCCCTTGGCGCCATTGACGTTGGCGCTGCCGATCGCCGTGCGCAGGTCGTCGATCGACATGCCGAGCGCGGCCAGCGCGGTCGGATTGGCCTGGATGCGCACCGCCGGGCGCTGCCCGCCGCTGATGCTCACCAGCCCCACGCCCTGCAACTGCGAGATCTTTTGCGCCACGCGGGTGTCCACCATGTCCTGCAGCTTGGGCAGCGGCATGGTGTCGGACGTCATGGCCAGCGTCATGATCGGCGCGTCGGCCGGGTTGACCTTGCTGTACACCGGCGGCATCGGCAGATCCGCCGGCAGCAGGTTGCCGCCGGCGTTGATGGCGGCCTGCACCTCTTGCTCGGCCACGTCCAGCGACAGCGTGAGCTCGAACTGCAGCGTGATCACCGAGGCGCCGCCCGAGGACGACGACGACATCTGCTTGAGGCCCGGCATCTGGCCGAACTGGCGCTCCAGCGGCGCCGTGATGGACGAAGTCATCACATCCGGGCTGGCGCCCGGATACAGCGTGGTGACCTGGATGGTCGGGTAGTCGACCTCCGGCAGCGCCGACAGCGGCAGCAGCTTGAAGGCCACCAGGCCCGACAGCAGGATGGCGACCATCAGCAGCGCGGTGGCGACCGGCCGCTCGATGAACAGGCGTGAGGGATTCATGCTGGGTCCTTACTGCGGCCGCTGGGGCGCCGCGCCCGCCGCGGCGCCAGCGCTGGCGCCGCCATCCGTTGCCGCCGCGCTTGCGCCGTCGCGGTGACGCCGCCCTTCACCATGCGCACCCGAGGCGCCCGGCACGCCGGAGGCGCCGGCCGCGCCGCTGGCGCCTCCATCGCGGCGCCGTCCGCGCCCGCGCGGCGCACTGGCCGGTACCAGCGCGGCGGCGCGCGCCGCCGGGTCCACGGTTTCCACCGTCATGCCTTCCTTGAGCCGGTCGGCGCCGTCGATCACCACGCGCTGGCCGGGCTGCAGGCCCTTGGTCACCACGGTGCGCTCGCCGTCGCTCGGGCCGAGCGCGACCACCTGGACCTTGACCTTGCTGCTGTCGTCCACCACATAGACAAAGGTGCCTTGCTGGCCGCGCTGGATCGCCGCCACCGGTACCACGGTGGCGTCCTCGATGGTGTCCACCTTGGTGCGCATGTTGACGAACTGGTTCGGGAACAGCAGGCCGTCCTGGTTCTGGAAGATCGCCTTGAGCTTGACCGTGCCGGTGGTGGTGTCGATCTGGTTGTCGGTGGTCAGCAGCGTGCCCTCGGCCAGGCGGTTGCGGGCCTGGCGGTCCCAGGCCTGGACGGGAATGGTCTCGCCCGCGTGCAGCCGCTTGAGCACCGACGGCAGGTTGTCCTCAGGGATGGTGTAGAGCACCGCGATCGGCTGGATCTGGGTGATCAGGGCGATGCCGTTGGTGTCGCTGGTGCTGACGATATTGCCCGGGTCGACCTGGCGCAGGCCGATGCGCCCGGAGGCCGGCGCGATGATGCGGGTGTAGCCCAGTTGCAGGCGGGCGCTGTCCACGTTGGCCTGGTCGGTCTTGACCACGCCTTCATACTGGCGCACCAGGGCGTCCTGGGTGTCTACCTGCTGGCTGGAGATGGAGTCCTGGCCGAGCAGGGTGCGGTAGCGCCTCTGGTCCAGGCGGGCGTTTTCCAGCAAGGCGCGGTCGCGCGCCAGCGTGCCCACGGCCTGGTCCAGCGTGGCCTGGAACGGGCGCGGATCGATCTCGGCAAGCACGTCGCCGGCCTTGACCATCTGGCCCTCCTTGAACAGGACCTTGAGCAAAGGCCCGGACACCTGGGCGCGCACGGTCACATTGGCCACGGGCGTGACATTGCCCAGGCCGTTGAGGATGACGTCCATATTACGCTGGGCCACGGTGCTGACCACCACCGGCGAGCGCTGGCCGCCGGGACCCCCAGGGCCCCCAGGGCCCCCAGGGCCGCCACGGCTGCCGTTCGCGCCGCCGGCGGCGGGCGTACGATGCTTGTACCAATACCAGCCGCCGCCGGCCAGCAGCAGGATCAGCGCGGCGGCAATCAGTTTGCGGCGGCGCGAGGCAGCCTTGGGCGGTGGTGGCAGCTTAGCCGGTTGATGTTCTTCGGGGTTGGCCATGACCGGGTCCTGGGAGCGACGCGTCAACAAGGACGCGTTCGAACGATTTTCGGGGTAAGAGAGGCAGAAGTATGCCGTAACGCCGTCGGCACGTGCCGTTGGCGGCACGCGGCTTCCTGCGCAATGGCGCGCTGGCCGGGTGGCGTCGGGCGGGGCCGTCCTGGTCCGGCAACCGCCGGCAACGGCAACATAAGCGAAGCATAATGCGCCTTGGCAGCGCCCATGTTTCAGCGCGGGCGACCATTCTTACAGATCATTACCAGCGGCCCGGGTGTAATGCCCTGAAACAATTCGCCCGGATTGCCGCGCCCAGCCTAGCTATCATCTGCCTATGCGAGCCAATCAGCCTACCCAGATCCTCGTCGTCGACGACGATCCCGAACTCCGCGACCTGCTGCGCGAATACCTCACCCAGCAGGGCTTTGCCGTGTCCGTGCTGCACGATGGCGAAGGCTTGCAGGCGCGCCTGGAGCGCGAGCGCCCCGCCCTGGTCGTGCTTGACCTGATGATGCCCAAGGTGGATGGGCTGACCGCATTGCGCAACCTGCGCGCCAAGAACGACGACATTCCCGTGATCCTGCTCACCGCGCGCAGCGACGAGATCGACCGCATCGTCGGGCTGGAGATCGGCGCGGACGATTATCTCGGCAAGCCATTCTCGCCGCGCGAGCTGCTGGCGCGGATCAACGCGGTGCTGCGCCGCAAGCTGGCCCGCCCCGCGGCCGCGCCGGAAGACCGCGAGGGCATGGCCTTCGGGCCGTTCCGCGTCAACTTCCGCCAGCGTTCGCTGGTGCGCAGCGGCGACCCGGTGGCGATCAGCGATACGGAGTTCGCGCTGCTCAAGCTGCTGTTGATGCACCCGCTTGAAGTGCTGTCGCGCGAGCGCATCGTGGAGCTGATGTACGGCACCGCGAGCGGCATCAGCGACCGCGGCATCGACGTCCAGATCTGGCGCCTGCGCCGCCTGCTGGACGAAGACGCCCAGCGGCCGCGCTACATCCAGACGGTACGGGGGCGCGGTTATACCTTCGTGCCCGACGAAGCTGAAGACATTGTCCAATGAAGTTGCGCATCGATACGCTGTTCGGACGCATCGCGCTGCTGATCGCAGCGGTGCTGGTGCTGAGCCATTTCTCCTGGCTTGCCATCCTGCGCATGGATCGCCGCCAGCAGCAGGTGGATTACTCCGTCGAGCAGATGATGTTCCAGTTCGAGAGCATCCAGCGCGCGCTTGCCGCTCAGCCGCCCATCAAGCTGCCAAGCCTGGTGGAGGTGGCCAGCGAGGCCAGCGCGGCCGAGCACACCGTGGCGGCCAAGGGCCGGGCGCGCCGGCTGGTCGAGCAGTTCTCCCAGCGCATGCCGCCTGGGACCCAGGTACGGCTAGAGGAAGACCAGACCACGCGCATCTGGGTCAAGCTGCCGCACCGGCAGGACTGGATCGCGATGCCGGCGCTGTGGGTGGTCAACCCCCCACCTGACAACCGCCTGCTGCCTGGCGTGATCCTGGTGGTCGGCGTAGCCATGGCCGTGGCCCTGCTGATTGCCTGGCAGATCCAGCGCCCCGTGCGCGACATGGCCGCCGCGGCCGAGCAGCTGTCGCGCCAGCACATCGTCAAGCCGCTGCGTGAGCGCGGCCCGCATGAGCTGCGCCAGTTGATCGTGCGCTTCAACCGCATGATGGCTGACCTGACCCGCATCGACCAGGAGCGCAATACGATGCTTGCCGGCATCGCCCACGACCTCAAGACGCCGCTGGCACGGTTGCGGCTGCGCGCCGAGATGCTGGCCGATCCCAAGGCCGCGGCCGGCGTCACGCGCGATGTCGAGTCCATGTCCGCCATCGTCGAGCAGTTCCTGACCTTTGCCCAGAGCGGCGAACCCGCGGCGCGGCCGGTGCCGGTCGATCGCCGTATCGGCGAGCTGGCCGCCTCGCTGGCCGAGCAGGACAAGTCGGTGGAGGTCTCGCTGATGGCAGGCGAGGGCTTTCGCATGATCGCCACCCAGCTCGACCGTATCGTCGGCAACCTGGTCGACAACGCCTATGCCTACGGGGCGGCGCCGGTGCTGCTCAGGACCTCGCGCCAGGCCGATGGCTGGCACATGGTGGTGGAGGACCACGGCGAAGGCATTCCGCCGGATGCCATGGAGAAGGTCACCCTGCCATTCGTGCGGCTGGACCCGGCACGCGGCGGCAATGCGCACTCGGGCCTGGGCCTGGCCATCGTCGACCGGCTGGTGCGCCAGGCGGGCGGCCGCCTGGTGCTGGCAAACCGGGACGAGGGCGGCTTGCGGGTGGAAATGGTGTTTCCGTTCGCGACGCTGGCACAAGCGGCCTGAGCGCCAGCCGCCGTCCGCCGGACGGCGGCGTCCCGGCCCGTATCAGATCTGGAACACATTCAGGCGGTTTTCCCCTGCGCGGGGGCTGCCGGCTTACGCCATGGCCACGCGGGCCATATGCTGGCTTGCGTGGTACGCAGCTTGCTGTGAGTAGTTGCTCTGTGCGCTTTGACAACGCGAAGCGCCAATCCAGTTGATCAGGAGACGCATCATGGCAACGTTCGTCACGCTTCTTAACTTCACCGACCAGGGAATCCGTACCGTAAAGGACACAACCAAGCGCGCCGCGGCGGTTCGCGAAATGGCCAAGGCAAGCGGCATCGAAATGAAAGACATCTTCTGGACGCTCGGGCAATATGACCTGGTAGCGACCTTTAGCGCGCCTGACGAGGCCACCATGACCGCATTCGGCCTGGCCCTGGGCATGGCGGGCAACGTCCGCAGCCAGACGCTGCGTGCCTTCTCCGCTGAAGAGATGAACGGCATCCTCAGCAAGCTGCCGTAGCTACTTGCCAGCCGGCATAAAAAAGCCCGCATCACCATGCGGGCTTTTTACTGTCGCGCGGTGTTCAGGCGCCGGGCGCCTTTTTCTTCTCGCCGATGCGGCTTTCCTTGCCGGCCAGCAGCTTTTCGATGTTGGCGCGGTGCCGCACCACCAGCAACACGCTGATCGCGAATACCGCGCCGGCGATCACATCCACACCCGACATCAGGACGTAGAAGAAAGGCGCAAAGACGGCCGACACCAGCGCCGCCAGCGACGAGTAGCGGAAGAAGAAGGCCACAATCAGCCAGGTCGCCATCGTGCCCGCGCCCAGCAGCGGGTCGACGGCAAACAGGATGCCGGCCGCGGTGGCCACGCCCTTGCCGCCCGCAAAGCGGAAGAACACCGGGAACAGGTGGCCCAGGAACACCGCCACCGCCACCAGCGCGATGCCCGTGTCGTCGACCCCGTAGGCCGGGCCAAAGCGCTGCGCCAGCCAGACCGCCAGCCAGCCCTTCAAGGCGTCGCCGATCAGCGTCAGGATGGCGGCTTTCTTGTTGCCGCTGCGCAGCACGTTGGTGGCGCCAGGATTGCCGGAGCCATAGGTGTGCGGATCGGGCAGGCGCATGGCCTTGCTGACCACGACAGCAAAGGAAATGGAGCCGATCAGGTAGGCGGCTAGTGCAAAGATCAGATTGGCCATGTGGGAACCGGGGGTTTGAGGCTGGCGGGATTGTAGCGTGGAAGGGGGGGCGGGGGGATGGGGGATGGCCCGCCCCCAACCTAATCCCTCAACGCACACTCCACCACCTCCGCCCCCACCAACGTCCTCAATACCTGCGGATCAATACTGACCAGATACCCCCTGCGGCCCCCATTGATATAGATCCGCTCCAGCGCCAACACACCAGCCTCGACAAAAACCGGCATCCGCTTGCGCGTCCCGAACGGCGAGGTCCCGCCCACCAGATACCCGCTATGCCGCTGCGCCACCTCGGGCTTGCAGGGCTGCACGCTCTTGTGCCCGGTTTGCCGCGCCAGGTTCTTGGTAGACACCGAACAGTCGCCATGCATCAGCACAATCAGCGGCTGCGCACGCTCGTCTTCCATCACCAGCGTCTTGATCACCGCGTGCTCGTCCACGCCGAGCTGGCGGGCGGACTCCCCCGTGCCGCCGTGCTCGACGTAGTCATAGGCATGCTCGCCAAAGGCAACGCCATGCTGCTTGAGGAACTGGGTGGCCGGGGTTTCCGAAACGTGTTTGGTCTTGCTCATGATGGATGGCGGATCGCAATGACAGCGCGGGCAACCTAGCCGCGCGGATGGTGGTGCTGGTGCAGCTCGCGCAGGCGCTCGCGCGCCACGTGCGTGTAGATCTGCGTGGTGGAGATGTCGGCGTGCCCCAGCAGCAGCTGCACCACGCGCAGGTCCGCGCCGTGGTTGAGCAGGTGGGTGGCAAAGGCATGCCGCAAGGTGTGCGGTGACAGCGGCGCGTAGATCTCGGCTTCGCGCGCGTGGCGCTTGATCAGGTGCCAGAAGGCCTGGCGTGTCATGCCCTCGCCGCGCTGGGTGACGAACAACGCTTCGCAGGCACGCTCGCCCAACAGCGCTGGCCGGCCTTCGGCCAGGTAGCGGCGCAGCCAGTCGCCGGCTTCGGTGCCAAACGGCACCAGGCGCTCCTTGTTGCCCTTGCCGCCCACCACGCGCGCCACGCCCTCGTTCAGGCTGATCTCGATGGTCTTCATCTGCGTCAGCTCGGACACGCGCAGGCCGCTGGCGTACATCAGCTCCAGCATGGTGCGGTCGCGCAGGCCAAGCGGCGTGGCGGTGTCGGGTGTTTCCAGCAGCGCCTCGACCTGGGCTTCGGTCAGGGTCTTGGGAAAGCGCGGCGGCTGCTTGGCCGGGCGCAGCAGCAGGCAGGGATCGGCCGTGATCATGTGCTCGCGCAGCGCCCACTGGAAAAAGCGCTTGAACACTGTCAGCCGCCGGTTGGCGGACGAGGCGCGGGTTGCCAGGTGGCGTGAGGCGAAGTAGCCGTTGAGGGCGGTGTCGTCCACCGCCAGCAGCGCGCAGGTGCCCGAGGCATGCAGCCAGCGCGACAGCAGGGCCAGGTCGCGCCGGTAGGCGTCGATAGTGTTCTGCGCAAGGCCGTCTTCGAGCCACAGCGCGTCGCAGAAGCGGTCGACCAGGGCCAGGTCGCCGAGCAGGGCGGGGCTGTCCTCGGTGTCGATGGTGTCGATGGCGGCGTTGCCGTCTTCGTTGCCGTCTTCGATGGCGTCTTCGTTGTCGTCTTCGATGTCGTCGATATGGCCGCTGTCGCCGCCGTTGTCACCGTCGTCAATCTGCGCAATGTCGTTCATGCCAGCATCACCCCTTCATGGCGCAGCAGCCAGCGTTTGATGTCAAGGAAGAAGCCGTCGCCGTCATGGTTGGCAAAGCCGCCGATGCCGCTGGCGCCGACCACGCGATGGCAGGGAATCACCAGCGGGAAGAAATTCGCGCCGCACGCCTGCCCGACCGCGCGCGGCGCGCTGGCGATCTGCCGCGCCACCGCGCCATAGGTGGTGACCTTGCCACGCGGCACGTTCGAGATCGCTTGCCAGACCCGGCGCTGGAAGGCGCTGCCGACCGGCGCCAGCGGGATGTCGAAGCGTGCATCCGGATCGGCGTAGTAGGCCTCCAGTTGCCGCGCCAGGCGTTGCGTGACCGCGTTGGCCGGCGCGACGAGCCGCATGCTCGCGGGCAGGTAGACGATTTCGCGGACGAATTCGCCGTCGGTGCGCACGCCGATCTTGCCGAAAGGGGCTGGGAGGATGGCGTCGAAGATGGAGTCCATGGCAGGGGTGGGAAGCGCGAGCCTGGATTTTAGAGCATGGCGTCGGCGCCGGGATGCGCGGCGGCCCGTGGGGCGCATCGCCAAGGGCCATGCAACCGCTTGATTGGGGTTTCCCCTTCCTTGAGTTCTGGTCTGGCTTATTATTTAATTCAAACTGAATTAATTAATGCCGCAGCTAGACGCACCGCCGCCACCCGGTGCGCAACATGCTTCAAGCGGCACTCATAACAGCATTCGGAGACCACATGAACAGTGCCAAGGCCGGCCGCGGCGTGAATTCCGCCAGTTTGCGGCTGTACAACGAGCGCGCTCTGCTGCTGGCGCTGCGGCATGCCGGGGAAGCGTCCAAGGCGGATCTCGCCCGCATCGCGCAGCTCACCAACACGGCGGTGGGCAGCATCGTGCAGACGCTCACCGAGGATGGCCTGATCCATGTGGCCGGCCGCCGCCAGGACGGACAGCGCGGCCAGCCGGCCAGCCTGATCCGCCTGCAACCCAAGGGCGCGTTCGGCATCGGGGTCCGGCTGGACCGCGGCAGCATCGAGTGCGTGATGGTGGACTTTGGCGGCGAGATTCTCGCCAGCCGCGCCCACCAGATGGTCCTGCCTCACCCGGAGCAAGCGCTGGCGCTGGTGCGCGACGACGTGGCCGAACTGCGTGCGCTGCTCACGCCGGCCGAGCGCAAGCGCCTGCTTGGCATCGGCGTGGCCCAGCCTTACAACCTGGGCGCCTGGCTGCGCGAGCTGGACCTGCAGGACGAGGCATCGCAGGCCACCTTCCGCGCCTGGGATGCCGTGGACTTTGCCGCAGCGCTGTCGGATGCCACCGGCCTGCCGGTGTTTGGCGAGAACGACGGCACCGCTGCTGCCGTGGCCGAGCTGTTCTACGGTAGCCATCACGCGCAGAGCTTCCTCTATGTCTTCGTTGGCCCGGCCATCGGCGGCGGCGTCGCGCTCAATGGCGACTGCGTGCGCGGCGTGTCGGGCAATGCCGGCGACATCGGCATGATGCCGGTGCAGCCCAGCACCCTGGCCTCCGCGCCGCGCACCGGCAAGCGGCGCGACATCCTGCTGGCGCGCGCCTCGCTCAACGCGCTGACGCGCCACCTGCGCTACCACGGCGTGGCCATCGACGGCCACGCCGATCTGGAAGCGCAGGTGCGCGCCCGGCACCCGGCGGTGGCGCAGTGGCTGGACGACTGCATCGATGCGCTGGCGCCCGCCATGCAATCCGCGCTGGCGGTGCTCGACGTGCCGCTGATCATCCTTGACGCTGATATCGACGGTGGCCTGGTGCAGGCGCTGATCGAGCGCCTGCAAGGCGAGCTGGATGACGGCGCGCCCGAGGCCCGGCGAGCGCCACGCGTGGTGCGTGGCTGCTTTGGCGCCAACGCCGGCGCAGTCGGTGCCGCGTCGCTGCCGATGTTCATGAATTTCTCGCCGCGAGCCGACATGCTCAAAGGCGCATCCGCCATGATTCCGGAGGCCAACCATGCCATCGTCTGATCTGTCCGCTTCGGCTATTTCGGCTGCTTTGTCCGATACTTCGGATGCGTCCGATATGTCCGATATGTCCGATACGTCCACCAAGGCGCCGCTGCTGGCGCTGCGCAATATCTGCAAGACCTTCCCCGGCGTGCGCGCGCTGCGCAAGGTCGAGCTCACGGCCTACGCCGGCGAGGTCCACGCCCTGATGGGCGAGAACGGCGCCGGCAAGTCGACGCTGATGAAGATCCTGTCCGGCGCCTATACCGCGGACCCCGGCGGCGAATGCCATATCGACGGGCAACGGGTGCAGATCGATGGGCCGCAATCGGCGCGCGACCTTGGCGTCGCGGTGATCTACCAGGAGCTCAGCCTGGCGCCCAACCTGAGCGTGGCCGAGAACATCTACCTGGGCCGCGCCCTGCAGCGGCGCGGGCTGGTGGCGCGCGGCGACATGGTGCGCGCCTGCGCGCCCACGCTGGCCAGGCTCGGCGCGGATTTCTCGCCTGCGGCGAACGTGGCGAGCCTGTCGATCGCGCAGCGCCAGCTGGTGGAAATCGCGCGGGCCGTGCACTTCGAGGCGCGCATCCTGGTGATGGACGAGCCCACCACGCCGCTGTCCACGCACGAGACGGATCGCCTGTTCGCGCTGATTCGCCAGTTGCGTGGCGAAGGCATGGCGATTCTCTATATCAGCCATCGCATGGCCGAGATCGACGAGCTGGCCGATCGCGTGACCGTGTTGCGCGACGGCTGCTTCGTTGGCACGCTGGACCGCGCGCACCTGTCGCAGGCGGCGCTGGTCAAGATGATGGTGGGGCGCGACCTGTCAGGCTTCTACACCAAGACGCACGGCCAGGCGGTCGAGCGTGAGGTGATGCTGTCCGTGCGCGACGTGGCCGATGGCCGGCGCGTCAAGGGCTGCAGCTTCGACCTGCGCGCCGGCGAGGTGCTGGGGCTGGCGGGCCTGGTCGGCGCGGGCCGCACGGAGCTGGCGCGGCTGGTGTTTGGCGCCGACGCGCGCACGCGCGGCGAGGTCCGCATTGCCAACCCGGCCGGCTCGGGCGGTCTGGTCACGCTGCCGGCCGGCGGCCCGCGCCAGGCCATCGATGCCGGCATCGCCTACCTGACCGAGGACCGCAAGCTGCAGGGCCTGTTCCTGGACCAGAGCGTGCATGAGAACATCAACCTGATCGTGGCCGCGCGCGACGCACTAGGCCTGGGCCGCCTGAACCGGACCGCCGCGCGCCGCCGCACGACCGAGGCCATCGACACGCTGGGCATCCGCGTGGCGCATGCGCAGGTCAACGTGGGCGCGCTGTCCGGCGGCAACCAGCAGAAGGTGATGCTGTCGCGGCTGCTGGAAATCCAGCCGCGCGTGCTGATCCTGGATGAGCCCACGCGTGGCGTGGACATCGGCGCCAAATCGGAGATCTACCGGCTGATCAACGCGCTGGCCCAGAGCGGCGTGGCGATCCTGATGATCTCCAGCGAGCTGCCCGAAGTGGTGGGCCTGTGCGACCGCGTGCTGGTCATGCGCGAGGGCACGCTGGCCGGCGAGGTGCGCCCCGCCGGCAGCGCGGCCGAAACTCAGGAACGCATCATTGCGCTGGCCACCGGCGCGGCGGCGGCGGCGCCCGCCTGGGTGGACGTGCCGTTGCCTGGCGCCGGCAACGCAACTGGCATCACGCTGCATTGAGACCCGGTGCAGCCTCTGCACCACCCGCACGAGACAACGATGATCGACACCGGCCTGCAGCGCCACGCAGCCGCCGGTGCAGGAGACAACCATGCATGAATCCATTACACGTCCCGCCGCTTCCACGGGCGCTCCGCTGCCCGCGGGCACCCTCGGCCGCCTCACCACGCAGGAACGCCTGCGCGCGCTTGGCATGCTGCCCGTGCTGGTGCTGCTATGCATCGGCTTCTCGGTGCTGACCGAGAACTTCGCCGGCTGGCAGAACCTGTCGATCATCGCGCAGCAAGCCTCCATCAACATGGTGCTGGCCGCGGGCATGACCTTCGTGATCCTGACCGGCGGCATCGATTTGTCGGTGGGCTCCATCTTGTCGATCTCGGCGGTGGTGGCGATGCTGGTGTCGCTGATGCCGCAGCTCGGCATGCTGAGCGTGCCCGCCGCGCTCTTGTGCGGCCTGCTGTTCGGCATCGTCAACGGCGCATTGGTCGCTTTCATGAAACTGCCGCCGTTCATCGTCACACTGGGCACGCTCACGGCGGTGCGCGGGCTGGCGCGGCTGGTCGGCAACGACAGCACGATCTACAACCCGGATATCGGCTTTGCCTTTATCGGCAACGGCGAAGTATTGGGCGTGCCCTGGCTGGTGATCATCGCCTTTGCCGTGGTGGCGGTGTCGTGGTTCGTGCTGCGCCGTACCGTGCTGGGCTTGCAGATCTACGCGGTGGGCGGCAATGCCGAGGCGGCGCGCCTGTCCGGCATCAAGGTGTGGGTTGTGCTGCTGTTCGTGTACGCGGTGTCCGGGCTGCTGGCGGGGCTGGGCGGCGTGATGTCCTCCGCGCGCCTGTACGCGGCCAACGGACTGCAGCTTGGCCAGTCGTACGAGCTCGATGCCATCGCCGCGGTCATCCTCGGCGGCACCAGCTTCGTGGGCGGCACCGGCTCCATCGTCGGCACGCTGGTCGGGGCGCTGATCATCGCGGTGCTGTCCAACGGGCTGGTGCTGCTGGGCGTGTCGGATATCTGGCAATACATCATCAAGGGCCTGGTGATCATTGGCGCGGTGGCGCTCGACAGCTATCGCCGCAAGGGTTCGGCGCGCACGTGAGGCGTGCGTGACCTGACCACTGGCAACCGGAGACACGATATGTTCAAGCAATACCTGGCGGCACTGGCAACGGCGGCATTGAGCCTGCTATGCACTGGCGCAGCCGCGCAGAGCGCGCCGGACGCCGCACCGGCGAGCGCAGCCGCGCAACGGCCGCTGAAGAAAGTCGGCGTCACGCTCGGCTCGCTCGGCAACCCCTACTTCGTCGCGCTGGCGCACGGCGCCGAAGCCGCCGCCAAGAAGATCAACCCGGATGCCAAGGTCACGGTGCTGTCCGCCGACTATGACCTCAACAAGCAGTTCTCGCATATCGATAGCTTTATCGTGTCGAAGGTGGACCTGATCCTGATCAACGCGGCCGACGCGCGCGCCATCGAACCCGCGGTCAGGAAGGCTCGCAAGGCCGGCATCGTGGTGGTGGCGGTGGACGTGGCGGCGGCGGGCGCCGACGCCACGGTGCAGACCGACAACACGCGGGCCGGCGAGCTGGCCTGCGCCTTCCTCGCCGGGCGGCTGGGCGGGCGCGGTAACCTCATCATCCAGAATGGCCCGCCGGTGTCTGCCGTGCTGGATCGCGTGAAGGGCTGCAAGATGGTGCTGGGCAAGCACCCCGGCATCCACGTGCTCTCCGATGACCAGGATGGCAAGGGCTCGCGCGAGGGCGGCCTCAATGTCATGCAGCTTTACCTGACCCGCTTCCCCAAGATCGACGCGGTCTTCACCATCAACGACCCGCAGGCTGTCGGCGCCGACCTGGCCGCGCGTCAGCTGAACCGCGGTGGCATCCTGATCGCGTCTGTCGACGGCGCGCCCGATATCGAGGCCGCGCTCAAGGCCAACACGCTGGTGCAGGCCTCGGCCAGCCAGGACCCGTGGGCCATCGCCCGCACCGCGGTGGAGATCGGCGTGGGGCTGATGCATGGCCAGGCGCCCGCAAACCGCACCGTGTTGCTGCCGCCCACACTGGTTACGCGAGCCAATGTGAACGAGTACAAGGGCTGGGCCGCGCCGCGCTAGCCGGGCAGCGGTCCGCGCTCAACCTGCAACCGAATCCCGCATATCCGACTAACCGACCAACCGACCAACCGACTGGTGAAACCATGCCAAACAATGCTGTAGGCGCAGTCCCCGAATTCGACTTTGTGCTGTTCGGCGGCACCGGCGACCTGGCTACGCGCAAACTGCTGCCGGCGCTGTTTGACGCGCACTGCGTCGGCTCGCTGCACCCGCGCGGGCGCATCCTCGCACTCGGCAGCCAGCCGCTCGGCCAGGACGCCTACCTGGCCATGCTGGAGTCCAAGGTGCGTCCCGCGCTGCCCGCCGCCGCCGCAGCCGAAGTCTGGCAGGCCTTTGTCGCGCGCATCCTCTACCTGCAGGTGGACGCCAACGCGCCGGAGGGTTTCGACGCGCTCGCCGAGCTGGTTCGTGCCCGCGCCGCGCCGGTGGTGGTGTTCTACCTGGCCACCGGCCCGCAGCTGTTCGTGCCGATCTGCGAGCAATTGGCCCGCACCGGGCTCAACCATGCAGGCGTGCGCATCGTGCTGGAAAAGCCGCTGGGCCACGACCTGGCCTCGTCCGATGCCATCAACTCCGCAGTGGCGCAACATTTTGCCGAAGACCAGATCTACCGCATCGACCATTACCTGGGCAAGGAGTCGGTGCAGAACCTGATGGCGATGCGCTTTGGCAACGTACTGTTCGAACCGCTGTGGCGGCGCGAATGGGTGCGCGATGTGCAGATCACCATCGCCGAGGAAATCGGCGTGGAAAAGCGCGGCGCATTCTACGACGGCATCGGCGCGCTGCGCGACATGGTGCAGAACCACCTGCTGCAACTGCTGTGCATGGTGGCGATGGAGCCGCCGGCCAGCTTGTCGGAGGACGCGATCCGCGACGAGAAGCTGAAGATCCTCAAGGCGCTCAAGCCCATCGAGTTGAACGAAGTCGCCGAAAAGGTGGTGCGCGGGCAATACTGCCGTGGCGCGGCGGCTGGCGACGCCGTGCCGGGCTATGTGAACGAGCCGGCCGTCGCGCCCGACAGCCAGACCGAGACCTTCGTCGCCATCAAGGCGGAGGTTGCCAACTGGCGCTGGGCCGGCGTGCCGTTCTACCTGCGCACCGGCAAGCGCATGCAGTCGCGCGTGGCCGAGATCGTGATCCAGTTCCGCGACGTACCGTACTCGCTGTTTCCGCGTCCGCTGGACCACGAGCCCGGCAACCGGCTGGTGATCACGCTGCAGCCGGAGGAGAGCATCCGCCTGCATTTCCTGGTCAAGCATCCCGGCGACACGCAGGCGCTGCAGCCTGCCACGCTGGACCTGCAACGCATGCTGCCGCGCGGCCAGGGCAATCGCAATGAGCGCAAGACCGGGGCTTACGAGCGTTTGCTGCTGGACGTGATCCGCGGGCGGCTCGGGCTGTTCGTGCGGCGCGACGAGCAGGCGCAAGCCTGGCGGTGGGTCGCGCCGATCCAGCAGGCCTGGGCGCAGAGCAATCTCGCGCCCAAGCTCTACACCGCCGGCACCTGGGGGCCGGCGGCGTCGAGCGCGCTGCCCTCGCGCGATGGCGCGGTGTGGCATGAAGAGCTGTGAGACGTCAGTGAGACGTCAGTGAGACGCGTTGTGAAGCCAGTCTGAAGCATGGCGCCGCGCCAGCAGTTGCCGGCGGCGGCGAGTACAGGAGTTGATTCGATGTCCACGATGTTCCCGGTGTCCCCGATGTCCCCGATGTCCGACGGGTCTCGTTCCCTGCCGACCTGGCAGCGGCTGCAAGCGCATGCGCAAACCATCCGCCATGCCCACCTGCGCGACTGGTTCGACGGCCAGCAGGGCGAAGCGCGTGGCGCCGGCTTCGTGGCCGAGGCGGCCGGCCTGACACTGGACTACGCCAAGAACCGCGTCACCGACACCACCATGGCGCTGCTCTTCGCGCTGGCCGACGAGGCCGGCGTGAGCGCGCGGCGCGATGCCATGTACCGCGGCGAAGCAGTCAACACCACCGAGCGCCGCGCCGCGCTGCATATGGCGCTGCGCGCGTGGCCGGAGGACGGCTTTCACGCGCAGGGCGTGGCGGTGGCTGGCGACGTGGCCGCGGTGCTCGCGCAGATGGAGCGTTTTGCCTACGCGGTGCGCGGCGGCACGTGGCGCGGCTGGAACGGCCGCCGGATCACCGACGTGATCAATATCGGCATCGGCGGCTCGGACCTCGGCCCGCGCATGGTCTGCCGCGCGCTCGCGCACCTGGACACCGAAGGGCCGCGCCTGCATTTTGTCGCCAATGTGGATGGCAGCGATCTTGCCGCCGTGCTCGCGCGGCTGGACGCCGCCAGCACGCTGGTGGTGGTTTGCTCCAAGACCTTCACCACGCTGGAGACCATGGCCAACGCCCACACTGCGCGCACCTGGTTCCTGCTCCACGGCGTGCCGCAGGCACAGTTGGCCAGCCACTTCGTCGCGGTCTCCACCAACCGGCAGGCGGTGGCCGCGTTCGGCATCGACCCCGCCAACATGTTCCCGTTCTGGGACTGGGTGGGCGGGCGTTTTTCGCTGTGGTCCGCGGTGGGGTTGTCGATTGCGCTGGCAGTTGGTTTTGCGCGTTTTCGCCAATTGCTCGACGGCGCCCGCGCCATGGACCGGCATTTCGCCGAGGCCGACGCGCCGCAGAACATGCCGATGATCCTCGGCCTGCTCGACGTGTGGTATCGCAGCTTCCTGGGCACCGGCAGCCGCTGCGTGGCGCCGTACTGCGAGCCGCTCGAACTGCTGCCGGCCTTCTTGCAGCAGCTCGAGATGGAGAGCAACGGCAAGTCCGTGCAGCTCGACGGTGCCGCCGCCGCGCAAGGCACCGCGCCGGTGGTGTGGGGCACCACCGGCACCAACGGACAGCACGCCTACTTCCAGATGGTGCACCAGGGCTCGCACTGGATGCCGGTGGATTTCATCGCCGCGCTGGAGCCGGTGCACCCGATGCCGGGCCACCACGGCAAGCTGCTCGCCAACTGCTTTGCGCAAGGCGAGGCGTTGCTGCGCGGGCGCACCGCGCAAGAGGTCAGGGCGCTCGGCGTGCAGGACGAAGCGCTGGTGCCGCACATGGTGTTCGAGGGCAACCGGCCCAGCAACACGCTGTTGCTGCAGCGGCTCGATCCGTATCACCTGGGCGCATTGATCGCGCTCTCGGAGCACCGCACCTTCGTGCAAGGCGTGCTGTGGAATATCAACTCGTTCGACCAGTGGGGCGTGGAGCTTGGCAAGCAGCTTGCCGCGCCGATCGCCTGCGAGCTCGACGGCGGGCCGGCGCGCCCGCATGATGCTTCCACCGCCGGCCTGATCCGGCGCGCATTGGCCGCTGCATCGGCCTGGCAAGGCTGATGCGCGCCAGCGCGCGCAGATGGAAATACGAGAAAGAGGATGCAATGACAACGACATCATGGCCAGCCTACGTCGTCTTCGGCGAGGCATTGACCGATATGGTCCACCAGGGCGGGCAGGACTGGCTCGGCCTGCCCGGCGGCTCGTGCTGGAACGTCGCCCGCGTGGGCGCGCGGCTGGGCGTGCCGACCGCCTTTGCCGGCGCGATCAGCGCCGACACGCTGGGCGACCAGCTAGCCGAGGCCAGTGCCGAGGCGGGCCTGGACCTGCGTTTCCTGCAGCGCGTGGAGCGCTCGCCGTTGCTGGCCTTTGTCGGCGCGCAGCACCCGCCGCAGTACTTCTTCGTCGGCGACGACAGCGCCGATCTCTACTTTGACCCCGAGCGCTTGCCGCCGGGCTGGCGCCAGGCGGCGCGCACCGTGCACTTCGGCTCGCTCAGCCTCGCGCGCCAGCCGCTCGCCGCGCGCCTGTGCACGGAAGCCACGCAGGCCAGGGCCGCGGGCAAGCGCATTGCCTTCGATCCCAACTTCCGCACGCCCATGCGCGCACCGGAGTATCAGGCCGTCTTTGCGCATATGGCTGGCCTGGCGGACTACATCAAGGTATCGGACGAAGACCTGCGCGGCCTGTACCCGGCGCTGGACGAACACGCCGCGCTCGCCGCGCTCAGGGCGCTGGCGCCGCAAGCGCGCGTGCTGCTGACGCGCGGCGCGGATGGCATGACGCTGTTGCATGGGGATGGTGCTTGCGAGCAGCCGGTTTTCGCCGTCGATGTGGTGGATACCGTCGGCTGCGGCGACGCCGCCATGGGCGGATGGATGGCGGGATTGCTGCTGGACCCCGAGGCGACGCTGGCGCGGCAGGCGCGATGGGCTGCCGCTACCGCGGCGGTGGCGGCCACGCGTGCAGGGGCGTATTCGCCGACGGTGGCCGAGGTGAGCGTGCTGCTGGGTGAGGCGGCGGTCCTGGCCTGACAAAGCCGGATCCGCGTTGCCGTGCTGTCTCTCCCGCGCCCCCTGAGGGGAGAGGGAGAGACAGCCGTCGTCGTGGCGCACGGCTTTGGCCTGTTTGACGGCTTTGGCCCGCTCGACGGCTTCGGCTAGTGGCGCCGGTTTGACACCAGCATCACTGCTCCAGCTTGATGTTCTGCACCTTCACCAGCGTCTTCATCTTCTCGAATTCCTTCTTGATCTCCGCCGCATGCTCTGCCGGGGTGTTGCCCGAAGGTTCCGCGCCGGCAGTGCGCAGGCGCTGCTGGAAGTCCTTGTCCTGCAGCGCCTTGACCGCGGCTTCGTTCAGCTTCTTGATGACTTCGTCGGGCGTGCCGGCCGGGGCCACCAGGCCGTACCAGGCCGGGTCGTTCGGCTCCTTCAGGCCGAGTTCGCCGAAGGTCGGCACGTTCGGCAGGGAGTCGATGCGCTTGTTCCATGCCACCACGATCGGGCGCAGCTTGCCGGCCTTGATGTAGGGCATCGAGGAGGGCAGGTTGTCGACCATGATCGGCACCTGGCCGGCCAGCACGTCGTTCAGCGCCGGGCCCGCGCCGCGGTAGGGGATATGGACCATGAAGGTCTTGGTCGAGACCTTGAACTGCTCGCCCAGCATGTGGCCGAAGGCGCAGGTGCCGGAGGTCGCGTACGAATACTTGCCCGGGTTGGCCTTGAGCACCGCCAGGAACTCCTTGTAGTCCTTGGCCGGGAAGTTCGGGTTGACCGCGATGACGTTGGCCACGTTGGCCAGGTTGGTGACGGGCTTGAAGTCCTTGATCGGGTCGTACGACAGCTTGGGATTGCAGGCCGGGTTGACGGCCATGGTGGAGACCGTGGAGATGCCGATGGTGTAGCCGTCGGGCGCAGCCTTGGCGATGGCGTCGGCGCCGATCGAGCCGCCCCCGCCGGCGCGGTTTTCGACCACCACGGGCTGGCCCAGGATGCGGCTCATCTGGTCGGCCGCGCCACGGCCCACGATGTCCGTCGTGCCGCCGGGCGCAAACGGGATGATCAGCCGGATCGGCTTGGTCGGGAAGCTTTGCGCCTGCGCCGCGCAGGCTGCTGCTGCCAGGCCAAGGGCCAGGGCGATTTTGCTGGTTTGCATGAGATCGTGTCTCCCGTCAAAGGACCGGGCGGGGATATCCGCCCAAGGTAAAGAACGCCGGCGACGCATCCGCGGTGGCGGGGCTTTGAAGCCGGCGGCGTGAGTTCTGGCGGGCGAGCCTGGAGGCCGCCCGGGGGCTAACCGCCCAGGAGCCCGCGCTTGAGATCCCGGTCGACCGGATGGTCGCCAAGGAAGATGCGCAGCACGGCCTGGTAGAAATCTTCGCCCGGGATCGGCTTGCCGCGCGGCGTGCCGTTGATGGCGACCACGGTGCCGCCATCGGGCGAAAAGTCAAAATTGATCACATCGCCCTTGCGAGCGGTGCCCATCTGCTCCATGGTCTGGCGCAGCTGGAGCAGGCGCTCGGACAGCCTCTGGAACTGGACCTCGCTGTGGTTTTCGCGGATTCCTTCGTTCAGCGCCTTGATAAAGGCATCGGATGGCACCTCGCGCAACGGCCGGATCTGCAGGCGCTTGGGACCGTGGGCGCCCAGCACCACGGTCGCGTTGCGCGCCTTCTCCGGCAGGTAAAGGGCGGCCACATAGCCCTTGATGATGAACATCGAGCGCAGGCCGGTGCCGTTGAGCTGCAGTTCCTTGCCGCCGACCCGTGTGGCGTCGTCGATCCGCATGCCCTCGATTTCGTTGGCGCGCGCGGGCTCCGGCGCCATGGCCAGGGCGGCGCCCACGCAGAGGGTGAGCGCCAGCAGGCCTGCGCGGCGGACGAGCGGTTCGCACGCGAACGGGGTACGACGGGAAAACATAAAGGCTGGACGGTACGACGGAACGTGCCATAGTCCACGATTTCTGAAACAATACCAATCGGTATCTGCCCTAGGCTGCACTTGGCGTGCGCGGCGGCCATCACAATAACTAGAACGAACCGATGTCTTCTGCTCTCCTGTTGGTGCCGGATTTCAGCCTGATCCTGATCGGCTGGCTGCTGGTGCGCTATTCCCCGTTCGACCGCGCGTTCTGGGCTGGGGTGGAGCGCCTGGTGTACTTCGTGCTTTTCCCCGCGCTACTGTTGCAGTCCACCAACAGCGCCAGATTCGATTTTTCCTCCACGTCGGCCATGCTCGGCCTGGCGTTGTTGACCACCGCCTTCGGCATGGTGGGCGGCTATGCCGTCAAATGGACGATGCGGCTGGCGCCGCTCGATTTCGCCTCCGGCCTGCAGACCGCATTCCGCTTCAATTCCTATATCGGGCTGGCGCTGGCCTCGCGCCTGGGCGGCAGCGAGGGCCTGGCCATGATGGCGGTGATCGTCGGCTGCACGGTGCCGCTGTGCAATGTGGCCGCGGTATGGGCGCTGGCCCGTCACGGCGAGACCCGCCTGTGGCGCGAGCTGGCGCGCAACCCGCTGATCCTCGCTACCGCAGGGGGCTTGCTGACCAACCTGGCGGGCCTGCACCCGCCCGAGGTGGTGGGCATGACGCTGGCCCGGCTGGGCTCCGCATCCACCGCGCTGGGGCTGATGACAGTTGGCGCGGGCCTGCAGATGAGCGGGGTGACGGGGGCGGTCGGGCCGGTGGCGTGGTGGAGCGGCGTCAAGCTGGTGGCCATGCCCTGCTTTGCCTGGGCGGTGGGGCGCTTGCTGCCGCTGACCGAGCTGCAGTCGCAGATCGTGGTGCTGTTCGCCTCGCTGCCGACCGCGTCGAGCGCCTATATCCTGGCCGTGCGCATGGGCGGCAACGGGCCGATGGTGGCGGCGACGATCTCGGTGATGACCGTGGCGGCCATCGTCACCACGCCGTTCTGGCTGTCGCTCGTCAGTTAGCGGGCGCCTGGGCCAGCGCCCAGTCGATATGCTCGCGCACCAGCGGGCTGGCCTCGGCCTGGCGCGCGCCGAGCGCCGCGCGGATGCGCGTGGCCAGCGCCGTGTCGCCGCTGGCGACGGCCGCGCGCAGGCTGTTGCCCAGCCCTACCGCCAGGTTGCGCAGCCAGCGTTCATGGCCGATGCGGCGGATCGGGCTGCCTTCCAGCCGCTGGTTGAATTGCGCCTGCGTCCAGCCGAACAGCTCGGCCATGTCGGGCGCGTCCAAGCCATTGCGCACGTCGAAGTCCGGCAACGTGGCACGGTGGGCGAACTTGTTCCACGGGCAAGCCAGCTGGCAGTCGTCGCAGCCGTACACGCGGTTGCCCATTGGCGCGCGCAGTGCCTCGGGGATGGCGCCCTTGTGCTCGATGGTCAGGTAGGAGATGCAGCGGCGCGCGTCGATCCGGTAGGGCTCCAGGATGGCCTGGGTCGGGCAGATATCGATGCAGCGGCGGCAATTGCCGCAGTGGCCGGGTTCCGGCGCGTCGGCGGGGAAGGGCACATCGACCAGGATCTCGCCGAGGAAGAACATCGAGCCGCCATCGCGGTCGAGCAGCAGCGTGTGCTTGCCGCGCCAGCCCAGCCCGCCCTGCGCGGCCAGCGCCACCTCCATCACCGGCGCCGAGTCTGTGAAGACACGATAGCCGAACGGGCCGATGGCGGCTTCGATGCGGCTGGCGAGCTGCTGCAGGCGGTTGCGCAGCACCTTGTGATAATCGCGGCCCCGCGCGTAGAGCGAGACCACGGCGGTGGCGGGGTCGTCGAGCCGGGCGAGTTCATGGGCGCGCCAGTCGTGCGGGCCCGCGGCGCTCAGGTACGGCATGCGTGCCACGATGGCGCGCACCGTGCCCGGCACGAGTTCGGCGGGACGGGCGCGCCGCAAGCCGTGGTTCGCCATATAATCCATGTCGCCGTGGTAGCCCTGCGCCAGCCACGCCAACAATCCTGCTTCAGCCCGGCTCAGATCCACGTCGGCAATGCTGAGCGCATCGAAGCCGAGCTCCGTGCCCCAGGCCCGGATCGAGCCCACCAGCGCCTCCAGCCCGGCGGCGTCCGTGCCTGCATGCACAACGGACGACGCCAAGGGCGGCGCAAGGCCAGGCGCCGCCCCGTGGGCGGCGCTGCTGGCAGGAGGGGGCGAGGCGGTTGGCGCCTGGGCTGCTCGGTCGATCATTCCCGAATTGTACGCAATGCCCCTGCTCCAAGAACGCACACTCAACCTGCCCGACGAAGCGGCCACCGCCCGGCTGGGCGCGGCGCTGGCCGAGGCCGTGCGCAACCTGCCGCCCCAGGCCGTGCACCTGCAGCTCTCGGGCGACCTTGGCGCCGGCAAGACCACGCTGTCGCGCGCCATCCTGCGCGCGCTAGGCCACGCGGGCAAGGTGCGCAGCCCCACCTACACGCTTTGCGAGCCGTATTCGGTCACGCGTGCCGATGGCTCGCCGCTGACCGCCTACCACTTCGACTTGTACCGATTCGCCGATCCGGAGGAATGGGTCGACGCCGGTTTTCGTGATTGTTTTGCCGAACCGGCCGTGAGCCTGGTGGAGTGGCCGGAGAAAGCCGGGCGCTTGCTTGGGGAACCGGACCTGCACTTGTTGCTCCAATCGGACATCAGCGACGCCGACGACGCGGCCGAACGCCGTATCGTTACGCTTCGTGCCTATACTCAGACTGGACTTATCCTGCTTTGCGCATGCTGATCAAGCGACTCGCCACCGACCGACCCGACGATATCCAGCTGGCCCGCCGCAAATGGCTGGCGCAGTGCCTCAAGGCCGGCGCCGGCAGCGTGGTGCTCACGCTGGCCGGGCCACAGATCGCCTTTGGCGCCGGCATCGTCGCGGTGCGGGTCTGGCCCGCCGAGGAATACACCCGCGTCACCATCGAATCCGATGAGCCGCTAGCCGCCGTCCACCAGATGATCCACGGCCCCGACCGGCTGGTGGTGGACATCGATGGCCTCGATCTCTCGCCCACCCTGCGCGAGCTGGTGGCCAAGATCACCTCCAACGATCCCTACATCCAGACCGTGCGCGTGGGCCAGAACCGGCCGCGCGTGGTGCGGCTGGTGTTCGACCTGAAGGAAAACGTCTCGCCGCAGGTGTTTACGCTGGCGCCGATTGGCAGTTACCGCAACCGCCTGGTGTTTGACCTGTATCCCGTCAACCCGCCGGATCCGTTGTGGACGCTGGTGCGCGACACCGAGGACAAGCAGCGCAGGTTTGCCGCCACGCAGCCCCCGGCCGGCGCGGACGGCGTGTCCGGCGCGCCTGCCTCCGGCGAGGAAGACGCCATTGGCGCACTGGTGCGCAAGTTCGAGGGCAAGGGCGCCAACCCGGTGCCGGCCCTGCCGCCGATGGCAGCCGTCAAGCCCAGGCCGCCGGCGCCTTCCTCGCCAGCGCTGCCATCGGCACCGCCGCTGGCGCAGAACAGCCCGCCTGCGGCCCTGCCTGCCAACAACCCGCCGGCGGACCGCTCCTTCAAGATGCGCCGCCTGCTGACCGTCGCGATCGATCCCGGCCATGGCGGCGAGGATCCGGGCGCCACCGGCGCGTCCGGCTCGCGCGAGAAAGACGTGGTGCTGCAGATCGCGCAGCGGCTGCGCGCCAAGATCGACTCCCAGCCCAATATGCGCGCCATGATGACGCGCGACGCGGACTTCTTCGTGCCGCTCAACGTACGCGTGCAGAAGGCGCGCCGGGTGCAGGCCGACCTGTTCGTGTCCATCCACGCCGATGCCTTCCTCTCGCCGGAAGCCAAGGGCGCCTCGGTGTTCGCCTTGTCCGAGCGCGGCGCGTCCAGCACCGCCGCGCGCTGGATGGCCAACAAGGAGAACGCCTCCGACCTGATCGGTGGCGCCAACATGGGCAACAAGGATGCGCAGGTGGCGCGGGTGCTGCTGGACTTGTCCACGACCGCGCAGATCAACGACAGCTTGCAGGTGGGCAAGGCTGTGCTGGCTGAGATCGGCGGCGTCAACCGGCTGCACAAGGGCAGCGTGGAGCAGGCGGGCTTTGCCGTGCTGAAGGCGCCGGATATCCCGTCGATCCTGGTCGAGACCGCTTTCATCAGCAATCCCGAGGAAGAGCGCAAGCTCAACGACGAGAGCCACCAGGAGCAACTGGCCAACGCCATCCTGCGTGGCATCAAGAACTACTTCGCGCGCAATCCGCCGCTGGCGAAGAATCCGTCGGTGTAAGAGGCGGCGCCTGAAAACAAAACGGCCGGCAACATCGTTGCCGGCCGTTTGCCGTGCGGCGCGCTGACACTCAGGCGCGGGCGGTAGCCCCGTCGGGCAGCGCGTCGCGGCTGGCGTAACGCGAGGCAATCACCGAGCACACGATCAGTTGCAACTGGTGGTAGACCATCAGCGGCAGCACCAGCAGGCCCAGCGCCGGATGGCCGGCAAACAGGATCTTGGCCATCGGGATGCCGTTGGCCAGGCTTTTCTTGGAGCCGCAGAACACCGCGGTGATCTCATCTTCCACCGAGAAGCCGAGGCGGCGCGCCGTGAAGGTGGTGGTGGCCAGGATCACCACCAGCAGCACGGCGGCGAGCGCCATGACGGCCCCGATGGTTTCCCAGCTGTACTTGTGCCACAGGCCGGCGGCGGTGGCGTCGCAGAACGACGAATACACGATCAGCACGATCACGCCGCGGTCGATCTTGTTGGTGATCTGCTTCTTCTTGGCCAGCCAGCTGCCGATCAGCGGGCGGGCCAGCTGGCCGAGCGCGAACGGCAGCAGCAGTTGCAGCGCCACGCCGGTCAGCGCCTTGCCCAGCGGCATAGAGGCGCCGCTGGCGCTGATCACCAGGCCCATCAAAAGCGGCGTGACGGCCATGCCGATCAGGCCCGAGATGGTGGCATTGAAGATCGCGCCGGGCACGTTGCCGCGCGCCATCGAGGTCATCGCCACGGACGACGACACGGTGGACGGCAGCGCGCACAGGTAGAACACGCCCAGCAGCAGCTCGGCGGGCAGCATGTTGCGCAGGCCAAACATCAACGCCAGCCCGACCACCGGGAAGACGATGTAGGTGAAGCTCTGCACGAACGCATGCAGGCGCCAGTGGCGCGCGCCGGCCACCAGCTTGTCGCGCGACAGCGCGGCGCCGTGCAGGAAGAACACCAGGGCCACGCCCAGGTTGGTGACCATGCCCAGGTGCAGCGGGCCGTCGCCGGCGCCGATTTGCGGGGCCAGCAGCGCGATGCCGATGGCGCTCAGCATGATCAATACGAACCCGTCGATCAGGTCGTAGATTTTCTTGAAGGGTGAGAGGATGGCGGACATGACAGCAAGGTTGGATAAGGGCTTCGCCTGGTATTGGACGCCACCGAAGCCTAGAATGCAAATTCATTTATCGCATCCATTCATCTCATAAACGCATGAATTACACATTGCGCCAGTTGCGCGTCTTCCTCGCTGTGGTCGGGCATGGCAGTTTCAGCCGTGCCGCGGACGCTGTTGGCCTGACGCAGCCCGCGGTCAGCCGGGGTGTTGCCGAGCTGGAAGAGGCACTTGGCGTGCGCTTGCTCGACCGCACCACGCGGGAGGTGGTGGTGACCGACGCGGGGCAGGCCCTGGCGCCTGCCATCGAGCGCCTGCTTGGCCAGCTGGACGATACGCTGGAAGAAACGCGTCAGCTTGGAGAGCGCTATCGTGGCCGGGTCGTGATTGCCAGCGCACCCACGATCTCCGCGCGGCTGATGCCGCTGTATGTGTCGACCTGCGCGCGCCAGTATCCGGATATCCGCCTCAGCGTGCGCGACAACGTGCAGGCCGATGGCCTCGAACAGATCCGCGCGGGGGCTGTGGACTTTGGCGTATTGATCGATCCGTTGGCGCATGAAGGCTTGACCATCGCGCCGCTGGCCACCGATCCGTTTTGCTTCGTGTGCCGGCGTGATCACCCGCTGGCCAATGCCGACTCGGTGCCGTGGTCCGCGCTGGACGGCATACCGCTGGTGCTGCTGGATTTCGCCTCGGGCAGCCGGCCCCTGATCGACCGCATTTTCGCCAGCCATGGCGTGGCGCCCAGCGTGGTGCAGGAGCTGGGGCATTCAGCCAGCGTGTTTGGCATGGTCGAGGCCGGCATCGGCGCTTCGGTCCTGCCCTCGTTCTCGCTGCCGTTGCCGGCGGCCTCTCCTCTGGTCTGGCGGCCGCTCACGCCGCGCGAGGAGCGGCGCATCGTCATGGTCTGCCGGGAAGACCGCTCCCTGTCGCCCTCGGCCGCCGCCGTGTGGCAGATGGTACAGAGCCTGCCATTGCCGGCCGAACCGGCCATGCCGCAATGACGGGCGCCCGCCTGGCTTAGCGGTTTGGCGGCTTAACGGCTTAGCGGCTTAACGGCTTAGCGGCTTAACGGCTTAACGGCTTAACGGCTTAACGGCTTAACGGCTTAGCCGCGCGTCGCCGTGACCATCACCGCTTCCAGTGCAAAGCTGCCGTCGGCCTTGACGAGGTAGTGGTCGCGTACTTCCGCCGGCGCCAGTTGCCACAGGTGCTGGATGGCGGCTACCGCCACGGGCGGCGTGCGCATGCGCTGCACCCAGGTGGCGAACTCCAGCTCGATGCGCCAGGCCGGCGAAACGCTGGCCGTGAAGCCCGCCGTCTCCAGCATCGCTTTCCACTCGGTACCGGTGTAGTCACGGATATGCGACGGGTCGCGCAGCAACTCCACCGATTGCAGCCAAGTGTCGGGTAGCGGGTCGTCCGAGCCGGCGATATCGATCAGCACGACCTTGCCGCCCGGCTTGAGCACCCGGTACATCTGCGCCAGCGCCGCCGGCACATTGCGCCAGTGGTGCGCGCTCATGCGCGAGATCACCGCGTCGAAGCTGGCATCGTCGAAGGGCAGCGATTCCGCGGCGCCCTGGCGGGTGCGGATGTTCGCCAGTCCCTTGTCGCGCGCCGCGCCTTGCACGACCGCCAGCATTTCCGCGGACAGGTCGTAAGCCGTCACTTGCGCCGCGACCCCCGCTGCGGCAAAGCTGGCGTGGCCCGCGCCGCATCCCAGGTCGAGCACCTGCGCCGCCGGCAGCACCGCCAGTTCCTGTGCAAGCTGCTGCAGGTCCGCGCCCTGGGCGTGGACCGCGCTGGTGAGGTAGGCGCTGGCGGTGGCGCCGAACTGGGCGGCAACGAGTTCTTGTTGTTGCATGTGGCACTCCTGGCGGCAATGGCCGCTAGTGGGTTCTGGTGACCGGGGACCTTTGGATTGGTCATGGGGGCTTGCCCGCGCAACGGGTTCGACGTACTGTAGCAGCCTGTTTTCCCGGTACAAGTCAGGGTTTTATCCTGGTATAAAACGCACCAGCTTTTGCCTGGCTATCCGCATTGCCCGCTCAGCCCTCCATGACAGAATACGCGCCCCCCGATCCCGCCAGGCCACACGAACTGACGCGCGAAGCCGTGCTGGGCCGCTTCCTGCGGGCGCACCGCGAGCGCCTGGCCCCCGCCGAAGTCGGCCTGGCCCCCGGCCGGCGGCGGCGCACGCCGGGCTTGCGCCGCGAGGAGCTGGCGCAGCTCGCCGGCCTGAGCGCCACCTGGGTGACGTGGCTGGAACAGGGCCGGCCGGTGGCGCTATCGGCCCGCGCGCTGGCCAGCCTGGCAGGCGCACTGCGGCTGTCGCGCGCGGAACGGGCCTACCTGTTCGAGCTGGCTGGACGGCGCGACCCTATGCAGGCGCAGGACGAACACGCGCCGGCAGCAGTCCTCGCCAGCGTGGAGGCCATCAACGGCCCGGCTTACCTGCTGGACCGGCAATGGAGCGCGCTAGCCTGGAATGCCGCCGCCGCCGACCTGTTCGTGGGCTGGCTCGATCCCGCCAGCGAAGACCGCAACCTGCTGCGCAGCATGTTTTTATCGCCGGGTTTGCAGGCATTGGTGGAGGACTGGCCGCACCGGGCGGCGCGGCTGGTGTCGGAGTTTCGCGCGCACAGCATCCGCCATGCCGACGATCCGCCGATGCGCGCGCTGGTGGAGGGGCTCATTGCGCAGAGCCCGGTGTTCCGGGCCGACTGGCTGTCGCAGGATGTGGAAGAGCGGCAGGGCGGGCGCCGCGGCTTTCAGCATCCATTGCGCGGGCTGTTGCATTTCGAGCAGCTCACGCTGGTGCCGGCCGCCGCGCCGGGCCTGACGCTGGTGATGCTGATGCCGGCGTGAAACCTGCCGGCAAAGGCCAGGACGGCGTTACTTCGGCTGCATGCGGATGGCGCCGTCGAGCCGGATCACTTCGCCGTTGAGCATGGTGTTGGCAATGATGGATTCCACCAGCTTCGCGTACTCGGCCGGGCGCCCCAGGCGTGGCGGGAACGGCACCATCTTGCCGAGCGCGTCCTGCACCTCCTGCGGCATGCCCAGCAGCATCGGCGTCTCGAACAGCCCCGGGGCAATCGTCATGCAGCGCACGCCGTCGCGCGACAGGTCGCGCGCGATGGCCAGCGTCATGGCGACCACGCCACCCTTGGAGGCCGCGTAGGCGGCCTGCCCGATCTGGCCGTCGAAGGCCGCCACCGACGCTGTATTGATGATCACGCCACGCTCGCCTTGCGCGTCGGGCGTGTTCTGCACCATGGCCGCGGCAGCCAGCCGGATCATGTTGAAGGTGCCGATCAGGTTGACGCGGATGGTCTTGTCGAAGGCGTCGAGCGGGTGCGGGCCGTTCTTGCCCACCGTCTTGTTGGCGGTGGCAATGCCGGCGCAATTGACCAGCCCGGCCAGGCGGCCCAGCGTGGTGGCTGCCGCCACGGTGGCTTGCCCGTCGGCCTCGCTGCTGACGTCGCAGCGCACGAACTTCCCGCCCAGCTCGGCGGCCAGCGCGGTGCCGGCGGCTTCGTTAAGGTCGGCGATCACAACCTTGCCGCCCGCGGCGGCCAGCATGCGGGCGCTGCCCTCGCCGAGCCCGGAGGCGCCGCCGGTGACGATAAATACGTTGTCGCGGATTTCCATCTTTGTCTTCCTCGCTTGGATGTGTGGTCTTCTGGTTTTCTGGCGCTGCAGATACGGCATGTTGGCATAACGTTTACGTAAACGTCAATTCGGCAGTGCCATCAAGGCGGACGGCGGCGGCAATAAAAAAGGCGACCCGAGGGTCGCCTTTTCCACCTGCAGCGCCGGATGCGCGTGGCTTACTTCAGTGCTTCGAACACACGCGAAGTGATGTCTTCCACGCTGCCAACGCCCGCGATCTTGCGGTACTGCGGCGGTGCCACCTTGGCGGCGGCGTCGCCATTGGCGGCCCACTTGGAGTAGTAATCCACCAGCGGACGGGTCTGCTGGGAGTAGACGTCGAGGCGCTTCTTGACGGTCTCTTCCTTGTCGTCGTCGCGCTGGATCAGCGCTTCGCCGGTGGTGTCGTCCACGCCTTCCACCTTGGGCGGGTTGTACTTGACGTGGTAGGTGCGGCCCGATGCCACGTGCACGCGGCGCCCGCTCATGCGCTCGATGATGGCATCGAAGGGCACGTCGATTTCCAGCACGTAGTCGATCGCCACGCCGGCTTCCTTCATGGCCTCGGCCTGCGGAATGGTGCGAGGGAAGCCATCGAACAGATAGCCGTCCTTGCAATCGGCCGCCTGCAGGCGGTCCTTGACCAGGCCGATGATGATGTCGTCCGACACCAGGCCACCTGCGTCCATCACCTTCTTGGCGGCCACGCCTAGCGGCGTGCCAGCCTTCACCGCGGCGCGCAGCATGTCGCCAGTGGAGATTTGGGGGATGCCGAACTTCTCGCAGATGAACTGGGCTTGCGTGCCTTTGCCGGCGCCAGGCGCGCCCAACAGGATCAAACGCATTACGGGTCCTCAGAGTTTTGAATCTTGTATGGCAGGGGGAATGGAAGGAGGGTAACGCCGAAACTTGACGCGAGGCTTACCAACGCCGTCGGGACGGCGCGCCTCAGGTCGGAGTCTGGTCTGTTGACGGCCGGCACGCTGACGCCTCTGCCGCTGGCGGCGGGCGGGTACCGATCGGGCTCACTTTTCATCTCCCCACCGAGCCTTGGCCGGGCGCCCGGGCGCCCGACGGCTCTGTATCGTCAAGCATTATGCCATGAGGCGGCGCGAAATCGGCTTGCCGCTGCGCTGACATCTGTCATGACTTATGTCGTAAGTCATACGATGACCGCCGCTGCCGGTGGCCGTCGCGAAGTGCGCTCAGGGGCCTTCCTGCGCCATGGCTTGCGCCCACAGCGCACGCACGCGGTCCAGGTCGGCCTGCGTGTCGACGCCCGGCGCGGGCACAGCCGCCGTTTCCAGCACGCCGATGCGCTCGCCATGCCACATCGCGCGCAGCTGCTCCAGGGCCTCCGTCTGCTCCACCGGCGACAGCGCCAGCGTGGGAAATCGCCGCAGGAATCCGGCGCGGTAAGCATACAGGCCAATGTGGCGCAATACCGGCATGGCCGGCAAAGCCACCTGGGCGGTGGCCGCCGCCGCGGCCGGAACGCCCGCCCAGGCGTCGCGGGCCCAGGGGATCGGCGCGCGGGAGAAATACAGCGCGCGGCCGGCGGCATCGCACACCACTTTCACCACATTGGGGTTGAACACCTCGGCAACTTCGCTGATCGGATGCGCGGCGGTGGCGATGGCGCAATCGGCATGGTGCGCCAGGTGCAGCGCCACCTCGTCGATCAGGCTGGGCTCGATCAGCGGCTCGTCGCCCTGCACATTGACCACGATGGCGTCGTCCGGCAGGCCTAGCAATGTCGCCACTTCGGCTAGGCGGTCGGTGCCCGAGGGGTGATCGGCACGCGTGATCACGGCTTCGATGCCATGCGCCGCGCAGGCTGCCGCCACTTCGGGTGCGTCGGTGGCGACCACCGTGCGCTGCGCCGACGAGGCATGGGCGCGCTCGGCCACGCGCACGATCATGGGCTTGCCGCCGATATCGGCCAGCGGCTTGTTGGGCAGCCGGGTGGAGGCCAGGCGCGCCGGGATGACGACGGTAAAAGCGGGCAGCGACATGGTGCGAGCCGCTTATTCCGGCGAGACCAGCCGGCCCGGCACGGTCTGGCGTGCTTCATCGGCCAGCATGATGGGAATGCCGTCGCGGATCGGATAGGCCAGTTTGTCGACCTGGCAGATCAGTTCCTGGGCGGCGCGGTCATGTTCCAGCTTGCTCTTGCACAGCGGGCAGACCAGGATTTCAAGCAGCCGGTTGTCCATCTCGGGTTTCCTTGGTGTGGCCGGCGGCGGTCGCGGCGCCCGGCGCTGCGGGAGCGGCCTGGGCATGCGCGGCGACGGCGCGGCGAATTTTTTCGATCAGGCCCGCGTCGATCACGGGCGTGGTGGGGACGACCCAGATCCGCGGGTCCAGCGGGTCACTGAGGCGCTCGCATTTTACGGCATCCTTCTCGGTGATCAGGATCGCATCGGCCGCCTGCGCGACAGGATCGCCGGCGAACGGGTCTTCGGCGAAGTCGTAGTGGTCCGGCAGCGGCATGGTGTCCGGCGCGAGGCCGGCGGCGCGCAGGCTGGCGAAGAAGCGCTCGGGGTTGCCGATGCCGGCGGCGGCCAGCACGCGCTGCCCGGCAAATGCCGACAGCGGCTTGGCCATGGCTGGGTCGGCCAGTTGCCAGGCATCGTCCAGCACCAGGCGCATGCCATAGACATCCGGCTGGCCCGGGCTGGGGCGGAAGTCCGGGTCGTTGATCAGTGTGGCGTCGCGATGCCGCGAGAGCGATTCGCGCAGCGGGCCGGCCGGCAGCAGCAAGCCGTTGCCGCCCATGCGCGAATCGAACATCACGATCTCGAAGTCGCGTTGCAGCTTGTAGTGCTGCAGGCCATCGTCGAGCAGCAACACGTTGATGCCGGGATGCGAGACCAGCATGGTCTGCGCGCACAGCGCCCGGTCGGGGAAGACCCAGACCGGCACGTCGGTGGCGCGCGCGATCAGGAGCGGCTCGTCACCCACGTCCTTGGCCTGCGAGGTGGGCTTGACCCGGCGCGGATGCTTGAGCTTGACGCCGTAGCCACGCGAGACCACGCCCGGGCGCAGGCCGGACTCGGCCAGCGCGTGGGCCAGCGCGATCACCGCGGGGGTCTTGCCGGTGCCGCCCACGGTCACGTTGCCGACCACCACCACCGGCATCGGCAGGCGTGTCGAGCTGTACCAGCCGCGCCGGTATGCCAGGCGCCGCCAGGCGCTGACCAGGCCAAACACCCACGACAGCGGCAGCATCAGCCAGGCGAACCAGCCGCGGCGTTGCCACTGGGCGGTCACGAAGTCGGCAAGGGCGTTGCGGGGAGCGGGCATGGGCGTGGTAGGCAGGGCTGGGCGGTAATGCTGCGTTGAAAGGAACAGGGGTGGGGCCGGGGACGGTAGCACGGCGCGCCGGCGCGATGGCGTCATCGCCGCATCGCGGCATCGCCTCATGGCGGAGGGGCGCAAGCGAGCTACCCAGCCATTATGGGCACCTTGCGGCGCCCGCCGCAAGGTGCGTGCATCCTCGCGCCGGGCCGCTCAGCGCGCCTGTGAGCTTTGCGTGGCGAAGGTCAGGCGGGGCAGCCCGGCCAAGCGGGCCGCTTCCATGACGTTGATCACCGACTGATGCGTGGCCTGCGCATCCGCATTGACGATCAGTACGGGCGGCTGGCCATCGGCCGGGCCGGCTACCTCGCGCAGGCGCTGGGCCAGGCTGGTCACGTCCTGCTGGTCCATGACCTGCTTGTTGATCGAATAGACACCCTTGGCGGAGACGGATACCACGATCTCGCCGGGGCGCTGCTGCGCCTTTTCGGCGTCGGCGGTCGGCAGCTGGATCTGCAGCTCGGTATAGCGCGAGTACGTGGTCGTGATCATCAGGAAGATCAGGATCACGAGCAGGACGTCGATCAACGGGATGAGGTTGATCTCCGGTTCTTCACGCCGCTGGCGGGATCGGAAGTGCATGGCGTATCAGGCGCGGCGCTGCGGCAGGATGGCGTCCAGGAAGGCGGTGGCGCGAAATTCCAGCTCGGCCACGTAGTCGTCCACGCGCCGGCGGAAGTAGCGCCAGAAGATCAGTGCTGGAATCGCGATGATCAGGCCGAAGGCGGTGTTATAGAGCGCCACCGAGATGCCATGTGCAAGCTGCTCCGGGCTGGCGCCGGCGCCGCCCTGGCTGCCGAAGATCTCGATCATGCCGATCACGGTGCCCAGCAGGCCCATCAGCGGCGCCACCGAGGCGATCGTGCCGAGTGCGTTCAGGTAGCGCTCCAGCTCGTGTGCCACGGCGCGCCCGGCTTCCTCGACCACTTCCTTGGCGGCATCGCGGGACGTATGGGGCTGCAGCACCACATGGCGCAGGCCAGCGGCCAGCACGCGGCCCAGCGGGGAGTCCTGCTCCAGCGTGTTGACCACCTCCGGCGTGGCGCGGCGCTGGTGCGCTACCGACAGGGCTTCGTCGTACAGCTTGGGCGGCAGCACCTTGCTGCGCTTCAGGCTGAGGAAACGCTCGACGATCAGCGCCAGGGCGATGACCGAGGCGAGCAACAAGGGCCAGATCGGCCAGCCGGCAGCTTGAATGATGGAAAACACGTGGAACCCCGAGTCAACGGCTTGTGTGCTCATGCCAGGCGCCGCGGCCGTGCGCGCGCTGGCCATGTTCGAAAATGTTCGAAAAAATCAGGCGCCACTCTAACCCGCAGCACGGGGCGGGGCAAGACGCAGCATCGCGGTGTGTCTGCCGCGCATCGTGCGTACGCGGCGCTGGAGGGGGGCGACTGGCGGGATGTCCACATGGAACAGGGACAGTGCTGTGGATGAATTGTGGACAGAGGGCTGACAAGGCGGTCAACTCACTGATTAATAATGAAAAATTGTATGTCGCTTAAAAAATGGGCAAGCGGTGAGTGACGAGGACATCCTCTAGGCGGGCGCGAACCGCTCAAAACCGGAGTCCGGTCTATCCACATTAAAACAGGACAGTGCTGTGGACCGTTTGTGGACAGACGCCGGAAAAGAAAGCTAAGTCATTGATTGGAAAGGCAGGTATACGTGGTGCCTAAATAATGTGCAGGGCACGCCAGATGGGCTTCGCGGGGGCCTCCGACGTCCCGTGAAGGAAAAAATCCCGCCATGTCTCCCCCTTTCCACATTCCGCCGGGACAGTCTTGTGGACGGGTTGTGGAAAACTATCTGAGAAGCCACTTAAGTCATTGATTAAAAAGCGCTTCATGGATGCTGATTAAAAAACGGGCAACGGCCGTTTGCACGGTGTTTTCCAGTCTCCGCGCTCGTGCTCAGGACATGGCCATGCCATGTCGCGGCAAGGAGGCCTTGGGGTCTCTTTTGGCCGCCGGATGGGCACTCCGGCGGGCAGGAAATAGTTTTCCACAGAAAATGCGTTCTACCCAAGGTTGTCCAGAGTTCCTGTGGATAACTTTGTGAACAAGCCGGGGGGGCGGCCGGTAAGTGTTTGACGCATAAGGGGTTTGCTTACATTGCCTAAAAAATAAGACAGCCGAAAGCGCATAAGAATCAAAGGCTTGTGTCAAGTCATGCGGCTTTGCGGGGTTATTGCCTCCCCCACTCCAAGAGACTTGACAGACCAGTTATGCTGTGGACATGTCAATTCCACGCCGCTTGCCCGGCCGTGCGCCATGTCAGAACCGCTGAATTTTTCGCGTGAAACCCAGCCTATGGCCCCTCCCGGGGCGCGTGAGGCGATTCCCGTCGGAGAGCTGAACCACGCGATCGCCCAGGTACTGGAACGTAGTTTCCCGCTGACCTGGGTCCGGGGCGAAATCTCAAATTTCACACGCGCCGCCAGCGGCCACTGGTATTTCTCGCTCAAGGATGCGCGCGCGCAGATCCGCTGCGTGATGTTCCGCGGGCGCAACCAGCATGTCGACTTCACGCCGCGCGAGGGCGAGGCGGTCGAGGTGCGGGCGCTTGTATCCATGTATGAGGCGCGCGGCGAGTTGCAGCTCGGCGTGGAGGGCATGCGCCGCGCCGGCCTTGGCAATCTGTACGAGGCATTCCTGCGCCTGAAGGAAAAGCTCTCGCAGGCCGGGCTGTTCGCGCCCGAGCGCAAGCGGCCGCTGCCGGTCCACGCCCGCACCATTGGCGTGATCACCTCGCTGCAGGCAGCGGCCCTGCGCGACGTGATCAGCACGCTGCGCCGGCGCGCCCCGCATGTGCCCGTCGTGGTTTACCCGGTGCCGGTACAGGGCGCCGGCGCCGCGGTGAAGATCGCCGCCATGATCGACACCGCCAGCGAGCGCAACGAATGCGATGTGTTGATCCTGTGCCGCGGCGGCGGCAGCATCGAGGACCTGTGGTCGTTCAATGAGGAGAGCGTGGTGCAGGCCATTGCGCGCTGCGCCGTGCCGGTGGTCTCCGGCGTGGGCCACGAGACCGATTTCACCATCGCCGACTTCGTTGCTGACGTGCGCGCGCCCACGCCCACCGGCGCCGCTGAGCTGGTCAGCCCGGACCGCAGCCATATGCTGCTGCAAGCCAGCCGCGCGCGCGACGCGCTGGCCCAGTGCATGCAGCGCCAGCTCGACCGGCGCGCCCAGAACCTTGACTGGCTGGCCCGCCGCCTGCGCAGCCCGCAAGCGCAGCTGCAGGAGCGCCGCCTGCAGATCGACAACCTCATGCGTCACTTGCGCTCAGCGCTGCGCGATACCGTGGCCGCCCAGCGGCACCGCCAGCAGGTGCTGGCCATGCGCTGGGCGGCTGGCCGGCCTGACCTGGCCCTGGCCCAGGCCGAGTTGCGCCGCACCGCGCTGCGCCTGCGCGATGCCACGCAGCGCCAGGTTGAGCGCGCCGGCCAGCGCTGGCAGCGTGCCGCCGGCACGCTCGAGGTGCTGGCGCCGCAGCGCACCCTGGAGCGCGGCTATGCTGTGCTGCTGGACCAGCGCGGACGCGCCTTGCGCTCGCCGTCGGAGCTGCGCGCGGGCACCGTGATCGAAGTCCACCTGGCCGAAGGCGTGGCCGATGCCAGCCTCGCCAGCGTTCAGCCCCGGCTGGTGGAACGCTAAGCCCGGCGCGCGCCGGCGGGCCGCCGACAGCGCTTGCATATCGATCAAACTAATATGAGCAAAGGGGCTTTGTTTGCCGCGTTTGCGCGGGTATGGCAAGTCCCCTACAATCGACAATTCCTGATCTTCAACCCCACAGAAAGAGACAGAACAATGGAACATACTCTCCCCCCGCTGCCTTACGCTCATGATGCGCTCGCTCCGCACATCTCCAAGGAGACCCTGGAGTTCCACCACGACAAGCACCACCAGACCTACGTCACTAACCTGAACAACCTGATCAAGGGCACCGAGTTCGAAAACTCGACGCTCGAAGAGATCGTCAAGAAGTCCTCCGGCGGCATTTTCAACAACGCCGCGCAGGTGTGGAACCACACCTTCTACTGGGACTCGCTCAAGCCCAACGGCGGCGGCCAGCCGACCGGCGCGCTGGCTGATGCCATCAACGCCAAGTTCGGCTCCTTCGACAAGTTCAAGGAAGAATTCACCAAGACCGCGGTCGGCACCTTCGGTTCGGGCTGGGCCTGGCTGGTGAAGAAGGCCGACGGTTCGCTGGACCTGGTCTCGACCTCCAACGCCGCTACCCCGCTGACCACCGACGCCAAGCCGCTGCTGACCTGCGACGTGTGGGAACACGCTTACTACATCGACTACCGCAATGCCCGCCCGAAGTATGTCGAGGCATTCTGGAACGTCGTGAACTGGGACTTCGCCAGCAAGAACTTCGCTGGTTGATTCAGCGGTTGCTGCTACACAAGACGTTGAAGAAAGCCCCTGGATTCAGGGGCTTTTTTTTGTCTCGATGGGGGACCCGCGCCGGCGATGGCGGCGCTACCCACGCCGGCGATAGCGGCAGTCGCTCGAAGCAATACGTTCTGGTGTCTCCGGGCTTACTCAAAAATGCATGGGACGATGCACTCCCCGAACGGTTGGAAGATCACGAATTGTCCTGCGCCCAGCGCTCCACCAGCTCGGCGGGGATTGCCTGGAACACTTCATCGAAGCGCTTGCCGGTCAGCCGCTCGGCTTGCCTGAGCAGTAGCGCTACGGGGCTGCTGGGTTCATGCAGTTCGAACCATTGACGAGCGGTGCGCACGCCGGCCAAGGCGGCATCGCGGTCCCGCGGCATGTCGGCGGCTGCATGCCCGGTGGCCGCCATAGGGCCAAAACCACCTGCGGCACCGTCGCCTGTCGAGGCCGCGATGCTCAAATCGGGCAGCGGCGGGGCGGCGGCCGCGACATTGCCCGTCATCGTGCCGAGCAGCTTGAGCAGCGGGCTCAGGTCAGGGCGGTCGTGCTGGAGGTTGGCTTTCGCCCAGCCGTCGATGGCAGCGGCATATCCCGCGGCTTCGTCCAATGCGAGGAGGGCGGGGCTGTGCTGCTGGCGCAGATCCTGCAATTGCAGGCGCACCGATTCCGGCGCCGGGGCGTCCACGGGCCGTGGCACACCGAGCGAACGCTCGACGTCCCGGACCTGCAGCCGAAGCGCGGCATTGCCCGTGATCGTCAACGCCCGCACGTCCCGCATCAGCCCTTCCGGGTCGGCCAGCGCGGCCAGTGCGTTGGCGCGCATGGCAGGATCGGCTTCGTCATCGACCATCAACTGCGGATGGATCGCATCCGGCCATTTCGTCAGCAGTTGCGCCAGCGCCTCGAGGCCGTCTCTCAGCCCGGCCGTCTGGGCTAGCCGGGTACGGCACCGCAGCTGCAGCACCAAAATGCGGATGTCGCGCGTTCGCAAGAGCAGGCGCCGGCAGTCGCGCTCCAGCTCGGCCCAGTTGCAGGCTTCCGGCTCACTGACGAAGTCGCCGTACTGTGCATCCGCCTTCGGAGCGGCCTTGGCCAGAAGCACGACGAATTCAGGGTCGTACTCCAGGTCATCGCCGCATGGCCCGTCGGGAGAGACCGGTTCCAGCAGCTCTGGGAAGGGAAATTCAGGTCTTGGCGCCGGTACGGGCCTGGTTTTGGCTTTCATGGTCAATGTGTCGCGTAGTGTTCGGGCTCGAACACCATGCCGGTGATGGCGCGGCTGCGATCCGGTTCGCCCAGCCATGTCGACCAGCCCAGGCGTTCCTGTGAGCCCAGGATGGCAGGTGGCGCCGAGTCAGGGATCACCTGCAGCTCGGCTTCCCAAACGAATTCATGGCCTACGAAGGCGCGCACCCATTCAATGAGCGTCGGAAGGTCCCGGCCGTTGGGCGTAAAGTTCAGGTACTGCTGCAGCCCGAGCGGACCGATCACCAGGCGGAACTTGTGCTGGCGGTCCGGTACCATCTCGCCAAGCATGGCGCCTTGCCCCATGACGCTTGGGGCGCCCGGATGCCCCAGGCGGCTGTGCTCGGCCGGATCGATGGCGATCCAGTGCAGCACATATTCTTCCAGCCTGACGGATACCCCGAAGAAGTGCGAGAGCGTGGCTGCAATGCCATCGGGATTGCGTGCTTCGCGCACCTGATGCGCACCGGCGGCGAGCCGCGCGTGCGGGGGCAGGGGACTGTGCGCGATCTCTTCGGCTTCGTTGCCCGTCAGCCAACCGATATAGCGGGAGAACACCTCGTCGTCGCGCCGATCGAGGCCCGCCGCGGCTTGCGAGCCGGCCCAGGCACGGTAGAACTGCGTGAAAGCGCGATGGTGGAACAGATCCAGGAAATCGGCGGTGGTGCTGTCCCGGTGTGTTTCACTGCGCTCCCGTACGATTTCCGTCAGGTGGATCGGCAGTGCCCCGTTCGGCCCCAGCATGCCCAGGCCAAACAACTGCACCTTGAGCCGGCCAGGCAGCGGCTGCACCTGCGCGATCTCGCGGGGCGCGAAGGTGAGCGCGGCCTGCTGGCCAGCCCGGAATGGCTCGTCGCGCGGGCGGCTGGCTCGCCCGATCGGGGGCAAGCCAGGGTGCCGGGCGGACAGATGCCGCAGGAGCCCCAGAAAGCTCAGCTTCCACGGCGCCTGGCCGGCGTAGCTTCCCGGTGGCGCCGTGGCCGTTAGCGCTGGCGGCGCATTGTCGTCGTGTCCTTTGAACATGGCTACACGGCGCTACGGCCGCCCATGCGCACGGGCCAGCGATGCACCAGGCCGCGTTGCATCGAGTGCAGTTCGGTCTGCGTGAAGACGTTGACCGACACGTGACGCGCCAGGAAATGCTCCAGCACCACGCCGAACAGGTATGGGCTGATGCCGGAGAAGCCGCCTTCGTCCACGGTAAGCTGGCACCGGATACCACGGCCGTAGATCAACGGGCCGTTGCCCGGCAACCGTCTCATGACCGGCTCCACCTTCGAGCCGATCAGGCTCTGGATCTGCGCCTGGTGCGCCAGATCGTCGCTCGCCACGAAAAGCCGCAGCATGTCACGCAGCCCCTGGCCGCCTGAGCGATGCTCCAGGTCGGTCAGCGACAGGTAGTTGAAGCCCAACAGCCGAATCAGGCGCCAGGCCATTTCGCCGTCCGCGTAAGGTGGCCGAGGTGCCGACGGCGCGCGGATCAGCCCGATCCCGTCCACGGGGATGGATGCCGCCGGGGTCAGGTCGTGCAGGCCATTGCGCGGTACCAGATTGGGCAGGTCGCGATTGGTGACCAGTGACTCCACCGACAGGTAGCGCAAGGTGTCCGGGTAAGGGGCCTCGTGCTGGTCCACCAGCGACACGAACAGCTCGGTGCCGACGTATGCGGTGCGGGTGCCGTACTTGCGAGCCTGCTCCGAGATCAGCCGGCGCTCGCGCCGCAGGGAAAAGTAACGGCCGTGATTGCCCTCGTCACTGTTCAGCGTGGCAAAGAGCGGCTGGAAGGCGATGCTGGCACTGTGCTCGGACTTCTGTCCGGAGAGCTGTTTGACGGCGTAGATTTCGTAGTCGAGCGGATGCTGTCGGTCGGCGACCAAATGGAAGTCGGTGCGCCCGGGCGTGATCTCGATGCGATCGGTGCGTTTTGGGAACAGATTGACCACCGGTGTGCAAAAGAGCGCGAACTGGTCCCGGTCGACCTGGCTGATCAGATTGCCGGGCGGCGTTGACAGCAGCACGACGATCTCGGCTTCCTTGCCGCGGATCTGGCCGAACCCTTGCGCCAGCTTGTTGAGACCGAAGAAGTAGAAGCGTTGCGGGCACGCGAAATATTCATGCAACAGGTTGTGCCCAAAGAAGTTGTTCCACGGCAACGGCAGCGCACCCTCGCCCGGACCCATGCCCACATAGCTGACGGCATCCTCTGTCACCGCGCAGGGGCGTTCGCTCATGGCGCCGGGTTGTCCGATCAGCGTGGCGACGCTGGCGCTGTGCAAGAGTTCGAACAGGTGCGAGGCGATCTGGTCGTCCCCGCACAGATAGACCGGCAGCTGGTCCAGGCCGGGCAATTGATCGAAGGTGGCATCGTGCGTGCAGCGCAGGCGTAGGCGCAGCGCTCCCTGTACCGTCAGGTGGGCAGGCACATAGCGCTCCAGCCCGCGAATGTCCGGTGGAATGCCAGTGAGCCGGGCTTCGGCGATTTCGAGCGGCCACAGCGTTAGCGGTTGCGTGGTCCTGAATTGGCAGGCCGTCTTCTCGCCCGGCGCCGGCGCGGCATCGACCTGCGCGCCGCGCGGCACCTCCACGCCACGGGCAAAATCGCCCGCGACCCGGCTGGGGCGGAACTGTGCGACAGCAATCGACGGCGTCGGCGCAACGTAGTTCGGGTAGACCACCTCCAGCAGCCGCTGCGTAAAGCGCGGAAACTCCGCATCGAGCTTGATCTGGGTGCGCGCCGACAGAAAGCAGAACGCCTCGATCAGGCGTTCCACATAGGGGTCGGCCACCTCGGTGCCATGCATGCCCAGGCGCCTCGCCACCTTCGGGTGCTGATTGGCGAATTCCCCGGCCAGCTCGCGCATGTAGACGAGCTCGCGGTTGTAATAGTCGAGCAGTTGCGGATCCATGGCGTCAGCTGGTGTGAATCGATTGGACGCTCATCCGGCTGGTTTCCAGGTCGAGCGAGCTTTGGGCAGTGAATGCCATCGGGTACGGGTCCATATGGATCAGGCCCTTGATCTCGAAAACCAGGGTGTTGTAGCGCTGCGGCGCGTCTTCCTTCAAAAGCGCCTTCACGTCCAGAGAGCCGGGAATGAGCCGCGGCTCGAAGTCCAGGATAGCGCGCCTGACGATGTTGACGATGTCGTTCCATTTACGCTCGGACAGGTAACTGCCGGCGACCGGTGGTACCCCGTAGTTGATTGTCGATGCTGCGGCAGCGGGATAGCGCTCGCGATCGATTTCGTCCTCGCGGCTGGTGGTATTGAGCAGATAGGTGAGATCGCGCTGGATGATCTCGCGCATCTGGGCGCGCGTGACGGTGTATTCGCTCGCGCTTTCGGTCTGCCGTTGGGGCGCGTCGTCGCGCAGCCGGTCAAAGAGCGTCGGCAGCAGTTGCGTATTCGGGCGGCGCGGTACCCGCGGTGGGCGGTGGTCAGCCATGCCCGGTTACCGGAGTGAGGGTCGCCACATCGAGCATGGCCGCATCGCCCGCATCCGGATCAGGCTCCGGCGTTTGCGTTTGCGTTTGTGCCTGTGCAGGGCGGTAGGCGCTATCCATCGAGATGAGGTGGTGTTCGCGGCGGGTAAGGGGAGCGGCGACGTCACGGCGCCTGGTGGGCACGATGTCCCCTGCGAAGAGCCAGAGCACGTCCGGCGCAGGCGGGATCACAAAGAACGGGTGGTCATCCTGGGTCTGCGGGGAGCCAATCAGGGTGTTGGCGTGGCTGGCGGTGGCAAGCATGTCCATCAGGCTGTGGGCATCACCGGCCTCGCGTGCGAGCATCTGCAGCGGGTTCCGAGCGATCTGCGCCGGTACAGCCGATACAGCCGATGCCGCCCCGGTGCTGGCCTCCGCGTGGGTGCTCACGTAGTCGGGATCGCGCAGCGCCGCCTCGGCCTGGCGTTTGAGCTGCTCGATCACGTCAGTCCGATCGGGGGCGGCAGCTTGCGCTGCGCGCTCGCCAGCGGCTGGTCTCAGCACCGAGAACGGATCGGCAGTGCCCGGGTGCATCCCGCCGGGCGTGTCCCAAGGCCAGGGCGTAGCGCTATCGCGGTCGAATCCGGGGTCGGTGGCGCCGGTCCGTGCCGGGCGGGTCTGCGAGTCGCTCATGGCCTTGCCTCGCTAGTGATTGGTTCAGGAATGGATCCGATGATAATCGAAAATCACGGCTAGACAAAATGCAAAATGATGTCATTCATTGCGGTCTGCGCGGTGGCGTTGAATGAATGATCCATCGTCCTAATTTTTATAGGACTTGTCCTATAAAACGCCGCCATTTTCGGAATCAATATTGGGAAATTTCCGAATTTTCCATGTCTCTGTGCGTGATCGTCGTAAATTGTCGCGCCTCCATGCTGGACGTGGTCTTGGCGTGGTCTTTCCGTGATAACCGTGCGCGTATTGGTTATTTGACCGCCAAGGATCCACGGCGATCAGGCTTCTTGTCTGGTCACGGAAGTCACTCTGCGATGATCGCGGAAGGGGTTTACGCCTCGAATGGTTTTGCCATATCCTAAAAAAGAGTTAATCAAGAACTCCATTGGGAATGGCGCAGTCGATCATTCAAAAAACAGAGCAAGGCATCAAATGGAAATTTCGCGTCAGGCGCTGTTCGGCCGACTCAATCCCACCCTGTTCAAGGCGATCGAAAGCGCGACCGCCTTCTGCAAACTCCGCGGCAACCCGTACGTGGAGCTTGTGCATTGGCTGCACCAGTTGCTGCAGGCCCCCGATGGCGACCTGCAGCGGATCCTGCGCCATGCCGGTGCCGACCTGCCCGCGCTGGAAGCCGACCTGACGCGCGCGCTGGGATTGCTGCCGGCCGGCGCCACGTCGATCAGCGACTTCTCGTTCCAGATCGAGTCCGCCATGGAGAGGGCGTGGGTCTACGCGACACTTGCCTTCGCCGATGACCACGTGCGCGGCGCGTACCTGCTGAGCGCACTGCTCAAGACGCCGGAATTGCGCCGTACGATGCTGAGCATCTCGAATCAGTTCGCGAAGGTACGTGCCGATGACTTGGGCGAAGCCGTTTCCGCGTTGGTCGCGCAGTCGCCCGAAAGCCGGGAAGCGGCCTACGACGGTAGTGGCCTCGCACCGGCCACGCCTGGCGAGGCCAGCGGCGCCATGGCGCCCACCGGTTCCGGCAAGTCCGCCCTTGGCCAGTACTGCCGCGACCTGACCGAGGAGGCCCGCGCCGGCCGGCTGGATCCGGTGATTGGCCGCGAGCACGAGATCCGCACCATGACGGACATCCTGCTGCGCCGCCGCCAGAACAATCCGCTCCTGACGGGAGAGGCTGGGGTTGGCAAGACCGCCGTCATCGAGGGGCTCGCCCAGGCCATCGCCGCGGGCACGGTGCCGCCGAGCTTGAAGGATGTCCGGCTCCTGAGTCTCGACGTCGGGGCGCTGCTGGCCGGCGCTAGCATGAAAGGTGAATTCGAGGCGCGGCTCAAAGGCGTGCTGGAGGAAGCCGCCAGGTCCGAGAAGCCGGTGATCCTGTTTGTGGATGAAGTCCACACGCTGGTCGGCGCCGGCGGCCAGGCCGGCACGGGCGACGCTGCCAATCTGCTCAAGCCGGCGCTGGCGCGAGGCGCGCTGCGCACGATCGGTGCTACGACCTGGAGCGAATACAAGCGCCACATCGAGAAAGATCCGGCGCTCACGCGCCGGTTCCAGGTCCTGCAGGTGATGGAGCCGGAAGAAGCCAAGGCTGTCGCCATGGTGCGGGGGCTGGTCGCCACCTTCGAGGCGCACCACCAGGTGTTCATCCGCGACGAAGCGGTGCGCGCCGCCGTCAAGCTCTCCCATCGTTACATCCCCTCCCGGCAGTTGCCGGACAAGGCCATCAGCCTGCTCGACACCGCTTGCGCCCGAGTGGCGCTGTCACTGCACGCCCCACCGGCGCAAGTCGAGCACCTGCGCCAGCAATTGGCCGCTGCCGACGCCGAACGTGCGCTGCTCGCCAGGGAAGCCGGCTTCGGCAAAGCGGATGTCGCGCGGACAGCCGTCGCACGTGCCCGGCGCGAGCAGATCGATGCCGACCTGGCGCAGGCCGAAGCGCGCTGGGAGCGCGAACGAAGCCTGGCGAGCGACCTGGTTGCACGCCGGCAGGCGCTGGTCCAACCCCCGGCGATCGAGCCGGCGATCACGGCGCAGGTTCAGCCGTCTCTGGCCGAGCTCGAAGCCGACCTTTGTGCAGCGCAAGGGGATGCGCCGCTTGTGTACACGGAAGTGGACGAAGCCGTGGTCGCAGCCATTGTCGCCGACTGGACGGGCATCCCGGTTGGGCGCATGGTTGCGGACGAGGTGGCCACGGTCATGCGGTTGCCGCAGACCCTTGGCACTCGCGTCGTTGGCCAGGACCACGCGCTGGCCCAGCTCGGCGAGCGTGTCCAGACCGCCCGCGCGCAATTGACTGATCCCTGCAAGCCGGTCGGCGTGTTCCTGCTGGCAGGTCCCTCCGGCGTCGGCAAGACCGAGACTGCCCTGGCGCTGGCCGATGCCCTCTATGGCGGCGAGCAGAACCTCATCACCATCAACCTCTCCGAATTCCAGGAACCGCACACTGTTTCGACCCTCAAGGGCGCACCGCCGGGCTATGTCGGCTACGGCGAAGGGGGCGTGCTGACCGAAGCGGTGCGCCGCAGGCCCTACAGCGTGGTGCTGCTTGACGAGGTCGAGAAGGCGCATTCCGACGTCCACGAAGTCTTCTATCAGGTGTTCGACAAGGGCTACATGGAAGACGGCGAAGGGCGCCACATCGACTTCAGGAACACCATCCTGCTGCTGACCAGCAACGCAGGCTCGGATCTGCTGGCGCATCTCTGCGAAGACCCGGCGCGGATGCCGGAGCCCGCCGCGCTGCGCGACGCGCTGATGCCGGAGCTGCGCAAAGTCTTTCCGGCGGCGTTCCTCGGCCGCCTGGTGATCGTGCCCTACCTGCCGCTTGCCGCCGAACACCTCGGCCGCATCGTGCGCCTGCACCTGGGCCGCGTCGTGGCACGCATGCACGACCAGCACGGCATTGCGCTCACCTATGGCGACGCCGTGGTCGGGTTCATCGTGGCGCGCTGCCCGGCTGGCGAAACCGGCGCTCGCCGTTTGATCAGCTTTATCGAGCAGGTCGTCCAGCCGCAACTGGCTCGCCTGTGGCTGTCAGCGATATCCGAGAAGCGCCAGCTGGCCGCGATCGACATCCGGCTGGCGGAAGAACCGCCAGATGCGCCCGTACTGACCTATCACACCGAGTACCGTGCCGGCCACGACGCTGTTGCGCCGGAACATCCCGAAGCCGAAGCGGCCTGACGCCGTGCGGCACGTCCCTGTAACCCCGCTTGTCACCCCGCTTGTCACTCATTGAGGAGACCTATGTCTGTTGTGAACAGTTCGCAGAAATTCATCGCGCGCAATCGCGCGCCGCGTGTACAGATCGAGTACGACGTCGAGGTCTATGGCTCGGAGAAGCGCATCGAGTTGCCCTTCGTGATGGGCGTCCTGGCCGATCTGTCCGGCAAGCCCGCCGAGCCGCTGCCGCCAGTCGCCGACCGCAAGTTCCTCGAGATCGATATCGACAACTTCGACGAGCGCATGAAGGCGATGAAGCCTCGTGTTGCGTTCGCGGTTCCCAATACGCTGGGCGGCAGCGGCCAGTTGATGGTCGACATGACGTTCGAGAGCATCGAGGACTTCTCGCCGGCGGCGGTGGCCGGGAAGGTCGATGCGCTGCGGCAATTGCTGGAAGCCCGCACGCAACTCGCGAACCTGCAGACGTACATGGACGGCAAGTCGGGTGCCGAATCGCTGATCAATCAACTGCTGCAGGACCCCGCGCTGCTGCAGTCGCTCGCCAAGGCGCCCAGGCCCCAGCCTACGGATGGCGACACCCAGGCGCCCCAGTCCTGACCGGAACGGCTTCTTGCCTACCTGAACAACCACATCGAGCAAGGACTCCATGGCTTCCGCCCAACAAACACAACAGCAAGCCCTCGCGACCGCAGAGCATTCGGACTTCGCCGCACTGATCGGCCGCGAGTTTTCGCCCAAGACGGACCAGGCCCGCGAAGCCGTCGATCTCGCCGTCAAGACCCTGGCCGAGCAGGCGCTCGCCAGTTCGTTCACCATGAGCGACGATGCGTACAAGAGCATCGAAGCCATCATCGGCGCCATCGACACGAAGCTCTCCGAGCAGATCAACCTGATCCTGCACCACCAGGACTTCCAGAAGCTGGAGTCGGCCTGGCGCGGCCTGCATCATCTGGTCTCGAACACCGAGACCGACGACAAGCTGCGCATCCGCGTGATGGATGTGTCCAAGGAGGACCTACGCCGCACGCTGCGCCGGTACAAGGGTATCGGCTGGGACCAGAGCCCGTTCTTCAAGCGCATCTACGAAGAGGAATACGGCCAGCTCGGCGGCGAACCGTACGGCTGCCTGGTCGCCGACTACTACTTCGACCACACCCCGCCCGACGTGGAACTGCTGGGGTCGCTCGCCAAGATTTCGGCGGCGGCCCATGCGCCGTTCATCGCCGGCGCATCGCCGTCCGTGCTGCAGATGGACTCGTGGCAGGAGTTGGCCAACCCGCGCGACCTGTCCAAGATCTTCCAGAACCTGGAATACGCGCCGTGGAACGGCCTGCGCAACTCGGAAGACGCACGCTACGTGGGGCTGGCCATGCCGCGCTTCCTGTCGCGCTTGCCATACGGCATCAAGACCAACCCGGTTGATGAATTCGACTTCGAGGAAGACACCGACGGCGCCGACCACCGCAAGTATGTGTGGAGCAACGCCGCCTACGCCATGGCGGTGAACATCAACCGCTCGTTCAAGCTGTACGGCTGGTGCACGCTGATTCGCGGCGTGGAGAGCGGTGGTGTGGTGGAGAACCTGCCGTGCCACACCTTCCCGACCGACGACGGCGGCCTCGACATGAAGTGCCCGACCGAAATCGCCATCTCCGATCGCCGTGAAGCCGAGTTGTCGAAGAACGGCTTTATCTCGCTGGTCCACCGTAAGAACACCGACTATGCCGCCTTCATCGGCGCGCAGTCGATGCAGAAGCCGGCCGAGTATTACGACGCCGACGCCACCGCCAATGCCAACCTGTCGGCCCGCCTGCCGTACCTGTTTGCCTGCTCGCGCTTCGCCCACTACCTGAAGTGCATCGTGCGCGACAAGATCGGGGCGTTCAAGGAGCGCGAGGACATGCAGCGCTGGCTCAACGAATGGATCATGAACTACGTTGACGCCGACCCGGCCAACTCCTCGCAGGAGACCAAGGCCCGCCGTCCGCTCGCGGCCGCCGAAGTGGTCGTCGAAGACATGGAAGGCAACCCTGGCTACTACAGCGCCAAGTTCTTCCTGCGCCCGCACTTCCAGCTCGAAGGCCTGACGGTGTCGCTGCGGCTGGTGGCGCGCCTGCCATCGGTCAAGGACGCTGCCTGAGCGTCGTCCCAGGCCTGAAATGTACCGGTAGTCCCACATCAGGCGCCCCCGCCCCCGATCCCTTTGGGGCGGGGGCGTTGTTGTGGCTCTTGTCTGCAGTACCCGTCTTAACTTGAAGGAGTTTCGCAATGGCACAGGACATTTTCCTGAAGATCAACGGCATCGACGGCGAGTCGCAGGACACCTCGCACAAGAACGAAATCGAGGTGCTGGCCTGGGACTGGAGCATCGAGCAGCAGTCCACCATGCATGCCGGTAGCGGCGGCGGCGCCGGCAAGGCGACCGTGTCGGACCTGTCCTTCGACCACTTCATCGATCGCGCTTCGCCCAATCTGATGAAGTACTGCCTGACTGGCAAGCACATCAACGAGGCGGTGCTGGTCGTGCGCAAGGCCGGCGGCAATCCGCTCGAATACCTCAAGCTCACCATGACGGACGTGGTCGTTACCAAGGTGAGCCCGAAGGGTTCGGTGGATGACGAGTTGCGCATGCGCGAGAAGGTCTCGCTGTCGTTCTCCAAGATCAAGCAGGAGTACGTGGTGCAGAACGCCCAGGGCGGCAGCGGCGGCGCCGTGACCGCGGGCTACGACATCAAGGGCAACAAGGAAGCCTGATTGTCATGACTGTGCCCGCCGGCCACGCCTGACGTAGCCGGCGGGATCGCTGACCTGATCTGACCACCAACGGACATGGCTCTCTCACTGCGCTTCGATGACCTCTGGCATGCCTATCCGAAGCCCGAGCACGGGGACGAGGCCGCCCCGCGCCGGTCCCGGCTGGCTTTGTTCCGCCAGATTGGCTGGGAAAGCCGCGTTGACCATCCGGCTTATGAGAACGCCTGCGCGATCCGGATGAGCCTTGCGTTGATCGAGTGCGGCATCCATGTGGACGGCGGCGAGCCGATTCTGGCCGGTCGCTAGAAGGGCATGAAGATCGAGACCAACCACGCACGCCTGGCCGAGCAGCTTAGCGGTCCGGCTTGCCTGGGCGCCCCTCGTCGGCTTGATGTCACGAGCCTGCGGGATCTGATGACGCGGGCTGAGCAGGGAATCATTGCCTTTGACGAGACGCCCGGCTACGACGGCGCGCATATTGATTTGCTGCGAAACGGCTGGCTGGCCTCGGCGTTCGGATCGCATGACCTGGTTCGTGTGCTGGAAGCTTCGACGCGTCGCATGACGTGGCGTGACAGCAAGCTCGGCTACGAGGGCATGGGCTACGCCGGCATGGCCGATGCGGATAGCGGCTACGGGTTCCGCTCGACGCTTTACTTCTGGCCACTGGCCTGAGAGATGACTCATGAGCACGCGAAACGATGTGGGGAACCTCAATGCAAGACGGCGCCGGACAGTCAGCGTCTCCAGCGCAGCCATCCCCGATCTGCTCGGGCAGCCGCAGTTGGAATTCGTGCGGCTCTCTGGCCATGAAGGGTTGAGCGAACTGTTTACCTACAAGGTGGATCTGCGGCCGGTTTCGCCAGCGGCCGAGCAGTTCCTCGCCGAGGCGGACCCCGATGAAATGATCGGGCGCGAGATGACGGTGACGATCGAGCTCGATGGCATGGGCACGGGCCTGCTGGGCGGCATTGGTGCCGGGCATCGGGAAATCACTGGTGTCATCTCGGAGATCGAACAGGTTGGCGGCGCCGCGGAGAATCGTCTGTACCGGTTCACGCTGCGGCCCTGGTTGTGGCTCGCCACGCAGACTTCGGATTTCAAGCCCTTCCAGAAGAAGACCGTCATCGAGATCCTGGATGAGGTCCTGGCGGACTATCCGTTCTCGGTGGAGAAGCGTCTTGACGTATCGATCTACCCCAAGCTGGTCTGGGAAGTGCAGAGCGGGGAAACCGATGCCCATTTCATCCAGCGCCTGACCGAAGAATATGGCATCACGTACTTCTTTGAGCACGATGGCGGGCACCATCGGCTGATCCTGGCTTCCGAAACCGGAGCGTTTCGCAATTTCCCCAGTGAGGCCTATCACACGCTGCCCATCTATCCGCATGGATTCAAGGTGGACCAGGAACATCTGGTGCGCCTCGACCCGGTCAACCGCTTGCGCACGGGCAAGGTCACGCTGAATGACTACGACTTCCGCAAGCCGCGGGCGGACCTGACCACCGGCAACAGCCAGCCACGCGAAACCGGCTTCGCCGACTTTGAGCGGTACGAATACCCGGGCGACTATGTCGAGCCGGCGGTAGGCGACATGCGGGCGAGGATTCGCATGGAGGAGCGCCGTGCCCGGGGCCGGCGCGTGCGCGGTGTCGGTGCCTTGCGTGGCGTGGCGCCGGGCTGCACCTACATGGTGAGCAATCACGGCAATCCCGCGTTGAACCGGGAGTTCCTCGTGACCAGCACGGCGTTCGACCTGGAGGACGTCGGCGGCGCGTCCGGCAGCCGGCAGCGCTTTGCCTGCCGCGTGGCTTTTGAAGGCCATCCCACCGACGAAGTCTTCCGTCCGCCGCGCACGGTCGGCAAGCCGCGCGTCGCCGGCCTGCAGCGGGCGGTCGTGACCGGGCCGAAGAACCAGGAAATCTGGTGCAATGAGCACGGCAGCGTGAACATTCAGTTTGAATGGGACCGCTACGGGAAGCACGACGAGAACTCTTCACCGTGGATTCGTGTCGTCAACGGCTGGTCCGGCGATCAGTTTGGCGCCATGCATATTCCGCGCATCGGCCAGGAAGTCATTGTTGCCTTTCTCAACGGCGATCCGGATTGCCCGCTGATCGTCGGGCGGGCACCGAACCAGCACAATATGTCGCCGTGGGCGCTGCCGGGGCAGCATGCGCTGTCGGGAATTCGCAGCAAGGAGTTGTTTGGCGGACGCCACAATCACCTGTTGATGGACGATACGAAGGACCAGATACAGAGTCAGCTTTCATCGGATCATCAGCTATCCCAACTCAACCTGGGTTATCTGACGAACGTACCCGATCACGCCGGTCGCAAGGACCACCGGGGAGAAGGCGCAGAGCTGCGGACCGACGGTCATATGGCGCTCCGATCAGGTGCGGGGACACTGGTTTCCACTGAGCTGCGTACGCACGGACAAGGCGCGGCGCTGGACCTGTCCGAGGCAATGGATCGTTTGCGCGGCGCGCTTTCGCTCGCGGAGCAGTTGCAGCAAGCCTCTGTTCAGGCTCAGGCGCAGCGCGATGAGCAAGAGGGTGTTGCCAAGGCGATCGCGCGCCAGAACGATGCGATCAAAGGAGACCAAAGCCCGTCCGGTACGCTGGCAGAGCCTCACATTGTTGTCGCCAGCGCGGCGGGTATCGTTGCTACAGCCACTACCGATACCCACTTGCACAGTAGCAGGCACGCGACGATCACAACCGGAGAGCATCTGTCGCTGAATACTGGCAAAGGATTCTTCGCGAGTGTTCGCGGCATGTTCTCCTTGTGCGCGCATCTGCTAGGCATCCGTCTGTTCGCCGCAAAGGGTCCGATCACCTTGCAAGCACAGAACGATGTCATGCAGTTCTTTGCGAAGCTTGGCATCGACATCATCAGCACCGACGACAACATCCGCATTCTGGCCAGGAAGGAACTGCTGATTGGAGGCGGTAGCAGTCATACACGCTACAACGACGGCGGGATCACGCACCTCACGCGCGCAACAATTACCGCCCATGCCGCGGGGCATAGCTTCACTGGCCCTTCGACAGAGACCGTGGCGTGGCCAAAGCTGGCCAAGAGCTCGGTCTGCGAGTTCGGGATGCGCGACGCCGCCAGTAGTGGACAGGCCGTTGTGGCGGTGAGCTGAGGCAAATCATGATGCTCGAATACCTGGATAGCCATGACTGTCTGTTGCTCGACCCGCTGAACCTGGATAGCGACAGCGACTTGCATGGCCTGCCTCACAGTTCACTGGTGCTGGAACCGATGGGCGAGCAGAGGCACCTGTTTCCATGGCAGATAGATCTGAGAGGTCTGAGCGACGCGCAACGCAAGGCGCTGGCAGACCGCCATAGCTATGAGGCGTCGTCGGGTGTGGCACCCGCGATATCCGGCCTGATCTCAACCAGCGCGACATTCGGCGAGACCCATGGCCATCTCGGCCGCAGACTCCGCCTTCATGTCGAAGGAGAACCGGAGGCGCTGTTCCGCTACTACGACCCGAGAGTGTTTCGGCATCTGTTGCGCATTCTCGGGCCTCGCAAACAGCGGTCGCTCTACGGACCGATCACGAAATGGAGCTACTGCCTCCTCGGCAAGGGATGGGTGACCGAAGCCGCTCCGCAGATCGACGACGAACGAAGTGAAATCCTCTCAAGCGAAGAAGCCTTGGCGTTGGGCCGCATCGTTCTTGTGAATGCCGTTCACGACGAGCTGGAGCGCGCCGGCGGCTTCACGGCATCCATGGACGCCATGCGCAGGATCGATGTCCTGCTGCAGCGTGGACAGGACCGGCACAAGCTTGATGGCGTCGACCTGATCGCGTACGTGCAGCACAGCATGACCATCCATCCCGATCTGGATGCCCATCCCGAGGTGGACGACCTGATCAAACGAAGTGCTGACGAACGTGGACTGTTTGCCGCGATGGCGAGCAAATGGGGCTTTGAACAGCGTGCGCGGATCTCAAGCCATCTCGGCTTGCGCAAACCGGCGTCGGAGAGAGGATATCAATGAAGGGCTGCAAGTTCTGCGACAAGAGCGGACTGGCGATCTATCCAGTGCGTTACGGCATTGCGCCGGAGACGAGCACGGTACCCGAGCCGACCGGGCCGTTTGCACAATGGATCACCGCTGTGCCGGTGGCGCCCGCGAAGTACGTGCTGCGCCGTCTGCGAGCCAGCTATCTGTACTGCTGGAATGAAGCGGACAAGGCGCAGCCATTGAAGGGCTATATGGTGCTTCCGGAGGGGTATCTGTATGAATTCGATCCCAGGAAGCCCGCGCCATCCGCCGAGGAGGCGAAGTTCAATTGCGAGCAGGCGGGGCACGCCGCTATCGCCATGTGCATCACGGTTCCGCGCGCGGAGCAGGCGACCAAAGTCTGGCTGGGGGTCTCGGACACCGAGTGGACGGCGGCAACCATCGAGCGGCACCGCGATGCCGCATACCGGGACAGGCACATGCGTGTGCTTGACGTGCAGAAATGGTTGACCACGCAGAATCACCAGCACGCCGAGCGGATCGCGCAACTGGACAAGCGGGTCGCCGACTTCTATCTGACCAATCGTACCAAGCCAGCATCCTTTGACTTTGCGCCGTGGCCCTGGCACCCGGTCGATGATCAGTATGCCGCGTTGTGCGAAAGGACGGCCGTGCTTGAAGGCGTGAAGCCGGCACAGAGCAAAGCCCTGTTCCTTGCCCTGCCAGACCCGGCTGGCATTGCCCAGGAGCTCTCCTTCCTGATGCAGTACGAACTGCGGCGCTTCAACAGCCGACCCGACTGGGCGCGTGAGGTGACGGTCAATGCCGCCATTCTGGGCATGAAGGAGGCGGTCGAGCATAGCGCGGAGCTGGCTGAGCTGACCGCTGCGGAGAATCTGAAGGCACAAGCATACGGCAACGAAAGCGGTGCGATGGCGCTGGAAAATGTCATTGACTACGTTGGCGGGACCCAGCTTGCCCAACGCCGTGTCGAGCGCATCGAAACGGGATACGAGGTCACCGCCGAAGGACTGAAGAAGGTGAAGGACCAGGCGTGGGGACCCTACCTTGGCAAATACAACGAGCCGGCGCGCGCCAGCTTTGATAAGCGCTACAAGGAAGCGCTGGGGAAATTCGACCAGCGCATGATCCTGCCGCTGGCCAAGGCACATGCCGCCTGGTTGAAAAACAGCCGCACGACGCACTACTTCACCTGCAACTTCGATACCGCGGATCTGGCCAGCGGCTTCGACTACGAAAGCGTCCTGACCCGGATGATCATGGGTACGGAGGACAAGCAACCGTGCAGCCTGCTCTATCAGGAATGGCTGGATGGCGATATCTCCGACCCGAAGAATCACCTGCTGCGAGCCCTGGGCGTCAATAGCGACGCCCTCATCAACAAGCTGAAGGAGGGTGTTGCCGGCAGCCCGGATCTGGCGGCGCTGCCCTGGGACAGCCTGATGGATAGCTACAAGCGTCTGGTGGAGGGGGCGGAGAAGCTGTTCGGCCAGACGGTGGAACAAAAGGCAGGCGCCGACAATCTGGCGCGCCTGGTCATGTACATCGCTGGCTCCGGCGCCGCGTTTCTGGGTCGCGGATTGGACAAGGCCGCAGGCAAGTCATGGATGACCCTGGTCGCAACGCTTGGCGTGCGCATCGGCAGGCCGATCGTGGTGGTCGATGTGGTGGGCACCAAGAAGAAGTTCCGCGAACAGATTCTGCGGGGCATGCTGCGCCTGCAATCCGGTGCCGGAGGCAAGCCAGCCTATTCCGACAACCAGATCAAGAAGGCGGTGGCAGACGAGATGCGCCTGCTGCAGATCAAGGGCGAAGTACGGGAGGGAACCTTCAAGGGCCGGTTCCTGGTGGTGGTGGACGGGGCGCATCTCGAGCGCATGCCGGCAGGCCTCAAACCGGCGGAGCGGGCGAAGTGGGCGGCAAAGTCCATCCGCACGCTGGAGCAGTACGAGAGCAGCCTGGCCGCGCGCTTCCGGTTGGCCGTCACCAGCGGCATCCGCCTGGGTGCGGTCATGGCACTGATACAGGTCGCGGGCTTGTCGAAGGCCATCGGCGACGAAGAGAAGGCGTCCGGATGGGAAAAGTCGGAGAAGGGCTGGCGGATGCGTGCGGCGGGCGCAGCGCTTGCTGCGACGATCGTCGACGTTACGGAGAAGGTTCTGGAAAAGACGTCTTGGGGCAGGACGCCGCTTGGGCGCTTGCTGCTTATGCGGCCACTGGCGAACGTCACTTGGATCGGCTTGGCTGGGCGTGTGTTTGGCGGGGGCGCGGCGGCGATCGTGGCTGTCTGGGACAGCGTCAACGCGATCGAGCAGCTTCGACAGAAGAATTTCGGTTTGGTTGCGCTCTATGCCTTCTCCGCGGGAACTGGGGGCTTCCTTGCCTTCGCTGCAATGGGGGCATTGTCTGGGCCATTTGTCATCTTGGCGCTGGTTGCGTTCTTCGCGCTGCAGGTGATTATCGGGCTGGTGGTCGACAACAAGCTGCAAGAGTGGCTAAAGCGCTGCGTTTGGGGGGAGTTCCAAAGCAAAGGACTTGAGAACGCATTCCAGACTGGCCATCAGGAAATGCGGGAACTACAGAAAGCACTAGGATAAAAAATATGACGATGGACTATACCGGGAACACGCCAAAGTACAAGGTGAACCGGAATCTGACCGAGCAGGAGCGCACGGACCGGCTATTTCAGAAACGAAAGGCAACGGTGAGTAAGAGCGAGGACGTACAGGATTGGGATGCGCTGATTCGATTGAACTCGACCTTCATCGAGGTGGTGGATAAATTCTACGCATGGAAGGGGATCCTTTTTGCTTTCGTTTTTGTAATGGGTTGCGGATGGAGCGCAATGATTATATGGATGACGTGGTACGGATTGTTCGTGATCATAGACGAAATCCCGGGTAGGGTTGGTGAATTAATATCACTTCTTGTATTCCTTTGGGTTTTATCAATTGCACTTCTTACATTCCTGGGCTGGGTTGGTCACTTCGAAGCTTTTACCTTTACGCACTGGCCCGTACGCTTGAATAGGCGAAACCGTATGGTTTACGTTTTCCGCCGCAAAAGCGCTGGAGGAATGTTGACGCTCAAGTGGGAAGACATCTATTTCTGTATGGGGCCGGGCCAACCTTATGCAGGCCAGCCCTCGCTAGTCTGGGATATTCGCGGCCATGTGCTGGCGCCGGACAAGAAGACGGTGCTCGATACTTTCTCGGTGGGCATTCACTGCACCAAGGACCTGCTGCCTGCTCACTGGGAATACCTGCGCCGCTATATGGAAGAGGGCCCGCAGAGTATTCCGATGCCGCGCCGGTACCTGCCGATTGCGGAGAAGCGGGAGTCTTTCTTGTTCGCTACCAAAGTGGCCTTCAGCAACTTCAGCTATGGCTATGCGTTCCTGCTGTTTGGCACGCCGTTCGCGCTGGTTACGTTGTTTGGGCGTTTGCTTTGCATGCCGACGAACAAGGTGCCGGTTTGGCCCGGGGAGGTGGAGGAGGCGTGCCGGATCGAGCCTGGCGACCCGTATGAGCAGCGTGTTTCAGGAGAGTGAGAAATCAGAAGCAGGTCAATCTCGAACCGAGGCAGCAAGCGCCGGCAGATAGTCGTGAGTTGAACGGTACTTGTGAGTGGGACTGCTTCCAGCAATGCCCTACTGGTCTGGGGGAATTGCAGCAGGCATTGAGGTGAGAAACGTATGACGATGGACTATACCGGGTACTCGCCAAAGTACAAACTCAATCGACCATTGACTGAGGAGGAGCGAAACGGCCGGCTGTTCCAGAAGCGGCGAGCAGCCGTGAACAAGGCCGAAGACGTACAGGATTGGGATGCGCTGATCATGCTGAACTCCACCTTCATGGAGCTTGTGGACAAGTTCTATGCGTGGAAAGGATTCATGTTTTCATTGATGGTAATTATGGGAAGTGGATGTTTTTTATTTTTATTTAATGTTACATGGATGGGCATTTTTGAAATGCCACATAGATTTCCAGAGAAATTGATAGAGCTAACATTGTCAATAATTGCTGTCTGGATGATGGCAATACCGTTGATGATTCTATTTATTTGGGCGGCTCATTTCGAATCCTTCACATGTAGTCACTGGCCGGTCCGACTAAACCGGAGAAACCGAATGGTCTATGTATTCCGCCGCAAAAGCGCCGGGGGAATGCTGACACTCAAATGGGACGACATCTATTTCTGCATGGGGCCGGGCCAGCCCTATGCAGGCCGGCCTTCGCTAGTCTGGGATATTCGCGGCCACGTGCTGGCGCCGGACAAGAAGACGGTGCTCGATACCTTCTCGGTGGGGATTCACTGCACCAAGGACCTGCTGCCCGCTCACTGGGAATACTTGCGCCGCTATATGGAAGAGGGCCCGCAGAGTATTCCGATGCCGCGCCGGTACCTGCCGATTGCGGAGAAGCGCGAGTCTTTCCTGTTTGCTGCCAAGGTGGCCTTCAGCAACTTCAGCTATGGCTATGCGTTCCTGCTGTTTGGCACGCCGTTCGCGCTGGTTACCTTGTTTGGGCGTTTGCTTTGCATGCCGACGAACAAGGTGCCTGTTTGGCCCAAGGAGGTGGAGGAGGCGTGCCGGATTGAGCCTGGTGACCCGTATGCGCAGCGCGTTTCAGGAGAGTGAAACATCAGAAGCGGGTCAATCTCGAACCGAGGCAGCAAGGGCCGGCAGATAGTCGCGCTCTGAGCGGTATTTGTGCGTGGGACCGATTCCAGCGGTGCCCCACTGGTCTGGAGGTTCTCTATCGCATCGGTGGCTACCTGGGGCGTTCGCCGCGCTGTTTGTTTGGTCGGGACCATTTGTCGTCCTGGCGCTGGTGGCCCTCTTCGCGCTGCAAGTGCTCATTGCACTGGTGGTCGACAACAAGCTGCAGGAGTGGCTTAAGCGCAGTGTCTGGGGGAAAGCTCAAAAGCGAGAGACCTGATGAGGCTTTCAAGACGGGTCATCAGGAAATGCAGGAATTACAGCTGGCATTAGGGTAAGAGACGTATGTCGATAGACTTTACAGGGCAGATACCAAAGTACAAGATCAACCGTCCTTTGACCGAGCAGGAGCGCGCAGAACACCTGTCTCAGAAGCGGCCGGCGATGGTGAGCAAGGGCGAAGACGTGCAGGATTGGGATGCGCTTATCCGCTTGAACTCGACCTTCATTGAGGTGGTTGATAAGTACTATGCTTGGAAGGGATTCGCATTTGCCATTTTATTTATTCTGGGGTGTGGGTCGTTGGTCTTGGTGCTCAGCATAACGTGGCTTGAACTGTTTGAAAATCTTGGAAAAGTAAAGGAAGAGACAGGGGAGATAATATTGTTCTTGGTAGCATTCTGGTCGATGACCATATTTCTCATCATATTTATTGGGTGGTTTGTTCGATTTGAAGTATTTTCCGTTACTCATTGGCCGGTCCGCCTTAACCGGCGAAACCGAATGGTTTATGTATTCCGCCGTAAAAGTGCCGGAGGAGTTCTGGCGCTCAGATGGGAAGACATCTACTTCTGCATGGGGCCTGGTCAGCCTAATGCAGGGCGGCCTCCGCTAGTCTGGGATATTCGAGGCCACGTGCTGGCGCCGGACAGGAAGACGGTGCTCGATACCTTCTCGATGGGGATTCACTGCACCAAGGACCTGCTGCCCGCTCACTGGGAATACCTGCGCCGCTATATGGAAGAGGGCCCGCAGAGTATTCCGATGCCGCGCCGGTACCTGCCGATTGCGGAGAAGCGCGAGTCTTTCCTGTTTGCTACCAAGGTGGCCTTCAGCAACTTCAGCTATGGCTATGCGTTCCTGCTGTTTGGCACGCCGTTTGCGCTGGTTACGTTGTTTGGGCGTTTGCTTTGCATGCCGACGAACAAGGTGCCGGTTTGGCCCGGGGAAGTGGAGGAGGCGTGCCGGATCGAGCCTGGTGACCCGTATGCGCAGCGTGTTTCAGGAGACTGAAAAGTCAGAAGTGGGTCGATCTCGAACCGAGGCAGGAAATGCCGGCGGATACCGCGACCGGCTTGGGTCATTTTGGAGTGAGAACATGAACTTGCCAATTATCACAGTGGGTGACACTACCACGCACGGCGGACGCGTCATTACCGGTTCCGCATCCCATCTCTTGCAAGGCCGGCCTATTGCCCGGCAGGGCGACCTGGTCGATTGCCCGGAGCACTACTCGGACGGGCGTCCACACGGGGTCAACGCCATCACCGAAGGGCACCCAGCCTTTCTGGTGGAAGGGCGGCCAGTTGCGCTGCACGGACATCGCTGCGAATGCGGTTGCGAGCTGATCGGCTCGCAGCTTGCCGCCGTCGGAGGCTGAGCATGCGTCAGTTGTACCGCTATTGGCCGATGGCGATTGCCTTGCTTGCCGGTTGCGCGGCCAGTCCCGTGCAGAATGAACAGATGAAGCTGGTGCTCCGTGCGGAAGCCAAGCCAACCGTCAATCCGGATGCGAGGGGGCGAGCGAGTCCTGTTCTGGTGCGCATGTACGAGCTGAAGTCCGATGGGACATTCGCAAACGCAGACTATTTCACGCTGCAAAGCGCAGACAAGACGCTGCTTCTTGACGATCTCCTCGCTCGTGACGAGTTCATCCTTCGGCCGGACGAAACCCGGGATTTCGAAAGAAAGCTGAATCCGGCAACCACGGCACTGGGCTTTCTTGTTGGTTACAACGATCTTGGGAAGGCCACCTGGCGAACGGTCTACAAGCTGCCGCCAGCAACGGAAGCCGCGTGGTACAGGGCGGTAGTGCCGGCACGCAAGATCAAGCTGCAGGTCTTGCTTGATCAGTTGACCATCAACATTACAAAAATCGAGTGATTCAATGAGTTGGTATAACAAAGTCGTCTGGAGCGAAGGCCTCTTTTTGCGTCCACAGCTGTTCCAGCAACAAGAACGCTATCTTGAGCATTACGCCCATAAGCGTAGCGCGGCGCTTGGCCCGTTCTTCTGGGGTTTCAATCAGGTTGACATTGATACCGAAGCGCTCGCGGTAGGGAAGCTCGTTGTCTCCGCTGCCGCCGGCATCTTTCCGGACGGCACGCCATTCGATGCGCCGGGGCAGGTTTCATCGCCAGCGCCGCTGGCGCTCCGGCATGAGCATGTTGGCCAGATGGTCTGTCTGGCCGTGCCGATCCGCACGCCGAACGCACAGGAGACCGACTTTGACGATGCCGCGGATTCGTTGGCGCGATTCCGGACGTTTGAGGAAGATCTGCTCGACGCCAACTCGATCTCGCAGGGTCCGAAGCTGATCCAGCTGGCCGACCTGCGCCTGCGCTTGCTCACGGAGAAGGAGTTGACCAGTGCGTGGCTCGGCATGCCGCTGGCACGAGTCAGCGAGGTTCGCGCCGATGGTAGCGCGAGGCTTGACGGGGCATTGATTCCACCGGTCAGCACCTTTGCCGCCAGCCCATTGCTGTACAGCTGGCTTACCGAAATCCACGGCCTGCTGCGCATGCGTGCTACGGCCATGGCCGAGCGCCTTTGCGCCGCGAGCATGCGGGGTGGGGATGCGGCGGAAGTCAGCGAGTATCTGATTCTGCAGCTGCTGAACCGCTATGAGCCAATTCTGACGCATCTGCTGGCCGTCAAAGCTGCCTCGCCGGAAGTCCTCTATGTCCATTTGGCGGCGCTGTCTGGTGAGCTATCGACGTTCGTGCGCACGCACAGCCGTCGACCTGTGGAGCATGCCGCTTACCGACACGATGCCCCGCATATTTGCCTGAAGCCGTTGTTCGACGACCTGCGCTTCCTGCTCAATGTGGTCCTTGAGCGTGCCGCCCAGAGGATCGAGCTTGAACTTCAGCCGCACGGCATCCGGCTGGCTGTGCTGGACCCTGCGGAGATCCAGCGCTTCACGACATTCGTGCTGGCTGTCGCGGCGCAAATGCCCGTGGATACGCTGCAGCAGCAATTTCCGGCCAAGGCAAAGGCGGGCCCGTCCGAGCGCCTGGTCGACTTGATACGGTCTCATTTGCCGGGGATTCCACTCCAGGCGCTGCCGGTACCGCCGCGGCAGATTCCGTTCAATGCGGGCTATGTCTACTTCGAGCTTACCCGAGAGAATCCTCTCTGGAAGCAAGTCGAGAAATTTGGTGGGCTGGCATTACATGTTGCCGGCGATTTTCCTGATCTGCAGGTTGACCTTTGGGGAGTTCGTAGCTGATGACTAAAAAGGATAGGCACAATCCGGACGCCACGTTTTCCTCTGAGACGGTGGCTGCGCTGGCAGGCGCAGGATCCCCCTTGCTGGAAGCCGCACGCCCACTTCTGCGAGCACTTGCCGATGTCCCGGAGGGGTTGGACGAGGAGGATGTGCCACGGCTCCGGGCCTTGTTGACATCTGAAGTGCAACGCTTTCAAGGTTTGTGCGAAAGGGCCAATGTGCGCCGCGAGCATTTCCAGGCAGCGAGCTATGCCTTGTGCACAGCGCTGGACGAGGCTGTACAAAATCAGGCATGGGGCATACACAGTTGGCCGCAGCAAGGGTTGCTTGTCAGCTTGCACGGGGACACCGAGGGCGGCACCAAATGCTTTCATGTGCTCGGCCGGCTGGTGACCAGTCCCCACGAACATATACCGGTCATCGAGGTGTTCTATCACCTTCTATCGCTGGGATTCCAAGGGCGCTATGCCGGGCAGACCGATGGTCCCCGGCAATTGGAGGAGATCCGCCAGCGCCTCTTCCACCTGATCAGTGGCGCACGCGAGAGCGTGCCGCGCGAGCTTTCGCCCAACTGGCGTGGCGGGGACGCAGGACGACTCCGCCGACTACGCACGGTGCCGGTCTGGGTCACGGCCTTGGTGCTGACCCTGGCGCTCTGTGGCTTGTTCGCCTGGTACAAATACCAGCTGTTGCTCCGCACGCACGATCTCGAGCGACAGATCCTTGCCATTGGGATGATCACACCGCCGGAGCCGCCCAAGGCGCTGCGCCTGGCTGAACTGCTCAAGGACGAGATTGCGCGTGGGGTCGTCAGCGTGCAGGAGGACGCGGCGCGTAGTGCCGTGACCTTCCGTGGCGATGACATGTTCGGCGGCGGGCGCGCCGAGGTAAGCGGCAAGATCTTGCCGCTGCTGGACAAGGTCGCAGGGGAGATCAGCAAGGTCTCCGGCAAGGTGACCGTCATCGGCCATAGCGATAACGCGCCCATCAAGACGGCCAGGTTCCCCTCGAATCAGGCGTTGTCCGAGGAGCGTGCCGCGACCGTGACGGAGTACCTGGCCAGCAAGGGCGTGGCCAAGGGGCGCCTCGAAGCCATTGGCAAGGGTGATACCGAGCCACTTGTCGACAACAAGACGCCGGCAGCCCGAGCGAAGAATCGCCGGGTTGAGATCGTCGTTACACAGTGACCGGGGTCAAGGCATGGAATTTCTGAAACGTATTGGGGGCGCGCTCGTCTCCCGGCAGGCGCTCGCACTTGTCGCCGTGCTTCTGGTGGCGGCGGCCATCTGGTTTATCGGACCGCTGCTTGGATTCAATGGCATGCATCCGCTGGCGGGTCTCGGCGCACGTGTCATGGTCATCGTCCTGCTGATGGCGCTTGCGCTGTTCTGGCTGCTTGGCTGGCCGGTCTCCACCACCGGGGTCGCCGCGCTTTGCCTGCTGATCTGGCATGCGGGGCCGCTACTTGCCATAGGCGCCAGCCATCCGCTGGAACCGAGTTCGGTCCGCATCCTGCTGATCTCGGTGATCGTTTTCCTATTCGCCGCGTATCTCTTGTACCTGCTTTGGCAGCATGCCCGCACGAACAAGTCGTTCGTGGAAGGCCTGCTGAATGTTGGCGGCAAGCGCCAGGAGGTGGTGGCCAAGGATGAAATCGCCACGCTGAACACGGCCATCCAGACTGCGCTGCGCCAGCTTAAGGGCATGCGCACCGGCAGCCGGATCGGCCGGCTGTTCGAGGGACGGCGCTACCTCCACGAACTGCCCTGGTACATGATGGTCGGCGTGCCAGGTTCTGGCAAGACGACGGCCTTGTTGAACGCCGGGCTGCAATTCCCGATTGCCGAGCAAATGAGCGCGGCGGCTCGCGCACGGCAGCGCACCGAGCAGACGAATTGGTGGTTCACCAACGAGGCGGTCCTGATCGACACGGCAGGCCGCTACACGGCGCAAAAATCGGGTTCGGCGATCGAGCTGGCCGAATGGAAGGGCTTTCTTGGCCTGCTGCGCAAACACCGTGCCCGCGCCCCGATCAACGGTGCGCTGGTGACGATCAGCGTGACTGACCTGCTTCGGCATTCCGCTGATGAGCGCGTTGCCGAAGCGGCCAGGATTCGGGCGCGCCTGGCCGAACTGCGTGAGGAACTGGGCATCCGGTTTCCCATCTATGTGCTGGTGACCAAGCTCGATCAGCTTGCCGGCTTCACTGACTACTTCCAATGCCTGACCAGCGAGGGACGGGCCCAGCCCTGGGGGTTCACCTTGCCGGTTGCGGGCAAGCGGTGGCCGCGACAGCCAGCTGTCGATGTCGTTGCGCAGTGCCGCAAGGAGATGCAGTCGTTGGTGACGCGGTTGGCGGATGGGCTGGCGGGCCGGCTGTCCGAGGAGTTCGATCAGGGCCGGCGCAAGGCGCTCTACGCCTTGCTCTATGAGCTTGGGAGCCTGACGGAACCGCTTGTCGCGATGCTGGAGCAGATGTTCCTGGACTCACGGTACGACGACACTGAGCGCAACGCCATGCTGCGCGGCGTGTATTTCACCAGTGCCGCGCAAACGGAGGGGGCAGTGGTCGCAGATGCAAGCGCCGTCTTCCGGCAACTGCGTGGCATTGGAAAGGCGGGCGCCCAAGCTGCCGGCGCCACCGTGGACACGGCCACCGGCAACCGCAGCTACTTCCTGCAGGATGTTTTCAAGCGCATCATCGTGCCCGATGCGAACCTCGTGAAGCCGAACCTGCGCTGGGAATTCCGCTTCCGCCTGCTGCGCCTGCTTGGCCACGCGCTGCTAGTGGTGATCTTCCTGTGGCTGGTCGGTGCGCTCCATAACAGCTTCGGCCACAACCATAACTATCTGGACGTGGTGCAGGAGAAAGCCAGGGGGCTGGCCGCGACGGTGACGGCGTTCTACAAGAAGCCGCAGCCGGATACGATGCCCGAGGTGCTGGCCGCAGCCCGCGACCTGCCCGCCTATGCCAGCCTGAATCAGGCCGATCCGTCTGTCGACTGGCGGTATGGCCTCTACAGCGTGCCGCCGGTGCTGGGCGCTGCGACCCAGACCCATACGAGATTGCAGGACAACCTGCTGGTGCCATACCTGGTAGGTCGGGTCGAATCCGTGCTGTCGACCGCAGTCAATCGACGCGACGCCAAGCAGACCTACGACACCCTGCGGGTCTACCTGATGCTGCACGACAAGGACAAGTTCAACGCGTCCGACGTGCGTAGCTGGCTGCAAGGCGACTGGGCAGCCGGCAACGGGGCGGACGCCTTCGGCGGTCGCGTGGCAGTGATCGGGCACCTGGACAGCCTGCTGGACGGCAGCCGCGCGGTGCAGTCGCCTTATGCCAGGAACGAGGCGCTGATCCGCTCGGCGCGGGATTTCCTGGATGGAAATACTTCCGTCGAACGCCTCTACGACCGCGCCAAGGCGGCCATGATGGAGGAGGCGCCGCAGGATTTCACGCTGGTGCGCGCGGTCGGGCCGCAGGCTGGCACGGTCTTCACCCGAGCCAGTGGTGAGCCGCTGGAGCGGGGCATCCCTGGGCTCTTCACCTACGCCGGCTACCACGACCTGTTCAATGCGCGCCTGCCGGAATTCGTTGGCAAGGCACAGGCGGTCGATACTTGGGTAATGGGCAGGGGCACGGGGCTCGGCGCTCAAAAAAAAACGCTTGAGCGCGCCGCGGGCAAGCTGACCGGCAACGATCCTCTGACGCGCGAGATTCGGCGCCTGTACCTGAGCGAGTATGCGCGGCACTGGGAGGCATTCCTGGGCGATATCCGGACGGTGACCGGCGACAACCTGGCCTTTGACCTGGAGATCCTGCGCAATTTCGCCGCGCCGGACTCCCCGCTGGCCCGGCTGGGCCGGGCAGCGGTGCAGGAAACCACGCTGAGCCGTCCGGTGGATCCCGAGGATAAGTCCCTGGCGGAGAAGGCGCTGTCCGCGCTGGACAAGACATCCGGCACGGTCAACGCACTGACCGCGCGCGCCGAGGCTCGCCAGGAGCGCGAGGTGGTCGACAACCGCTTCGCCGCGCTGCGCGAAGTGGTGACTGGCCAGGCCGATGCCGCTAACCCGGGTGCGCAGGCTGCGCCCGGGAAGCCGCAACTGGATGCGATAGCCGGCATGGTCAACGCCTATTACACCAGTCTGGTAGTGGCCAACAATGCGCTGAACACCCGGAACCTGCCGCCCCCGTCAGATGCCGGGGCGCAGTTGCGCATGGAGGCGGCCAAGCTGCCCGCGCCCTTCAAGGCGGTGCTGGCCGATCTGGTCGTGCAGGGCACCCGGGATGTCAACAAGGGCGTCGGCGATATCCTGATCGCCCAGATGGACGCTGTGATCGGCGAAAGCTGCCGCAGTGCCGTCGACGGCAAGTATCCGTTCACGCCGACGTCGATGCAGGACGTGGATCCGGAGGATCTTGCGCGCATCTTCGCGACCGGGGGTGTGCTGGACGACTTCTTCCAGAAGGTACTGGCTCCACACGTGGATACCACCATCTCGCCGTGGCGCTACAAGTTGACCGCGCCCGACGTGCCACCGGTGGCCGGCCCGAGCCTGGTGCCGTTCCAGCGCGCCAAGGAGATCCGGGAGGTGTTTTTCCGTGATCCGGGCGCAAAGAAGATGGCCTGGAAGGTCGACCTGAAGGTCGTGGAGCTCGATCCCGAAATCGTCGAGCTGAACATGGATTTCGATGGGCAGAGCCAGCGCTACGTGCACGGCCCGGTGATCCCGCTCAAGGTGACCTGGCCAGGCCCGCGCGGCGGGCAGGGTGCCGAGATCACCGCCAGCCCGCGCATCCGCCCCGACACCTCGACGTTGACCGCCAACGGCCCCTGGGCCCTGATGCGCGTGATTGCCAAGGGCAAGCTGGCCGGCTCGGCGACAGCCAGCCACTTCATGGCCGAGTATGACTTTGACGGCCGCAAGGCGAAGCTCGACATCAACACCGGCAGCCTCGCGAATCCATGGACCACCGCCTTGCTGCAGGGCTTCCAGTGTCCGGGGAGGTCGGGGTGATTACGGCACCGTCGATTTTCGGCAAGCTGCCTGCGCAAGGGGACTTTGTTCGCCACAATGCGCCCCTGGCCCAGGTGGCGATGTGGCGGAACTGGTTCGACCCCGGGCACGCCGAAGCCCCGGTCCGGGCGCCAGCGCTTTCCATCGTCGGCCATGCGCCGCATTGGTTGCATCTGACGCCACCCAGCCTCACGGGCCAAGCTCGATTGCGCGCGGCTGAGCCGTGTCATTTCATCCTGCGCACGCGCGGCCTGAAGTTCCCCGGCGAGGGCAGCTACCTGATTGGTGTCGTGGCCGCGTCCCGGGACCGGGTGGGGCGCCGCTACCCGCTGGTGGTATGGCAGAGCGTCAGCGCCCAATGGGCCGAGGAGCTCCTCAGCGCACCGGCGCACTGGCTCACCGATCTGGTGCAGCTGGTGCATGACCACACCCGCCTGCCGGACCGATCGGGCCTGGCCGCGGCGGTCGATGCCCTGTGGGCCAGCCATCGGCCCGGCTGGCGGGGTCGCATCCGGGTGTCGTTCAAGCGCCTGGCCGGCGCACGGAATCAGGCCGCCTCGGGGAATTTGCCCGATGACAGCTTCACCGGGCCCGAAGCCATCCGTGACGACTGGCCGCCGCACCTGTTGCGCAGTGGCAGCCTTGGCAGCGTCTGGCAGGCCGGTACTGGCTGCGCCATTGAAATCGACGGCGTCCCGGCCATTCGCGACATTGTGGCCGGGCTTTGATTTCATTCCCCGACCAGGGGCATCTTCACTGCATATCGACAAAACCACAGCGGTATGGAACGGCCTGCAGCGGCGGCACCTTGTTGATCTTGGTTATCCTGCTGGCGGCCGGTTCGGGCCGGTTCGGGCCCGCTCAGGCAAACAGATCCATGCCCTGCACCAGGCGCTTCGCCAGCCGCGGCTGGCGAAACTGGTCCAGCCACCATGCGAGCGCGCGGCCCTCATGGTCGCCCCGCCACGCCACATACAGCGTGTTGGGCTCGCGCGGATCGGCCGTGCGCTTTTCCACCAGCTCCCCGCGCCTGAGCAGCGAAGCCACGCGGTGCCGCGGCAGCCAGCCGATGCCCAGCCCCTCGCGCTGCGCCAGGATCTTGGCGCGCATGCTCGGCACGGCCAGCGAGGCTTGCCCGCCCACCAGCCCGTAGGCCCGCCCCGCGCTACCGCGCGATGAATCCGCCACGGCCACGCCCCGGTGCGCCGAGATATGCTGGCGCGTGAGTGGCTCGGCTACGCTGGCAAGCGGGTGGCGTGGCGCCACGGCAAAGACCCATTCGACCACGCCGAGCTCGAACCAGCGCAGGCCGGGGATGGCGGGTGGCTCATTGGTCGCGCCGACGATCACATCGGCGCGGCCGTCGCGCAGCGCTTCCCAGGTCCCGCTGAGGACTTCGTGGGTCAGGCGCAGCGCCACCCCGGATTTGAGCGCATCGAAGCTGCGGATCACCGGCATCAGCAATTCGAACTCGAGCACTTCATCCGTGACGATCCACAGGCGGTCTTCCCAGCCGCTGGCGACCTGCCGCACGCGCTGGGTCATGCGCGATACGTCCTGCATCAGGCGCGCGGCCTCTTCGGCTAGCAGGTGGCCGGCAGGGGTGAGCTGCAGGCGGTAGCGGCGGCGATCGAACAGCAGGGCGTCAAAGCGGCCCTCCAGTTGCCGGGCGGCGTGGGAGACGGTCGATGGCGCCTTGCCCAGGCGCGCCGCGGCGCGCGACAGGCTGCCGCTGTCCCGGATGGCTTCCAGCAAGGCCAGTTCGTCTTCTGACAACATGTTCAACTCCGTCGAACGAGTTCATCGGGAAAATCGTACGGCAAAACACGTGTGCCGGCGCAATATTCGTCACAGTGCATCACCCGATTCCCGCAACCCCTTTGTTTGCAAGCGCCGTCGGCCAGGAGAGTTCGTCCTGCCATGGCACGATCACCGGAGAAAAGTCATGGCCCTCATCCACCGTATGGCACGGTACGCTGGCGCCGCATTGCTCATGTTTGGCGTGTTCGGCGCGCTCGCGCCGCCCGTGCATGCCGCAGAACCTGGCGGCGACGCTGCGATCCAGCAGCACACGATCAACGCGAATGGCGTTGACCTGCACTATCTGCAGTCCGGGCGCGGCAGCGGCACACCGGTCGTGCTGTTGCATGGTTATGCGGAATCCAGCCATATGTGGCTGCCGCTGATGGCACAGCTTGGCGACAAGCGCACCGTCATCGCACCGGACCTGCGCGGCGCGGGCGGGTCGGCGATTACGCAGTCGGGCTACGACAAGAAGACCATGGCGCAGGACATCCACGCCCTGGTCCAGACGCTCGGCTACCGCAAGATCAACATCGTCGGGCATGATATCGGCCTGATGGTCGCCTATGCCTACGCCGCGCAATACCCGGACGAAGTGGAAAGCGTAACGCTGATGGACGCGTTCCTGCCTGGCGTGGGCGACTGGCAACAGGTCTGGCTGCTGCGCGACAAGTGGCACTTCAACTTCTACGGCGACACGCCTGAAAAGCTGGTGAAGGGCCGCGAGCGCACCTACTTTGAACACTTCTGGAACGACTTCGCCGCCGACCCCAAGCACTCGGTGCCGGAAGCCGCCCGCCAGCGTTACGCCGCCAACTATGCCAGGCCGGGCCGGATGCGCGCGGGATTCGAGTTCTTCCGTGCATTCCCGCAGGATGCCGAAGACTTCGCGGCGCTGGCAAAGCACCCGCTGCCGATGCCCATGCTGGTGCTGGCGGGCGAGAAGGCTTCTGGCAATTTCCTGATCGACCAGGCGCGCCTCGTTGCCACCAATGTGCAAGGCGTGATTGTCAAGGGCTCGGGACATTGGCTGATGGAGGAAGCGCCGGGGCAGACCATTCCGGCTATCGTGCATTTCATCAATGCGCCGTCGCAACCCGTCGGCGCCGAATAAGAACGCGTACCTCACCGCATCAGAAGGAGTATCGAAATGGGACTGCTCGTCAATGGCAAATGGCAAGACCGCTGGTATGACACGGCATCCACCGGCGGGCGCTTCGTTCGCAAGGACGCCGCCTTTCGCAACTGGGTGACGTCCGATGGCGCCGCCGGCCCAAGCGGCACCGGTGGCTTCAAGGCCGAGGCCGGGCGCTATCACCTGTACGTGAGCCTGGCCTGCCCGTGGGCGCACCGCACGCTGATCATGCGCGCGCTCAAAGGGCTGGAGGGGATGATCAGCGTCTCCACGGTGCACTGGCTGATGCTCGGCGAGGGCTGGACGTTCGCCGAGGGCCCGGGCGTCGTGCCGGACACGGTCAACGGCGCGCGGCTCCTGCACCAGGTCTACACTGGCGCCGATCCCGACTACACCGGGCGCGTCACCGTGCCGGTGCTGTGGGACAAGCAGCGGGGAACCATCGTCAGCAACGAGTCGTCGGAGATCATCCGCATGTTCAACACCGCCTTCGACGATGTTGGCGCCAAGTCGGGCGACTATTATCCGGCGGCGCTGCGCGCGGAAATCGACGAAGTCAACGCACGGGTGTACGACACGCTCAACAACGGTGTCTACAAATCCGGCTTTGCCACCACGCAGGGCGCGTATGAAGAAGCGGTGACGCCGTTGTTCGACACGCTCGACTGGCTCGAGGCGCGGCTCGCCACGCGCCGCTTCCTGCTGGGCGATCAGATTACCGAGGCCGACATCCGCCTGTTCACGACGCTGGTGCGCTTTGACGCGGTCTACGTGGGGCACTTCAAGTGCAACCTGCGGCGCATCGCCGACTACCCGAACCTGTCTGGCTTTACGCGCGACATCTACCAGTTGCCGGGGATTGCGGCGACGGTCAATATCGACCATATCAAGCGCCACTACTATGAAAGCCACCGCTCTATCAACCCGAGCGGCGTGGTGCCGGCAGGGCCTGTGCTGGACTTTGCCGCGCCGCCGGAGCGCGCGCGGCTGGCCGCGTAATGCCGCCGTCTTTTTTTCTTCGATAGCCGAGACCACGCTCATGACGTTTCATCGCCAATTCCTGCTTGCCTTGCTCGCGGCGGCAGCCGTTGCCGTCCCGCCCGCCGCGCTGGCGGCCGCGGACGATGGCCCCGTGTATGGCCCCGAGCTGCAAGGCTTCGACTATCCGGCGCCGGTCCAGCAGTTCGCGTTCACCTCGCAAGGCGAGGCGATGCACATGGCTTACATGGACATCAAGCCCGAGCATGCCAACGGCCGCACCGCGGTGTTGCTGCATGGAAAGAACTTCTGCGCGGCGACCTGGGGCGACACGATCAAGGTGCTCAGCACGGCCGGGTATCGCGTCATTGCGCCGGACCAGATCGGCTTTTGCAAATCCAGCAAGCCGGCGCACTATCAATACAGTTTCCAGCAACTGGCGCGCAACACCCACGCCTTGCTGGAGTCCATCGGAATCCGGCTGGCGACGGTGATCGGGCATTCCACGGGCGGCATGCTGGCGATGCGCTATGCGCTGATGTACCCGGAGCAAACCGAGCAGCTTGCGCTCGTCAACCCGATCGGACTGGAGGATTGGAAGGCGTTGGGCGTGCCGTCCCTGTCGGTGGACCAATGGTATGCCCGTGAGCTTGCCACCAATGCTGACAAGATCCGCAGCTACGAACAGGCTACCTACTATGTCGGCACATGGCGCCCCGAGTACGAGCCCTGGGTGCAGATGCTGGCGGGCATCAACCGCGGCCCGGGCAAGCAGCAGGTGGCCTGGAACTCCGCGCTGATCTACGACATGATCTTCACGCAGCCGGTCGTGTACGAGTTGGGCGCGTTGAAGACGCCAACCTTGCTGCTGATCGGCGACAAGGACACGACGGCCATCGCCAAGGACGCGGCACCGCCGGAGGTCCGCACCAAGGTCGGCAACTATCCGGTGCTGGCGCAGCGCACCTTGAAGGCGCTGCCGAACGCCAGGCTGGTGGAGTTTCCCGAGTTGGGCCACGCGCCGCAGATGCAAGATCCAGTGGCGTTCCACAAGGCGCTGCTGGATGGCCTGGCGGCGTTGCCGGCAAACCGGTAGCACGGCGCCTTGCCGCCAAAGCGCTGACCGGCCGTGCCGGGGTGCTACCATGCGCGCAGCTGGCTAGCCTGGGCATCAGGCCCGGGCGGCAGAGTTCGACTTTTGCAGGGGAATCTGGATGGATCCGACAGTAGTGATCAGCACCTTCGAGCGCATCGCCAACGACGACACGGTGGAGCTATCGGTGGACGACGCCGTGGCCGGCCTGGCCGCGCTGCTTGCCAGCGAGCCGTTTTCCGACGCGGCGCGTGCGCTGCTGGAGACGGTGGGCGCCACGCTTTATCGCGTGGGCCTGGATGGCTACGAAGGCTGAAGGGAACGCGGGCGGCGCGCTCGCGCCGCTCCAGGCATCTCAGTAGACAGGCGCTTCGCCCTCGGGGCGGTGCTTGAAGCGGCGATGCACCCAGTAGTATTGCTCCGGCATGGCGCGGACCTGCTGCTCCAGGAACGCGTTCATGCGCAGCGCGTCAGCCTTCTCGTCGCCGCAGGGGTAGCCCGCCAGCGCATCGAATATCTTCAGCTTGTAGCCGCGGTAGCCAGGCAGGACAGAGGTGGTGAAGGGCACGACGCGCGCGCCGCTGAGCGCGGCGAGACGCGACACCGAGGTGAGCGTGCAAGCGGCGACGTTGAAAAACGGCACGAATACCGAATCGCGCAAGCCGAAATCCATGTCCGCCGCGAGCATCAGCGGCGTGCCCGACTTGAGCGTGCGCAAGGCCTGGCGCACGCTGCCATTGCGCGGGATCATCTCCGTGCCGAACCTGGCGCGCTGCCGCTTGGCGAGTTGTTCCAGCAACGGGTTCGACATCTTCGAGTAGAGCGAGGCCACCGGATGCTTGATCGAGTAGAACATGCAGCCGGCCTCGATCGCCACGAAATGGAATCCCAGGAAGATGGTCGGCCCGGCCTCGGTGTTGCCGAGCTCGATGGCGGACTCCAGCTCGACCAGGTCATTGAGCTTGCCGGCACAGCCATACCATTGCACGCCGCGTTCCAGGTAGCTCCGAATCACGTGGCTGAAATGCGCCTGCCCCAGGGCATGCCGATGCGCTTCGCTCTGGTCGGGAAAGCAAAGCCGCAGGTTGGTCTGGACGACACTGCGGCGCCGGCTTGGAATGCGATAGAGCAGGGCGCCCAGGCTCATGCCGACGCGGGCACACACGCTATAGGGCAAGGCGGCGAGCAAACGCAGCAGGCTGACGGTGAAAAATAGTCCGATGCGCTGGGTCATCCTGTTCCTGAAGGGGTGCCGCGTGGCGTGATGCGTGCCGCCGCGGCCAGCTGGTGTGGGCGTGCGGCGCCGTCTCGCGTGAAAGACGCGGCAGCGGTGGTGCCAGCTGCCGGGCTTGCGGGGCCTGTCGGGCCCGTCTTCGTCTTGTTGGTGTGGTGCTATGGCGCCGCTTCGATGCTGGCGCGAGCCTGCATCATTGAAGGTCCGGGACCGGGGCCTGCTGCGGCGCCAGTTGCCAGCCTTGCGCGTCGACGTTCTTTCCGTCGCGATAGATCCAGCCGGTGCCGCAGGCCTGGCACACAAAGGTGCTGACCGTCATCGCAGGGCGCCGCGGCACCTTGATGCGCTGCGTGTCGGTGATCCTTAGCAACGCGTGGCCTGGCGAGTCACCACGGTTGGTGTCGATGGCGAGGCAGGCTGGGCAAGGCGACATGCGGAATCCGGCGGCGGAAGGTGGGTGACTGTAGCACGTTCATGCTGCTATAAACCGCCGCCGCAAGCTTATGTCTGTTCACGCACGTGGGGGCGCGCGCGAGGCGTGGAGAAGACCGTGCTTGCAATCAATGAGGCACTTTTCTCTTCGGTGAGTTGACATGCCTATCCCATCCCTGTATAAACGTTGGTGCAGGATCTTTCAAGCGGTTACTCAGATGTTATGGATCGTCCCCTCCAAGCGGCGATTCGTTTGCTCCATGTTCCTTCCTTGATCGTCATGCCTGGTGAGCATCAGGCTCATCCAGAACTTTTAAGGTTTAAAGGATATCCAGCATGGAAACCGGTACCGTCAAGTGGTTCAACGACTCCAAGGGCTTCGGCTTCATCACCCCTGACGCAGGCGGCAACGACCTGTTCGCGCATTTCTCGGAAATTCAAGGCGGCGGTTTCAAGTCGCTGCAAGAAGGCCAGAAAGTGCGTTACGTCGCAGGCGTTGGCCAAAAGGGCCCCGCAGCGACCAAGATCGAGCCGATCTAATCGAGCCGATTCGAATCGCCTAGAAAAAAGCCCCGCTTAGCGGGGCTTTTTTTTTACCGGCCGGGAATCATCGAGGTGCGCAAGCGCATAAGACATCATGCCTATGGTCGAATCCATCCTTCTGGCCGCCGTCCGGGTCTCGTCCTTCGAGGGCCGGCAGCCGCTGAGCAACGCGAGCGGATTCTTTTTCGAGCGCGATGGCCGGCTCTTTGTGGTGACCAGCCGCCATGTGGTGTTCGACGAGCCAAGCAAGCACCACCCGGACCGTATCGAGATCGAACTGCACAGCCAGCCGGAAAACATGGCCGACTCGATCGGCTTTTCGATTCCGCTGTACCGTGACGGGCTTGCCGTCTGGCGCGAAGGCGAGGACGGCGGCGGCCCGGTCGATGTCGCTGTGGTGGAGATCGAGCGCAAGGCGTTGCCGCCCAAGCTGCTTTACCGGGCTTTCACGCCGGAGCATCTGGCTCAGCCTTCCGATCGCGTCGAGGTGGGCGACTCCCTGTTGATCGTTGGATTTCCACTGGGTTTTCATGACGCGCTCCATCATCTGCCTGTTGCACGCCAGGCCGTGGTCGCATCCGCGTACGGATTGCGCTTCCAGGGCCAGGGTTTTTTCCTGACCGATGCCAGGACGCACCGTGGCACCAGCGGCGCGCTCGTGGTCTCGCGCATGCGCGATGGCCGGGGCGACAAGCTGGACCTGCCGTGGATGCTGCTTGGCATCCACTCCGCTCGCTTCGACGTCGGCTCGCGCGACCTGGCGGAGGACGAAGTGCTCGGGCTGAACTCTGCCTGGTATGCGGACATGCTGCTGACCCTGACCGAGCCTGTGGCGGCAAAGCCCGCACGGACCGCGCCTGGTGCTGCCGCCACTCCCGCCGCCGCTACGCCACCCGTTACCGCTGGCGCCGCCGTCGGCAATGCCGCAGCCACGCCGTCGGCTGTCCCGGCGGCCGCTCCCGCTTCCGCGCCAGTCCTGCCCGCTCGGCCAAAATAAAGGTCATGGAGCGGCGCTCAATAGGAGTAGAGTGGGACTCGGTGGAACTGTGGAGTGCATCATGGACGTCAATCCGATTGCCAGCTACAAAGGGTTCGACTTATACCCTCTCGTGTACAAGCACGCCGTGGTGCGTACCTGGCCGGAACGCAGGCCAGACCGCACCTTCGATGCCGCCGTCGTGATCTGCCGCGAAGGTGGCGAGCCCGAGGGAACGCAGGCCCGTACGTTCCGCCTCGACACGGTGCCGTGGGACAACGTTGGCGCTGCGCGTCGTGGTGTCGTTCGTTACGCCGAGGACATCATCAACGGCGCGATTCCCGGGCAATCCGTCGTTTCGCTCTGACGCCTGGAGCGATATGCGGCAATGTCCGTCGTTGCACGAGGATGACGCAGGCGCGCCTGCCATGTTCTCGCCCGTCCATGGCTTGGCCGAGCTGCCAGCCACCGCTGCATCGTCGCCACTTGACGAGGTCCGCGCGATGTCCTGCTTGTCCGTCGGAGCGACGGCGCGCCGATCGGTCGCCGGTGCGGCGTCATGCTAGATCTTGTTGCCTTCGTAAAGCCCGTCCTTGACGAGATCACCGGGCAAGACGTCAGGATCTGGCCGGCAGGGCAACGCGCGGTGACGGCAAACTGGCAGATCCCTGATGCCGGGAGTCTTACCTGGCCAGCCAGGGCGCTTGAAATCGAGATGGCGCAGGACGTCGCAGAGCAATTGAGCAATGCGGACCAGGGCGCCTTATATCAACTACAACGCAGCCTTGACCGGTATCTGCGCGCACGCCTTGGCGTCCATTGCAAGCAGGACAAGCCAGGGAAAGCGATCGTGATTGTCGTCGATCGCCTGATGGCTCCCTAGCTTGCCCGCGCGCTGGCGCATTGGGTCTCGACATTGTCCATTGCAAGCGAACCGGCACAAGGCCAGTTGCGGCATCCAGCCGCCTGGAGCACCACATGAACAATACGCCTTCCGCCTGCTACAAGGGTTTCGACCTCTATCCGCTGGTGTACAAGATCCAGCCCGCGCAATCCTGGCCGAGGACCAAGCCGGATCGCAGCTTCAATGCGTCCGTGGTGATCTGCCGCGAAGGCCATCGGCCCGGCGGTGAACGCACGCGCGTGTTCCGCCTGGAAAGCACGCCTTGGGAAAATATCGGCACGGCGCGCAGGGGGGCCGTGAAGTTTGGTGAAGATATTATTAACGGACTGATCCCCGGGGAGTCTGTCGCTACGCTGTAACGCTGCGCCGGCAGGATCTGGTCCAGTAGCGCGGCGTTGCCCGCGCTTGCCGTTATGCTGGTGGTGGTGCCAGCTGGTATCGTAGGGCTGGCCCGGCCGCCGCCAGGCAATGGGAAGCAAGAGGAAACGGGACCGCGCCGTGCAATGCCCGCCCTGCCGGTCTACCTGTCAAAACCCGCCGTGCGCGCTTGCGCCGGCCCGTGAGCGCATACGTCATGAACAAGGTTGCCACACCATCCAATTTCCTCTGCACGCTACCGGGGCAAGGCAAGGGCATCGCCTACCATGTAGCCGTCAGTTTTCTCGATTCCAGCCATCCGACGGGCGTGCGTTTCACCAGTTTCGTCGGCGACGGCAGGCGTTCATTCGGGGTTCAGGCCGACGAGGCGGCCTTGACGGGCGAAATGGTCGACAGCTTCGAGGCGTTGTGCCGGCTTGCGATCGGGCAAGCGATTCGTGACCACCTCTATGACAAGGCTGGCGAAGGAGACTACGTGCTGGACCTGGGCGCGCAGCCTTTCGAGGGCGAATTGCGCCCGGTTGGTTCGCGCGTTGGCGTCAGCATGCCGCGCATGCGGTTTCCTGGCTGAGCCGTCGCGTTTCCTGGCACGGGCGCGGGGAGCGCCCGGGAGATTGTGCTGGTCCGGACTGCGCCGCTAGACGCCGAATGCCGGGCTGCCGAAGCGGGCCAGCAGCGATTCAATCAACGCCATGTCCTCGGTTTGCGGTGTCCTGTCTTCCGTGGTGCGCGACGGGCCGCAATAGGTTGCGCATACATGCCTGCGCACGGTAAGCACGTCATCCGCTGGGCGCACCACCGTGACTTCCGGTCCCGGCACGTGACGATAGCTTCCGCCTACCCAGCCACCTGGCGTCAGGTGCATCTCTTCCCATTCTTCGCTGATCGACATGATTCTTCCTTTCGTTAGAGGGTGGCAGGGGCCGCGGGCCAACAGCCTGACGGCGCGGTAGCGTATCCGGCCAACCCGTATCAGTACTTGTGGCGGTAGTTGATCCGGCCCTTGGTCAGGTCGTAGGGCGACATTTCCAGTGTGACGCGATCGCCGGCCAGGATACGAATGCGGTTCTTCTTCAGGCGGCCGGACGAATAGGCCCACACCTGGAAACCATTTTCCAGGATGACGCGAAAACGGTTGTCCGGCAGTACTTCCGATACTTGCCCACCAAATTCCACTAGTTCTTCTTTAGCCAACGATGATCCTTTTGCAGCAAGACTTGCTGCACGGTAGGTTGAGACGCATGCGGGTTGCTTTTCGTGTGGCCGGCTTATTGCAGGCGCATATCGGCAGCGACGCTCTCGGCCGCGCGTCGGGCGGCCTGTTTAGCCTTGGCTTCGGTGCCATGCGTGGCATGGCGCATCGAGACGTTGGCGACGATGCATTCGGAGCCATTCTTGTATTCGGCGATCAGGTAGGTCGCAAACCACACGCCTGGCTCTTGTTGTATCGGGTAGACCGACACGGTGTACGGATTGGCGCGCGTGGCGCCATTGGTGCTATTGGTGTTATTGGTGCTTTGATTCAAGGTGTTGCCCTTATGCGGGCGGACGATCTGAGGCAGCGTTGAGCGCATCTTGTGGTGCGCCGCGTGCTCTCTTCTGGCGATCGGTCGCCGTGTTTGCGTTGTCCAGCAACGGCAGGTCTCGCGCATTTGCGCGAGAAAGGTAGCTGGTGATGAGTGGACCGTGCTTGCGCAGGCTGATGCGCCAGGTACATGCGCACAGGTTGCGGAGCGGACATGCCGCCGGGTCGGGAGGGTGATGGGCGGTTGTCGCCCTGAACGAATCGGGTGTACGCCCGACAGGCCGCCGTTAATATTTTGATGATGTCTGGCAGCCGGCACGTTCGCGCCGACGAGAAGAGGGTCGGCGAACGGCCAAGACTGCAAATGATACCATTTTTCGTCAATCAGCGCTCGCCCGAGGATTTGCGCGTACGATGGATATGGTGTTGCGCATAGCGCCCCTCGTGGCGTTGGCGCGGCGAGGCGCTACCCGTTGTATCCGGGGAGGCCGGTGCCCGACGCCGGGCAGGTCGCAATTGAGCGAGGTGATCGATGCCGGAGAGTTTTTTCCATCAGGGCCACTACGTCAACCTGGAACTGACGCAGCGCACCTTCGGTCAATGGAACTGGGTCTATACGCTGGATACGCACGGCCGTTTTGAAAACCAGGGCGCGGCGTTTGGCACCCGCGAGCTTGCCATGGCGGATGCACTGGAGAACGCCAAGGCCCGGATAGAGCGCCTGGGGCACTAGTCAAGTGGCACCAGGCGCCTGGCCGCCCTACTTCCCCTCGTCGGGAATGTTGTATTGCGCCTGCAGCGTGGCTGTAAACGGCCGGATCTTCTCGATGCAGGCCGCGCTGTCGCCGCCTTCCATGGTGGACAGATTCCAGTTGCAGCCGCCCGCGTCCGGCGCATGCCAGCAAACGTCGCCGAAGCAGGCGCCGCTGCATTCCGCGAATTTCTGCTGCTCGGCGCGAATCATGGCGCGCAGTTCCGCCTTGTTCTTGATCTGTCGGTCCATGGTCGTCTCCTGTCTTTTCGTGGGGAAATCTTGCTGGGCGTGGCTGCGGCCAGGCCGCTCAGGGCGGCCGCGCGATGGACTGCAATTCCGGGCGAATCGAGGGGGCGGGTTTACTTGCGCTTGACGAAGGTGGACATGTCGTCGATGACGGTCCTGGCATAGGACACGGCCAGGTCGATGGCATCGTGCGGTGTGCGCGCGACGTGCTCGAGCAATGGTGGCACCAGCCTGAGCGAGCCGCTGTCGCCGCTGACCTGCGTGATGGTCACGGTGGCGAGAAAGCTCGCCCGTGCGAGTTCGTCATTGGCGCTTTCGTCGAGCGAGCGGCGTACATTGGCCGAGACCTTGAATCCCTTGTAGATCGCATGATTTTGAGGCATGTTGATCTCCTTTCTGCAGCGAGCATACGCTGTTTGCCTGGTGGCGTCCGATTTACTTGGCGGTGCAATGGCACGTGGTTTTCAACCGGCGGCCGCTGGCGATTTTCCCGCTTCGGCAAAGCGCAGGCACCTCGCGCGATATTTCCCTGCATGTTGGAGTAAGCGGGTATGCTGGATCTGCCGCATGGCACGCAATGCAGTAACCCACTCGTGGAGACACACCATGGCCAAAGGTCAATTACGCGGCAATCGCGAAACCAAGAAGCCCAAGCAACCCAAGAAGCCGGTCGCACCCGCGGCACCGTTCGGTGCCGTCCAGTCGCGCGTCGGCAATGATGGCGCAGCAGGCAAGAAGAAGTAATCAAGGTGCGAGTAAAGCGCAAATATTGCGCATCTGAAGTGCAACTGAGACGGAACGTCAGGCTGGACCGCGCCGTCTTGCGTTGCGGCAAGAAGCCCGGGGTGCCATCGCTACCGGTGTGCTCCCGTTCGGCACCTGACGCTCACCCGCGGCGGTGGCGGTGACAAGCTGCCGCCGGGGCGTTCTCGAGACACCGGGAGTGCAAGATGAGGCGTGACATGTCCTTCGCGGACCGCGTGCTGACGGCACTGCGCGCTGACAGCCAGGCGATGATGACGGATCTCCAGCTCGCCAAGGCGCTGGGCAATGCCGATGCATCCAAGCTCAGCCACCATTTACTGCTGCTTCAGGATTCGGGCCTGGTCGCGAAGACCGCTACCTCCGGGTGGCGCCTGACCTGGGCCGGCCACGACCGCGCGGAAGCGCGCAGCGTGGCCTAGCAAACAAACCACAGGCCTGAGCGGCCATTTCCAAAAGATGCTGGCGTGGTTGCGCGGCCTTGCCGTGCCACGTGCACGGTCTGCGCCCGCGGCGGCGTCGCCATGCCGGCGTCATTCCTCCTGGAATGCTTCCTCGCGCTTGGCCTTGATCGACGGCAGGGCAACGATGCAGACCAGCAGCCCGGCTGCGATCAGCAGGCCAAGCGACAACGGACGGGTCAGGAACACGGTGAATGTCCCCCGCGACAGCAGGAGCGCGCGGCGGAAGTTCTCTTCCATCATCGGCCCCAGCACAAAGCCCAGCAGCAGCGGGGCCGGCTCGCACTTGAGCTTGATGAACAGGTAGCCGATCACACCGAAGCCAGCCGCGGTGAAGACGTCGAAGGTCTGGTTGTTGACCGAGAACACGCCGATGCAGCAGAACACCAGGATGGCCGGGTACAGGTAGCGGTAGGGCACCTGCAGCAGTTTGACCCAGATGCCGATCAGCGGCAGGTTCAGGATGATCAGCATCAGGTTGCCGATCCACATCGAGGCGATCAGGCCCCAGAACAGCGCGGGGTTGCTGGTCATGACCTGCGGGCCCGGCTGGATGTTGTGGATGGTCATCGCGCCCACCATCAGCGCCATCACGGCGTTGGGCGGAATGCCCAGCGTCAGTAGCGGGATGAAGGAGGTCTGCGCCGCCGCGTTGTTGGCCGATTCCGGACCCGCCACGCCTTCGATGGCGCCCTTGCCGAATTCATGCGAGTACTTGGAAGTCTTCTTCTCCAGCGAATAGGCCGCGAAGGAAGCCAGCGCCGCACCGCCGCCGGGCAGGATCCCCAGGATGGAGCCGAGCGCGGTACCGCGAAGCACCGCTGGCGCCATGCGCTTGAAGTCCGCTCTCGAGGGCCACAGGTTGCTGACGTGATCGGTGAAGGTTTCGCGGTTTTCCTTCTGCTCCAGGTTGGCGATGATCTCGGCAAAGCCGAACATGCCCATGGCCAGCGCGACGAAGTCGACGCCATCGGTCAGCTCCGGCACGTCGAACGAGAAGCGCGCCGCGCCTGAGTTCACGTCGGTGCCGACCAGGCCCAGCAGCAGCCCCAGCACGATCATGGCAACCGCCTTGGGCAGCGAGCCCGAAGCCAGCACCACGGCGCCGATCAGGCCCAGGCACATCAGCGAGAAATACTCGGCGGGCCCAAACTTGAAGGCCAGTTCCGACAGCGGCGTAGCAAACGCGGCCAGGATCAGCGTTGCCACGCAGCCGGCGAAGAACGATCCCAGGCCGGCGGTGGCCAGCGCCACCCCTGCTCGCCCTCGCCTGGCCATCTGGTAGCCATCGATGGTGGTCACCACCGATGACGATTCACCCGGCAGGTTGACCAGGATGGCGGTGGTGGAACCACCGTACTGGGCGCCGTAGTAAATACCGGCCAGCATGATGAGCGCGGCCACCGGCGGCAGCGTGTAAGTCACCGGCAGCAGCATGGCGATGGTCGCCAGTGGCCCGATGCCGGGCAGCACGCCGATCAGCGTTCCCAGCACGCAGCCGAGAAAGCAGTATCCAACGTTCTGTAGTGTCAGCGCCGTGGAGAACCCAAGGGCCAGGTGTTCGAATAGTTCCATGAGGCTGTCTCCCTCGCCTGCAGTGAAACCCAGGCCGCGCATCTGCGGCAAGGCAGGCACGGCGGTCCAGGCTACGCGCGGTATTTTTTGCGTAGTTGCGCGCGAATCGGAGGAAGCTGGCGCGGTGCGAGGCCACGCTGGTTTCCGCCACGGATCGTCATCGACAGCAAGCGCGCGCGCTCAGGCGCACCCCAATGGCTTACCAAGCACAGTAGGCGCGAGTGCTTTCATCCGCCTTTCAGTGACGGCCGCTGCGGGTATGTCCCGATACGTCCGAGTGACGCCCGAATGATGCCCGAGTGATGCCCGAGTGATGCCGGAGATTCCTCGCGCCCGAAAAGCAACGCCCCGGACGAAAGCCGGGGCGTTGTCACATGGCCTGCCGCTCGCCTGGCAGGCAAGCGGGCGCACAGCTTACTGCTTCATCGAGTCCTTGCCCATGGCGTCCTTGCCCATCGAGCCCTTGCTCATGGCGTCCTTGCTCATGCTGTCCTTGCCCATCTTGTCCTTGCTCATCTTGTCGTGGCTCTTGCTCATCTTGTCCTTGCTCATGCTGTCCTTGCTCATGCTGTCCTTGGCCATGCTGCTGTCATTGCTCATGGCATCCTTCTTCATGGCGTCCTGGGCAAAGGCATGGCCCGCAAACAGCATCGTGGTCGAGAGCAGGGTAGCTGCGAAAAGTTTGTTCATGAAGATCTCCTTGGGGTGGTCAGTGTGCAAGCCGGCACCATGCCGGCCAATTTCATGCGGATCAGGATCCGCCGAACCAGTTGTATCCCTGGTCTTCCCAGTAACCGCCGGGATACGTGTTGGTGACGTACAGCGCCATGATGTGCTTGGGGTTCTTGTAGCCAAGCTTGGTCGGCATGCGCAGTTTCATGGGGAAGCCGTACTTGGGCGGCAGCTTTTCCCCGTCGTAGGTAAAGGTCAGCAGCGTCTGCGGATGCAGCGCGGTGGGCATGTCGATGCTGGTGAAGTAGTCGTCGGCGCAGCGAAAGCCCACGTACTTTGCGCTGGTGTCGGCACCCACGCGATGCAGGAATTCCGAGAACGGCGTGCCACCCCACTTGCCGATGGCGCTCCAGCCTTCCACGCAGATATGGCGCGTGACCTGCGAAGTCTGCGGCAGCGCGTAGAGCTGCTCGAGCGTCCACGGATCCTTGCGCGCCACCATGCCGCCAACTTCCAGCCGGAAGTCGGCGCCATCAACCTCGGGCACTTCGTCCTCGCCATAGAAGGCATTGAACGGGAACGGCCGGGTGATCATGGACTCCGCGTAGGTGGGCGCGAGCCGCTTGGGGTCGAACAGCCAGCCTTGCACGCGATCGTTGAAGCGCGATACCGCGGTGAGAAAGCGCTCCACCGAGGCGTCGTCGCTCAGGCTGCAGCCCGTCAGCATCGACAGCCCCCCCAGCGTGATGGCGCGCTTGGCGAACAGGCGGCGCGATGGCATATCGAGTTCGCGCACGGCGTCTCGCAGGATCAGGCGCCGGTCAAGCGTGGCAATGGGTTTGGACTTGTTCATGGCAGTTCTCCGCGATGCGGATCTGTGGATTCGGTCTTTTGGATGCGTTTGCGTGAGTACGGCCGTCGATCAGCGTCCGCGCAGCATGATCAGCAGCGTGCGCGGCACCAGCGCCACCATGGCCACATGCACCACGATGAACAGCACGATGGCGCTCATGCACACGAAGTGGACCCAGCGCGCCGCGTCATAGCCGCCCATCAGGTCGCGCAGCAGCGGGAATTGCACCGACTTCCAGATCGCCAGGCCGGACAGCACCGTGACCACGATGACCACCACCACGCCCAGGTACATGGCCTTCTGGGCCGCGTTGTATTCAGCCAGGTCCGGGTGCGCCAGCCGGCCGCGCAGCGCCGCGGCGATATCGCGCAGCGCGGCGGGCACCGACAACGGCAGGAAGCGGCGGCGGAACCGTCCGGTGAGGACGTTCATCAACAAGTAGAACAGCCCGTTGGCGACCAGCAGCCACATGGCGGCGAAGTGCCACTGCAGCGCGCCGCCCAGCCATCCGCCGAGCGTGATGCCCTTGGGGAAATGCAGGCCGAACAGCGGCGACGCGTTATAGATGCGCCAGCCGCTCATCACCATGATGATGACGGCGATGGCGTTGAGCCAATGGGTGATGCGCACCCATGCCGGCTGGATGGAGGCGGACCTTTGTCCGCGGCGGCCGTGTGCGGGCCGCGATAGCTGGGAGGCTGTATCCACCGTCTTTCTCCAATGTTCCGTGGCGCTTGCGGGTGCGGCTGCTACGGTTTATGTGCCTTTGTCGACGGTGGTGGCACGAACTTACACGCGGGATGGAGATTTTTTCTGGCACGCGGGCACGTCGGCAGCAGGTATCCCCGGGGTCACTCAGCGAGCTCGGCGAGAGAGGGTACGGACTGTTGGGCGACGCATGGACGGCTACCCGCACTCTCGACATTAGCACTCCGCCCGCGAGACGCCAAAGGCGATCGATGCCCGCCCCCACGGCCCGCTACAATGCTGGCGGGCCGCGCAGCCAGCGCTGTCCCACCGCGCGCGGCCCGGCCTGCCCGCAGCCGCATGCCGCCGCCCCGACACCATCCCCGGACCCCAGGATCTCCGCATGCCTTTGACCGCAGAGCAGCTTATCGAATACATGGACTTCGCCGCAGGCCTCGCTCAGGCCGCCGGCAACGCCAGCCTGCCGTACTTCCGCAGCGCCCCGGCGGTAGAGGACAAGGGCGGCCGGCACTTCGACCCGGTCACCGCGGCCGACAAGGCAGCCGAGCGCGCCATGCGCGACCTGATCCTGGCGAAATACCCGGAGCACGGCATCCTGGGCGAAGAAGAAGACCGCGTGGCCGGCACCTCGCCGCTGACCTGGGTGCTCGATCCCATCGACGGCACCCGTGCCTTCATCACCGGGCTGCCGCTCTGGGGCACGCTGATCGCGCTCAACGACGGCCAGCGCCCGGTGATCGGCATCATGGACCAGCCGTTTACGCGCGAGCGGTTCAGCGGCGATGGCAGCCGGGCATGGCTCAACGGCCAGCCCCTGCGTACCCGGCCGTGCGCCGACCTGGCGCAGGCCAAGCTGATGTGCACCACGCCGGAGATGTTCGAGGACGCGGCGCAGTTCGCCGCCTTTCGCCGCGTGGCGGACGCCGCCCGCATGCAGCGCTACGGCGGCGATTGCTACGCTTACTGCATGGTCGCGGCGGGCCATGTGGATGCCGTGGTCGAGGCCGGCCTGAAGGCCTACGACGTGCAGGCGCTGATTCCCATCGTGCAAGGTGCTGGCGGCGTCATGACCAGTTGGACCGGTGGGGATGCGCAGCAGGGCGGCACCGTGGTGGCCTGCGGCGACCCGCGGCTGCACCAGCAGATAATCGCGCTGCTGAATGCGCCTGCTTGAGCACTCCTGTCGCCCGGGGGCGCCGGCCGGGCTTGCTATCATGCTGGCCGCAACGTCCGGCGCGGAAAAAAAGCGGCCCCGCCAGCACGGCCATCCCGGCCCGGACCTAACCATGCAGTAGGGAAGAAACCAGAAACATGATGTCAAACGCTTGCGGCCTAGATTTCGGCACGTCCAATTCCACGGTGGGCTGGTGCCGGCCGGGACAACCCACGCTGTTGCCGCTCGAAGATGGCAAGCTCACGCTGCCCTCCGTGATCTTTTTCCATTCCGAGGATCCGCTGGTCAGCTACGGCCGCGCCGCGCTTGGCGACTACCTGGCGGGCTATGAAGGCCGGCTGATGCGTTCGCTCAAGAGCCTGCTCGGCACCTCGATGATGGAGGACAGCACCGAGGTCATGGGGCAGGCCATGCCGTTTCGCAAGCTGCTCTCGCACTTCATCGGCGAGCTCAAGCAGCGCGCCGAGACGTCGGCCGGCGCCAGCTTCGACAAGGTCGTGCTGGGCCGCCCGGTGTTCTTCATCGACGAAGACCCCAAGGCCGACCAGCTCGCCGAGCAAACGCTGCGCGAGATCGCGGCGGATGCCGGCTTCAAGGACATCGAGTTCCAGTACGAGCCGATCGCCGCGGCCTTCGACTATGAAGCCACGATCGCGCGCGAGGAACTGGTGCTGGTGGCCGACATCGGCGGCGGCACCTCCGACTTCTCGCTGGTGCGCCTGTCACCCGAGCGGGCCGGCAAGGTCGACCGGCGTGGCGACATCCTGGCCAACGGCGGCGTGCACATCGGCGGCACGGACTTCGACAAGAGCTTGAGCCTGGCGAGCGTGATGCCGTTCCTGGGCCTGGGCAGCGAGCTGCGCAACGGCAAGGCGATGCCTTCGGGGCAGTATTTCGACCTGGCGAGCTGGCACACCATCAACCTGGTCTACACCCGCAAGGCGTGGTCGCACGTGATGGACAACTATCGCGATGCCGCCGACAAGGTCAAGCTGGACCGCCTGATCAGCCTGATCAAGCAGCGCGCCGGCCACTGGCTCGCGATCCAGGTGGAAGCCGCCAAGATCGCCTTGTCGGGCGAGCCGCAGACGCAGCTCGACCTGGGGCGCATCGCCCCTGGCGAGACCATGGCGATCAGCCGCGCCGACTTTGACCAGTCCATTGCGAAGCTGGTTGGCAAGACCGAGGTCACGGTGCAGGCGTTGTTGCGCGATGCGGGCGTACAGGCGGATGCGATCGACACCGTATTGTTTACCGGCGGGTCCAGCAGCGTGCCTTTGCTGCGCGAGCGGCTGTCCGAGCTGATCCCGGGGGCGCAGCGGATCGAGGGCGATCTGTTTGGCGGCATTGGCTCCGGGTTGGCGCTGGATGCCCGGCGCAAGTTCGGATAGGCGCCTCGAATCTGGCAGTACCTCATGAAGGCCGGCGCCATGCGCCGGCCTTCATGCATTCATCCCCGCATGCTAATGTCCCATCTTCGCGAATTCGCGTTTTCGAAGAGGCACCACATGCATGCGGGTATCGTCGAAGCCAGCTACGGCTCCGATCCGGTTGGCCTGGTCAGCGGCTTTCGCTTCCTGCCCGGCGAGCCGGGCCAGCCCATCGATTCCGCCGCGGCCGCCGCGTGGCTTGGGCAGCCCCCGCCGGGCGACGCGTTTCTCTGGCTGCACTTCAATCTGTCGCATAGCGCGTGCGAGCGCTGGCTCAAGGGCCAGCTCGATCTGCCCGAGGGATTCTTCGAGGCCCTGCGCGAGGGTTCGCGCTCCACGCGCATCGAGCGCCTGGATACGGCGCTGCTCGCGGTGGTCAACGACGTGATCTACAACTTCGGCGTGGCCACCACCGATATCTCCACGCTGTGGGCCTGTGCCGACCGCCGCATCCTGGTGACAGCGCGCATGAAGCCGCTGCGCTCGGTTGACCAGCTGCGCGCCTCGGTGCGCCAGGGCGAGCTGTTCCACACGCCATTGGCGCTGCTGGTGCATTTGCTGCGCGACCAGGCCGATGTGCTGGTGCGCATCGTGCGCGAAACCAGCGTGACCGTGGACCAGGTCGAGGATCGCCTGCTCTCGCATCGTCTGCAAGGCAACCGCGCGGAGCTTGGCGCCATGCGCCGCGGCCTGGTGCGCTTGCAGCGGCTGCTCGCGCCCGAGCCTGGCGCGCTGTTCCGCCTGCTCAACCGGCCACCTGCCTGGCTGCAGGACCAGGACATCCAGGATCTGCGCTCCTCCACCGAGGAGTTCTCCCTGGTGCTGAGCGACCTGGCCGCGCTGGTCGAGCGCATCAAGCTGCTGCAGGAAGAGATCGCGGCCAAGCTCAACGAGCAGACCAACCGCACGCTGTTTACGCTGACGCTGGTTACCGTGCTGGCGTTGCCGATCAACATTGTCGCCGGCTTCTTCGGCATGAATGTGGGCGGGATTCCGCTGGCGGACCATCCGCACGGTTTCTGGGTGCTGGTGGTGCTGGTGGCCAGCTTCACCGTGCTGGCGGGGCGCTGGGCCTTCCGCAAGCAGGGCAGTTACTGAGCGTGCGGGTGACCATTCACGGGCGCGTCACATTTTGCGGTTAGCCTGCCAGTCACCACGTTGCTGCGAACAGGAGTTAGCGATGAGACCAGACGAGAATGAGCTGATTCGGCGTATCCACCGCGAGGTGGCCGATCACTATGACGAAGAACTCGAACTGGAGCTGGAAGACCACCACGTCGATACGCTGTTCGGCGAAGCCGGCGGCGGCCTGGACGACGACGAGCGGGCCGCGCGGCGGCTTTACTTTCGCGAGCTGTTCCGGCTGCAGGGCGAACTGGTCAAGCTGCAAAGCTGGGTGGTGGAGACTGGCCACAAGGTCGTGATCCTGTTTGAGGGGCGCGACGCGGCCGGCAAAGGCGGCGTGATCAAGCGCATCACCCAGCGGCTCAATCCGCGCGTGGCCCGGGTGGCGGCGCTGCCGGCGCCCAACGACCGCGAACGTACCCAGTGGTATTTCCAGCGCTATGTCTCGCACCTGCCGGCGGCGGGCGAGATCGTGCTGTTCGACCGCAGCTGGTACAACCGCGCTGGCGTGGAGCACGTGATGGGCTTTTGCACCGACGACCAGTACGAAGAGTTTTTCCGCTCGGTGCCGGAGTTCGAACGCATGCTGGTGCGCTCCGGCATCCAGGTGATCAAGTACTGGTTCTCGATCTCGGACGACGAGCAGCATCTGCGCTTTCTCTCCCGCATCCACGATCCGCTCAAGCAGTGGAAGCTCAGCCCGATGGATCTCGAATCCCGCCGGCGCTGGGAGGACTACACCCGCGCCAAGGAAATCATGCTGGAGCGCACGCATATCGACGAGGCGCCGTGGTGGGTGGTGCAGGCGGTCGACAAGAAAAAGGCGCGCCTCAATTGCATCCATCACCTGCTGCAGCAGATGCCTTACGAAGAGCGCGTGCAGCCGGCCGTGGTGCTGCCGCAGCGCGAGCGGCACGACGACTACTCGCGCCAGCCGGTGCCCGACGACATGATCGTGCCGGAAGTCTACTGAGCCTTCTTGTTCGCGCGCCGCGCGGCATGGCCTGTCCGCCGGGGCTGGCACGGATGCACAGCAGGTTTCGCCCTCGTTAACCTCGTTAAAGCTCTCGTTAAACCTCTCGTTAAAGCTCTTGTTCCGGATGCCGTTATTTGTGTGGCTTAGGGTTCTTGTGCCCAGGCCCGCATCCACAGAACAAGAATTGGAGCTTTAAAACATGAGGGGTCCTCTCTTGCGCCAACGCGCAGGCCTGCTCGCTGCCCTGCTGGCCGCGATGTCCGTCGCTGCCTGCGGTGGCGGCGGCGACGCGCCGGCTGCCGCCCAGGCAACCGCGAGTCCTTCCGTGCCGGTCGCCAGCGCGCCCGTGCCGCCCACGCTGGCGCCGGCCTGCGGCGGCTGCAGCGCCGTGGATGCCAGTAATTACTCGGGTTCCGGCGTCGGCGTCTGGTCGGCCTCCAACACCACCGGTGCGCCCGCCGATGTGCCCGTTGCCATCGGCGGCGTGAACGGCAAGGCCGTGACGCTGCTATACACGAACGGCGCCACGGCGCAGGCCATGCCGTCCGGCCTGTCGCTGTCGGTGATCCAGTCCGTGCTGGGCAACCTCTCGATTCAGTCGGTTTCCTCGGGGCAGGACGAACAAACGCTGCGCGACATTGCCGAGTTCAATCGCGCCGGCTGGGCGGCGCTGGCTGGCGGCAAGCAGGTGGCCAGCCTTTCCGAAATCGCGCCGCCACCGCCGCTCGCTTCCGTGCTCAACGATACCAAGAGCTGGTATCACACCGACGGCACGCGCCGCGCGGCCACGCTGGTCAAGCAAGTGAGCACGGCAGACGCCACCACCGTCAACATCTGGGTGGAGACCACCGAGTCTGCGCCTGGCAAGGTTACCGGCGCCCTCGTCGACACGCTGGCTGCCGCCTTCGCCGGCGGCGGTGGCATCTACGACATGCTGACCTCGGTCGGCGGCCCGCTGTGGGGCCCGCACAGCTACAACAACCTTATCTCCGGCAGCGGCCAGCCGGTGGATATCGTGGTGCTCAACTTCGACCACAACAGCGCGCCATTCGGCACCGTGGGCTATTTCTGGGGCCTGCACAACCTGAAGGCCACCTCGGATGCGCGCAGCAACGAGTCGCTGTCGCTCTATCTCGATTCCGAGACCCTATACCTGGGCGGCACCGAAGGCCTGAAGTCGATGAAGATGACGATGGCGCACGAGGGGATGCATATGCAGAACTTCTACCGCCGCGGCGTCAAGGCCGGCCAGCAGTACGCATTTGACAGCTGGCTGGAAGAAATGTCCGCGATGATGATGGAGGACTTCGCCAGCCAGACCATCGACCCCACCTACAACGCGATCCGCGACGTGCGCTTCAGGGACTACGTGAGCTACGGCAACGGCAACTTCAACTGCAATATGCTGAACTTCACCGGCTTCGGCGCCACCTGCGAGAGCTATTCGGTGTCGGGCAGCTTCGGCGGCTTCCTGGACCGGCAACTTGGCCTGGCCTTCTACAAGGACTTGCTGGGCCGGACTTCCAGCGCGGACTCGAAGACCGTGCTCGACCAGGCCATCAAGGCCGCGCGCCCGGACTCCGGCTTCAGCCAGGAACTGCTGCGCTGGAGCGTCACCAGCAATTCGCTGATGCCGGCCGCGACGTCGCCGGCGCGTTACGGCTACCCGGCCCGTGTCGATGGCGGCTTTACGCTCCCGCTGATCGATCCGGACCTGTTCCGCGCCTTGCGCAAGCTGCCGGTGGCCGTGCCCGCCACGCTGCAGCCGTACGGCAGTTTCCCCGTGGTTCGCAGCAATGTGGGCGCCGCCTTCAGCGAGACCGTGCGCGTGCCTGCTGGCGCCACGCTATCCGTCGTGGTGTACTGAACGCGCTAAGCGCAGGCTCGCCGGATCTTCCTCCGGCGGCTCCCGGGCGGCGATGTTCGCCGCCCGGCCTTGTCGATCCAACAAACCTCATGCGCCGAATCCTGCCCCTGATTGCTGCCCTGTCCGTTGTGCTGGCCGCGTGTGTGCACGCGGTGCCGGCCGGGCGGTCCATCGCCTTGACTGGCACGGTGATGGTCAAGGGCAGCGCCCTGTTCCAGCAGCCGGTGCTGGTCACCGCCGATGGCGAGGCATGGGTGCTGGAGAAATTCCCTGTCGGCGAGGCCGAGGCGTTGCGCGACCGCAAGGTGGCCGTGACCGGCACCGTGCTGCGCGCAAACCAGCCCGGCACGTGGGCACCGGCCATCCACGTCGAGCGGATCGAGGCCGTGCCGGACGACGCGCCTGCGCGCTAGGCCCGGCTAGCGCCAGCCTGGTCAGCCGCTCGGGCCCACGCGCTCGGGGAACGCCTCTTCCAGCGTCAAGACCGTGCCGGTCAGGCTACCGTCATAGCCGGGCAGGGCATCCACCACCTGGCGGAAACCGGCGCTCCTGAGTGCCGCCACGGCGCCGGCCAGCGCCGGGCTCTGCAGGCGCTCCCGCTCGATCACAAAGAAGTACCGTTCCTTGAGCACCGGCACGAAATCCAGCCCGAAGCGGCGCGCCGCCGTCTCCACGCCGAACCCCGCATCCGCCATGCCGCTGCCGATATAGGCGGCCACCGCGGCATGGGTGAACTCGCCATTGCTGTACCCCTCGATGCGCCCGCTGTCGATGCCGCGCGCCTTGAGCATCAGGTCCAGCAGCAGCCGCGTGCCGGAACCGGTCTGGCGGTTGACGAAGCGCACGTCGGCGCGGCAGAGGTCTTGCAGCGTGGTGACCTGCTTCGGGTTGCCGGGGCGCACGAAGATGCCTTGCGAGCGCACCGCGAGCTGGATCAGGCAATGGGTCTGCGGACGGATCCATGTGGCAAAGCTCGCCAGCATGTCCCGCTCGAATTCGCCGATCGGCACATGGAAGCCGGCAATATCGCAGGCACCTTGCGCAAGTGCTGCAACCGCCTCAAGACTGCCGCAGTACTTCAGGTCGTGGCGCACCCGGTGTGCATCCAGGAAATCATGCAGCGCCGCCACCGCGAAGCCATGGCTGGCGTGCAGGCGCAGCGTGGTGCCGGGTTGGTCCGCCAGCTTCTTCAGTTCGATTTCCAGCTCCGAGGCCAGGCTTTCCAGCGTGGGAGACAGCCGCGCGGCAATGCGCTTGCTGGCCCACACCAGTTGCTGCGCCAGCGGCGACAGCGCGCTGCCGCGCCCACGGGTCTTGTCGATCAGCGCGCCGCCGAACAGGGTTTGCGCGTCGCGCAGGATGCCCCAGGCGTAGCGGTAGGACAGGCCGGTCGCCTGCGCCGACTGGCTGATGCTGCCTGTGCTTTCAATATGCCCGAGCAAGGTGACCAGGCGGGACACGTCAAGTGGGGCGCCGGCGGCATCGCTGTCGTCGCGGATTTGGAGGTGGGGCTGGATCGAGATGCGAATCATATGAGAAAAATAGCATATTGCTCGAACGCGGCCAACTGCCTATAGTCCGCTCGAAGAGGCATAGCACCCGCTAAAAGCGCATTTGGAGCGCGCCTGGCTGGCCAGGTGAGATGGGGAATGCCCGTTCAGAGCCCCCAATATATGAAAAAAATAGCATATAAAGCGGTCGCCGCAACACGGTGTGCCGCGCCCCGCAGCCAATCCTGGCAAGACGCGCAAGCCAATGCGCCACAACGTCTGCCGCCGGCCTTGCGCTTGAGCGCTTGCGCCGGCCCGAGCTGCGCCACCAGGAGACTCGATGTCTGATTCCGCCGCCAAGCCAGCCGCCAGCGCCGTGCGCGACCCGGTCGCCCGTATCGTGGCCGCCCGCCACGAGATGCCGGGCGCCTTGCTGCCCATCCTCCACGAGATCCAGGACACGGTAGGCTATGTGCCCGCCGACGCCTTGCCCGAGATTGCCCGCGCGCTCAACCTGTCGCGTGCCGAGGTGCATGGCGTGGTCACCTTCTATCACCACTTTCGCGACAGCAAGCCGGGCCGGCACGTGGTGCAGGTATGCCGCGCGGAAGCGTGCCAGTCGGTTGGCAGCGATGCCCTTGCCGCGCACGCCGAGCGCGCGCTGGGCTGCGGATTCCATGAAACCACCGCCGATGGCGCGTTCACGCTGGAGCCGGTGTATTGCCTCGGCCAGTGCGCCTGCGGCCCGGCCGTGATGATCGACGGGGCGCTGGCTGGCCGTGTCACGCCGCAGCGCTTCGATACGCTGATCAAAGCCTGCGCGGACGTGGCTGTCGGGCAGGAGGTGCAAGCATGAGCATCACCGTGTTCGTACCCCGCGATTCCAGCGCGCTGGCCATGGGCGCCGATGCGGTGGCCCGCGCCATCGCGCGTGAGGCCGCGGCGCGTGGCGCCAGCATCGAACTGGTGCGCAACGGCTCGCGCGGCATGTTCTGGCTTGAGCCGCTGGTTGAAGTGCAGACCACCGCCGGACGCGTGGCCTACGGGCCGGTTACCCCCGAAGATGTCGCCGCGCTGTTCGATGCCGGCTTCCTGGCTGGTGGCGCGCATGCGCTGGCGCTTGGACTCACCGAGGAAATCCCGTTCCTCAAGGGGCAGGAGCGCTTGACCTTTGCCCGCATGGGCATCACCGATCCGCTCTCGCTTGCCGACTACATCGCACACGATGGCTATGCCGGCCTGACCCGCGCGCTGACGCTGGACGGCGCGCAGATCGTGCAGGAAGTGACCGACTCCGGCCTGCGCGGGCGCGGGGGCGCGGCGTTTCCCACGGGCATCAAGTGGCAGACGGTGCACCAGGCGCAGTCGCCCATCAAGTACGTGGTCTGCAATGCCGATGAAGGCGACTCCGGCACCTTCTCCGACCGCATGGTGATGGAAGGCGACCCGTTCATGCTGATCGAAGGCATGACCATCGCCGGCCTCGCTGTCGGCGCGGAGCATGGCTATATCTACGTGCGCTCTGAATACCCGCACGCCATCGCCGTGCTGGAATCCGCCATCGGCATCGCGCAGGCGGCCGGCTGGCTGGGCGACGATCTGCGCGGCAGCGGCCGGCGCTTCCGGCTGGACGTGCGCAAGGGCGCCGGCGCCTATGTCTGCGGCGAGGAAACCGCGCTGCTGGAAAGCCTGGAGGGCAAGCGCGGCGTGGTGCGCGCCAAGCCGCCGCTGCCGGCCATCGAAGGGCTGTTCGGCAAGCCCACCATCATCAACAACGTGATCTCGCTGGCCACCGTGCCGGTGATCCTCGCGCGCGGCGCACAGTTCTATCGCGACTTCGGCATGGGCCGCTCGCGCGGCACGCTGCCGTTCCAGATCGCCGGCAATGTGCGCCAGGGCGGGCTGGTGGAGAAAGCCTTCGGCGTGACCCTGCGCGAACTGCTCGAGGGCTACGGCCAGGGCACGCGCAGCGCGCGGCCTATCCGCGCGGTGCAGGTGGGCGGCCCGCTGGGCGCGTACCTGCCGGTGTCGCGGCTGGATACGCCGATGGACTACGAAGCCTTCGCTGCGTTCGGCGCGGTGCTGGGGCATGGCGGCATCGTGGTGTTCGACGACACTGTCGACATGGCCAGGCAAGCCCGCTACGCGATGGAGTTCTGCGCCATCGAATCCTGCGGCAAGTGCACGCCGTGCCGGATCGGCTCCACGCGCGGCGTCGAGGTGATCGACAAGATCATCGCGGGCGACCAGCCGGTGAAGCACGTCAAGCTGGTGCGCGACCTGTGCGACACCATGCTGGGCGGATCGCTGTGCGCCATGGGCGGCATGACGCCGTACCCGGTGCTGTCGGCGCTGGACGCATTCCCGGAAGACTTTGGCGTGGCAGTGCCGGCCAAAGCAGCCTGAGCGTAGCGCCTCGGCCTATCGAACCGGCGCTGCCACTGCGCCACTCTGAATCACCAGTATGCGGCCCAGGCCGCAGCGGGAGCCCGCCTTGAACACACGCAACGAAATCGACTTCGGCACGCCGGCCAGCGATTCACAACAGCAGGTCACCCTTGAGATCGACGGCGTCGACGTGACCGTGCCCGCCGGCACCTCGCTGATGCGCGCCGCCGTGCAAGCCGGTGTGAACGTGCCCAAGCTGTGCGCCACCGATAGCCTCAAGTCCTTCGGCTCCTGCCGCCTGTGCCTGGTCGAGATCGAAGGCCGGCGGGGCTTCCCCGCCTCGTGCACCACGCCGGCCGAAGCCGGCATGAAGGTCAAGACGCAAACCGACAAGCTGGCCGACCTGCGCCGCGGCGTGATGGAGCTGTATATCTCCGACCATCCGCTGGACTGCCTGACCTGCCCCACCAATGGCAACTGCGAGTTGCAGGACATGGCCGGCGTGGTCGGCCTGCGCGAAGTGCGCTATGGGTACGACGGCGCCAACCACCGCGCCGAGGCCAAGGATGAGTCCAATCCGTATTTCACCTACGATCCCTCCAAGTGCATCGTGTGCAATCGCTGCGTGCGCGCCTGCGAAGAAACCCAGGGCACCTTCGCGCTCACCATCAGCGGCCGCGGCTTCGATGCGCGCGTGACGGCGGGGCAGGGCGACAGCTTCATGGATTCCGACTGCGTGTCGTGCGGCGCCTGCGTGCAGGCGTGCCCTACCGCCACGCTGGCCGAGACCTCCATCATCCGCATGGGGCAGCCGGAGCACAGCAAGGTCACCACTTGCGCTTACTGTGGCGTGGGCTGCGCCTTCAAGGCGGAGATGAAGGGCAATGAAGTGGTGCGCATGGTGCCGTACAAGAATGGCCAGGCCAACGAGGGGCACTCGTGCGTGAAGGGCCGCTTCGCCTTTGGCTATGCGACCCACAAAGACCGCATCCTGAACCCGATGATCCGCGCCAGGATCACGGACCCGTGGCGCGAAGTGTCGTGGGAAGAAGCGATCAGCCACGCGGCTTCCGAGTTCAAGCGCATCCAGGCCAAGCATGGCCGCGAGGCCATCGGCGGTATCGTTTCCTCGCGCTGCACCAACGAGGAAGGCTACCTGGTGCAGAAGCTGGTGCGCGCCGCCTTCGGCAACAACAACGTCGATACCTGCGCGCGGGTCTGCCACTCGCCCACCGGCTACGGCCTCAAGCAGACGCTGGGCGAATCCGCCGGCACGCAGACCTTCCGCTCGGTGGAGAAGGCGGACGTCATCATGGTGATGGGCGCCAACCCGACCGACGGCCATCCCGTGTTTGCCTCGCGCATGAAAAAGCGCCTGCGCGCCGGCGCCAAGCTGATCGTGATCGATCCGCGCCGCATCGACCTGGTCGATTCGCCGCACGTGCGCGCCGACTTCCACCTGCAATTGCGTCCCGGCACCAATGTGGCGGTGGTCACGTCGATGGCCCACGTGATCGTCAGCGAAGGCCTGATGGCCGAGTCGTTCATCGCCGAGCGTTGCGAGGACCGCGCGTTCCAGCAATGGCGCGACTTCGTCATGTTGCCGGAGAACTCGCCGGAGGCCATGGCCGAGATCACCGGCATTCCCGCCGGGCAACTGCGGGGCGCGGCGCGCCTGTACGCCACCGGCGGCAATGCCGCGATCTATTACGGCCTGGGCGTGACTGAACATGCGCAGGGCTCGACCACCGTGATGGGCATCGCCAACCTCGCCATGTGCACGGGCAATATCGGCCGCGAAGGCGTGGGCGTGAACCCGCTGCGCGGACAGAACAACGTGCAGGGCTCGTGCGATATCGGCTCGTTCCCGCATGAACTGCCGGGCTACCGCCACGTGTCGGATTCCACCACGCGTGGGCTGTTCGAATCCGCGTGGAATGTGGAGATCAGCCCGGAGCCGGGCCTGCGCATTCCCAATATGTTCGAGGCCGCGCTGTCCGGCAGCTTCATGGGCCTGTACTGCCAGGGTGAAGACATCGTGCAGTCCGACCCGAACACGCAGCACGTGTCGGCGGCGCTGTCGGCCATGGAGTGCATCGTGGTGCAGGACATCTTCCTCAACGAGACCGCCAAGTACGCACACGTATTCCTGCCGGGCTCGTCCTTCCTGGAGAAGGACGGCACCTTCACCAACGCCGAGCGCCGTATCTCGCGTGTGCGCAAAGTGATGCCGCCCAAGGCCCGCTATGCCGACTGGGAAGCCACCGTGCTGCTGTCCAACGCGCTGGGCTATCCGATGGACTACAAGCATCCTTCGGAGATCATGGACGAGATCGCGCGGCTCACGCCCACTTTCAGCGGCGTCAGCTACCAGCGCCTGGAAGAACTCGGCAGCATCCAGTGGCCGTGCAACGACGCCGCGCCCGAGGGCACGCCGACCATGCACATCGACGCATTCCTGCGCGGCAAGGGCAAGTTCATCATCACCCGCTACGTGCCCACCAACGAGCGCGTGAACCGCAAGTTCCCGCTGATCCTCACCACGGGCCGCATCCTGTCGCAGTACAACGTCGGCGCGCAGACACGCCGCACCGAGAACGTGATGTGGCATGACGAGGATCGCCTCGAGGTCCATCCGCACGACGCCGAGGAACGCGGCATCAAGGACGGCGACTGGGTCGGCGTGCAAAGCCGCGCGGGCGAAACCGTGCTGCGCGCCATCGTCAGCGAGCGCATGCAGCCGGGCGTGGTCTACACCACCTTCCACTTCCCGGAGTCGGGCGCCAATGTGATCACCACCGACAACTCGGACTGGGCGACCAACTGCCCCGAGTACAAGGTCACCGCGGTGCAGGTCATGCCGGTGGCGCAGCCGTCCGAATGGCAGCGCCAGTACCGTGATTTCCACGATCAGCAGATGCAGCTGCTGCAGGCGGCCAGCGCCGAGGCAGGGCCGGCATGACAATCTGCGAACTCGCCATGGCCGACGCCGAGCCGGTCACCCACAGCACCTTCGAGGTCAGCCGCAGCCGCCTGGGCGAGCTGGCACTGGAGGACGACGAGATTGCCGAGGAAGTGCCGGTTGCGCTCGAATACAACGGCATCTCGCATGCGGTCATGCTGGCCTCGCCGGCCGATCTCGAAGACTTCGCGCTGGGCTTCAGCCTGAGCGAAGGGCTGGTGGCCAGCCCGCGCGATGTTTATGAGATCGAGACCGAGGTCCGCCCCGAGGGTATCGCGGTGCGGTTGCGCATCGCGGCGCAAGCCTTCGCCGCGCTCAAGGATCGGCGCCGCGCCATGGCGGGCCGTACCGGCTGCGGCCTGTGCGGCACCGAATCGCTGCAGGAAGTCATGCGCGCCCCGGCACCCGTCAGCAGCGGCGCCAGCTTCGGCGACGCGGCGATGTACGCGGCATTCACGCAGTTGCAGACCCGGCAGGAACTGCTGCGCCACACCGGCGCCACGCACGCCGCCGCCTGGCTGCGCGCCGACGGCCAGGTCGCGCTGGTCCGCGAAGACGTGGGCCGCCACAATGCGCTCGACAAACTGATCGGCGCGCTGGCACGCACCGGCGAGGACCGCTCGCGCGGCGCCGTGCTGGTGACCAGCCGCGCCAGCTACGAAATGGTGCTCAAGACGGCCAGCGCCGGCGTCGGCGTGCTCGCGGCCGTCTCCGGTCCGACCGCGCTGGCGGTACGCCTGGCGATCGACGCCGGCATCACGCTCGCCGGCTTTGTGCGCACAGGGCGCCACGTGGTCTACTCTCATCCCCAACGTTTGCACAGCAGGACGGAACAGCCATGAACTCCGACAATCTCGTCAAGATGGCGAACCAGATCGGCACCTTCTTCGAAGCCATGCCGGACCGCGAAGAAGCGGTGGCCGATATCGCCGGCCATATCAAGCGCTTCTGGGAACCACGCATGCGGCGCGCTTTGCTGGCGCGGCTGGACGGCAGTGAAGACGCCGGGCTGGATGAGATCGTCTTGCTGGCGGTGACGAGGCATCGGGGGGTGTTGGAGTGATGGGGGGACGTTTGTTGGGGGCGGCGCTGTTTCTTTGATCGGCGTTGGTTCTTGGGTGCAAAAACCATCGCCGCTCAATCAACCTACTTCAACCTCAACGGCTCCAACAACGCCGCATCATATTCCCCTCTCCCGATCCTCCCCAGCTCCAGCATCCGCAGCAAGATATACGCCTGCCGCTGCCGGGCGCGACGAGGATTCACCACCGGGTTGTTCGCCGAAGGCGCCTTCGGCAATCCAGCCAGCATCGCGCATTCCGCCAGAGTCAGCTCGCCCACCGGCTTGCCAAAATACGTCTCGGCTGCCTCGGCAAAGCCATAGGCCCCTTGCCCAAGGTAGACCTTGTTCATGTAGAGCTCGAGGATCTCGTCCTTGCTCATGGCGTGTTCGATCCGGTAAGCCAGCAGCACCTCATACAGCTTGCGGGTATAGGTCTTCTTGCGCGAGAGGAAGAAATTGCGCGCCACCTGCATGGTGATGGTGGATGCGCCCTGCGACAGCTCATCGGACAGGTTGGCCACGCCGGCGCGGATCACGCCCACATAGTCGATGCCGTCATGCAGGTAGAAGCGGTCGTCCTCGATGGCTACCACCGCCTGGGTCAGCTTGGGGGGTATCTCGCCGATGGGCACGTAGCCGGGCGACTGGCGGAAAGTGGTGAGCGCGTCCAGCGTGGGCAGCTGGCGCTGAGCGACGAGCACGGCGAGCGTGCCGAGCAGGGCTGCGCCCAGGATGAGCAGCAGCACCAGCTTGAGAAAATTCGACCAGAGACGTTCCATGGGCCGTATTGTGCCAGCACCGGCCATGTCCCCGCCCAAGCCGCCGCGCGGGTTCAGCCCGCCGGCAGTGCCACGCCAAGTTCCTTTGCCAGCGTTTCCAGGTTGCGCCAGATCGCAGGGTTCACTTCCAGGTGGGTGGTGGTTAGCGCGCGGTTGGCGGCTTCGAACTCGCCCGGGTATTGCACGTTGTCAAAGCCCGGGGCGGGCGGCGTGTCGTGCAGGTAGTTGACGAAGGCTTCCACCTCCGCGCCTTGCCAGCTCAGCCCCAGGTCCAGTTCCGGGTTCATCAGCACCGCGAACATATTGTTGGTGGCCACGCCGCCGCGCGGGTTCTCCGGCTGGATGGTGCCGCCGCCTGACAGCACGCCCGCGAGCAGTTCGGCGACCACGCCGAGCGCATAGCCCTTGTGGCCGCCGAAGGGCAGCAGCGCGCCCGGGTGTTCGCTGAACATGGCCCCGGCATCGGTGGTGGGGTTGCCGTCGCCATCGATGATGCTGTTCTCCGGCGCGGGCTCGCCTTTCTCGGCCAGCACGCGGGCCTTGTTGATGGCGATGGCGCTGGTGGCGATATCCACCACCAGGGGCGGGCGGCCGTTGGGCATCGGCCCGGCGAAGCACAGCGGGTTGGTGGTCAGCCGCGCGGTGCGCCCGCCGTAGGGGGCCACTACCGGGGAGCGGTTGATCACATTGGTAAAGCTCAGCAGCACGAAGCGCTCCTTGGCCACCATCTCGCCGTAGTGGCCCATGCGGCCCAGGTGGTGCGAGCGGCGCAGCGTGACGATGCAGTGGCCGTGCTGGCGCACGCGCTCGATGGCGGTCTCGATGACGCACTTGCCCACGTGCTGGCCGAAGCCGCCGTTGCCGTCGAACACCAGCAGGCTGTCGCGGTCGAGCACGCATTCGGCGCGGCCCGCCGGGTTGACGTTGCCGGTTGCGAGCGAGCGCTGGTAGTTGGGCAGGATCGACAGGCCATGGCTGGTGTAGCCGCAGCGGTCGGCCTCGACCAGGTGCTCGGCCACGTCGTTGGCGATGTCGGTCGGCACGCCTTGCGCGGCGAGCAGGTCGCGGGCGAGCCGGGTGGCGGATTGCAGTGTTATCTTCATGTTCGTTTCTTGTCCCGGTGTGCGCTCAGATCCAGCCCAGCCAGCGCCAGTAGGTAGCGGCGAACAGCAGCATCAGGGCGTAGCCGATCACCGTCACGGGGATGCCGACCTTGGCGAACTGCTTGCCGTTGAAGGTGTCCGTGCCCAGGCAAACCATGTTTTGCGGGGCATTGATCGGCAGGATGAAGCCGAAGCTCACGGTGAAGCCGAGCAGCATCGTCAGGCCGATCTGGTGGATATTGCCCGGCAGCGTCTGCAGCACCGAGATCAGGATCGGCAGCAGCGCCGCGGTGAGCGCGGTGGCGCTGGCAAAGCCGAGGTGGATCAGGATCAGGAAGGCGGCCAGGATGGCGAACACCAGGATCGGGCCTTGCGTGGCAAGCCCGGAGTTGGCCACCACGAACTTGCCCAGCCACTGGCCGGCCTGCGTGGTGAGCAGCGCGGTACCCAGGCTGATGCCCACCCCGAACACGATCAGCGTGCCCCACGGCGTGCGTTGCTGCATGGTCTTCCAGTCCATCACGCCAATGCGCGGCATCATCAGGATCACCAGGCCGACGAAGGTCACGGTGGCGGTGTCGAACTGGTGCAGCTTGCCCTCGGTCGCCCAGAACAGCAGCAGCCCGATGGACACGGCGGCAAGCCGCTTCTGCGGGCCGCTCATCGGGCCCAGCCCGGCGAGTTCCTTTTGCACGGCTTCTTTGCCGCCGGGGATGGCCTCGGTCTCGGCGGGCAACAGGAACCGCACCAGGAAATACAGCACGACCGACATCACGATGGCCCACGGCGCGCCGGCGATCAGCCATTGCAGCCAGGTGATGCGCTCACCCAGCAGCTTGTCCATGAAGCCCACCGTCAGCAGGTTCTGCGCGGCGGCGGTCTGGATGCCGACGTTCCAGATGCTGGTGGCCATGGCCACGGTGATCATGATGCCGGCGGCGATATTGGATTTCTTGTCGACCCCGAAGGCCGCGATCACGCCCATCATGATCGGCACCACACAGGCGCTGCGCGCGGTGGCGCTCGGCACCACCAGCGACAGCGCGATGGTCACCGCGATGCTGCCGATCAGGATGCGCCGCGTGCTGGTGCCGATGGCCGACAGCGTGACCAGCGCGATGCGCCGGTCGAGCCCGGTCACCGTCATCGCCGCCGAGATAAAGAGAGCGGCGGCAACCAGGGCCAGCGCGGTGTTGGAGAACCCTGCCAGCGCCATGCCGAGCGCGCGGGAGGTGCCGTATTGCGTGGCTGGGTCCGCCACCGTGGGCGCGAAGCCGATCAGCGCGGCCATCAGCGCTGTGATCATGATGGCGCTGGCCTCATAGGAGACCGCCTCGGTGATCCACACCACGATGGCAAAGGCGAGGATCGCCAGCATGCGATGTCCCGCCACCGGCAGGTCCGGGGGCAGGGGCAGGGCGAGTATGCCGATCAGTACCAGGACGGCGGCGTAGAGGCCCCATGGCGTGGATTTGCCGGGCGCGGCTTGCGCGGCGGCAGCCACACCGATAGCGGCGGGGGCGGCTTGGGTTGGAGTGCGCGGGTCTGTCATCGCTTTGCCTTTTCTTGTTGATCTTGGTTCGACACGGGAAGGCGGACGTCACGCGCGGGCAGATGGCTAGCCTGTGACTGGCAGGGTGGCGGCGTCGTTCGGCGGCGTTCCGTGAAGACCTGGCGGAGGCGGGAGACCGGCTTGCGGCCGGGCTGCCGCGTTCGACATGGGGAAATTATCGTGCCGGCCAACCGTGCCTGTCGAGGGTGGATCCGGGCGCATATGACGCGGATCAAGGAACCGGCTCGCACAGGGAAATTTCGATGCGCCAGGCGGTCAGACTTTCAGATCATTGCGATACAAGTGCTTGATACAAGGGCTTGCGGGCGCTCGCGCAGCGAGTGCAACAACCGGCGGACCCGCACACTGGTGAGCCGCGCGAACGTGATCTGAAAATTCTGGAGTGCATGATGAAGGTTTTAGTGAGAGGGCTACGTGCCGGAGTCGACGCATCCGCGCTGCGCACGGCTCTGGCCGCCTACGTGCGGGTCAAGGACATCGAGCTGATCCGCGAGGGCGACTGTGCGCATCCCTGGGCCTGGGTCGACCTGGATCTCGACGATGTGGACCCGATGAGCGTGTGGAAACTGGTGGCGAAGCTCGATCGCCGTTATATTGCTGGCTGCCATACGCGCTGGCATGTGCCGGCCTATCGCGCGCGCTGAGCCGCCAACACGTGCCGTGCGGTGCGCGCGCCACCGAACGACAAACACAGGGTAGGGACACACGATGCAGGAAAACATGGCCGATGCGCCATCACAAGGTGCCGGCGTGCGGGGCAACGCGGCGCTGGCGCTGGACAATGTGGTCAATCTGCGCGACCTCGGCGGCCTCGCCACGCGCGACGGCCACCGCGTGCGTGGCGGCAAGCTGTTTCGCAGCGGCAATCCGGGCCTGGCCAGCGCGGCGGATATGGAACGGCTGCGCGCATTGCAGCTGGACATGGTGATCGACTTTCGCTCGCCCAGTGAGAAGACCGCCGCGGAAAGCCCCTTTGGCGAGGCCTTCCGATGGGTCGCCACACCGGTGCTCGAAGGCACCATGTCGATGGCCGAGCTGATGCCGCGTTTGCGTGACGGCAGCGCGCAGCAGATGGAAGCCTTCATGCTGGAGGTCTATGGTGACTTTCCACGCAAGTACCAGGCCGCCTTTGGCGGCTTCCTGAAGACTGCGGAGCAGGGCGGCAACCTGCTGTACCACTGCACCGCGGGCAAGGATCGTACCGGCTTTGCCTCGATGCTGCTGCTAGCCGGCCTGGGCGTGGAGCGTGGCATCATCATGGCCAACTACCTGGAATCGAATCACTGGAATCAGGGCTTCAACCAGAAGATGAGCGCCGGCGCGGCGCAGTTCGGCGTCGATCCCGCGGTGATGTGGCCGCTGCTGGCGGTGAAGGCCGCTTACCTGGAAGCTTCGATGCAGGCCATCGAGCAGGACTACGGCGGCATCGATGCCTACCTGGGCGACGTGCTCAAGGTGGACGCCGGACGCTTGCGCCAGGCCTATCTCGTACGCGCTTAGCGATCCTTGCCGCCCAGGAGCACTACGCTCGTGCGTGGTGCTCCATCATGATGCGCGCGGTATTGAGCGCGATCATGCCTTCCTCGTCGGTAGGCAGTACCAGGACCGGCACGCGGCTGTTGTCGCGGCTGATGCGCTGGCGGTTTTCGTTGTTGGCGCCGGCGTCCAGGCTGATGCCAAACAGATCCGCCAGCCGCGCGCAGATCTTCTCGCGCACGGGAGGCGAGTTGGCGCCGATGCCGGCGGTGAACACCAGCGCATCCAGGCCGCCCAGCGTGGCCGCCAGCTTGCCAATTTCCTGCGCCGCGCGGTAGGCGTAGAAATCAATCGCCAGGCGCGCGCGCGGCGCGTCGCTGGCCAGCAGGGCGCGCATGTCGCTGCTGACGCCCGACAGTCCCTTCAGCCCTGACTCCTGGTACAGCATTGTCTCGATATCCTTGGTGCTCATGCCTTGCTGCGACAGCCACAGGATGGCGCCGGCATCGATGGCGCCGCAGCGCGTGCCCATCGGCAGGCCGTCGAGCGCGGTCAGGCCCATGGTGGATTCCACGCTGCGCCCGTCGCGCATGGCGCACAGGCTGGCGCCGTTGCCCAGGTGCGCCACGATCACGCGGCCCTGTGCCAGGTCGGGCGCGATCTGCTGCAGGCGGCGCGCGATGTATTCGTAGGACAGGCCGTGAAAGCCGTAACGGCGGATGCCGCGTTCGAAGTATTCATACGGCAGCGCCAGCAGTTGCGCCAGCGGGTCGTGCCCGGCGTGAAAGGCGGTATCGAAGCAGGCGACCTGCAGCAGCGCCGGCACGGCGGCGCGCACCGCGCGGATCGCCGTGAGGTTGTGCGGCTGGTGCAGCGGCGCAAGCGGGATCAATGCTTCCAGCTTGGTTATGACGTCGTCGTCGATCTTCACGGCAGCGGAGAAATCCGCGCCGCCATGCACTACGCGATGGCCGATCGCCACCGGCGGCGCATCGCGCAGCCCGATGCTGAGCACCAGCCGGATCAGGCGGAAGGCCGCGTCGTGATCGGCCACCTGCGCCACCGGAAAGCGTTCGTCCGCGACAATGCGGCCGTCCGCCATGCTGGCGCTCAGGCGCGGCGACACGCCGATGCCCTCGATCTGCCCGTGCGCGCTGAGCACCGGGTTGATGTCGGCATTGGCGTGCGCGGCCTCGGGCACGGCGTACACCGAGACCTTGACGCTGGAGGAGCCGGCGTTGACGACGAGGATGGTGGGATGGGTGGCGCTCACGCTGGCAAGCCTCCTTGTGACGGTGACGTTGACTGTGACGTTGACTGTGATGGTGGTCGAGACGGCGGAGCGTTCAGACCTTGCTGGACGCCTGGCCAGTGCGGCGCGCATGCGCCAGCAGCACGGCAATCGCGCAACTGCCGATGCGCGCGCGCACGCTGTCGGCGCGGCTGGTGACGATGATGGGCACGCGCGCGCCCAGCACGATGCCGGCGGCTTCGGCGCCGGCCAGGAAGGTGAGCTGCTTGGCCAGCATGTTGCCGGCTTCCAGGTCGGGCACGAGCAGGATGTCGGGATCGCCCGCGACCTCGGAGACGATGCCCTTTGTCACCGCGGCTTCATGGCTGATCGCGTTGTCGAACGCGAGCGGGCCGTCGAGGATGCCGCCTTCGATCTGGCCGCGCCGGCTCATCATGCACAGCGCGGCCGCGTCGATGGTGGAGGGGATCTTGTCGGTGACGGTTTCCACCGCCGAGAGGATGGCCACCTTGGGGCGCTCGATGCCCAGCACGCGCAGCAGATCGATCGCGTTGCGGCAGATGTCCGCCTTGTCGTTGAGCGTGGGAAAGATATTGACGGCGGCGTCGGTGATGAAAAGCGGCTTGTGATAGCTCGGCACGTCCATGGCAAACACATGCGAAAGGCGCCGCCCCGTGCGCAGGCCAGTGGTGGACGCGGTGACTTCGTGCAGCAGCTCATCGGTGTGCAGGCTGCCCTTCATCAGCAGCTCGGCCTCGCCCGCGCGGACTGCCGCGACGGCGCGCGCGGCGGCGGCATGGCTGTGCGGCACGTCGATCAGCACGCTGTCGCCAAGGTCCAGCGCATTGGCGTCGGCCACCTGGCGGATGCGTGCTTCGGGCCCGATCAGCAGCGGCACGATCAGGCCGAGGCTGGCCGCCTGCAGCGCGCCGCCGAGCGAGGAAGCATCGCAGGGATGCGCCACCGCGGTGGGAATGGCGGGCAAATCCTGGCAGCGCGCCAGCAGGACGGAGTACTTGTCGGGCGTGTGGGTCATCGGCGTTCCGGTGCGTCGGGGTTGCGGTGCGACCGCGCGGACATGCTGCGTCGCGCAAAAAACAATGGCCAGTATAGGTGATGTTTCCTTCGGCACGATGACATTGGCGCGCGCCTTGCGCCAGGTCACGCCGGCCGCGGATCCGCCCATGCTGCGGGTTGTCAAGCACGATGCGGGCTGGTAGATTGTGCCGTGCTGCAGGGCAGCAATTCCGTGCGATCGCCTGGAAACGACTGCCTTCAGCGCCACACCGCAGAACGTAGAACGCAGAAGGGGAAGCCGAGTGAATGCACGTGATCCCGCCATCCATGCTGGCAGCGCCGCCGCCGGCATGCCACCGCTTTTGTCCGATGCGTGGTCCTACGCGCATGACGCCTGGCAGCGCGCCATCCTGTTGCTCGACATCCTGCGCGAGCGCGGCAACCAGACCTTCGAGCACGAGCGCGAGGGCATGCCGCCGGTGCTGGTCTTCGAGCACGAGGTGGTGATCGACGCGCGCACGCTGGCGCAACCCGCCAACTACGCGCTGCTGCGCATACTGCCGCCGGCCGGGATCGTCACCGACGACACCAAGCGGCCCTTCGTGGTGATCGATCCGCGCGCCGGGCATGGCCCTGGCATCGGCGGCTTCAAGATCGACAGCGAGATCGGCATCGCGCTGCGCAGCGGCCATCCCTGCTACTTCGTCACCTTTTTTCCGTTGCCTTGCCCGGGCCAGACCATCGAGTGCGTGGCGCGCGCCGAAGCGCTGTTCCTGCTCACCGTGGCCGAGCGCCATCCGCAAGCGCAGGGCAAGCCGTTCGTGATCGGCAACTGCCAGGGCGGCTGGGCGCTGATGATGCTGGCGGCCGCCGCGCCGGAACTGGTCGGCCCCATCCTGCTGGCCGGATCGCCGCTGGCCTACTGGTCGGGCGTGCGCGGGCGCAACCCGATGCGCTACAGCGGCGGGCTGCTGGGCGGCTCGTGGCTGTCGTCCTTTGCTTCGGATCTCGGCAATGGCCGCTTTGACGGGGCCTGGCTGGTGCAGAATTTCGAGCAGCTCAATCCGTCCAACACATACTGGAAAAAGCTCTACGACGTCTATGCGCAGGTGGATACGGAGCGCGAGCGCTTCCTGGCGTTCGAGCGCTGGTGGGGCGGGCATTTCCTGCTCAACCGCGCCGAGATCGACTGGATCGTGCAGAACCTGTTCGTTGGCAATCACCTCACGGCCGGCGAGGTGCGCAGCGCGGATGGCAGCGTCGCGGTGGACCTGCGCAATGTGCGCTCGCCCATCGTGGTCTTTGCTTCCTGGGGCGACAACATCACGCCGCCGCAGCAGGCGCTGAACTGGATTCCCGATCTCTACGCCAGCGTCGACGAGATCGTCGCCAACGATCAGGTCATCGTCTACTGCCTGCATGAAAAGGTCGGGCATCTCGGCATTTTCGTCTCGGCCGGCGTGGCCAATCGCGAGCATACCGAGCTGTTCTCGGCGCTGGACCTGATCGACGTGCTGCCGCCCGGGCTGTACGAGGCGCGCATCGAAGACATCGCGCCGGGCACCTCGCACCTGGAACTGATCGAAGGCCGCTACCTGGTGCGCTTCGAGCGCAGGACCATCGACGACATCCTCGCGCTGGACGATGGCCGTGACGACGAGCGTGCGTTCGAGGTGGTGCGCCGCGTGGCCGAAGTCAATCAGCGCCTGTACGACACGTTCGCCTCGCCGGCGGTGCAGGCCGCATCCAACGAGCTGAGCGCTTACGCGATGCGGCAGGTGCATCCGGCGCGGCTGGAGCGCTCGCTGGCGTCGGACGCGAATCCGTGGATGGCGTGGATCGCCGCGCTGGCGCCGTCGGTGCGCGAGGCGCGCCAGCCGGTGGCGCCGGACAATCCCTTCGTCACGCTGGAGGGCGCGGTGTCCGACACCATCGTGCGCACGCTCGACGCGTGGCGCGACCAGCGCGATGCCTTCCAGGAACAGCTCTTCGAGGCGTTGTACCAGTCGCCATGGCTGTCCGCGCTGATGGGCTTCTCGCCTGGCGCCGAAAAGCGCGGCCCGCCACCGCTGAGCGCAGCGCTGCGCCAGGAACTGGCCGCGCGGCGCATCCATGAGGCAGAGGCGGGCATCGAGCAGGGTACGCCGCTCGATGCCTTCATGCGCATCCTTTGCTTTGTGGCGGACGAGAACACCAGCATCGAGGAGCGGCCTTTCAACCTGATGCGGCAGATGGCGCGCGAGCACCTGGAGCAGCAGCCGGACATCGCCACCGTCAAGGCCGCGGTCAGGCGGCAGAGCATGATCGTGGGGCTGGACGCCGGGCGGGCCGTGGCCGCGCTGCCGCTGCTGGTGCCGGACAGCGCGCTGCGCCATCGCATCATGATGGCGATCCATCGCATCGTGACCGTGGTGGGGCCGCTCGAAGGCGCCCGCCTGGCGCGCTACCGCGAGGTGGCGCGCGTGCTGGGCACCGATCATACGGTGCGGCAAACTGTGCAGCCCGCCACCGCAGCGCCCGTGGCGCCCGCACCCGTGGAAACGCCGCGCATGGTGCGCGAAGCCGCTTCGCCGGAAGCCAGCGCACGCGTTCGCAAGGCAGGCACGGCGGTGGCCAGCGCGGCCAAGCCCGGCAAGGTCGCCAAGCCGCGCAAGGCGGTCAGGCCTTCGGCGCGGCGTAACGCCAAGACAGGCACCTGAACCAGGCGGGCATAAGCCGGCGCCGTCAGGGCGCGCATTCACGAAGCGAGGGACATCATGGTGCAAGTACCCAACCCCCCATTGCTGGGCGCGCGCGTGCTGGTGGTCGGCGTGGCCAACGCGGAGTCCATCGCGTGGGGCTGCGCGCGGGCCTTCCGCGAGCTTGGCGCTGAACTGGCAATCACCTATCTCAACGAAAAGGCCTACCCGCATGTGGCGCCGCTGGCTGAATCGGTGGGCGCGACGATCCTGATGCCGCTCGACGTGGAGGACGCGGGCCAGGAGCAGGCGCTGTTCGAGCGGATCACCCGGCAATGGGGCCAGCTCGACGTGCTGGTGCACTCGGTGGCCTTCGCGCCCAAGGACGACTTGCAGGGCGGGCTGCTCAATGCGTCGGCGGCCGGCTTCGCGCGCGCCATGGACGTGTCCTGCCATTCCTTCGTGCGCCTGGCGCGGCGCGCGGTGCCGCTGATGCGCGAGGGCGGCAGCCTGTTCGCCATGAGTTACGAGGGCGCCAACCGCGTGGTGCCGAACTACAACCTGATGGGCCCGGTCAAGGCGGCGCTGGAGGCCTCCTGCCGCTACCTGGCGCACGAGCTCGGCCCGAGCGGCATCCGCGTGCACGCCATTTCGCCGGGGCCGCTCAAGACCCGCGCGGCGTCCGGGCTCAAGGATTTCGAGCAATTGCTGGCGGATGCCGCGGGCCGTGCCCCGCTGGGCGAGCTGGTCGACATCATGGATGTCGGTTTTGCCACCGCCTACCTGGCGACGCCCTACGCGCGCCGGATTTCCGGCAACACCGTGTACGTGGACGGCGGCGCGCACATCATGGGCTGACTGCCGCCACGGGCGCAATGCGCGGCCCGCGGCCCACGGCCCGCCTCGGGCCGCCTACAATGAGCTAGACAACGGAGGCACGCGCTGCCCGCCACGTGCGCGCCGCCTCATATCGGGAGCAAGACATGAAGGTACTCATCCGGGGCCTGCACCGCGATGTGACCGAACAGATGCTGCGCGACAAGCTGGCGACCTACGCACCGGTGACGTCCGTGGAACTGATGCGCGAGGGCGATCCGAACCACCCTTGGGCCTGGGTCAACCTGGATATCGATGCTTTCACCGCGTGGCGCCTGCTGCGCCAGCTGGATCGCCAGTACTTCGCCGGCAGCATGATGCGCTGGTATATCCCGGCCCACCAGGGTTGACGCGCTGGCAAGATGAGACCGGGCGTGTGCCGCGCGCCGCCATGCTTTGGCATTAAGATAAGCGCCTTCTGCCACTTTGCTGCGCTGCCACGCGGTAGCGCCATTCCCGCATGCTAGAACTCGATGGTGCGATCTGGTTTCGCTCGGGCTCCCAGGACTGGGGCGGGCGCGAACGCATCGCCCTGCTGGCCGCGATCGGCGAGCACGGCTCGATCACCGCCGCCGCCAAGGCGGTCGGGCTGAGCTACAAGGGCGCCTGGGATGCCATCGACGCGATGAACAACAGCGCGGGCGAGCCGCTGGTGGTGCGCGCCGCCGGCGGCAAGGGCGGCGGCGGCACCGTGCTGACCGAGCGCGCCGCCAGCCTGATCCGCACCTACCGCGCGCTTGAGCACGAGCACCGGCTCTTTATCGAACACCTTGCCAGCCTCGGCAACGTCAGCGAGACGGCGCAGGACGATCTTCACCTGATGCGGCGTTTCATGATCAAGACCAGTGCGCGCAACAAGCTCTTCGGCAAGGTGGCCGCGATCCGCGGCGGCGCCGTCAACGACGAGGTCACGCTGTCGCTCGCGGGCGGCCAGCACGTGGTAGCCACCATCACCCACGAAAGCGTGGAGACGCTGGGCCTCGTGCCCGGCGCCGAAGCCTTCGCGCTGATCAAGGCTTCCTCGGTCCTGCTGGGACTGCCTGACCCCGGGCTGCGGCTCTCGGCGCGCAATCAGTTGCCTGGCAAGGTGACCCGTGTGCTGCCGGGTGCCGTCAATGCCGAGGTGGCGCTGGAACTGGATGGCGGCGGCACCGTGGTGGCCGTTGTCACCAACGACAGCGTGAGCGCGCTGGGGCTCGCCGAGGGCAGCCGCGCGCTGGCGATCTTCAAGGCGTCGAGCGTGATCCTGGGCACCATGGGCTGAGCCAGCCTCAGACCGCACGCGCCGAGACGGGCGCGTACACCTGTGGATGCCCCTTCACGGGCGCGGCGCCAAAGATGCGGCCTTCGCGCACTTCCAGCACGTGGTCGCCGAGCGCTTCCACGTCGTCGGGGTCGTGCGAGATCACCAGCATGGGCACTTCCAGGCTGGCCTGCAGCGCGCGCAGCTCGGCGCGCATGCGTACGCGCAGCGCCGGGTCCAGCGCGGAGAACGGCTCGTCCAGCAGCACGATATCGGGCCGCGCTGCCAGCGCGCGCGCCAGCGCGGCGCGTTGCTTCTGGCCGCCGGAGATCTCGCCGGGATAGTTGCCGGTGATCGCGCCAAGGCCAAACGCATCGATCCAGCGCTGCGCTTGCGGGTGGTGCGTGTTGCGGCGCGGGTTACGCCAGCCCCGCTCCAGCCCGAAGGCGATGTTCTGCGCGACCGTCAGATGCGGGAACAAGGCGTAGTCCTGGAACAGGTACGCCACGCGCCGCTCCTGCGGGCGCACGTTGACATGTGTCTCGCTGTCGAACAGGGTGCGGCCGTTGAGCACGATGCGTCCACTGTCCGGCGTGAGCAATCCGGCGATGGCGCGCAGCGTCAGGCTCTTGCCCGCGCCGGAGGGGCCAAACAGCGCAATGCGCTTGCTTGCCGAATCGAAGGCGATATCCAGCCCGAACCTGCGGTCGGCGGAACCGAGCTGCTTGCGTACGGTGACTTGCATGGTCATGGCGGCCTACCGGTACATTTTGCGGGTGGGCGGCACCAGCCGCCCGGCGGCTACCAGCAGCACCACGCAGGTGAGGGACGTGACCAGCACCAGCAGGTTGGCGGTGTTGTCGTCCCCGGCCTGCACGGCTTCGTAGATGGCAACCGACAGCGTTTGCGTGCGCCCGGGCAGGTTGCCCGCCACCATCAGCGTGGCGCCGAACTCGCCCAGCGCGCGGGCAAAGGCCAGCAGCACGCCAGCGATGATGCCACGTGAGGCCAGCGGCAGCGTCACGCGAAAAAAGATGCCGGCCTCCGGTGTGCCGAGTACGCGCGCGGCGTCCTCAAGCTGCGAGTCCACCCCTTCGAAGGCGGCGCGGGCCGACTTCAGCACCAGCGGGAAGGCCACGATGGTGGAGGCCAGCACCGCGCCTTGCCAGGTAAAGACCAGTTCGATGCCGAGCCGGCCGAGCCACTCGCCGAACACGCCGCGGCGCCCGACCAGCACCAGCAGGTAGTAGCCGAGCACGGTGGGCGGCAGGACCAGCGGCAGCGTGAGCAGGGCGTCGACCACGTCGCGCGCGGCCGATTGCCAGCGCGACAGTGCAAAGGCCGCGCCCACGCCCAGCACGGCATTGAGCACGGTGGCCCAGCCCGCCACTTTGAGCGACAGCGACAGCGGGACCCAGACAGCTTCCAGGGAGGTCATCAGCATAAACGCTTGCCGGCGGAGCCAGGCAGGCGGCAAGGTGGATTCAGGTTGGCGGCGCGCCCGGGCGCCGGGGCTGGGGGCAAGGATCAGGGATTATGGCTTACGGTTTGAGAAATCCATACCTGGCCAGCACCGCTTGCCCTTCCGGCGAGCTCACGTAGCCGAGGAATGCCGCGGCCTGCTCGGGCTGCCTGGTGTGCGAGGTGATGGCGATCGGATACGTGACCGGCTGGCGCGTCGGCACCCGCAGCGCCACCTTGACCTTGTCCGGCATGATCGCCGCATCGGTGGCGAACACGAAGCCGGCATCGACTTCGCCACGGGCCACGTAATCCAGGCTCTGGCGCACGTTTTGCGCCATCACGCCCTTGGCCGAGACCGCATCCCACACGCCCGCTCCTTCCAGCGCGCCCTTGGTATAGCGGCCCACCGGCACCGACGCCGGGTTGCCGAAGGCCACGCGCTTGAACTCGGGGCGGGCCAGGTCCTGCAGCTTGCCCACGTCCAGCTTGCTGTCGGCCGGCAGGATCAGCGCGAGCTGGTTGGCGGCGAAATCGCGGCGCGACGCAGGCTGCACCACGCGTTCGGCCACGGCCTTGTTCATTGCGTCCTGGTCGGCCGAGGCAAACACATCGGCCGGCGCGCCGTTGACGATCTGCTGCATCAGCACGTCGGAGGCGCCGAAGTTGAGGATCACCTTGGTCTGGGGGTGCGCGCGTTCGTAGGATTCGGCGAGCGACTTGAAGGCATTGGTCAGGCTGGCCGCGGCGGAGACCACCAGGTCCGCGCCAAAGGCGGCCGGGGCGGATAGCGCCAGGGTGGCGGACAGCAGCAGGCCGGCCGCCAGCGAGGCGCGTCGGGCGCCGCGCGGCTGGCGGGACTGGGCAGGCAACGCAGCGGAGGTCTGGATCATGGGCATGGAGGGGGGGGAGGGTGGCCGGAAGCGGGTTGGATAGCAGGCGAGCCAGGCCGGGATGTGCCCGCCAGACGTGCTCGCCAAATGCGCAATATATGACGGTATATAACGCGGCGTCAATGGCACGTTGGATCAGGACAGGGCATATCGGCGGGCCGTCCGGGTGCGCCTGCCGCCAACGGCCCGTCGTCACGGTGGTGTAACGCACGCGGCACTCTGCTGCCATTTACGCTCGGGACAATGTCCGGCTCCAGGCACAACAAGAAAGAAGGGAGCCACCAATGCACCGCTGTCCGACCGACGTTCTACCCGCGCGCGCCGCACCCGCTTCGTCCCCGCTTCTCGCTGTGCCCACGGTGGCCGCGCTGGGTGCCGCCATCGTGGCCGCCGTGCTGCTGGCCGCCTGCGGCTCCGATGACAGTCCCGCTGCCCCTGGCACGGGCACGGGTGTCACGCCGCAGGCCGATAGCGTCTCGGCCGGCACCAAGGCCACGCTGGCCTTGCTGGAAACCACCGACTTGCACACCAATGTGCGCAGCTACGACTACTTCAAGCTGGCCGAGGACAAATCCTTCGGCTTCGAGCGCGTGGCAACCCTGATCAAGCAGGCGCGCGCCGAGTTTCCCAACACCCTGCTGCTGGACAACGGCGACACGATCCAGGGCACCGCGCTGGCCGATTACCAGGCCCAGGTCAACCCGCTCAAGTGCGGCGAGACCCTGGCCATGTACAAGGTGATGAACGCGGCCAGGTTCGACGGTGGCGGCATCGGCAACCACGAGTTCAACTACGGCCTGGGCTATCTGAACCAAGTCACGGGCAACCGCTTCAACGTGGATGGCCTGCCCGACCCGTCCGTGCAGACGCCATGCGCCGGGCCGGCCTTCCCGCAGGTGCTGGCCAACGTGTACAGCGTGCGCACGCGCGCGCCGCTGTTCCAGCCCTACACCATCATCACCCGCCAGATCACCGCCACCGGGCCCGACGGCAACCCCGTCACGGTGCCGGTCAAGGTCGGCATCATCGGTTTCACGCCGCCCGCGATCATGAGCTGGGACAAGCGCTGGCTCGACGGCAAGGTCTACACCGAGGGCGTGAAGGAAACCGCCGAGAAGTACGTGCCGGAGATGCGCGCCAAGGGTGCCGATCTGGTGGTGGTGATCTCGCACGGTGGGCTCGATGCTTCCGCGTACTCGCCCACCATGGAGAACGGCAGCTGGCACCTGTCCAAGGTGGCCGGCGTGGACGCCATGCTGATCGGCCACTCGCACCAGGTCTTCCCCGATGCCACCAGCACGGTCGCGCAGTTCAACCTGCCGGGCGTGGACAAGGTGCGCGGCACGGTCAACGGCGTGCCTACCGTGATGGCCGACTACTGGGGCCGCCGCCTCGGCGTGATCAAGCTGCAGCTCGCGCACGACGGCAATCGCTGGGTGGTCGACAAGAGCGCTACCACGGTGCAGGCGCGCTCGATCCAGAATGCCGACAAGAGCTATGTGGCGGCCGATGCCAGCGTGGCGGCCGCGGTCGATGCCGAGCACCAGGCCACCATCGCCTACGTGAAGACGCCGATCGGCACCACCGACTACCGCATGAGCACGTACTTCGCCGATGTGGGCGATCCCGGTGCGATCCAGATCGTCAACCAGGCGCAGGCGGCCTACGTGAAGGACTACATCGCCGCCAACCTGCCGGCGCTGGCCGCGCTGCCGGTGCTGTCCGTCTCCGCACCGTTCAAGAGCGGCTTTGGCGGCGGCAACGACTACACCGACGTGCAGTCCGGCAACCTCGCCATCAACAATGCAGCCGATCTCTACCTCTACCCCAACACCATCTACGCGGTGAAGGTGAGCGGCAGCGACGTCAAGGCCTGGCTGGAGACCGCCGCCAAGCGCTTCAACCTGATCGATCCGGCCAAGACCGCCGACCAGCCGCTCATCAGCAGCTTCCCTGGCTATAACTTCGACATGTTCACCTCTCCTGACCTGCAGTACGAGATCGACGTGACGCAGCCGGAGGGCAGCCGCATCAAGAACCTCGCGTACAAGGGCGTGCCGCTCGACGCCAGCCAGCAGTTCATCGTGGCCACCAACAACTACCGCGCCAGCGGCGGCGGCAATTTCCCCGGCCTGGACGGCAGCAAGACGGTCTACGCCTCGCCGGACGCCAGCCGCGATGTGCTGATCGCTTACATCAAGAAGGCCGGCGCCATCACGCGCGCCACCAACGGCGCCGCGCGCAGCTGGCGCTTCACCAAGGTGGCCACGGCCGGCAAGGTGGTGTTTGCTTCCGCGCCAGGCCAGCTGGCGCAGGCGCAAGCCGCCGGCCTCGCCAATGTCGCGCTGGAGCAGGCGAGCTACGACACCACCAAGAACCTGTCGCTATACAGCGTCGACCTCAACCAGTAAGGCGGCAATGAGCACGGCAATGAGCACGGTAACGAATACGCCAATGAAGGGAACGACGGCGCCGGCATGCGGTGCGCCTGTGCGTCGCCACGGCCATCGGCGCCGCCTGCATCCGGTCATTGCCGCGGCGCTGGTGGCGGTCGCGGTGGCGGCAGGCTGCGTGGGCGGGGCTTCGGCGTGGCGCGAGCATGCCAGCGCGCGCCACGCGCAGCTTGCCCAGTGGCAGACGCGGGCCGGCTCGGCCGCAGACGAAGAGGCGCTCGCGGCGCTGCGCAAGGCGGCGCGGGCGGGAGAGGGCGCGGCCCAGGCCGCGCTTGGCGAAGCGTTGTGGGCAAGCGGGGATGCGGCGGCGCACGCCGAAGGCCGGGACTGGCTCAAGCAGGCCGCCGGGGCGGGCGATGCGCGCGCGCATTTCGTGCTGGGCAAGGCGGCTTTCCTCGGCGATGCGCAGCGCGCGCCCGACGCCGAGGCGGCCTGGCACCACTTCGAGCTGGCCGCCGCGGCGGGCAATACCGGGGCCGCGTACTACCTCGGCCTGCTGCACCGTGGCGGTTATGGCCGCACGCCGGACCCGGCCGCGGCCGCGCGCTGGTTCGAGCAGGCCGCCGATGCCGGCGTGCCGCAGGCGATGTTCATGCTGGCCAACGCTTATCGTGAAGGTGCAGGCGTGCCGCGCGACGAGGTCCGCGCGGTGGCGTGGTACGAGGCCGCGGCCGAGCGCGAGCATCCGGAATCGATCCAGGCGCTGGCGATGGCCTATCGGTATGGCGAGCTGGGGTTGAAGCCGGATGAAGGCAGTTTTCGTGCGCATCTGGCGGAGACCGCGCATGCGTTGAAGCATCCGGCTTTGAGTCCTTGAGTCCTTGAGTCCTTGATTCCTTGGTTCCGCTTTGCGAGGTTGGTCGCGGTTTCTTTTCGCGGCGTTGGTTTTTGGACCCAAGTGCCATACGACATCCCCCTGCGGGGGCTGCCGGTCACTCTTCTTTGCGTCGGCAAAGAAGACTAACGAGAAGAAAGCCGACCCTGCCGGGGGCAGAGCAATCAGGCTTTCGGATAGCGCTGGTTTCGTCGTGCGGCCCGGAGTGTTGGCGGGCATCTGCCGGTACCGGCTTGACTGGCCACGAGTCTGCGGGCGTCCCGTTTTCGTCGTGGGCGCGGTGGCACCGCCGCAATGGTTCTGAGGCATTCACCACCGCACCCACCCAACCACGAAACCATCACGGCGTGACATATCGTGGTGCTTTGCACTGGTACCGGAAGATGAGTGAAGCGAGTAGCCTGACCACGAAACCATGGGGCTGCGCAACTCCGACACGCCAGCAGCTAGAAGCAGTAAAACGCCGCCCCAAAACGCCACCCCCGCGTCGGCGGGCCAGTCCGCTACCAGCTCAGTCAATCCTGATATCTGCCGCCTTCACCACCTTCGCCCACTTCACGATCTCGCTGCGCTGGAACTGCGCAAACTCCCCGGGCGACATCCCCGACGGCTCCATGCCCAGCTTCTCCAGCCGCGCCTGCATGTCCGGCGTCTTGATGATCGCCGAGATCTCCTTGTACAAGCGGTCCACGATCGGCTTGGGCGTATTTGCCGGCGCAAAGATCGCTTGCCAGGATTCCAGCTCGTAGCCGCTGACGCCGGCCTCGGCCATCGTCGGCACATTCGGCATGCTCTTGATGCGCCTGGCGGACGTCACGGCCAGCGCCCGCAGCTTGCCCGAGTCGATGTGCTGGGCGGCCACCACGGTCGTATCGAACATCATCGGCACCTGCCCCGCCATCACGTCCTGGATCGCTGGGCCGCTGCCTTTGTAGGGGATGTGCGTGATCTTGATGCCGGCCAGGCTCTTGAACAATTCACCGGCCAGGTGCTGCGAGGTGCCGTTGCCGGCGGATGCGAAGGCGAGCGTGTCCGGCTTGGCCTTGGCTTCGGCCACGATGTCCTTCACTGTCTTGAACGGGCTGCCGGCGCTGACTACCAGCACATTGGCATTGGTGCCGATCAGCGTGATGGGGGCGAAGGATTTGACCACGTCGTACGGCATCTTCGGGTACAGGCTGGCATTGATCGCGTGCGAGCTGATGGTGCCGCCGAGGATGGTGTAGCCATCGGGCGCGGCCTTGGAAGCGTAGTCGGAGCCGATATTGCCGCCGGCGCCGGGGCGGTTCTCCACCACCACGGTGGTGCCCAGCGCCTGGCCCAGGCGCTGGCCGATCAGGCGCGCCAGGGTATCGGTGGTGCCCCCGGGCGGGAACGGCACCACGTAGGTGATCGGTTTGCTGGGCCAGCTGGCCTGGGCAGATGCGCTCAGCGGGAGGGCGGCGGCAGCCAGGGTCGCCGCGGCGGCCAGCAGCGCAAGGGCTTGGCGTTTCATGGGGTTGGGTCTCCTCGGTTTTTCTTGGGATGGTGAGGTGATGGTTAAATACTAGTGAATCACCGGGCGGCCGGCGTAGCCGGCGCGGCTGTAGCTCATCTGCGCGGTGCGCGAGCGGTGCCCGAAGGCGCGCAGGCGTCCTGCCTCTCCGCGCCAAAGACAGCTGATGATAGCGCTGTCATTTGTCGTCTACAACGCAGGCGTGATCGGGGTTAACCCGTCGCGTGCCCCCCCATCGCAGCCCGCGGCGTGGTGCGGGCGCTATCATGGCGCCCATGCCGGCCCTGCGCCCAGCCGGCTTTTTTTGCTTCCTTCACCACATTCATGGCCTCATCCCGCAAGCCGACCGCTTCTCGCACCGCTCCTCGCACCGCCCCTCGTTCCGCGCCCACGCCAGCCCCTGCCGGCCGCGCCACCGGCAGCGTCACGCTGGCTGACGTGGCCAAGATCGCGGGCGTCTCGCCGATCACCGTGTCGCGCGTGGTCAACCAGCCCGGGCTGGTCTCGGCGGGCACCGTGGCGCGCGTGCAGGAGGCCATCCAGCGCACCGGCTACGTGCCTAACCTGCTGGCCGGCGGCCTGGCCTCGCGGCGCAGCCGGCTGATCGCGGCCATCGTGCCGACCATCGCCAACTCGATCTTTGCCGACACGATCCAGGCGCTGACCGATCGCTTCTCGCAAGCGGGCTACCAGCTGATGCTGGGCTTGTCCGGCTATGCCGCCACGCGCGAGCAGGATCTGCTGGCTGCGATCCTTTCGCGCCGCCCCGACGGCATCGTGCTGACCGGCATCGCGCACACCGCCGATACGCGGCGGCGACTGCTGGCCGCGCGCGTGCCGGTGGTGGAGACCTGGGACATCACGCCCACGCCGATCGACATGCTGGTGGGTTTCTCGCACGAGAAGGTGGGCCAGACAGTGGCCGAGTTCCTGCATGCGCGCGGCTATCGCAGGCCCGCCATCCTGTCGGCCAGCGACCAGCGCGCCGAGTCGCGCCGCCTGGGCTTTCTCGACGCGTTCGGCCGCCACGGCATCACGGAAGTGCCGAGCAGCATCGTGCCCGCGCCGTCCAGCCTGGGGCTTGGCCGCGAGGGGCTGGCGCGGCTGCTCGACGGCGGCGCGCGACCGGACGTGGTGTTCTGCAGCTCGGACACGCTGGCGCAGGGCGCGCTGTCGGAAGCGCGCGCGCGCGGGCTGAAGGTGCCGGAGCAACTCGCGGTGATGGGCTTTGGCGATCTCAACTTTGCCGCGCATACCTACCCGGCGTTGTCGACCGTGCGCATCGACGGCCCGGCCATTGGCCGCACCGCTGCCGAGTGCCTGCTGGCCCGCATCGACGCTCGCGAAGTGGGCGAGCGCATCATCGACCTGGGGTTCGAGGTCATCCAGCGCGAGAGCGCCTGAGCCCCGGGCGATGCCCTGCGGCGCGGCGTGGCGTGGGACGCGATATGATTGCGCTACCATCCAATGCCACATCTTTTCCCTCGCCTCGCATCCATGTCCCAAGCCACGCTTATCCAGATCGGCCCCCTCGCGCCGCAGATCAATTCCCGCCTGCGCGAGCAGTACCAGGCCGTGCCGCTGTGGGAGCAGCCCGAGCCGCTGGCGTGGCTGCGCGAACACGCGCAGCAGGCGCGCGTGGCGGTCACATCGGCGCGCCACGGCATCACCGCCGAGGCCATCGCGGCCATGCCCAGGCTCGCAGCCATCGTGAGCTTTGGCGTGGGCTATGACTCGATCGCGCTGGACGCGGCCCGCGCGCGCGGCATCCAGGTCAGCAACACGCCCGACGTGCTCAACGACTGCGTCGCCGACCTCGCTTTCGGCTTGCTGCTCGACGCCGCTCGCGGCATCGCCCATGGCGACCGTTTCGTGCGCGCTGGCAAGTGGGGCAGGGACAGCTTCCCGCTGACCACCCGCGTCAGCGGCAAGAAGCTCGGCATCCTGGGCCTGGGCCGCATCGGCGAGAAAGTGGCGCAGCGCGCCACCGGCTTCGGCATGGACATCGCGTACCACAACCGCCGGGCGCGCGATGGCGCGCCGTGGCGCCACGAGCCTGACCTGAAGGCGCTGGCCGGCTGGGCGGATTTCCTGGCCGTAACCTGCGTGGGCGGCCCCGAGACCGAAGGGCTGGTATCGGCCGGCATCATCGAGGCGCTGGGCCCCAAGGGCATCCTGGTCAATGTGTCGCGCGGCAGCGTGGTGGACGAGGATGCATTGGTCGCGGCTTTGCGCAACGGCCGCCTGGGCGGCGCCGGGCTGGACGTGTTTCGCGCCGAGCCGCAAGTGCCCGAGGCGCTGTTCGCGCTGGACAACGTGGTACTGGCTCCGCATGTGGCCAGCGGCACGCATGAAACCCGCGCGGCCATGGCCGCGCTGGTGTTCGACAACCTCGATGCGTTCCTTGGCACCGGCAAGGTGATCACCCCGGTACTCTGACGCGCTGGCAGGCCCCCCGCGCACGGCGCCGGTCCTATACTGGATCAGGCGGTGGATCAGGCGCCCGCCGCCCCGGCGGCGCCATCTCACCCTCACGCGTCAGGAGGCAATGATGGGACGCAAATATATCGATTGCCGCGAGTTTCCGAGCGCGTCGAAGTGCACGGTGGCATTGAGCGCCGACACTGAAGACGAACTGCTCGAAGTTGCGGTCCAGCATGCGGTGCAGGTGCACCAGCACCAGGATGGCCCCGAACTGCGGCAGATGCTCAAAGGGGCATTCAAGGATGGCTCGCCGCCCGCGTGAGCACGTGAGCACGTGAGCGCAGCAACGCAGGCCGCCGCCTGGCGAGGGCGGCGGCCTGCCGTTCAGGTTCGGGTTGACGTTGGGTTTGACGTGGGCGCTGTAGCCATCGCGTCAAACACATGCGCTATCCTCACTGGCGTCAACGTCCGCCACCCAGCCACGCTCAATGAAAACCATCTACCTCGCCGGCTTCGACGTATTCCGCAAAGACGCCATCGCCTACGGCGAGGCCCTGAAGGCCCGCTGCGCCCATTACGGCTTCCTCGGCCTCTACCCCCTCGACAAAGCCGCCCCGGCCGGCCTTTGCGGCCCCGACACCGCGCGCTGGATCTACGAGGCGAACATCAATCTGCTGCGCCGCGCCGACATGGTGATGGCCAACCTGGACGATTTCCGCGGGCCGGGCGAGCCGGACTCGGGCACGGCATTCGAGGTGGGATTCGCCATCGCGCTGCAAAAGCCGGTATGGGGCTACAGCAGCGACCGCGGCACGTTGCTGGACCGCGTGGCCGTTGCCACCGATGAAACGCGAGGCAAGGGTGAGCGGCTCGATGCGCGCGGCTTCGTGGTGGAGGATTTCGGCCTGGGCAAGAACCTGATGCTGGCCTGCTCGGCCAAGCTGGTGGCGGGAGACGCCGAGGCCTGCCTGGCGGCCATGGCCGAGTCGGAGCGGCGGCGCAGTTGCCGGGGCGCGCCGGCGCCGGCGGAGGATTGATTCAGGCGCGGGCGGGACCTGCATCCCGCCGCGCAGCTACTTCGCCGCTACTTCGCCGTGCCGCGGCGCAGTGTTTCCACGCCGGCCGCGATATCGTCCGCGGTGCTTGCCACGATCTGGCGGTAAGCCGCCACGACGCCGTCCACCGCGCCCGGCGCGGCCAGCTCGGCCTGCGTGCGGCCGGCCTTGACCTTGCCGTCGGGCAGGCGGCGCACGGTCCAGTTGATGACGGCGCCAGCGCGCTGGCCCACGTCAGCATCCAGCCGCACCACTTCGGTGGTGATGCGGAACACGGGCTCCACCTCCGACAAGCCTTGCTGGTAGGTGTCGACCGCGCCTAGCCTGGCCTGCAGTTGCTGCGACAGCGCGTCGCGCAGCTCGTCCGGCAGCGGTGCGGACCAGCGCGACAGGTCCAGCAGCTTGAGCTCGTTGCCATCCTTGCCGCCGCGCACCACCAGCTGTGGCCGGTTGAGGCGTTCAGGCACGCGCACCGGCGCAACCTCGATCCACACCGGCTGCGCCTGCGCTGGCGCCGCAGCCTGTCCTTCGGCGCCGGCAGCCGTAGCGGCAGCGGGACCCTGGGCCAGCGTGTAATAGCGCGGATCGGGCGAGGCGCAGCCCGCCAGCATCGCCGCGGCGAGCGACAGGGGCAGCATCAGGGGCAGCAACAGGCGGTGGCAGGTCATCTCTATGCGGGTCATCATCATTTCTCCGGCTTGCCGCGCACCAGCGCTTCAGGGTGGCGTTCCAGGTATTCGGTCAGCGTGCGCAGCGACACCGCGGTGCGCGTGAGCTCCTGCATCATGCGGCGCGTGTCTTGCTGCAGCGGGGCATCCGAGGCGAGCGTGCCGTTGGCCGCGCTCAGCGTCTTGCGCGCATCCTGCAGCGCAGCCAGCACCTGGGGCGCCACGTCGCCGTTGAGCTGGGCCACCAGTTTGTCCGCGCTGGTCATCATGGTGTTTAGCGTGGCTATCGACGTGCGCAGGTCCTGGCCGATCTGCTCGAACGGCACCTTGTCGATCTTGTTGACGATATCGCCCAGCTTGGCCTGCAGCTCGTCGAACGCACCCGGCGTGGTGGCCAGTTCAGGCATGGCGCCATCCAGGTTGACCGTGGCGGGCGGCGCCTTGGGGAAGAAATCCAGCGCCACATAGAGCTGGCCGGTCAGCAGGTTGCCGGTGCGCAACTGCGCGCGCATGCCACGCTTGATCAGCGTCTGGACGATATTGCGGGCACGGTTGACGTCCTCCACGTCGCGCGCCCGGAAGCCCATGCGCGAGGGGTACAGTTCCACCACCACGGGCAGGCGGAAAGCCTTCTTCTCGACCTGGTACTCGATGCCGATCGAGCGCACCTGGCCTACGACCACGCCGCGGAAATCCACCGGCGCGCCGGGCGAGAGCCCGCGCACGGACTGGTCGAAGTTCAGCACGGCGAGCGAAGGCGCGATTTCTTCCGGCTCCTTCATCGCCTCGGTCTGGTCGCTGGCCAGCAGGAACTGGGTGTTCTCGTTGGCGGCATCCGTCGCCTTGGAGTCGTCCGGCGCCTGGAAGGCCACGCCGCCGAGCAGCACCGTCACCAGCGATTGCGTGTTGAGCTTGAAGCCGCCGGCATCGAGCTTGATGTCCACGCCGCTGGCGTGCCAGAAGCGCGAGTCGGCCGTGACGAGCTTGTCGTAGGGCTTGTTGATGAACACGCGCAGCGACAGGTCGCGCCCGTTGGGCTCCAGCTGGTAAGCCACCACCTGGCCAACCTGTACGCGGCGGTAGTAGACCGGCGAGCCGATGTCGAGCGAGCCGAGATCGGTGGCGCGCAGCACGAACTGCTTGCCGGAGGCATCGGTGGTGACGGCGGGCGGCACTTCCAGCCCGGTGAAGTCGCGCACGCGCTCCTCGGACTTGCCCGCGTCGACGCCGATATAGGCGCCTGACAGCAGGGTTCCCAGCCCGGAGATGCCGCTGGTGGCAAAGCGCGGGCGCACCACCCAGAAGCGCGTGTCCCTGGTGGAGAAGCTCGCGGCATCCTGGGTCAGGTCGATCCTGGCGATCACGTGCGAGTGGTCGCCGGCCAGCCGCACGGACTTGACCAGGCCGATGTCCACGTCCTTGTAGCGTACCGGCGTCTTGCCCGGGACCAGGCCCTCGGCGGTGCGGAACGTGACCGTGATCTCGGGGCCGCGCTCGGTGAGCGTGTGGATCAGCAGCGACAGGCCAACCACTGCCGCCACGATCGGGATCAGCCAGACCAGCGAGGGCAGCCAGCGTGCCCGGCGGCGGCGCTCCGGCGCCGGTGGCTGCGAGGAAGGAGAGGGAGGGGACTGGTCTAGGTCAGGCATCGTTTGTATCCATCGAATCCCACAGCAGGCGCGGGTCGAAACTGAGTGAGGCCAGCATGGTGAGCACCACCACGGAGCCGAACGCCATGGCGCCGGCGCCAGGGATGATGGTGGCGAGTGCGCCGGCCCGCACCAGCGAAGCCAGCAGCGCCACCACGAAGATATCCAGCATCGACCAGCGGCCGATGATTTCCACCAGCCCGTACAGCCGGGTCTGCTGGCGAATCCGCCAGCGCGAGCGGAAATGCACGGACAGCAGCAGCAGCGCGAGGATGATCATCTTCAGCAGCGGCACCACGATGCTGGCGATCAGCACCACGATGGCCAGCATGTTGGAGCCCGACAACCATAGGTAGACCACGCCGGAGAAGATGGTGTCGCGCTGCGTGCCCAGGATGGACTGCGTCACCATGACCGGCAGCAGGTTGGCGGGAATGTAAAGGATGAGGGCGGACAACAGGAACGCCCAGGTGCGCGCGAGGCTGTTCGGCTTGCGGTGATGCAGCGTGGCGCCGCAGCGCGGGCAGGGCTCCCCTTGCATCGCGAGCGGGCTGAGCGCGTCGCAGGCGTGGCAGGACACCAGGCCCATCGACGTGGCGGTAGGCACCTGCGGCAGCGGCCTGGTTTCGTCGTCGTCGGTCAGCTCCGCCACCACATCGGCGGCCAGGCGGCGCGAGCGCGCCAGCGCGGTGGCGCCCACCGGGGGCTTGGGGGGCGGGGCGCTCATCGGGGCGGCTCCTCGTCCAGGTGCTGCCACAGATCGCGCGGATCGAACGACAGCATCGCGGCGAGCACGATCACCAGCGCGGCGAACGACCACAGCGCCACGCCCGGCAGCACCCGCGCCATGGTCGAGAGCTTGACCAGCGTGACCAGCACGCCAATCATGAAGACTTCGATCATGCCCCACGGCCGGGTTTGCTGGATGCCGCGCACGATGCGCTCGAAGCCCGGCGGCATCCGGTGGCGCGCCATCGGCACCAGCAGGTAAAGCATCATCAGCATCTCGGACAAGGGAAACAGGATGGTGGTGGCGAACACCAGCACGGCCACCAGCGTCATGTTGTCCGCGTAGAGCGCCTGCACCGCGCCCCACAGCGTGGTTTCGGTGCGCACGCCCTTGAGATCCATCTCGACGATGGGATAGGCGTTGGACACCAGGAACAGGATCAGCGCGGTAATGACCAACGGCAGCAGCCGCGCATAGGCCCGCGCGCTGTCGCGGTAGAGCTGGCCGCCGCAGCGCAGGCACAGCGCGCGCTCGCCCGGCTCCAGCTCGGCGCGCTGGTAGACCGCATCGCAGTACTCGCAGGCCACCAGCCGGGCCAGCTCGGCCTGGGTGGGCGGCGCTGCCAATGGCTGCGGTTCGGGACGGCTGGTTTCGCTCATGCCTTGCCGGAACCCGCCACGTCCTCGGCGGTGGTGATGGGCTTGCCTTGCGCCAGCGCGGGCGGCGGGTCGGTCAGGTGCTGCGAGCCGATGGTCCAGTCGCGCAGCAGCGCGTAGGCCACCGCCAGCAGCGTCGGGCCGATAAAGACGCCGAGAAAGCCAAAGGCCAGCGCGCCGCCGAACACGCCCAGCATCACCCAGATCAGCGGCATGTCGGTGCCTTTGCTGATGAGGAGCGGCTTGATGACGTTGTCGGCCATGCTGACCACGCCCACGCCCCACACCACCATGAAGATGGCCCAGCCGAGCGAGCCGGTGTGGTAAAGCCAGAGCGCGGCGGGAATCCACACCAGCGGCGGGCCGACCGGGATCACGGACAGGAAGAAGGTAATGAAGCCAAGGATGGCGGCGCCGGGCACGCCGGCGATCCAGAAGCCGATGCCGGCCAGCAACGCCTGCACGAAGGCCGTGCCCAGCACGCCGTAGACCACGCCCTTGACGGTGTTGCCGGCCAGCGCCAGCAGGTGGTCGGCGCGCTCGCCGGCGATGCGGCGCATGCCCGCGCGCAGCCACGCCACCGCGAACTCGCCGCCGGTATAGAAGAAGAACGCCAGCACGATCGACAGCGCCAGCTGGCCCAGTCCGGCGCCGATCGACAGCCCGGCGCCCAGCACCGCATGGCCCACGGGCGCGATCAGCTTGCGCAGGTTGGCGACCATCTCCGAGTCGGCATGGATCACCTTGTCCCAGGAGCTTTGCAGGTAGCCGCCCGCATAAGGCAGGCCGGTCAGCCACCCGGGCAGCGCGGGCGCGCCGTGATCGAAGAACTGGTCGACCAGGCCGGACAGCTCGTCGATGTGCGCGGAGACGCTGGCGCCGGCATAGACAAAGGGGCCGAGCACGATGACCGCGGCCAGCAGCACGCAGATCAGGGCCGCCAGGCTGCGCCGGTTGCCCATCCAGCGCGACAGCACCGTATAGGGGTACCACGAGCTGAAGGCGAGGATGGCGCCCCACAACAGCGCGGTGGTAAAGGGCGCGAGCACCAGCAACGAGCCGCCGATCAGCACGATCAGTGCAAAGATGGCGGCGAGTTTTTCAATCAGTTGGCCGGAATTCATCGGGTGCTTCTCCTGGGCTGCCGGTGTGACGTAAACGGCAACAATATATAGGAAAACCCGTAGCCCGCCGGAGACGGGCGGCATCGCGGGGGCAGCCATGTTGCATTGCGGGATGCCCGGCGCGCTACGTGCTACGCAGGCCTTCCCCAAACGTCTCACGATGCCATACCTCGGTGACATCTTCCAGCAGCGTGAGAAAGCGGTCCAGCGCGGGCAGGCCATGGTCGCGCCGCACGGTGGCATAAAGGTCGGCGGCCAGCCCCGGCTCGTCCAGCGTGAGGAAGGCGACATCCTCGCGCGGCGCGCCCGACAGCGAGCGCGGCAGCGCGCTGACCCCAACGCCGGCGCCCACCAGGCTGAGCACCGTCTGCGGATCCACCGACTCGTGCAGCACGCGCGGGTGGAAGCCATTGCGCACGCAGGCGGCCAGCAAGCTGCGGATCACCGGGCTTTGGGTATTAAGCAGCACAAATGGTTCCGCCGCCAGCGCCTTCAGCCGGATCCGGCCGCTTGCCGCCAACGGATGGCTTGCCGGCACCGCGGCCATCAGCGGCTGCGGGTAGACGCGGATCGACCGCAGTTCCTCGCGCCCGGTAGCGCTGGACGCAAAGCCGACGTCGATCTGGCCACGCACCAGCGCCTCGCCCTGCTGGTCGGGGAGCATCTCGTGCAGGGTCCACTCCACCGCCGGGTTGCGTTCCTGGAACAGCCGCATGGTACGGGGCAGGGGGCCGTACATCACGGAATTGATGATGCCGATGCGCAGGTAGCCCTCCAGCCCGTCGGCCACGCGCAGCACCATTTTCCGGGTCGAGTCCAGGTCGGCCACGATGTCGCGCGCCCGCGTCAGCAGCGCCTCGCCCGCCCGGGTCAGGCGCGCGCCCAGGCGGCCACGCTCGAACAGGATGACCCCAAGGGACGCCTCCAGCGACTTGATCTGCTGGCTCAGTGGCGGCTGGGATATATGCAGGCGCTCGGCGGCACGGCTGAAGTTGCCCTCCTCGGCGACGGCGATGAAATAGCGGAGCTGGCGGATATCCATATCGATGTCGTATGGAAAAGATTCTTAAATCATATTTCACATATGGATTTGGCGCAGCTAGTCTTTGCTTCAACACGGCCCGCCAGCCCCCGAAGACAGCAATCAGCAGCGCCAAGCAGCGCCAAGCAGCGCCAAGCACTGACAAACGGCGGAGCAAGGAGAAAAAACCATGACCCCCATCAACGTCAACGGCGCCCTGCGCGCCGTGCAAGCTCCCGGCGACACCCCCTTGCTGTGGGTGCTGCGCGACGAGCTCGATCTCACCGGCACCAAGTACGGCTGCGGCATGGGCCTGTGCGGCGCCTGCACGGTGCATGTGGATGGCGCCCCGGTGCGGGCCTGCCAGACGCCGGTGTCCACCGTGGCCGGCAAGCGGGTCACCACCATCGAGGGTTTGGGCCAGCCCGATGCGCTGCACGCGGTGCAGAAAGCCTGGCAAGCCGAAGACGTGCCGCAATGCGGCTACTGCCAGTCCGGCCAGCTGATGTCGGCCGCCGCGCTGCTGGCCAGCAAGCGCAATCCCACCGACAGCGATATCGACGCCGCCATGGCCGGCAACATCTGCCGCTGCGGCACCTACGACCGCATCCGCCGCGCGATCCATCGCGCCGCCGCCGAACTGCGTGGAGGCAAGCCAGCATGACGCGCGAGCTCAACCTTATCGATGCCACCCCGGCCAGCGGCGGGCGCCGCCGCTTCTTGCAAGCCGGCGCGGCGCTCGCCGGCGGCCTGCTGCTGGAGATCGGCAGCGCAGGCCAGTTCATCCGCAACGCGGCTGCCGCGCCCATCACCGATAGCGCGGCCGGCAACTTCGCGCCCAATGCCTGGGTCCGCGTCACCCCCGACAACCGCGTGCTGCTGGTGGTCCACAAATACGACAGCGGCACCGGCGTGAAGAACGCGCTGGGCCTGATGCTGGCCGAGGAGCTGGATGCCGACTGGGCCACCGTACAGGTGATCCAGCCCGACGATCCGCTTGCCAAGGCCTACCTGCATCCGCTGTGGGGCATGCACGCCACCGGCGGCAGCACCAGCGTGGCGCTGGAGTGGAACACGCTGCGCCGCGCGGGCGCCGCCGCGCGCGCCATGCTGGTGGCGTGCGCGGCGCAGCGCTGGGCGGTCGAGCCGGCGGCCTGCAAGACGGCCGCTGGCGCCGTGATCCACGTGGCCAGCGGACAGCGCCTGACCTACGGCGAGCTGGCCGAAGGCGCGGCACGCCTGCCGGTACCGTTGGAGGTCACGCTCAAGCGGCCAGACGAGTTCGTGCTGATCGGCAAGGAGCGCAGCAGCTACCGCGTGGCCGACAAGCTCACCGGCCGCGCGCGCTACGCCATCGACATCAAGCTGCCGGACATGCTGAGCGCCATCGTGGTGCACGCGCCGGTGGTCAACGCGCGGGTGGTGTCGTTCAACGCCGCCGAGGTCAAGGCGTTGCCCGGCGTGCGCGATGTGTTCGCCACCGAAATCCCGGAAACGATCGCGCATTTCCGCCCCGACGCGCCGGCCGCGCGCCCCATCAATGGCGCCAGCCAGCCCGGCGTGGCCATCGTGGCCGATCATTTCTGGGCCGCGCAGCGCGCGCGCCAGGCGCTCAAGGTGGTGTGGGGCGACAGCGCGATGAAGGACTTCAGCGCCCAGGCCGCCATCCGCGCCATGGCCGCGCGCGTGGACGAGCCTGGCAAGAAGTCCAAGGTCAAGGGCGATGCCGATGCCGCCTTCCAGGGCGCGGCCAAGGTGGTGGAAGCGGTCTACACCATGCCCTACAAGGCGCATGCGCAGATGGAGCCGCTCAGCATCGTGGCGTGGGTGCGGCCGGATGCGGTGGAGTACTGGGGCGGCGTGCAGGTGCCCTCGCGCTGCGCGCAGGCGGCCGAGACCATTGCCGGCGTCTCGCGCGACAACGTGAAGATCCATCTGACCGAAGCCGGCGGCAGCTTCGGCGCCCGCGAAGGGCTGCACATCATCCTGGAAGCGACCTATATCGCCAAGCGCATGGGCCGCCCCGTCAAGCTGCTCTACAGCCGCGAAGACGACATGCACGCGCTCTATTACCAGAGCGCCAGCGTGCACAAGGCGCGCGCCGCGCTGGACGCGGCCGGCAATGTGCAGGCCTTCAGCCTGCGCGCCGTGGTGCCGTCGATCAAGGAGCCCGACGATCCCGGCTTCCTGGCCAAGGTGCCGGTCGATCCAAGCTGCACCGAGGGCATGCGCGACGATTTCTACTACCAGGTGCCCGCGCTCGACCTCGCCTGGGTGCGCCACGAGCCGGGCTTGCCGGTGTGGTGGTGGCGCGCGGTGAGCTACGTGCCGAATATCTTCGCCATCGAAAGCCTGATCGACGAAGCCGCGCATGCCAGCGCGCAGGACCCGGTGGCATTGCGCAGAAAGCTGCTGCATGGCAAGCCCGAGCATGTGGCGGTGCTTGACCGCGCCGCCGCACTGGCGGGCTGGAAAGCCGGCGCGAAGCCGGGCAAGGGCGGCAATGGCCGTGGCCTGGGCGTGGCCACCTACGAAGGCTACAAGAGCTATATCGCCATCGTGGCCGATGTCAGCGTCAGGAACGGCGCCATCACCGTGCACAAGATCACCTGCGTCGTGGACTGCGGGCTTGCCGTCGATCCCGGCTCGGTGCGCCAGCAACTGGCTGGCGGCATCTACTGGGGCATGTCCACCGCGCTGATGAATGCGGTGCATATCGAGAACGGCGGCGTGAAGCAAAGCAACTTCCACGACTACCCGGTGGTGCGCATGAGCGACGCCCCGGCGCTGGAGATCGTGGTGATGCCGCCCTCCGGCAGGCAGCCCGGCGGCGTCGGCGAACTGTCCAACCCGCCGGTGGTGCCGGCGATCGGCAACGCCATCTTTGCGGCCACCGGCAAGCGCCTGCGCGCCACGCCATTTGCGCTGGCGCAGGCCAGTGTCTAGCCATCCGGCCGGCACGCAAACACGTAACAACCCGAACCCGATGAAAGGACTCGCCATGACGACAGCGACGAAATGGAAGTGCATGGTATGCGGCTTTGAATACGACGAAGCGCTCGGCATGCCCGAACACGGTTTTCCCGCCGGCACGCGCTGGGAGGATATCCCTGACGAATGGCTGTGCCCGGACTGCGGCGTGAGCAAGGCCGAGTTCGAGATGGAAGTGGTGGCCTGAGCCATGACGAACGACGCGAACGACGCCAACGACGCCAACGACGCCATCACCGCGAAGACGCAGCCAGCGCTGCCGCTGGTCATCCTCGGCACCGGCCTGGCAGGCTACACGCTGGCGCGCGAGTTCCGCAAGCTCGACAGCGCGACGCCGCTGGTCATCGTCACGCGCGACGGCGGCGAGTCGTACTCCAAGCCGATGCTGTCCAATGCGCTGGCCGGCAACAAGGCACCCGCCGCACTGGCCATCGCCAGCGCGCCGACGATGGCCGCGCAGCTCAACGCGCGCGTGATGACGCATGCCGACGCATCGGCCATCGATACCGCCGCCGGCACCGTGCTGGTCGACGGGCAAGCGCTGCGCTACGGAAAACTGGTGCTGGCGCTGGGCGCGCAAGCGCGTGCGCCGGGCTTGCAAGGCGATGGGGCCGATGCCGTGCAGACCGTCAACGATCTTGCGGACTACACGCGCTTTCACGCCTCGCTGCAAGGCAAGCGGCGCGTGGCCATCCTCGGCGCGGGCCTGATCGGCTGCGAGTTCGCCAACGACCTGCACGCCGGTGGCTTCGACGTCGAGCTGGTTGATCCCGCCGCGTGGCCGCTCGGCCGGCTGCTGCCGGGCGAGGCAGGCGAGTTGATGGCCGGCGCGCTGCGCGGCCTAGGCGCGCGGCTGCACCTTGGCGAGATGCCGGTCGCGGTGCATCGCCGCGATGGCGCGCTCGCGGTGCAACTGGCCAGCGGCGCGCAGATCGCCGCCGACGTGGTGCTGTCCGCCACCGGGTTGCTGCCGCGCGTGGCGCTGGCGCAGGACGGCGGCATTGCCACTGCGCGCGGCATCGTGGTGGACCGCCTGCTGCGCACCAGCGCGCCGTCGGTCTACGCGCTGGGCGACTGCGCCGAGGTCGACAGCCTGGTGCTGCCTTACGTGATGCCGCTGATGCAGGCTGCGCGCGCATTGGCCCGCACGCTGGCCGGCACGCCGACGCCGCTGCGCTATGCCGCCATGCCGGTGGTGGTGAAAACGCCCGTGCTGCCGGCCGTGGTGTCGCCCGCGCTGGCCGGCGCGGGCAACTGGGAGATCGAGTCCCAGGCGGCGGCCGGGGAAGCCGGCGCGGGCCTGCGCGCGTTGTGCCGCGATACGCAAGGCGGCCTGACCGGATTCGCGCTGCTGGGCAAGGCCGTGGCGCAAAAGGGCGCGCTTGCCAAACAGATCAGCGACTGGCTGCCGGTGCAAGCCGCACCAGCCGCACCAGGCTGAAACAAGAACGCAACGCGCCGCACGCCTGCACGCCGGCACAACCCACACTCGACAATACGAGAGGAGACTTCCCAATGCTTGTCACTCAACAACCGGTCCTGCGGCGCTTCTGGTACGCGGTCATTCCCGAATCCAGGCTCGACCTTGGCCCGCAGCCGTTCACGCTGCTGGGCGAGGACATCGTGATCTGGCGCGGCGCCGATGGCACGCCCGCGGCCGTGCGCGACCGCTGCTGCCACCGCACCGCCAAGCTCTCCAAGGGCTATGTGGATTCAGATGGCCTGCTGTGCTGCGGCTATCACGGCTGGTCCTACGACTGCAGCGGCAAGTGCGTGCGCATTCCGCAGATGCCGCAGAACATGATCCCCGCCAACGCACGGGTGGCGAACTACCACTGCAAGCTGCGCTATGGCTACGTGTGGGTGGCGCTGGAAGACCCGCTGACCGACATCCCGGACATCCCCGAAGGCAACGATCCGTCGCTGCGCCGCATCCCGCAGTTCTACGAGCGCTGGGCATGCAGCGGCCTGCGCTTCATGGAGAACTCGTTCGACAACGCGCACTTCAGCTTCGTGCACAAGAACACCTTCGGCAAGTTCGCCAGCCCGAAGCCGGCAGACATCGAGATCATCGAGAACGCGTGGGGTTTCGAGTCGCGCCGCTCGGTGCCGATCATGAACCCGCCCGATAGCTGGCTGCTTACCGGCAGCAAGGAGCCGGAGACCATCCGCCACCTGCACGACAACTGGTACATGCCGTTCTCGCGCCGCTTCGGCTGCACCTATCCGAATGGCCTGGTGCACACCATCGTGAACTGTGCCACGCCCATCGACGACAAGAGCACGATGATGGTCCAGTGGCTATACCGCAACGACACGGAGCAGCAGGCGCCGGCCGAGGAACTGGTCAAGTTCGACCATGCGGTCACGCGCGAGGACAAGGAGATCCTGGAAGCCACGGATTACGACGCGCCCATCGATACCACGCGGCGCATGGAGTTCCACATGCCGTCCGACAAGCCCGGGCTGGTGATGCGCAAGAAGCTGATGGCGCTGCTGCAGGCGCACGGCGAGAAGGAGGTGCACCTGTAATGCTTGCTTGATCTTGCCCCGGCGCCTGCTGGGCGCTAGTCAGGTTCCGGGGCTTTCTTTTTTGCGCGCCCGTATTCCCAGAGATGTCGCGTCATCGCACGTAACGGCACAAGAGGAGACAACCCCATGAACACCCAAGACCTGACCGGCGACAGGCCGGCCGCAGTTGACCAGGTGCTCGCCCCCGGGCCGCTGGTGATACTGGGCTTGCAGCACGTGCTGGTAATGTACGTCGGCGCCATTGCGGTGCCGATGATCATCGCCAGCGCGCTCAAGCTGCCCAAGGAGGCGGTGGCGGTCCTGATCAATGCCGACCTCTTCACCTGTGGCATCGCCACCATCCTGCAGGCCGCGGGCGTCTGGCGCTTCGGCGTGCGCATGCCGGTGATGCAGGGCGTGGCCTTCAGTGCCATCCCGCCGATCCTCGTCATCGCCACCAATCCTGCGCTTGGCTTGCCGGCCGTGGTCGGTGCGGTGATGGCGGGCGGCGTCATCACCATGCTGCTGGCGCCGGTGTTCGGCAAGCTGCTGCGCTTCTTTCCGCCCATCGTTGGCGGGTCCATCGTGATGGTGGTGGGGCTGTCGCTGTTTCCGGTCGGCGTGAACTGGGTGGGCGGCGGGCGCGGCGCGCCGGATTTCGGCGCGCCGCATCACCTGGCACTGGCGGGCTTCGTGTTCGCGCTGATCCTGGTCATCAACAAGTGGCTCAAGGGCTTCTGGTCCAATGTCTCCGTGCTGCTGGCGCTGGCGGCCGGCATGCTGGCGGCGATCCCCTTTGGCATGGTGGACTTCCATGGCGTGGCCGAGGCGCCGATGGTCGACGTGATCCATCCCTTCTATTTCGGCTGGCCGGTGTTCGACGTGGTGGCCACGCTGACGATCGTGGTGGTGATGATCATCATCATGATCGAGTCGATGGGTTTGTTCCTGGCGATCGGCGATGTCGTGAACAAGCCGCTGAGTGCGGGCGAAATGACGGATGGCCTGCGGGCCAACGGGCTGGCCAGCGTGATCGGCGGGGCGCTCAATGGCTTTCCCTACACCATCTACAGCCAGAACATCGGCCTGCTGGTGGTGACGGGCGTCAAGAGCCGCTGGGTCGTGGTGGCGGCGGGCGTGATCCTGTGCGCGCTGGGCTTGTTTCCCAAGCTGGCCACGGTCGTCGCTTCCATCCCTCTGCCTGCGCTGGGCGGGGCAGGGCTGTTCATGTTCGGGGTGGTGACCTCGGCGGGCGTGCGCACGCTGGCGCGGGTGGATTTCGAGGGCACGCGGCACAACGTGTATATCGTTGCCGCCACCCTGGCCATTTCGCTGCTGCCCACGTTCTCGGGCACGCTGTTCAATCAGTTGCCGGGCTGGCTGCAGCCCATCATGCACAGCAGCATCCTGCTGGCTTGCGTGATGTCGGTGGTATTGAACCTGTTGTTCAATGGCATGGCGCGTGCCGATGCACACGCCATGGCGGCGGCGGGCGGGTTGCAGGCGAGCCGCTAGCGCCCGCGCGGGTCAGCCTGCCGGCTGCGCGGTGGGTTCTACTTTTGGCGGCGGGCCTTGTTCGAGCAGCGCGGCGATCAGGTCCGATTGCGTGACAATGCCCAGCAGCCGCCGCTGGGCATCCACCACCGGCACCTGATGCAGGCCGCCATTGGAAAACGCCCGCGCCAGCTCCACCATGGGTTGCTCCGCCCGGGCCGTAGCCATGCTGGTGTGCATCAGGTCCTTGGCAGTTCCCGCACGGACCTGCCCCTCGGCGCCATTGCGCGCGGCAAGAAGATCCGCCAACCCAAGCATGCCAAGCAGCCGCCGCTGCGCGTCCACCACCGGCAGTGCCTGGATCCCATGCTTGAACAGCAGGGCGCGCGCCTCCAGGGCACTCTGCCCGGGCTGCACCGTCACCACGTCCCGCGACATGATGTCCACGCACCGCACATCGCCAAAGTGCCGGCGATACGCCCGCAACTGCGCGGCCACCAGGATGTCTTCCAGGTCGTCTTCCTCGATGTCCAGGAACTCGCCGCGCGCCTTGAGCACTTCGTCCAGATCGCTGCGGTTGAACCCCACCCGCTCGCTCGGCAATGGATCGGCGGTGCGGTGCGGGTTGGCGTGTTCGACGGGGCGGTGCGGATAGCGCCGGCGCATCAGGTTGTTGAACAGCAGCGCCACCAGCAGCAGCAACATCGAGTTGACCGCGACCGGCATCACCACGAAGCCAAAGCCAAGCTGTGTCACGGCGTGGCCGCCGAACACCGCGGTAATCGCCACCGCGCCGCTGGGCGGGTGCACGCAGCGCAACTGGAACATGGCGACGATGGCCAGCGCCACGGCCACCGAGGCGGCCAGCCCAGGCTCGGGGATCCAGCGTGCGCAGGCCACGCCGATCAGCGCGGCCACCAGGTTGCCGCCGATGATGGACCAGGGCTGCGCCAGCGGGCTCGCGGGCACGGCGAACAGCAGCACCGCGGAGGCACCCATCGGGGCGATGAACCAGGGGTTGAAGCCACCCAGCAGGTGACGGCTGATCCATTCGGTAAGCAGCAGGCCGACCAGCGCGCCCAGGCAGCTCTTGACGCGTTCGCGGCGGCCGGCGGCGATGGGCGTGGGGGCAAACGCGCGCAGCCACGCACGTGCCCGCGCTGGCGGGAAGTCGGCTAAGGAGGGGGCCTGGGATGGCGGCATGGGTCTTTTTTCTTTGGGTTGTGCGGGCGAATGCGCGCAATGGCGCACCTGGATCGCCTTGGCATCGTGCTCCGGAAATCCAGTGCGCAAATATATCATGACGTGATACATTTCGTTTTTCGCGCAGCGGGATCCGCCCGCGATCCGCGCCCCCTTCTCCGCCTGCTTCCCGATCCTGGCCATGCACTTCGAAAAACGCGACTACGCCGTCGACCGCCGGCTGCTCCTGCTGGCAGCGCTGGCGCCCCTCATCGGGGCTATCAGCACGGCGGCTGCCGTGCTGCTGCTGAACCTGATCCGGTTCTTCACCAATCTGTTCTTCTATCAGACCCTGTCGCTGGCGGATCGCTCGCCGGCGCAGCACGCGCTGGGGGCATGGGTCATCGTGGTGCCGGCGGTCGGCGGCCTGCTGGTGGGCCTGATGGCGCGTTACGGCAGCGACAAGATCCGTGGCCACGGCATCCCCGAGGCCATCGAGGCCGTGCTGTTCGGCAAGAGCAAGATGTCGCCCCGGGTGGCCGTGCTCAAGCCGCTGTCCTCCGGCATCGTGATCGGCAGCGGCGGGCCGTTTGGCGCGGAGGGGCCGATCATCATGACCGGCGGCTCGATCGCCTCGCTGCTCGCGCAGTACCTGCATCTCACCGCGGCCGAGCGCAAGACGCTGCTGGTGGCGGGCGCCTGCGCCGGCATGACGGCGATCTTCGGCACGCCGGTGGCGGCGGTGCTGCTGGCCGTGGAACTGTTGCTGTTCGAGCTGCGCCCGCGCAGCCTGCTGCCGGTGGCGCTGGCTTGCGCCGTTGCCGGCTTCCTTCGCACGATGGTGTTCGAGCCTGGCCCCTTGTTTGCGCTGCACACCGCGCCGGCCAGCACCATGGCGCTGGGCTCGTGCGTGGTTGCCGGGCTGCTTTGCGGCGTGCTGGGCGCCGCGCTGACGCTGGCGCTCTATCGCACCGAGGACCAGTTCTCCAAGCTCAAGCTGCACTGGATGTGGTGGCCGGCGATCGGCGGGCTGGTGGTCGGCATTGGCGGGTACTTCGAGCCGCGCGCGCTGGGCGTGGGCTATGACGTGATCGCGGACCTGTTGCACAACCGCATGGCGATCGGCGTGGTGCTGGCGCTGCTGACGGTCAAGGCCATCATCTGGGTGGCAGCGCTGGGGTCCGGCACGTCGGGTGGCGTGCTGGCCCCGCTGCTGATGCTGGGCGCGGGCCTTGGCGTGGCGCTGGCGCCGTGGCTGCCCGGCGCCTCTGCGCCGTTGTGGGCGCTGGTGTGCATGGCGGGCGTGCTGGGCAGCGTGCTGGGCGCGCCGCTGACCGCCATCGTCTTCGCTTTTGGCCTGACGCATGACAGCAATGCCCTGCTGCCGCTGCTGCTGACCGTGGCGATGGCGCATGGCTTCACGGTGCTGACCATGAAGCGCTCGATCATGACCGAGAAGATCGCACGCCGGGGCCTGCATATCTATCGCGAGTATGGCGTGGATCCTCTGGAGCGCCAGCACGTGGCGGATTTGATGACGACGGCAGTGGTCAGCGTGGATGGCGAGCAGCCGGTACACGTCTTGTGGGCCAGCCACTTTGGCGAGCACGCACCGCATCGCGGCTATCCGGTCGTGTGCGCGGCGCGCGTGGTCGGCATGCTGGAGCGCAACGCGCTGCGCGGGCGGGAGGCATCAATGGAGGCCGGCCGCGCGCTGATGGCGCCGCTGCAGCCGCACCAGGTGCTGCTGCCGGCGCAGACCGCGCGCGTTGCAGCGGGCCGCATGGCGGAGCTCGGTGTCAGCCGGCTGCCGGTGGTGGCCGACCTGGATTCCATGCGGCTGGTGGGCGTGGTTTCGCTGCGCGACCTGCTGCGCCCCAGCGGGCAGGTGCTGCACGAGGAAACCCGGCGGGAACGGCTGCGCGGCACTGCCGCGGCGTAAGCGCGCTCGCGTCGCCTCTAAAGCTTGTAGCTCGACAGCAGGATGCTGGTTTCCGTGGCGGCGATGCCATCGATCAGCCGGATGCGGTCCAGTGTGCGGTCGAATGCTTCCAGCGAATCCGCGCGCAGCTCGGCGATGATGTCCCAGCGCCCATTGGTGGTGTGCATGGCTTGCACATTGGGTTCGCCGCGCAGCGCCTGCAGCACCGCGCGCGCCTTGTTGCCTTCCACCGCGATGGTCATCCAGGCACGGATGCGGTGCGCCTCGGCTTCAGGCTTTAGCCGCACCGTGTAGCCCACGATCAGGCCTTCCTTTTCCAGCTTGTCGATGCGGTTCTGCACGGTGGCGCGCGAGACGCGCAGCGCCTTGGCCAGGGCGGTGGCCGGCGTGCGCGCGTTGTCGCGCAGCAGGGCCAGCAACTGGCGGTCGGTGTCGTCCATGGTGGTTCCCGTGGGAGGCGAGGGGGTGCCTTTGCCGGCACGATCTTCGCGGCTGGCGATTTGCCAATTTTAGCTGGCGTTTTGCATTGTGGCATAGGCAAATTGCGCAATTTGCTGGCTTTTGGTTGGCGCGGCAGTACATCAGAATGCAGGCATTCCAAGGCATTGACTGACGACCCCCCGTCACCCATCACCCAAAGGAGCCAGCGTGATCCACCAGCCCACCATCTTGCTTGTCGAGCCCACTCACTACGATGTGTCGTACAGCATCAACCCGTGGATGGACCCCGGCCTCTGGGCTAGCGACCCGCGCGGCATGCATCGCAATGCGGTGGCATCCTTCGAATCCCTGCACGCGGCCCTGCAGGCGGCCGGCTTCACGGTGGAAATCGCGCCCGGCGCGCCCGGCTTGCCCGACATGGTGTTCCCCGCCAATGCCGCCGTGGTGCTGGACGGCCACGCCGTGCTGGCGCGCTTTCGCTATCCCCAGCGGGCCGGCGAGGAAGCGCCCTTTGCGCGGATCTTCGAGGGCCTGCGCGAGCGCGGCCTGATCGACTCCGTCAGCCTGCTGCCCGAAGGCTGCTACCAGGAAGGCGCTGGCGACTGCATCTGGGATGCCGTGCGCGGCCATTTCTGGGCCGGCTTTGGCCCGCGCTCCTCGCGCGCCGCGGCCGATGCCATGGCGAGCCATTTCGGCCGCGAGGTTGTCGCGCTGGAGCTTGCCACGGCGCAGAGCTATCACCTCGACGTGTGCTTCTGTCCGCTGTCCGGCGGCGAGATTCTCTACTACCCGCCCGCCTTTACGCAGGACGCCCTGCGCATCTTGCGCGAGCGCGTGCCGGCCAGCCTGCGCATCGAAGCGAGCGAGGACGACCTGCGCCACTTCAGCGTCAATGCGGTCAACCTGCATGACCAGGTGGTGATGACGCGCACCACGCCGCACCTGCGCGCCGAACTGGGCCAGCGCGGCTACCAGCTGCGCGAGGTGGACCTATCGCCGTACATGCTGTCCGGCGGCGGCGCCTACTGCATGACACTGCGCCTGGACCGTACCAGCGGGCCGGCCCGGGCGAGCGCCGCGGCCGATGGCGCCGCGGTGGCGGCGTGAGCGCGAAGGGCGAGCAAACACCAATACCGAGCCAGCAAGGGAGAACACCATGAAGGAGATCGCCATGACCCGCTTTCTGGACGCCGCCGATGTGGCGGCGCTGGTGCGCGCCACGGGCGTCGCCAACACCATCGCGCAGATGGCGCATCACATTCGCCAGGATTTTGTGCGCTGGGAAGCATTCGACAAATCCGCGCGGCTGGCGACGCACTCCGTCGACGGGGTGATCGAGCTGATGCCGGTGAGCGACGCCGTGCAATATGCGTTCAAGTACGTCAACGGCCATCCCCGCAATGCGCAGAACGCCATGCCAACGGTGATGGCGTTTGGCGTGCTGGCGGAAGTGGCGAGCGGCTTCCCGCTGCTGCTGTGCGACCTCACGCTGGCCACCGCGTTGCGCACCGCCGCCACGTCGGCGTTGGCCGCGCAGGTGATGGCGCGGCCCGGCGCCGCGACGCTGGCGCTGATTGGCAACGGCGCGCAGGCGGAGTTCCAGGCACTGGCCTTCCATGCCATGGTGGGCATCCGGGAGATCCGCGCGTACGACATCGATCCCGCCGCGACGGCGCGGCTCGCGCGCAACCTGCAAGGCGTGCCGGGGCTGAAGGTGGCGGCGGTGGACTCCGTGCGCACAGCTGTGCAGGGTGCCGACATCATCAGCACCATCACCGCCGACAAGACGCGGGCCACCATCCTCACGCCTGACCTGGTCGCGCCCGGGGTGCATATCAATGCGGTCGGCGGCGATTGCCCGGGCAAGACCGAACTGCATCCGCAGATCCTGCGCCAGGCGCGCATTGTGGTCGAGTACGCGCCGCAGACCCGCATCGAAGGCGAGATCCAGCAATTGCCAGCGGATACGCCGGTGACGGAGTTGTGGGAGATCTTGTCCGGCCGGGTGGCCGGGCGCACCGAAACAGGGCAGGTGACGGTGTTCGATTCGGTGGGATTTGCACTGGAGGATTACTCCGCGCTGCGCTGGCTCCATGCCGCGGCCCACGCCCAGCATCGGGGCAGTCACGTGGAACTGGTGGCGACGCCGCCCGATCCCCGCAATCTCTATGGCTGGATGATGGACGCCGGGGCGCCGCAGCCCGTGCGTGAGCCGCTGGCGGCGCTGGCCTGACGCAGCGGCTCATGCCACAACGCCGCAGTCGTGCGGGTTACGAGACTGCGGCGTTGTGGTGTGCGGTTTATAGCGAGTGCCACGCCCACGGGTAACGGGCAAGGCAAGCCGGGCGGCCGGGTGGCGGCCGGGCAGATAGCTGCCGGTGAAGGGTCCTGGACAGGATCCTGGCGATGTGCCGGCTGATCAGCCGGCCGCACCCCGGGTCATCATCAGCTGCGCGCGCAGGAAGCCTTTGACTTCCTCCAGCGAGGGCGTTTTCAGGAACACCATGATGCCCCATTGCTGCAGTGCATCGGCCACACCGTCATAGGCCTGGCGGTTGGTGATCACGGCGAAGATGACGTTCTGGCGTGCAAAGAAGTTCTGCAGCTTCTCGATGGTGGCCGACTCGGCGTCAGTGAGTTCTTCCACGTAGTACAGCACCACTCGTGGGTGCGAGCTGACCGAAGTAATGATGGTATCCACCACGTCCTCCACCACCACGCTTTTCAGGGGCAAGCCCCATTTGCCCAATTGCGCGTGGATGCGTTGAGCTTCCTGGTGGTTCGGGTGAAACACCACCAGGTCGAGTTCATGCACTGACGGAAGTTCCTGCCCCACGCGCGTGGCCAGCAGGCGATGCACGGTCTCCTTATGTATGCGCCGGTGGCCGCCGTTGGTTTTCCAGGCCCCGAGTTCGCCACGCTCCACCATCTTCTGTACTGTGCCTAACGAAACATTGAGCAGCTTCGCGGCGGTACGCGTACTGTAGTAAGGCTTTTCAGCCAGTTCTGAATCCAGTTTCATCCGTTCACCCGTTAACTAAATACACCGCACTGCGAGAGAAACAGCAGTGACAGCGCGAGCCTTCCGCGCTGGTTTGGGGCTTGGCAATGCAAGGCTACGCGAGTCATGAAGACGGTTGCATGCTGGCACCATTAGGCCTCTTGCGTAACCTGCCCTCGCATCGGGGGCGGCGGGAGCGAAGGTGCTCCCACAGTCTTGCAACGGCATGATCTATGTCACTGGTGCCTGATTCTCCCAACGGAAGAATGCCAGCCTCGAATCATATGCGGTATCGAACATAAGCAACCAGACAGCATGCCAAATATTTCGAAATCGCACTGAACGCTCCCACTTCTGGGTTTAAACGCATATTGCCGCGTTTTGGCAGACACGGGTGAGCGGGAATTTATCGCAAACATTGCATACATCCGAAGTGCTTCTGCCGGGCGCTCAGCCCATCGAAACGTATAGCGCACATGGCCGCGCGGCCGCTCGCTGTAGGAACGGCAAATAGGATGTGGGCAGCAATTTCGCCTGCTGTCAGGGATTTCGCCCGCCAGCCACCGCGACCGTTTGCCTGGCCGATGCGACTGGCAGGTTGCCGAATTCACCTTCCCCATCCGCAGCCATACCCGGCATCGGGAGGGATTGGGGCACGGGCGCCGGCGCGCTTTCCGGGCACACGGACCCGGGATCTGGCGCGGGCAGCGCCATGGACCTTTCCAGTTCGCGCGTCTTGAGCACGATGAAGTACTCGTAGATCGACTGCAGCATGGCGTAGGTGAGCCCGGCCCGTCCATCGAGAAAACCGCGCTTGCCCAGGTACAGGATCGCGAACTTGAAGAGGGGGCGCAACGGCAGGCGGAAGAACAGCTCCTTCTGGTGCGCGCGGCGCCGGTGGAAATCCGTCGCGAACAGGGCTTCGGCCAGGCTGAACGCCGCCTCGCCGCGCCGGTTCTCGATGATCTGCATCGCTTCCAGCCCGCTGTAGTTGTTGTGGCGGGTGATCCAGTGGGTCACACCTTTGCTGAACGGGTAGTGATCGAGGTAGCCCGTCAGCTCGCCGGCCGGGCCGTCGGGAATCGACACCGGGTTTACCAGGCGCTCATAGCGCATCCGCTCCGGGCGGAACAAGCGCAGGTAGAAGGGAGATGTCTGTACATGGCGCAACCACGTGCCTAGGAAAAAGTCGCGCCGTTGCACCCGGAACGCGACCTCGTCGCGCGCCGCGCGCACTGCGGCCCGGGCCTGCGCCACGAGCTCGGGCGTCATGCGCTCGTCGGCGTCGATGTAGAACACCCAGGGATGGCGAAAGCCGATGTGCTGCAGGCCCCAGTTCTGGTGGCTGGCCCAGTTGTCGAAGACGCGCTGCGTGACATGCGCGCCAAAGCGCTGCGCGATCGCCACCGTGGCGTCGGTGCTCATCGAGTCGTACACGTGAATGTCGTCCGACCAGGCCACGCTTTGCAGGCAGCCCGGCAGGTCCTGCTCCTCGTTGCGGGTCAGGATCAGCACGGAGATGCCCGGCGCTTGCATGGGCTGGCTAGGCTGGAGACTTGGCATGTCTGGCTCTCGTGCTGATGGCGCGGGCCGGGATGCCCGCGTAGACGGTCCATGGCGTGCGCAGGCTTTTGCTCACCACCGCGCGCGGCGCGATCACCGCGCCCTCGGCCAGCGTCACACCTGGTGAGACAAAGGCTTCGGCGCAGATCCATACGTGCGCCGCAAGCACGATGGGATGGGCTACCAGCTGGAAGTTGGCGCTGTTGTAGTCGTGCGTGCCGGTGCACAGGTGCGCGCCCTGCGAGACCACGCAGAAATCGCCGATGTCGATCGGCGCCATGTTGTACAGCGTGACGCCATCGGCCACGCCGGCATGGCTGCCCACGCGCAGGTTCCACGGCGCCCAGATCTTCACGCCCGGATAGATATGCACATGCGGGCCCAATTGCGCTCCGAACAACCTCAACAGCGCCGCGCGCCAAGCATGCAGCGGGCGCGGGCTTGGTCGGAACAGGCACAGCCAGGCCCAGTGCCAGAGCTGGCGCTGAATCCGGTTGCCCAGCGAAAACGAAGCGCCGGTAGTCGGGTCGTTTCCTTGAAGGATCATCGTCGCTCCGCTCCTGCTCGTTGGCGGCTTCTCAATGCGCCGCAAGGCCCGGCAGCCATGGAGGCGGCCACGGTGCGGGCCAGCACCGCGGTCGCCGAACCCGGCCGAAGCCAGGCTTTGTCCCGCACCGGCCGCGCCAGGCACGGCAAGGTGCAAAGCGCGCGGGAAGGGGTGAAACCATAGTGGCGCGGCGTGCGCGCCGCTTCGGTGCGGCAACTCACACAAGGAAAGAACGAAGCGGAAGGAAGCGAAGGGGGGCGGGAAGGAAGGGAGGGAAGGAAGGGAGAAGGGCGGGGAGGTGGCGCGACAGGCCTACGCTGCAAGGAAAGCCTCGACGCAAGCTGTGCTCAAGCCGTTGCGGTCCAGCCGGTGGCAGCTAGCGCCGCCACCCGGCAAACCTCAAAGCCGGTCATCTCAAAGCCGGTATTTCCTGACCTTGTCGAACAAGGTCGTTTTGGCAATCCCCAGCGCCTCGCTCGCGCGGCTGAGGTTCCCCTCATGCCTGCGCATGGCGTCGGCAATCATGGCCCGCTCGAACTGCTCCACGGCCTGCGCCAGCGGCAGCGCTGCCGGCTCGGCGGTGCCTTGTCCGGGATTGCATCCCAGCCCCAGCACATGGCGCTCGGCCAGGTTGCGCAGCTCGCGCACATTGCCCGGCCACGGATAGGCCATCAGCGCAGCGAGCTCCGCCGGCGTGGCCGGCTGCGCCTCGCGCTCGAAGCGCAGCGCCGCCTGCGCGACAAAATGCTCGAACAGCGGCGGCACGTCTTCGCGCCGCTCGCGCAGCGGCGGCAGCTCCAGCGTCACCACGTTGAGCCGGTAGTAGAGGTCGGCGCGGAACTGGCCGGCCGCTGAGAGTGCCTTCAGGTCTGCCTTGGTGGCCGCGACCACGCGGGTGTTGACCGGCACCGGCGTATTGGAGCCAAGCCGCTCCACCACGCGCTCCTGCAGCACCCGCAGCAGCTTGATCTGCATCTGCATCGGCATGCTCTCGATCTCGTCGAGGAACAGCGTGCCGCCCTCGGCGTGCTCGATCTTGCCGATGCGCCGCCGCGCCGCGCCGGTAAACGAGCCGGCCTCGTGGCCAAAGATCTCGCTTTCAAACAGCTGCTCGGGCAGGCCGCCGCAATTGATCGGCACGAAGTGCCGCGCGCGGCGCGAGCTCGCTTCGTGCAGGCAGCGGGCGACCAGTTCCTTGCCGGTGCCGGTCTCGCCGTGGATGAGCACGTTGGCCGCGGTGTCGGCCAGGTCGGCGATCAGCTTGCGCAGCCGTTCAATGGATGGCGAATGGCCGATCAGGCGCGCCTGCAAGGTGTCGCGCCCGGCCAGCTTCCTGCGCAGCTCGGCCACTTCCAGCACCAGCCGGCGCTTTTCCAGCGCGCGCTGCGCGACCTCGACCAGACGCTCGGGCGAGAATGGTTTTTCCAGGAAGTGGTAGGCGCCGGCCTTCATGGCCTGCACGGCCAGGCTGACGTCGCCGTGGCCCGTGACCATCACCACCGGCAGCGCGTCGTCGCGCGAGCGCAGCTCATGCAGCAACGCCATGCCGTCTATGCCGGGCAGGCGGATGTCGCTCACCACCACGCCGGGAAAATGGTTGCCGACCTCGCGCAGGGCGGCTTCGGCGCTCGCCACGGCACGCGTGGCGATGCCTTCGAGCCGCAGTGCCTGCTCGCAACCCAGGCGCACGTCGGGGTCGTCTTCGACGATCAGCACGGTCAGCGGCGCGGGTTCGATCGCGTCGGGGGAATCGGCGTGGTTCGGGTCAATTGCCATGGCGGCTCTCCGGGTCAAGCCTGGCCGGCGGCAGCACCAGCGTGAAGCACGCGCCGCCGTCGGGGTGATTGCTGGCCTCCAGGCTGCCGCCGACCTCGTCCAGGATGCCGGCCGACAGCGTCAGGCCCAGGCCCAGTCCCTGTCCTGCCGGCTTGGTGGTGAAGAACGGCTCGAACAGCCGCGCGAAGGCTTCCTCGGACAGCCCGGGGCCGTTGTCGCGGATGGTCAGGCGCAGCTTGCCACCCGCCAGGTGGGTGTGCAGCTCCAGCCGGGGCTCAGGGTTGCCGGCCAGCGCGTCGAGCGCGTTGCCGATCAGGTTGACCAGCACCTGTTCCAGCCGGTTGGGATCGCACGCCACCATCAGGTCCGGCTCGATCTCCCGGACCAGCGCCGGGCGTACTGCCTGCAGGCGCGTATCGAGCAGGAACAGGGCGTTGTCCACCGCATCGTCCAGCGGCGCCAGGCGCCCGGCGGTGCCGCCATTGCCAGGCTTGCGCGCGAATGACTTGAGCGCGCCGGTGATGCGCCCCATGCGCTCCACCAAGCCGATGATGGTGCCGAGGTTGGCCTGCGCGGTGGCGTTGTCGCCGCGCTCGAGGAATTTCTGGGTATTGCCCGAGAGCGTGCGCAGGGCGGCAAGGGGCTGGTTGAGCTCGTGGGCGATGCCGGTGGACATCTGGCCTACCGCGGCCAGCTTGCCGGCCTGCAGCAGGCCATCCTGGGCCTGGCGCAAGGTTGCCTCGGCGCGGATGCGTTCGGCGATTTCCGCCTGCAGATGCTGGTTGGCGGCTGACAGGTCCGCGGTGCGCTCCGCCACCTTGCGCTCCAGTTCGCCGTTGGCTGCCTCCAGCGCGGCGCGCGCGGCCATGCGCTCGCTGGCGATGCGCCGGCGCACGTTCCAGGCCGCCGCCAGCAGCAACAGAAAGGCGGTGAGCACGCCGGCAAGCGCGGCGGTGCTGAGCGCGGCCACGCGGGCCTGCGAGGTATTGGTGAGCAGCGTCAGGTGCCAGTCGGTGCCAACCAGTTCGGCGTTCTGCGCCAGCATGGGCGGGCCGCTGCGCAGGCGGACCAGGGCGTCGCTGTCGGACAGCTTGCGCACCGGCGTGAGTTCCAGCTGCGGGAGCGCGGCGCGGTTGTATTGCAGGTTGTGTTGCAGCCGCTCGCGCAGCTCGGGGGCCAGCGGCTTGAGCGCGCCCAGTTTCAGGGACGGGTCGGAGGCCAGGATCACCACGCCGTTCTCGTCCGTCAGCAGCATCTGGGTATCGGCGCCCTGCCAGCGGTTTTCCAGGGGTTCCAGCCCCACCTTGACGACCGCTACGCCACTTGGCTTGTGGCGATCGCCCAGCGGCGCCGAGAGGTAGTAGCCGGGCTCGCTGCGGGTGGTGCCCACGCCATAGAAGCGGCCCAGCTGGCCGTCCGCGGCGTCGCTGAAGTAGGGGCGAAAGCTCAGGTCTTCGCCCAGGTAGCTGTCGGGGCGCTGCCAGTTGCTGGTGGCGAGCACATGGCCGCGGGCATCGAGCACGAACACCACACGGGTGCCGGCGCGGGCATTGACCGCGGCAAGGTACTGGTTGGCGGCCTCGACGCGTGCCGGGTCGTTCGGATGCGCCAGCAGGGTAGCGATCTTGTCGTCCAGCGAGAGCAGGCTGGGCACGTAGTCATAGCGCGCCAGCTCGCTCGACAGGGCCTGCCCGTACAGGCGCAACTGCACCTGGCCGCGCTCGCCCTGGCGCGCCAGGGCGTTGTCGTAGCTGTACCGGTAGCCCATGGCGCCAGCCAGCCCGATCATCATCGCCAGTGCCAGCATGGCCATGAGGGGCACCCACGGGCGCAGGCGTGCGGCACGCACGGAGGTATCGTGCGGGGCACCTTGCGGGGTAGCGTGTGAAGGAAGCGGGCCGGTCATGGGAGCGGGCGGAATGCGCAGGAAGCGAAGGCGAAGGAACTCGGTCGCGGGCAGCGAGCCCGACTGGTTAAGACTACAGGCGCCAGCAAAAGTGCATCGTATAAAGGGGCAAGAGCAGGGGGTAGGAGTAGGGACAAGCGTGCCAATGCGCACATTGCGCGATGGCGGCACCCGTGGCGACCCCGTCTTTTACCACATCACGGTTTTCCGGCCCCCGGAAACAAAAAAGGCCCGGCCACCTGATCGGTGGCCGGGCCTTGGCGCGCTGGCAGTGTTACTTGCCGGCCAGGACCTGAACGGGTGTCAGGCCGCGGTTGCCGTCGGCAGCGGGGTCATCCGCTTCTTCGGGCACCGGCGCGCCGATGGCGCCTTCGCTTTTGGCGACGACGGTTGTGGCAATGGCGTTGCCAAGCACATTGGTTACGGTACGGCCCATGTCCAGCACGTGGTCGATGCCCAGCACCAGCAGGATGCCGGCCTCGGGCAGGCCAAACATCGGCAGCACCGCGGCCACCACCACCAGCGAGGCACGCGGCACACCGGCAATGCCCTTGCTGGTGACCAACAGCACCAGCAGCATGGTCACCTGCTGCGAGAGCGACAGGTGGATGCCGTACACCTGCGCCACGAACAGCGCGGCGAAGGACGTGTACATGATCGAGCCGTCCAGGTTGAACGAGTAGCCCAGCGGCAGCACGAAGCCCGTGATGCGCTCCTTGACGCCAAAGCGGCCGAGCTGCTCGATCACCTTGGGGTAAGCCGATTCGCTGCTGGCGGTGGCGAAGCCGATCATCAGCGGGGCGCGCACCATCTTGAGCAGACGGAACACATCCCGGCCGAGGAAGAAGTAGCCGCCGGCGATCAGCGCCACCCACAGCAGCGCCAGCGACAGGTAGACCGCGCCCAGCAGCTTGGCGTACACGACCAGCACGCCCAGGCCTTCGGCGGTGATCACCGCGGCGACCGCACCGAACACGCCGACCGGCGCGAAGGCCATCACATAGTTGGTGATCTTGAGCATCACGTGCGACAGGCCTTCGATGCCGGCCAGCACGGGTTTGCCAATGCCGTCCTTGAGCGTGCCCAGCGCAAAGCCGAAGAACAGCGAGAACACCACGATCTGCAGGATCTCATTGGTGGCCATGGCTTCGACGAAGCTCTTGGGGAACATGTGCGCGATGAATTCGCGCAGGTTCAGCGCCCCGGTCTTCAGGTTGGAGGCCGCGTCCGCCGCCGGCAGCGCCAGGTTCATGCCGTCGCCCGGGCGCAGCAGGTTGGCCATCAGCAGGCCCAGCAGCAGCGAGGTGATGGACGCGGCGATGAACCATGCCATCGCCTTCATGCCGATGCGGCCAACGGCCTTGCCGTCGCCCATGCTGGCGATGCCGCTAACCAGGGTGGCGAACACCAGCGGCCCGATGATCATCTTGATCATGCGCAGGAACACGTCGGTCAGGATGGACAGGTGGTCGGCGATGGATTTGGCGGCGGCGGGGTCCGGCGCATAGTGGTGGGCGGCCGTGCCGGCCAGCACGCCAAGCAGCATCGCAATGAAAATCAGGGTGGGCAGTCGGTTCAGTTTCATCAGAAGTCGGGCCGATGCGCCCGGCCAATGGCCGGACGGCTGTTTTGCGGGGGGGGGCTGGCAGCCTTCTGGCATGGCGTTGCCGTCGTGGGGACAGCGCCATGCGGCCTCAGCCGGGAAGATCAGTGCCAGTTCAATCCGGAATCATTCCGGATCCATGCGTTGATCCGTGCAGAACGGGCACGGGCAGCATGTGCCCGGCGCCCACCGGTGTGGTGGGCAAGCTCGGCAAGGCGGGGTCGATCATTGTTTCCTCCATTGTTTTGGGTCCGGGCCGGCACGGGGGGAGCCAACCGTCGACCTGTATGGCCGCTTGGGGCCGGCGCATACATTGCACGAGGCGTGCCAGGCCAAAGGCCGTGCCGAAGCCGCCTAAGCTGCTGAAAAACAAGGGGAAATTAATGTGCGCTCGGCGCACGGTTCGGATTTCCGTGCGGGCAACGCGACAGGGCGTTCGGTTTTCCGAACGGGTGGCGGGGCTGAAAACGGAACTGGCGCCCGTGCGGGCGCCAGCGTGTGATGCAAGGGGCATGGCGCGGCTGGCGCATGCCGCCGCCAGCCACGCACGCCAGATGACTCAGGCGTTGTCCACGGGTTGGGTCGGGCAACTCTCCAGGAACAGTTCCAGCGGCATCGGCCGCCCGATCACATAGCCCTGGGCATAGTCCACACCGAGCGAGCGCAAGGCCTGCAGCGTTTCCTCGTCCTCCACGGATTCGGCCACGGTCAGCATGCCCAGGCGATGGCCGATGTCGTTGATCGAGCTGACGATCTCGCGGTCCACGGCGTTGCCGGCCAGGTGGCGGATAAAGCTCCCGTCGATCTTGAGATAGTCCACCGGAAACTGCTTGAGATAGGAGAACGACGACAAGCCGGCCCCGAAATCGTCCAGCGCCACGGTGCAGCCAGCGCTGCGCATTTCGGTCACCAGGCGATTGGCCGCCGCCATGTTGTTGATCAGCGCGGTCTCGGTGATCTCCAGCTGGATGCGGCTGGCGGGCAGCACGGACTCGTGCAGCTCGGCGTGCAGGAACGGCAGCAGGAACGGCTCACCCAGCGAATTGGCCGACAGGTTGATGGCGACCGTGAGCCTGGGCACCGCGCTCAGTCGCTCGCCGAATTCGTGCAGCACGTGGTGGATCACCCAGCGGTCCACGTGGCCCATCAGGTCATAGCGCTCGGCGGCGGGGATGAACGCGCCCGGCATCACCAGCTTGCCTTGCTCGTCGACCATGCGCACCAGGATCTCGATATGGCGCTCGGCCTGGTTGTGTCTCTGCAGCGCGTGGATCTCCTGGGCGAACAGGCGGAAGCGGTTAGCATCCAGCGCTGAGTGGATGCCGGCGGCAACCTGCAACTCCTGGTGGTGGCGCTGCGCATCGCTTTCGTCGCGCCGGTACACCGAGACGCGGCTGCGCCCGGCCGCCTTGGCGGCGTAGCAGGCTACGTCGGCGCGGCTCATCAGCTCGCCCATCGGCGGTGTTTCGTGGTCGATGGCGGTAATGCCGATGCTCGCGCCCACATCGTAGACCCGCCCTTCCCACGGGAAACGCTGGCCGCGGATGGCATCGATGATCTTCTGGCACACGCGCTCGGCGTGGTCCACCGTGCAGTCCATGAGCAGCAGCGCGAACTCGTCGCCGCCCAGGCGGGCGAGCAGGTCGTGCGGGCGCACGTGGTAGCGGATCACGTGGCCGAGCTCGCGCAGCAGCACGTCGCCCGCGGCGTGCCCGGCCGTGTCGTTGACGATCTTGAAGCGGTCCAGGTCGATGAAGCACAGCGCGTGATGCTGTTGCTGCATGCGCGCAGCGTCGCAGGCCTCGCGCAGCCGCTTCTCGAACCAGATGCGGTTGGGCAGGCCGGTGAGCGCATCGTGCGAGGCCGAATGGGCCAGCTCGCGCTGCAGCGCGCGGGCGCCGGTGATGTCCTGGAACACCAGCACCGCGCCGATGACCTCGCCGGTAGCCGTGCGCACCGGGGCTGCGGAGTCCTGCACGTCATGGCGGTCGCCGGTCAGGCTTTGCAGCACCGCGCCGTCCTGCAGGTAGACCGGGCGCAAGGTCAGCAGGCACTGTTCCACCGGGCTGGGGATCGGCGCGTTGGTATGCTCGTCGACGATGCGGAAGATGGATTCGAGCGGCTGGCCGGCAGCTGCCTGCATGGTCCAGCCGGTGAGTTGCTCGGCGATCGGGTTCATGAAGGTGACGCCCATGCTGGCGTCGGTGCAGATCACCGCATCGCCGATGGAGCGCAGCGTGATATGCAGGCGTTCCTTTTCCTCGAACAGCGCCTCGGTGAGGCGGCGCTGTTCGGTGATGTCCCAGTTGGTGCCGATCATGGACACCGCGGTGCCATCGTCCTGGCGCAGCACCATTGCCATGGCCCGGATGTGGCGCACCGCGCCGTCGGGGCGCTGGATGCGGTATTCGGTATCGAAGGTGCGCGTGCCGCGCACCGCCTCGCGCATCTCGGTGCTTGCCTGCTCGACATCCTCGGGGTGCACCATGGCCGTCCAGCGCTTGATGTCCGGCGCGCCCAGGGCGGGATCGATGCCGTGCAGCGCATGCATGCGCGCGTCCCACTCGATCGCGCCGCTGGCAACGTCCCATTCCCAGATGCCTACGCCGCCGGCTTCCACCGCCAGCTGGGTCCGGCGCGACAATGCCTCGAGCTTTTCCAGCGCGGTCTTGCGCTCGTCGATGTCCTCTACCTGCGAGATGAAATGCAGCGGCTTGCCCGTGTTCTCGTCGTGCACCAGGGAGACGGCCAGCAAGGTCCAGCGATAGTGGCCGTCCTTGTGGCGGAAGCGCTTTTCTATCCGGTATGACTCGATCTCGCCGGCCAGCAGGCGCTCGACCTGGCGCAGGTCGGGGGCGAGATCGTCCGGGTGGGTGATGGCCGGGAAGGGCAGCTCCGCCAGCTCGGCGGCATCATAGCCGAACAGGTCGCAGATGGCGTGGTTGACCTGCAGCCAGCGGCCGTCCAGTCCCACCAGCGCCATGCCGATGGCCGAATGCTCCATCGCCTGGCGAAAGCGCCGCTCGCTGCCGCGCAACTCGCTGCGATCGCGCCGGTTCTGCTCCAGCAGGAAGGCGATGCAAGTCGGGAACACCATGATCAGCGTGGTCGACAACTGCACCGACTGCAGCAGGAACGGCTCGTTCGCGCCCAGCCCCAGCGCCACCGTGCCGCAGATGGCCAGTAGCGTCAGCAGGGCAGTGGCAAAGGGATTGGTCAGCAGCGCCGCCAGCACCAGCGGCAGCGCCATGACCACGAACGGCTCGTTGCTCTTGTATAGCGCCACGCCGCCCACCGCCAGGCTCAGCAGGAGCAGGCCGGCAACACGGGGCAGTTGCGCGCGGCGGAAGGTGTCCGCGAAACGCTCGCGGGTGATCGATACCATCAGCGGCAGCAACATGACGATGCCCATCGAGTCCGCCGTCCACCAGGTCCACCAGACCGCGCCAAAGCTGCTGTGGTAGGCGGTGCTGATGGTGGCGGCGCCGATGGTGGCGCCCACCGCTGGTCCCAGCGTGCCGGCCGCGCTCAGCGTCAGCGCGAAGCGCGCCAGCGGTCCCGGGCGGGCTAGCGTGGCGCCGCCGGTCATGGCGCGCACCAGCCATGCCGAGAAGGCAATCTCGACGACGTTGCCCAGCGCCAGCGCCAGCGCAATGCCGGGGCTATCGCCGATGGCCGCGTTGGCCGCCAAGCCTGCCGCCAGCATCCCCGCCAACTGCCAGAGCGCATCGCCGCTGCGCTGGTGCAGCAAGATGCCGAGGCCAAAAGCATTGGCCAGCCAGAGCATGGCCACGTTTCCCGGGTAGCGCGACACGGCCAGCCCGGCCAGGGCTAGCAGGAAGAAGGCGATGGCGCATAGCGACACGCGCTGCCAGCGCGGGTAGGTGATGGGCAAGGGGCGGACATCCAAATCTGGCGTCATGTGGCGTCAGCCTGAAGCTGCGTTCTCGAAAATGAGGCGATGGGCGGGCGTCGGGCAGGTTGCACGCACGGCCCAGCTTAATGGATCAATATAGCGGCGATGCGCCGCAAGCACGAGGCGATAAGCCCCGGTGTGTTCCCGCTATTCGGACTAGCGCCGGACGCCGTTTTGGGGTAGGCGAGCGGCCGGCGGCAAGCCGGAACTGGCCCTGGCGGCCACTCTGCCGCCAGGGCGGACAGGCGCGCTGCCGTTCCAGGCATACAGGCGTTTCAGGCATATCCCCGCCGAGGAGGGGTATTGGCGAGGCTATCGGACCAGCGCGAAGCGCGTCGGCATCATCCGCGATAGGGGCGCCTTGGGCGCGCGGTGATTGCCGGCACCTGGGCCGAGTCTGCCAGCTGCGCAGGCCCGCTCATGCGCGCCGGAAGGCATGGCCTGAGGCCGCCCGGGCGCGGTGCTCGGTACCGCACGCGATGGCCCTTTTTGCACTATGCTCTGAAGGTTGTACGGCGTGCGCAACGCGGCTGGGGCGCACGCTGCTGACTGGCCGCCGGCGGCGCGGCGCGGCGGATCGAACCGCTGCACCATGCCGGGGCGGACCAGGGCACACAGACCCAAGGAGCTCCCCCCCATGACCACGCTAGATATCAACGGCAAGCCGTTGCAGGTAGACGTTGATCCTTCCACGCCCCTGCTGTGGGCGTTACGCGACAGCCTTGGCATGACCGGCACCAAGTTCGGCTGCGGCATGGCCGCATGCGGTGCGTGCACCGTGCATGTGAACGGCCAGGCCACGCGCAGTTGCGTGATGCCGATTTCGGCGGCGCAAGGCGCGCGCATCACCACCATCGAAGGCGTCACCGGCGACAAGGTTGGCCGTGCTGTGCTCGACGCCTGGATCAAGCACGACGTGGCGCAGTGCGGCTATTGCCAGAACGGCCAGGTGATGAGCGCCGTCGGGCTCTTGCGCAGCAAGAAGCACCCGAGCGATGCCGACATCGACCAGGCCATGGCCGGCAACCTGTGCCGCTGCGGCACCTACCAGCGCATCCGCGCGGCCATCAAGGACGCGGCGCGCGCGCTGGCTTAAGGGGACGACACCATGCGAATCAGATACCTCGAAGCACTGGCCGGCGGCAACCGCGGGCACGCGCACGCCGGCGGCGCCGCCGCGCTGGACCGCCGCAGTTTTCTCAAGCTGACCGGCTTTGCCGGTGGCGGCTTGGCGCTCGGCATCCTGCCAGCCCAGGCCGCGCTGGCGCAGGAGGGCGCGGCGCCCAAGGCCCCGCCTTCACCGCCGCAGGCGTTCCTGCTGATCGCGCCGGACAACACCGTCACGGTGGCGGTCAACCGGCTCGAATTCGGCCAGGGCGTGCATACGGCGCTGCCCATGGCACTGGCCGAAGAGCTCGACGTGGACTGGCGCAACGTGCGCGCCACGCTGGCGCCCGCCGGCGATGCGTACAAGGATCCCGCCTTTGGCATGCAGATGACCGGTGGCTCCACCGCGCTCAACCACTCCTTCCAGCAGTACCGCGAGCTGGGCGCGCGCGCCCGCGCCATGCTGGTTGCCGCCGCGGCCACGCAGTGGCAGGTCGATCCGTCGAGCTGCCAGGTGGCGCTGGGCGTGGTCACCGCCGGCAGCCATCGCGCCACCTTTGGCGAGCTGGCGCAGGCCGCCATGGCGCTGCCGGTGCCGCAGCAGGTAACGCTCAAGAACCCGGCGCAGTTCAAGCTCATCGGCAAGCCCACGCGCCGGCTGGACGCGCGCGGCAAGCTGGAGGCCACCACCGCCTTCGGTATCGACGTGCACCTCAAGAACATGGTGGTGGCCGTGGTGGCACGCCCGCCGCGCTTTGGCGGCAAGGTGAAATCCTTCAACGCCGACAAGGCGCGCGCGATCAAGGGCGTGGCCGACGTGATGCTGGTCCCGGTGGATCGCGGCGGCACCGGCGTGGCGGTGGTGGCCAATGGCTACTGGCCGGCCAAGCAGGCGCGCGACGCGCTGGAGATCGTGTGGGAAGACAGTGGCTCCAGCGTCTCCACCAAGGACTTGTTCGCGCAATACAGGACGCTGGCCGCGCAACCCGGCACGGTGGCGCTGCAGGCTGACATGGGCGCCATGTCCGGCGCTGCGCGCACCATCTCGGCGGACTACGAGTTTCCCTATCTTGCGCATGCGCCGATGGAGCCGCTGAACTGCACCTTGCAGGCCGAGGTGTCGGGCAAGGCGGTGCAGAGCGTGAAGGTATGGGTGGGCTCGCAGTTCCAGACCGTGGACCAGGCCGCCATCGGGCGCGTGCTCGGGCTGGCGCCGGCCAAGGTCACGCTCAACACCATGATGGCGGGCGGCGGCTTCGGCCGGCGTGCCGTGCCCACCTCCGACTACCTGGTCGAAGCGGCCAACGTGCTGCTGGCCTGGGTCAAGAACGGGCATGACGAACCGCTCAAGGTGATGTGGAGCCGCGAGGACGATATTCGCGGCGGCTACTACCGGCCGCTGCATGTGCACCGCGCGCGCATCGGCACCGATGCGAAGGGGCAGGTGCTCGGCTGGCAGCATACCGTGGTCGGGCAGTCCATCCTCTCCGGCACGCCGTTCGAGGCATTCATGGTCAAGGGCGGCGTGGACTCGACCATGGTCGAAGGCCTGGTTGAGAACGACTATGGCTTCCCGCTGCAACTATCGGTGCATCACCCGCAGGTGGCGGTGCCGGTGCTGTGGTGGCGCTCGGTTGGCAACACGCACACCGCCTTCGTCAAGGAAACGCTGGTCGACGAAGTGGCCGTCAATGCCAGGCAGGATCCGGTGGCGTACCGCCTTGCGCGTCTGGACGCGGGCAAGCACGCGCGCCATCGCGCGGCGTTGCAGCTGGCGGTGGACAAGTCCGGCTACGGCAAGCGCAAGCTGCCCAAGGGGCAGGCCTGGGGCGTGGCGGTGCACGAGTCATTCGGCACGGTGGTGGCCTATGTGGTGGAGGTGTCGCTGGTGAAAAACGAGCCGCATGTGCATCGCGTGACGGCCGGGGTGCATGCCAACCGCGTGGTCAATCCGATGTCGGCCGAGGCGCAGGTGCAGGGTGCATGCGTGTTCGGGCTGGCGATGACGCGGCCGGGCTTTGCCATCGAGATCGAAAATGGCGCGGTGAAGAATAGCAACTTCCCCGACTATCCGCCGCCGCGCATCACCGATGCGCCGGTGGTAGACGTGTTCTTCGTGCCCTCCGAGGATCCGCCCACCGGGCTGGGCGAGCCGGGCGTGCCAGCCATCGCGCCAGCGGTGGCCAACGCGCTGTTCACGCTCACCGGCAAGCGCCAGCGGCAGTTGCCGTTCGTGCTCGCCTGAGCCCGGGTACCGGACTCAGGGCTCAGGGCTCAGGGCTCAGGGCGCGCGGTTGTCGCCGGCCGCGCGCCAGGCTTGCGTGAAGCGCAGCAGGTCGTCGGCCGAGGCATCGGTGATGGCCGCGTAGCGCATGCCGTCCGACTCCCAGATTGCCAGCTCGTAGCCTTGGCGTGCCTCGATCTGCGGCGGCGCCTGGCTGCGGCCGGGGCTGGCGGCTGGCTTGCCGTCCGGCTTGTCCGTCGTGCGCGATGGCAGCACGAACACATCGATGGGGTGCTGGTTGCGGCGGTAGACCAGCACCGCCACTGTCCGCCCATGCACGTAATCGAGCCGCCCCCCGACCAGCGGGAACCCTTGCGGCGCGAGTTCCCGTACCGACGGCGCGTAGTCGATCCGGCCATTGAACCAGGGTTTGACGGTGTGGCGATCCGACGAGGCGACATCGATCGAGTGCCCCGAGATCAGCGCGCGCACATGGCTGCTCACCATCTCGCCTTCCACTGTCGGCCCGGAGCCATCGCTCAGCGCGTACTGGACCATGCCGAAGCCAAGCGTCGCCACCGTCAGCGCGGCCATGGCGGCATTGGCGGCGGGACCCCACTCGAAATAGCGCCGCATCCGTTGCCACCATGCGCCACCGTTGCCGGCTGGCGCCGCCGCAGCGCCGGAGCCAGCCGCCTGTGGCGCTGGCGTGGCCTGGGCTGCGTCCAGTGCCGCGGTCAGCCGCGCGCGCAGGGCCGGCCCTGCGCGGTGGTAGGGCGCATGCGCGCGCAATACCGTGCGCAGTTCGCGCAGGTGGGCGAGCTGCGCCGTGCAGGCCGTACATTGCGCCAGGTGCTGCTCAAGGCGCAAGGCATCGCCCGCTCCGAGTTCACCGTCAGCACTGGCCTGCAGCAGCAGGCGGGCGTCATTGCAGTTCATGGCCTGTCTCCCCAGCAGGTTGCGGCGGCGTGGCGTGGATGGCGGTTGCCGCGGCGGCCCTGTCCGTTACCGGTGCGGTGGACAGGGTGCCTGCCGCGCCAAGGTCGGCGCCGCCCCGGGTGCCAAGGCCGCGCGTGCCCTCCGCGCGCAAGGCCAGCACCGCCGCCGCCAGCAGCTTGCGCGCGCGTGCCAGCCGCGACATCACGGTACCCAGCGGGATTTGCGCGATGACCGCGATATCGCGATAGGGCAGATCCTCCAGCTCACGCAGCACCAGTACTTCCCGAAAGGCCAGCGGCAGCCGCTCCAGCGCCAGATGCAGCAGCCGGACATCCTCGGCGCGCAACAGCCATTGCTCAGGGCTATCGCCGTGGCCATCCTGCCAGCCGGGCAGCGGCTCGCCATCGAAATGCGCGTCGTCGTAGCCCGCGCTCTCGGCCTGGCCCGGCTGATGCCGCTTGCGCCAGGTGGTGAACCACGTGTTGCGCACGATCGCCAGCAGCCACGCGCGTGGCTGGTCGCCCCGGAAACTGTCAAAAAAACAGAAAGCCCGCAGGCAGGCTTCCTGCACCACGTCATCCGCCTCCGCGGGGCTGCCCGACAGCCAGCGGGCCAGGTTGTAGGCGGCGTCGAGGTGCGGAAGTACCAGATCGTCGAAACGGCGGCGCTGGTCGGCAGCGTTCACGTCACTCCTTTGGCTCGGTGCCCGGGTTGGACGCATCGCGCGCCATCCCCGTTCATTCCGTCTGTGCCGCGTATACCGGGAATGCATTGAGTTTATTCCCGAATCTCACCGCCACCGCGTAAAAAAAATTCGCCGGCAACGGGAATAAACACGCCTGCGCGCCGGTATGACAGGCAGGTCCCCAGCAACCTGATCAATCCGATCGATGCGATCGATCCGATCAACAGATGGAGCTCAATATGCAGCGAGCATGGAAGCGGCGCGATTTTCTCGGGCTTGCCGCGTGTGCCGGCGGCGCGGTGTTTGTGTCGGCATTGCCCGGATGGGCCGCCGGACGCGACGAAGCGTTCTACTTTGTGCAGCTCTCGGACGCGCACTGGGGGTTCCAGGGCCCGCCCAATCCCGACGCGCGCGGGACCTTGCCCAAGGCGGTGGCAGCGGTCAACGCACTGGCCGAGCCGCCGGATTTCCTGATGTTCACCGGCGACCTTACCCACACCACCGATGACCCCGCCGAGCGCCGCAGGCGCATGCGCGAGTTCCAGTCGATCATTGCCGCGCTCAAGGTGCCGGTCGTGCACCTGATGCCGGGCGAGCACGACGCCGGCCTGGACCAGGGCGCGGCCTACCGCGAACTGTTCGGGCCCACGCACTATGTGTTCGACCACAAGGGCGTGCACTTCATCGTGCTGGACAACGTGTCCGATCCTGCCGGGCGGGTGGGCGCTGCGCAACTCGACTGGCTCGCCGCGGATCTTGCGCAGCAGCCGCAGTCGGCGCGCATCGTGGTGTTCACGCACCGTCCGCTGTTCGATCTGTATCCGCAGTGGGACTGGGCCACCCGGGACGGTGCGCAGGTCATCGAGCGGCTGATGCCGCATCCCAATGTGACAGTGTTCTACGGGCATATCCACCAGGAGCATCACCACATGACCGGGCATATCGCGCACCATGCGGCGCGCTCGCTGATATACCCGTTGCCGGCGGCAGGGTCGCAGCCGCAGCGCTTGCCGGTGCCGTGGGATCCGGCGCAGCCCTATCGGGGGTTGGGCTGGCGGGAAGTGGAGGCGGGCAGGGCGTCGGGGGATTTCGGGATCGAGGAGAGGCCTGTCAATGGTTGAGCGGATCGTGCCATGCCGCTTTGGACGGCTTTGGACGGCTTTGCGCTGCTTTGAACTCGCTATCAGGAGTTGGTCATGTCAGTCATCGGACGGGAAGGAATCAGCCGCAGGCGGGCGCTGTGCTGCCTGCTGGCGCTGGCGGGCGGGACGCCGCTGCTGCGCAGCGCAGCCGCCGCGCCAAGGGTGATCAAGGTGCATGCGCGCAAGTTTGTCTTTACGCCGAACCGGATTGCGCTGCGGGTCGGGGAGCCGGTGGTGTTCGAGCTGACAGCGCAGGATGTGATCATGGGGTTCAGCGTGCCGGATCTCGGCATTCGGGAGGATTTGCCGCCCGGCAAGGTCGTGCGGGTTTCGGCCTTGCCCAAGGCGGCTGGCAGTTTTGGGTTCTTGTGTGATATTTTTTGTGGGTCCGGGCATGAGACGATGAACGGGGTGATTGAGGTGAGTTAGGTTGTTGCAACTGATTAACGTCATGGCCAAGGGCAACTGCAACTGCTTAACGTCAACTGCAACTGCAGTTTCACCACCCCTGCGGGGCGGCGACCTACTTTTTTGTCTTGCCCAAAAAGTAGGCAAAAAAGGCGCGCCGGATGGGGCGACACCCCCTCGGGATTTCACGAAAAGAGCGGCCGGGACCCAAACTCGCATCGCCTTAAGGCGATACTCAGACATGGGTCCCTCTTTTCCGCTCTTTTCGTGAAATCCCGAGGCGCCCCATACGGCCTCTGAACACCTGCACGGCTCGCTTCGCGTCGCGCTCGGGTGTGGCCCGCCCTTCGGGCGCTTCACACGGCTACTCAATCGGTTGATCTTGCCGCTGGTTGGCTCTGTGTTTACCTTAGTGTGTGACGGTCACCGCCACCGGTGATTGGGTAAGCGCTATGTGCGTGGTTGGTTTTCACGGCAGCACGGCGCGCAGGCGATCTAAGCGGGACGGCGGCAAGGCAATCGAATCACCATCTGATGCCTCGACGCCGTAGTAGACAGCCTTGCCGTTCAGATCCCAGTTAAGAATCTTTTCGTCTGCTGTATAGGTGCGCTCGGCGAGCACGGTGTCCTCGCCGTTTCGAAAGATCCGTAGACGCACTGTGACAAGTCCCTTCCAGTGGTCAATGACGCATTGCTCCGCGACATAGGCGCTGTTGTCCGACTTGTGACGGGTGCAGTGGTCAGCGGTCGCTCGCAATCTCGCATTTTGTATGTGGCAGACAAGAAGAACGAGTACCACTACATAGAAAGTCCAGCGCAATATTTTCGTGAATCTCATATCTCTAACATTGAGCCGAATTTCGCATAGGGAATCAATCAGACGAATCCGAATTCATCCTCGGTGTTTGCAAATTTTTGCAATCGACAGAAGCGTCGGAGATGCGGGAGCGTGGTGTGGCAAGGAGAGAGGCCCCCCTGCAGCGCACGGCCATCGAGGGGCAAACCAGCCTTTTCGTGGGAGCGGGAGTAACTGGCGAGCCCTCTGCACGGTCATGCAGGAGAGGGCCGCACTACCCCGAAATCCGAGCCGATTGCTCGGCCCGGCATGCTCAGTTACTTCGCTACGACGGCTGGCGCTGGCGTATAGCTGTGCGTCAAGACCAGGATCGGATCGCAAGTCCTCCAGGCTCATGCCCATGGCCGAGAGCTTCTGCGGATCTACCTGGATGCGCACCGACGGCTTTTGCTGGCCGCCAATATTGACCAGCCCGACGCCGAAGATCTGCGAGATCTGCTGCGCCAGCACATTGTCGGCGAAGTCGTTGACCTCGGTCAGCGGCAAGGTGTCGGACTGCACCGCCAGCACCAGGATCGGCGAGTCGGCCGGGTTGATCTTGCGGAAGGTCGGGGGCGTGGGCAGGTTGCCGGGCAACTGCCCGCTGGCGCGCTCGCTAGCCTGCACCGAGAGCGGCGCGCCGTTGGCCTGCATGGCGCCGTTGATGCGTTGGAATTCGCCGTCGGGCAGCGTGAACACCGCGTCGATCGGGTCGATCTGGCGGATCACCACCAGGCCGTTGGCGTCGGCGGCGTGGACGATATTGCCCGGGTCGACCGGGCGCGCGCCAACGCGCCCGGACAGCGGCGCGGTGATGGTGGTGTAGTCGAGCTGCACGCGGGCGACGTTGGCCAGGGCTTCGTCGGTCTTCACCGCGGCGGCCAGCTGCGCCTGGAACGTGCGCGGGTCGATCTGCGCCAGCAACTGCCCGGCCTAGACGTCCTGGCCTTCGACAAAGCCGACGCGGTCAAGCTGGCCGTCCACGCGTGGCTTGACCGTCACCGTGGCCATTGCCTGCACCGTGCCGACGCCGGACCGGCCGATCGGCACGTCCTCGCGCTTGACCTGCGCGCTGGTCACCGAGGCCGCCGGCGCCACGTCGCCCGAGGTCGGTACGCCTGCGCGGAACTGGCTCTGGGTCAGCTTGAGCGATTCCTCATACGCGGGCAGGGCGAAGGCATACAGTGCCTTGAGCACGTCGGTGACGCGCAGCTGGATATAGTCCTGCACCAGCTCGCCCTGGATCGTCAGGCGCGCAGCGGCAAGGTCGGCGGCACTGGCCGGCGCGCGGGATTGCCGGTACTGGGCCTCGGCCTGGCGCAGGCTCTGGTTGGCTGCGTTGGCGTGCCCCACCAGCTCATTCAGGCGGGCATCGTCGAAGCCCACCCACCAGGCCTGGGTCAGATCCACCGGGCGAGGCTCGGCGACCTGCCATTGGTGATCGTCCGGCACGGCCTCGCGATACGCGGCGGGGGTCTCGGCCGGGGCGCGCTGATAGTCCGGCCCGACCGCGCAACCGCCCATCCAGGCAGACGCCAGGGCGAGGCAGAACAGGTGCGGCGAGAGCAAACGCGCGGCGTTCATGGAGGCGAGAAGCAAGCGATGGTCATGCGGACTTTCGTGAGGCGATGCCGTTGTTTGCCGGCTCCTGCCCGGGATGGCGGGTTGGTTTCCACGCGCATGCACGCCGAGAGCGCGGCGCCGCGCAGGCGCGGCATATGGCAAGGATAGTGCGGCGCGGGAACGTGTGAAACGCGCTGCGCATGACTGAATATTTCACTTGCTTACGCCGATGCGCCGGGCGCGTTACGATCTATGCCGGCAGGTGATGCGCGAAGTACGCCCACGGATGCGGCTCGCGGCGGGCGCGCGTGCCTGTTAGGGTAGCTGGCAGCGGGTGGATGCCGGGTTGTGCGGCGCATCAAAGGGCGAGCGAGGGCGAGCGAGCGCCAGCGCCGCAGTGCGCGCACCGGCGCCGCGTGAGCCGCCACGGGCAGGCGGTCGCAGCCTGTTGTAATCTTGGGTAATTGTGCGCCAGCGAGCCTCGGCAGGTTGCATTTGCTGTGCCCGCCGCGTAGAAAGTAGGTGTCAGGCGGTCGCGGCGGATGGGCTGCGGCACTCCGCACGGCCGGCCGACGCATATAACTACATGACATCTGGACGACGAGCGGGAAGGCGTGGCCATGGAGACCGATCAAGAAAGCACACTGACATACGCGCTGCTGACAGTGCCAGCGCGTGCCGCCATCTGCCGCGCGCTGCTGGAGGCGGGTGAAGCCGGCATGCCGGCGTTCGACCTGGCTGGCGTCGCCGGGCTGAGCCTGCCGCGCGCCAGCCACCATTTCAATGAACTGATGCAGGCCGATGTGCTGGCCCTGGTCGTGCGTGACCGGCAGGTGATCTATGTGCTCAAGGCCCGCCGCGCGGTGAGCCTGGCGCTGGAGTATCTCGACAGCGGCGGGTTGTCGTAGGCCGGCGGCCGGCATGGCTGCGCCCCGGGGCTGTTAAAATGCGCGCCTGCGCGCCAAGGGCCTCCTGTTGTCCAGGTGGCCCTTTTTGTTTTGACGTTTCCCCAGCACGAAGTCTCCCACCCATGTCAGCCCTGGAACGTTTGTTTGTTGCCCTGGAAGCGCACGGTTGGGCCGTGTGCGACGACCTCATCGACACCACGCTGGCGGCGCGGCTGCATGCCGAGAGCCGCGCGGCGTGGGAGGCCGGCCTGTTCCATCCGGCCCGCATCGGGCGGGGCGAAGCCACCGCCCGCGACGCGGGCATTCGCGGCGATTCGATCCTGTGGCTCGACGACGCGCCCGCCGGCGCGGCGCGGGCGGATTTCCAGGCCTGGGCCGCGGGTTTGCGCGAGGCCTTGAACGAGCGCTACTTCCTGGGCTTGAAGCGCGAGGAATTCCACTTCTCGCACTATCCGGTCGGCACCGCCTACAAGAAGCACGTGGACCAGCATCGCGCGACCCTGCATCGCAAGATTTCGCTGGTGCTCTACCTCAATCCTGAATGGAGCGAGCGCGATGGCGGCGAGCTCGCGCTCTACGGGCAGGATGACGGCACCACCGAGTTGCATCGCGTGCTGCCGCAGCGCGCGCGGCTGGTGGTGTTTCGCAGCGACCTGGTCCCGCATGAAGTATTGCCCTGCCACAAGACGCGATGGGCACTCACCGGCTGGTTCCGTACCGATCCGGCCTGAACCGCCCGAGCGGCATCAGCAGCGTAACCAGCAACCCGGGCAACAGGCATGAGCACACGACCGCAGCCGCACGAAGACGACACCGCCGCTGGGCAGTTTTCGGCCGAGCTCGAAGCACTGCTCCGGTCGCATGCCATGCGGCGGCAACTGGTCAAGGGTGAGGTGCTGTTTACCTACGGCTCCAACCCGGACGCGCTCTTCTGCGTCGAGCGCGGCGCCATCAAGGTCAGCAGCACGGCGCAGAACGGGCGCGAGGCCGTGGTCAGCCTGCTGGAGCCGGGGCAGTGGTTCGGGGAGGTCTCGCTCTTCGTCGACGCGCATCGCGTGTACGACACGCGCGCCGCGCAGGCTAGCGAACTGCTGGTGATTCCCGCCGCCACTTTCCATGCCCTCGTCGCGCGCGAGCCGCGCTGGCTGATGGAGTTCACGCAACTGATCTGCCGGCGCTACCGCAGCGCACTGGAATGGATCGACGAGGTGATCCTGATGCCTTTCCCGGTGCGGCTGGCGCGGCGCCTGCTTGCCGTCGAGCATGCGCACGCGCTGTCCACCCACGGCATGCCGGGTGTGCGGACATCCGGTGCCCCCGCCGCGCTCAAGCTCTCCCAGGAAGACCTGGGCCATATGCTTGGCGTGTCTCGCCAGAGCGTCAACCGGCAGCTCAAGGACTGGGAGAAGCAGGGCGTGCTGCATCTGGAATACGGGCGCCTGACGCTATCCGACAAGGCGGCGCTGCAGGCCATCGCCAGCGAGTCCGCGCCTGGCACGTAGCGCGGTAGCTTGCGCTTCGTCGCAAGAATGAAATAACCGGCGGCTAAGATCGTGGCGGGGCCGGCCGATACTTTTCCCTTCGCGGGGATGGCAGGTTTTTTGACGAAATCCGTGTCTGCATGGCCCCGTGCCGCTTGGCGGCGATGGCTGTTCCCTGCCTTTCCCCCTTTTGCTCCCTTTGCGCCGCCGAAGAAAATCAACGAGTTAAACGATATATACTGTTTTGATACCACTGCGATCAAAACAGGAGGATGCATGGCAACGGTTTCGAATGGGCGCACGCGTGCGCCCGCGCCCGCAGCGGCGCAGAAAAAGGCCGCCACCGCAGTGAAGCAGCCGGTCAAGCGCGCCAGCAAGACGCAGACGGCAGGCAAGGCTGCCAAGGCTGAAGCGGTCAAGACCGTGGCTGCCGCACCGAAGGCCGCGAAAGCAGAGAAAGCAGAGAAGGTTGAGAAGGCACAGAAGCCCGCCAAGGCCAAGGTCGTGCGCGACAGCTTCACCATGCCGGAGTGGGACTATGCCAAGCTGGCGGAACTCAAGCGGCGCTGCCTGAACGGTGGCGCGCACGTGAAGAAAAGCGAGTTGTTGCGGGCCGGGCTCAAGATGCTGGAGTCGCTGCCGGAGCGGCAGTTGCTGGCCGTCGTGGCCCAGGTCGAGACCGTCAAGACGGGCCGGCCCGCCAAGCGCAAGGCGCGCGACGCGGCTTCTGTGCAGTAAAGCCGCAGCGTGCATTGCGTGGCACCTGGATGTATGGCGTCCAGGTGCGCGCCGTATTTTGCGGGTTTCATGAATAGTTGATGACAGCCTCAACCATCCGCCAATTCGGTCGTTAAGATGGTCAGGGCTTACCAATCCTGAAGCCGGACCGACCAGGCGCCGCCTTGCCGGTCCGCCGATTTTCAGAGCCTTCACCGTTTCTTGCCGGCGCCATCGTCATCCACAGAATGAGTCTCTTCAGGCCATCTTTCTGGTGCCCGTTTTCCGTGTTCGCCGTCGTCACGGTGCCGCTGGCCGAGCCGCCGCGGGAGCGGCCGCCGGGTGATACGTCCGCACGCGGTGAAGCGAATCCGGATGCGCGGCGAGACCTCCTCACGGTGCCCACGCCGGCGGTCCGCTAGCCTGGCAGCAGCGGCCCTGCCGAGGCATCGTTTTGTTGCGCCGCAAGGCAACGCATAGCCTGCTGTATATCTGGAAACGGCTCGCAAAGTGCCTATAATTATGGCGCGTTGCACCAATTCGCCTGCTGCCATGCTGCATCCATCCGACTGTGCAGGATGGAACCTTGCCCCCTGCCACCCTGAGGTAAATCCATGTTGCCGTGTGAGCGATGCAAGCGCCAGGCCGGCAGGCCAGGACACCTGCCGCCGCACGAGGATCTGGAGGCCGTGCGCGCCAATGCGCGGTCCCAGGACGGCGCCGCCTATGCCTACCGCTGCCGCCAGTGCGGCTGCACGCTGGTGTTGCGCAGTCCCAGCCGGGAAGTGCCTGACTACTGGGTCCTGGAGGGGCGGGCGCCTTCCGCCTGACATTGACGGGAGGCCGGCCCGCCGCGAACCCGTGATTGTTCTTGCCACACCGCCGTGCCATCATCGCGCAGCCGCCTGCGCATTGCCTGGCCGCGCTGAATCCGACACCTCCCAAACGTAACGTCAGTAACATCAGCGAATTCCCCGGATGGACTGGAGTGATATCAAGATCTTCCTGGCGATCGCCCGCGCCGGCACCCTGGGCGGCGCCGCGCGCGCGATCGGGCAGACCCAGCCGACCATGGGGCGCAGGCTGAAGGCGCTGGAGGATGCCGTCGGGCATGCCTTGTTCCAGCGCACCAGCGACGGCTATGTGCTGACCGATGAAGGGGCTGCCGTGCTCGCCCACGCGCAGCGTATCGAGGCAGAGGCGATTGCTTTCGAGCGCCAGCTGTCCGGCCAGGCGCGCGAGCTGGACGGCATGCTGCGGATCTCGTCGTCCGACTGGTTTGGCGTGCACATGCTGACGCCGGTGATCGCGGACTTTATCCGCGCCCATCCGCGCGTCGCGGTGGAACTGGTTACCGATGCCCGCTTGCTCAGCCTGGCGCGCCGCGAGGCGGACCTGGTCTTTCGCATCCGCGCGTTCGACGAGGCCGATATCGTGCAGCGCAAGCTGATGCATATGGACTACGCGCTCTATTCGGCGCCCGGCGTGGCACCGCCGCGCGCGGGCGATGGCGAGGGCCATGCCCTGCTGACGCTGGATGCGGGTTTCGCGGACCTGCCCGACGTGGCCTGGATGCGCAGGCAACTGCCGAACGCCCGGGTGGCATTCGGCAGCAACAGCCGCGAGGCGCAGGCCAGGCTGTGCGCGGCCGGCGCGGGGCTGGCTGTGCTGCCCTGCGTGCTGGCCGAGCGCCTGGGCGGGCTACAGGCCATCGACATGGGCGAGGCGCCGCCAGGGCGCGATGTCTGGGTGGGCTATCACCGCGACCTGCGCCGCCTGGGGCGGCTGCGCGCCTTCCTGGATGCGACCATCGAGCGCCTGGGCAATAGCGCGCACGCCTAGTCCCCGGCAATCTCCACCACCAGCTTGCCCTTGGCGGTGCCGGTCTCGATGGCGCGATGCGCATCGATGGCGGTATCGAGCGTGAAGTGCCGCGCATCGAGCCGCACGGCGAGCTTGCCCGCATCGGCCAGCCGCGCCGCTTCGCGCAGGATCTCGCCGTGGTGCGCGCGGCCCTTGCCGGTGAGCATCGGCATCAGCGTGAACACGCCTGAATACGTGGCCGCGCGAAACGACAGCGGCGCCAGCGCGTGCGTGCCCCAGCCAAGGCAGCTCACCACGTGGCCGCCATAGGTGCGCGCAGCGAGAAAAGAACTGTCCAGCACCGTGCCGCCCACCGTGTCGTAGACCACGTCGAAGCCCTCGCCCGCAGTGTATTGGTCGACATACTGCGCGACGGATGTCGCGGCGTGGTCGATCGCGGTGGCGCCATAGCCCTCGATGATCGCCTTCTGCGCGGCGGAGCCCGTGGCGTAGACCTGCGCCCCGAGCGCGCGGGCGATCTGCACCGCGATATGGCCCACGCCGCCGGCGCCGCCATGCACCAGCACCTTCTGGCCAGGCTGCACGCGCGCCCGGTCGACCAGGCCTTCCCACGCGGTGATGAATACCAGTGGCAATGCCGCGGCTTCGCGCATCGACAGCGCGGCAGGCTTGCGTGTTAGCAGGTCGGCATCGACCGCGGCGTACTGCGCGAGCGAGCCCTGCAGGCCGCCCACGCCACCGGTCATGCCATAGACCTCGTCGCCGGGCGCAAAGGCCGTCGCGCCCGCGCCCACGGCTTGCACCACGCCGGCCAGGTCCAGCCCCAGCACGGCGGGCAAGGGGTGGCGGGCGTGCGCCGCCTGGCCGGCGCGGATCTTGGTGTCGAGCGGGTTGACGCCGCTGGCCAGGATGCGCACCAGTACCTGGCCGGGGCCCGCCACTGGCCTGGGAAGCTGGACGGCCGTGAACGGCGCGCCCGCGGATTCGACGATGAGGGCCTGCATGGTGGGGTGGGACATGATGCGCTCCGTATAAGTTGGCAATGAACTAGCGAAGGGTTGGTGTGACCATTCTTGGCCAGGCCGGCGCGCTCGTAAATCAACGCTTCTGTACTCTTGCCATGCAGTTCTGAATGGGATGGCCTCGTGGCCTCGTGTCATGCCGCCGTGGAAGTGGGTGACGTTGACGATTGCGCGGCAGGCGAAAGTGCCGCAGGCAGCATCACGGGTGCCGTGTGGCGATCCGCCCCCGAGACATTGGTCTGGTGATCCATGGGCAACTTTCCCGTTGACGAAATTCGTCCGGATTTCATCGGGATGCGAATAAAGATCTCGCCGCGCGGCCAGGCCCCACAACGATTCTCACAATTCCAGGGTAAACACGTATCAAGTCGTTGACTTGAAAACGCTACCCCCCGTCCCTATAATTAGCACTCGTTGGGCATGAGTGCTAACAGACCTCTCCCAGCGTACTAATTCTGCTGGCCGTCAGTGCTGGCGGTCATTTTTGTGAACCTAAAATCACTTTTTGTACCAAGGAGTCCGTATGAATCTGCGTCCTTTGCACGACCGCGTGATCGTGAAGCGTCTGGACAATGAAACCAAGACCGCTTCCGGCATCGTGATTCCCGACAACGCTGCCGAAAAGCCTGATCAAGGTGAAGTGCTCGCCGTTGGCCCCGGCAAGAAGGACGACAAGGGCGCTTCGATCGTCCTCGACGTCAAGGTGGGTGACCGCGTGCTGTTCGGCAAGTATGCCGGCCAGGCCGTGAAGGTGGATGGCCAGGAACTGCTGGTCATGCGCGAAGAAGACATCATGGCTGTGGTGAACAAGTAATCCACGCACCCCATTCGTACAGATTTAGGAGATTCAGAACATGGCAGCTAAAGACGTAGTATTCGGCGACGCCGCCCGTGCCAAGATGGTCGAAGGCGTGAACATTCTCGCCAACGCAGTCAAGGTTACCCTGGGCCCGAAGGGTCGTAACGTGGTGCTGGAGCGCAGCTTCGGCGGCCCGACCGTGACCAAGGACGGCGTGTCCGTGGCCAAGGAAATCGAGCTGAAGGACAAGCTGCAGAACATGGGCGCGCAAATGGTCAAGGAAGTGGCTTCCAAGACCAGCGACAACGCTGGTGACGGTACCACCACCGCAACCGTGCTGGCCCAGTCGATCGTGCGCGAAGGCATGAAGTACGTTGCCGCCGGCATGAACCCGATGGACCTGAAGCGCGGCATCGACAAGGCTGTGGTGAACGCGGTTGAAGAGCTGAAGAAGCTGACCAAGACCACCACCACCAGCAAGGAAATCGCGCAAGTTGGCTCGATCTCCGCCAACAGCGACGAAGTGATCGGCAAGCTGATCGCTGAAGCGATGGACAAGGTCGGCAAGGAAGGCGTGATCACCGTGGAAGACGGCAAGTCGCTGGCCGACGAGCTGGAAGTCGTGGAAGGCATGCAGTTCGACCGCGGCTACCTGTCGCCGTACTTCATCAACAACCCGGAAAAGCAAGTTGTCGCCCTCGACAACCCGTTCGTCCTGCTGTTCGACAAGAAGATCTCGAACATCCGTGACCTGCTGCCGGTGCTGGAACAAGTGGCAAAGTCGGGCCGCCCGCTGCTGATCATCGCTGAAGACGTCGAAGGCGAAGCCCTGGCGACCCTGGTGGTGAACAACATCCGTGGCATCCTGAAGACCGCTGCTGTCAAGGCTCCGGGCTTCGGCGACCGCCGCAAGGCCATGCTGGAAGACATCGCCATCCTGACCGGCGGTGCAGTGATCGCTGAAGAAATCGGCCTGACGCTGGAAAAGGCAACCCTGCAAGAACTGGGTCAAGCCAAGCGCATCGAAATCGGCAAGGAAAACACCATCATCATCGACGGCGCCGGCGACGCAGCCTCGATCGAAGCACGCGTGAAGCAAATCCGTGCCCAGATCGAAGAAGCGACCTCGGACTACGACCGTGAAAAGCTGCAAGAACGCGTGGCCAAGCTGGCCGGCGGCGTTGCAGTGATCAAGGTTGGCGCAGCCACCGAAGTCGAAATGAAGGAAAAGAAGGCACGCGTGGAAGATGCACTGCACGCAACCCGTGCAGCCGTGGAAGAAGGCATTGTCCCCGGCGGCGGTGTGGCCCTGCTGCGCGCTCGCGCTGCCATCGCTAACCTGACCGGCGACAACGCCGACCAGAACGCAGGCATCAAGATCGTGCTGCGCGCCATGGAAGAGCCGCTGCGCCAGATCGTGCTGAACGCTGGCGAAGAAGCTTCGGTCGTCGTGGCCAAGGTCATCGACGGCAAGGGCAACTACGGCTACAACGCCGCCACCGGCGAGTACGGTGACCTGGTGGAAATGGGCGTGCTGGACCCGACCAAGGTGACCCGCACCGCGCTGCAGAACGCCGCTTCGGTCGCATCGCTGATGCTGACCACCGACTGCGCAGTTGCCGAAATGCCGAAGGATGAATCGGCTCCGGCAATGCCGGGCGGCATGGGCGGCATGGGCGGCATGGACGGCATGATGTAAATCTGCCGGCCTGCCAAACGGCAGCCTGCTGTACCCGCATCACCCGTAGTAGCAAAAACCCCCGCTGGCGCGAGCCGGCGGGGGTTTTTGTCTATGGGGCGACAGTACCGGCCCAAGGGGCGCCGTCGCGTGAAAGGCTTACAGCTCCACCGTGTAGCACCAGTCGAAGGCCGGGTTCTCCGGTTCGCCGGTCTTGCGGCGGATATAGCCGCGCGGGTTGCACACCACGCGCGCATCTTCCAGGCGGTAATCGAAGCCGGTATGCGTATGGCCGTGCACCCACAGGTCGGCCTGCGCAACCAGGTCCGGCCGGCGCGAGATAAAGCCGGCGGAGACCAGGTCATGGGAGAAGCGCGGGTCGAGGCTGCCGAGATCCGGTGCATGGTGGGTCACCACCACTGTCTTGCCGGCAAAGGGCACGGCGAGCTGCGCCGCCAGCCAGGCGCTGGCCGCCTCGTGCCGCGCCAGCGCGTCGGCCGTGGTGAAACGGCGCCGCAGGCCGTCGCCATCCGCCACCTCGATCAGGCGGTGGTCCACCATCACGCCAGCGCAGGCCAGCATCGACTCCTCGCGCCGGCCGGCGCCAAACAGCGCGTAGTCAGTCCACCAGGTGGTGCCGATCACGCGCACCGGCTCGCCCGCCAGGTTGTCGAAACAAGCCACCGCGTCATTGAGCACGCGCACATGCGGCGCCGCCCCGGCGGCCTGCGCCAGTTGCGCGTCCACCTGCTCGAAGGCGCTCTCGTAGTACTCGTGATTGCCCGGCACATAGACCACCGGCCCCGAAAAGGTGCGCGCGGCCCAGTCGACGCCGGCGCGGCCGTTGGCGATATCGCCGGCCAGCACCACCAGGTCGGCGGGGCAGTCGGGTATCGCCGCCGGTGTGTCGTGTTCGAGGTGCAGATCGCTGAGGATGCGGATCTTCATGGGGTCTCCATGCGAAATGCCGACGCGCCGACGGCAAGGGGCCTGCCTGTATTCTTCATGCGAGCGAAGACCTGGTCAAGCGTCATGGGCGCGTCGCGCCGTTCGCCTCCAGCCGGCGGGCATGCGGGCTATTTGTGCCGCCAGCAAAAACGCCCGGACAAAGTCCGGGCAAGACTGGCTCCCTGGCGTTGCACCGGGAGACAATCGAGGGAGCGACGTCCAGCGAGGCGAGGCAGCCAGCTCACTGGCCGGACATGGTCGGCAGCAAGACCCGATAAATCTGGATGAATGCGGGTCCAAGCAACACTAGCAGCAGTGTCGGGAAGATCATGAAGATCAAGGGGAACAATAGTTTCAGCGCAATCTTCGCGGCCTGTTCCTCAGCACGCATGCGGCGCTTGGTTCGCAGCATGTCGGACAGCACCCGCAGCGACTCCCCGAGGCTGGTGCCGAAGCGGTCGGCCTGGTTCAGCATGGATGCGAATTTGTCCACGTCATCCACGCCGGTGCGCAGCGCCAGGTTGGTCAGCGCCTTGTCCTTGGCGAAGCCAGAGCGCAGCTCCAGCAGCATCAATTGCAGCTCGTCGGCCAGTACCGGGCAGCGCAGCGCGAGTTCATCCGCCACGCGCATCAGCGCCGCGTCGAGCCCGAGCCCGGCCTCCACGCAAACCGTGAGCAGATCAATCACGTCCGGAAACTCCTCGAACACCGCGCGCTTGCGGTTATCCACCTTGCGCGATAGCACGGCATTGGGCAGGTAGTAACCAATCGCGCCTAGTACCGCCAGGAGCGCTACGGTCTTGTACTGCCCCTGGAACGCCGGCACGCCGCTCACCGCTATCAACGCCAGCATGGGCAGCCCGATGGCCAGCACCGTCTTGGCGGCGAAGTAGAGATGCGGCGCAGCGCTGCTGCGCCAGCCGGCATTCATGAAGCGCACGCGCATCTGCGAGCCTTCCCAACCCTCCTTGGGCAACGACAGGCGTGACACGGGTCTGGCCCACCGCACCAGGTTGTCGAGCCAGGCGTTGTCCTGCCCCGTGCCGGCTCCCGTGGCCGTACCGGCTATCTGCCCCAGCCTCTCGCGTGCCCGGCTAGGCGTGAATGTCAGCAGCAGACCGAATACCGCGCCGAACGCCGCCACAAAAATGAGAACCAGCATCAGGACCTGCTCTGTATGGACACCTTGCATGATCGCCTCCGGAATCGAGAATTCTGCCTACTTCTGGGTCGCGTGCATTCAGACCCGGATACGGATGATCCGGCGCATCCAGACGACGCCGAGCGTCATTCCTCCCAGCGCCATCCCGACCATCTTGAGGCCGATCGGGTCTTGCCATAGCACTGTCATGAAATCCGGATTCACCACCAGAATCAGCCCGGCGGTGGCGAACGGGAGCAGGCCCAGTATCCAGGCCGATAGGCGCCCCTCTGCCGAGAGCACCTTGATCTTGTCGAACAGCTTCAGGCGTTCACGCACCAGGTTGCCGATCGTGTCGAGAATTTCGGCAAGGTTGCCGCCGCTCTCGCGCTGTATCAGTACCGCGATCACGAAGTAGCGCAAGTCGTTGATCGGCACTCGCATTGCCATGTTTGTCATTGCCTCGTCGAGAGCGACCCCGTAATTGATCTCCTCAAAGGTAGTCCGGAATTCGCGGCCCATCGGATCCTTTACCTCCTGCCCCACCATCCCCAGCGCACCCGAGAAGGAGTGCCCCGCGCGTAGCGCGCGGCTGATCATGTCGACCGCATCGGGCAGTTGCGTCTCCAGTTGCTTGAGGCGCTTATGTCGAAGTGCGATGACATGCCAGAGGGGCAAAGAGCCAACCAGTAACGCGCCCAGTACCACCAGTACCGGTGGCACGGGCAGCAGCGGCACGAGCGCCAGCGCGCACAGCGCGACCAGCCCGCAATAGCCGAGTAGCTGCGCAACCGACCACGTGCTCCCGGATTGCTCGAGCCATCGGTCGAGCCCGCCGACGCGAGGCAGCATCAGCAGCCAGCGCTGCAGCATCGGCGTGTTGCTCAGCATGCGCCCCTTCAGGATCGACAGGGTCTCCGCGCTGACCTGCCCGCCGGCCGACAGCGACCGCAGCCTGGCCTCGATCCGCTTCGCCGCCGGGCCGTGGTAATTGTTCCACCAAAGGTAGGCGCCTTCGATGCAAAGCACCACCGCAGCGAACAACAAGATGATGAAGGCATAAAATATGAAGTTCATTTTCTTCTCCCCGCATTCTCTGTGCCGCTGTCCGGTTCAGACGTCGAAGCGCTTTGCCGGGTCATAGGTTTCGTCGGGCAAGCCCACGCCGAACACGCGCAGGCGTTCGGCAAACTTCGGGTACACGCCCGTGGCGCGGAAGTGCCCGTTGACCGTGCCATCCTGGCCTACACCGGTACGCTGGAAGGTAAAGATCTCCTGCATGTTGATGATCTCGCCCTCCATGCCGGTGATCTCCTGGATGCTGACTATCTTCCTGCGCCCGTCAGTCAGCCGGGACGCCTGCACAATGACGGTGATTGCCGAGGATATCTGTTGCCGGATTGCCTTCGGTGGTAGATTGAGGCCGGCCATGCTGACCATGTTCTCCAGGCGCGTAAGCGCATCGCGCGGCGTATTGGCGTGGATGGTGGTCAGCGAACCCTCATGGCCGGTATTCATCGCATTGAGCATGTCCAGCGCCTCACCACCTCGCACCTCGCCCAGGATGATGCGGTCGGGACGCATGCGCAGCGCGTTGCGTACCAGGGCGCGCTGCGTGATCTCACCCTTGCCTTCGATATTCGGTGGCCGCGTTTCCAGTCGCAGCACGTGCGGCTGGCGCAACTGGAGTTCCGCGGCATCCTCGATGGTGACGACGCGCTCGCTCTCGGGAATGAAGCCGGACAGGATGTTCAGCAGCGTGGTCTTGCCGCTGCCGGTTCCGCCTGACACCAGCACGTTCACCTTGGCGTGCGCTAGTGCTTGCAGGAGTTGCGCCATCGGCGGCGTGAGGCTCTTGAGTTCGACCAGGTTGGCTACCTGCAGAGGATTGACGGCGAACCGCCGGATCGATAGCAAGGGACCATCGATGGCGGAGGGGGGAATGATTGCATTGACGCGCGAACCGTCCGGCAGCCGCGCGTCCACCATCGGACTGGTTTCGTCAATGCGCCTGCCGACCCGCGAAACGATCTTCTCGATGACTTTCATCAGATGTGCATCGTCGTAGAACGTAACGTCGGTGAGTTCCAGCTTGCCGCGCCGCTCCACGAAGGTCTGTTTCGCCGTGTTGACCAGGATGTCGGAAACCGTAGGGTCTTGCAGCAGTGGCTCAAGCGGCCCGAAGCCAAACATCTCGTCGTAGACCTCCGAGGTGAGCAGCCTGCGCTCGGCGTCGTTGAGCAGGATCTTCTCTTCCTCGATGATGATGCTCACCAGCGTGTTGATTTCCTGCCGGACCTGCTCCTGGGGGAAGCGTGCCAGCCGTTCCAGTTCCACACGGTCCAGCACCGTCTCATGGATGGTCCGCTTGAACGAGCGGTAGTTCGCCGGTGTCGGCGGGAACTGGATTGCCCCATGGCCATTGGCGATGAAGGCAGGCTGGCTGGGGCTCGACAGTTGATCGCGGATTGACATGATGATCTCCGGTAAGGGAATCGGGAACTCGGTGGCTCAGGTTGCGCGCGTGCGCAGCATCAGCTTGCGCAACGGCGACACGCTGTCTTGTTGCGTACGGCGCTCGGCTCCGGTTGCGGCAACGAACTGCGTACCCAGTGCCAGGATCGCCTTGGCGATGGCGCTGCGTTTGTGGGATTTTGCAACCGGTTCGCCGTGGCTGATTGCCTCGTCGACAGCCGAGGAATCGTCGGGCAGCGCGTGTAGGATCTTCATGCCAAACACGTCGCTCAGGGCCGAGCGGGCCAGCGCATTGCGGCAGCCCTCGCGATTGAGCAAGATGTGGACCTTGTCGGCCGAGTAGTGCAGGGCGCGCAGGATATCAAGCAGGCGGCGTCCCGGGCGGGCAAAGGCGATGGTTGGTTCGACGACGACGCAGATGCGATCGCTGCGATCCAGCAGACCGATGGACAGAGGGTCGAGCGCCTGTCCGATGTCCACGATCACAAAGTCGTAGACCGGCTGGACCACTGAGAGTATCCACTCGAGTTTCTCCTTCTGAATCTGGCTTGCCTTGATCGGGTCGGTGGCGCCGGCCAGGATGTCGAAATTGCTATCGACATGCGTCAGGCAGGCATCCAGGAACGCCGCATCCATCCGCTCGATCTGACTGCAGATTTCCGGGAGGGTGGAGGGCGGCGGCTTGTCGCTGACAAGGTAGGTCAGGTCTCCGAACTGCCGGTTCAGGTCGATTACCAGGACGCGCTTTCCCAACTGGGCGCCAAGCGCATACCCGAGATTGCTGGCGAGGAAGCTGGTGCCGGCACCGCCCTTGCATGAAATGAACGAGATCACTTGCGCCATCTCGCGATTCCTGGGCACATGGCTGGCCTCCACCCGCCGCAGCGCTTCCGCCAGTTGCGTCCTGTCCAGTGGCCACGAGAGGACGTCGCGCACACCCGCGCGCATGGCCTTGATCAGGCAGTCGGAGCTCGGGGCGGGCGTGACAAGAATGCAAGGCAGTTCGGGGTGCTGCTGGCGCAAGGCTTCGATGCTATGCATCTGCGATGCCCCGACGACGGCTTGCTCGATGATGAGGAGATCCGCCAGCTGCATCTGGCTGCCATGGAACGGAAAGCGGGCCGGTCCTTCCAGCAGCGACATGGTCTGGAAGTTCCCGCTCCCTGCGCTCAGGCGGGAAATCTCGTCAAGTTTCTGGGCATCTTCCGATGCGATCAGGATCTTCAACATGGTGCGTTCTCCAATCTCGGGCAATCTAGCTGCAAACCGATCCACCGCTTGACGAGTTCATGCTCTCTCGGGACAGCGTGGATGTGAAGGGTGGCATGGTCAGCGTGATCGGAAGCAAGGGGATGAACGTGCGTACCGAGACGTTGGATATGCTGACAGTTGCGCTCTGGCAGGTGCTCCGCGCGGTGGCCGCATCGGAGTCGCATCCCGCTGGCAGATAGTCGAGCTGGATGTTGGAGGCGCTGAGCAGTGGCAACAGTGAGCGCATCTTGGTCTTGATGATCGCGTCGTCGGCGTCGCAGACGACGGCCATGCGCGCGCCAAGCCGTGTCGCCTCGGCTGCGGTGTTCCAGTAGAACAGCACGCGGGAGAACTCCACGATGCCGATCAGCAGGGGGAAGAAGATGCCGGCTATCAAGGCGAACTCGACAGCAGTCGCGCCGCGCTGCCGCGCAGGCCGGAGGAAGAGGGATCGCGTTTTCATAGTACCTGCCTCATGACGGTAGCGATGTCGGTGAAGGTCAGTCCGCTTGCATTGATAAAGGTCTGGATGGGCGAGTACGTATATCCGGTGATCTTTACCGTGACGAGGTTGATCGTGCCGGCCGGCGTGCCGGTACCCGCGCTGTTGTCGTAGGTGCTCACGTCGGCGAATGACATGCCGGGGCAGCCTGATGCATCGACCCGATCGCAGATCACCACCATTGACGTGGTGAGGCCGGTCGAGAGCGCTGAGCCCGAGCAGCTGGTATTGCCGTAGACGGCCAGGCATTTCGCCGGCCCCGTCGGATAGCTGATATCCAGCGGGGAGAACTGCGACAGGTAGCGGGCGGCTGAGCGCGTGCCTTTGGTCAGGGTGTCGAACTGGTAGATGGCGCGCCCGAATTCCGCCACGCCACAGACCATCAGCAGCATGGGGACCAGGAGAATGCCGAACTCGACGGCCGCCACGCCGCGATGGCGCGCCAGGAGCATTTTTCTTGTCTTCATGATCTCCTCCTATTGCACGAGAACCGGCACTAGCGGTCCTACGCCAGTCCCTGCGCCAGGGATGCCTTGGGTCGCGCAGGGGCTGCCTGGCGCGCTTGAGTCGCCCCGGTACTCGAGCCGCACCGAGTCGATGTTTCCGCCGGTTTGCATGGGCTCGATCATCAGCAGGCAGGCCCAGCTTTGCACCGGTGCGCTATGGTTGCCAGGGCTGGCGAAACCGGAACAGTCCACAATCGGTGCGAGCACGAGGCGACGATCCGCGCCGCTCTGGTACGAAGCGGCGGGGGCGGCATTGCCCTGTGTGCTCAGCCCGGTAACGGAGTCGCCCTGATAGGCACGATAGGCCTTGCGCGCGGCAAGGAAGTTCGGTTGAGTGTTGCCCGATGTATCCACGGAACTGCCGTCGTAAGCGCTGCTCTTCGCCGTCCAGGTCGTGTCGTTGTACGTGAATCCGGTAAAGTCGGTCACGCCTAGCACTTTCGAGCCTTTGACGATGCCAAAGCGGCTGTTCCAGTCATCCGCCAGGGATGCCTTGTTGCCGGCAGATCCAATCAATGTCCCTTGGGCCGGCAGGTTGCACTGTCCCGCGCCGTCAAGTTGCTTCGCAATCTGGCTGGCACTGTTGCCTCCGCCCAGGTCCGCCCAGCCAAAGTTGCCGCCCCCGTAGGTGCCCTTGTTGCTGGAGTCGAGCTTGGTCACCAGCCACTGCCCGGTGGTGTAGGGGGGCTGTGGCGGGCTGATGGTGCTGGGTTTGCAGACAAAGACGGGGATGGCGCAGGTCGTCTGTGCCGAGCCGGTGGTCGCCACCGCGAACGAGGCGACGGTTTGGGGCCCGACACTCACGCCCGGCAGGAAGTTGAGCACCTGGGCGAACCAATTGGCAATGCCGGCGCGGCTGACAGAGCATTTGACGTACTTGATGCTGGCGAGCGGGTAGGTGACGCTGTTCTTGTCCAGGAAGGGGTCGGTCAATGCGTCGCTGTACGTCACGCTTTGGTTGGCGACAAGCTGTACCGACTCGCTCTGGAACAGTGCCATGTTACGTAGGCCGGCGGTAATGCCCGCTGCTTCCGAGACGGTGAGCGGTGTCGCTCCCGTCAGGTCGCGAGCGGCAGCCAGCGCGCAGGAATCCGCGCCGTTCTGCAGCTCGCTCTTGGCGACGTAGAGTTTGCCCAGGTCGAGCGCCAGGCCGAGGAAGCCTACCAGCATGACCAGCGCGATCGCAACGATGATCGCTACCGCCCCGCGCTGCCGGGCGCGATGGCTCGACAGCGCGGTCCTGCGAAGCATTGATTTGGACATGATGAGTCTCCCCGAGCAAACCGATATCAGCGCGTTCCCGCACCGCCCGCCATGCCGATGCCGCCGTAGCCCCCCGCACCGAAATCCATGCCACCCGCGGCACCTGTGCCGGCGGGGCGCAGGCGTATCAGTGACCGCTCGTAGTTGGTCATTGCGGCCACGGCGGTCTTGCCATCGGTGCCCGTCAGCGATGGCAGTCCAGCGGGCGCGTCGGGGTTGATGATCTGGGATCGCGTCACGGTGGTAACGGCCTGGCCAAAATGCTTATCCCAATTTGGCGTCGAAGTCATGCAGGCGGACAGGGTCAGACTGCCAAGCACTGCCAGCGTGACAGCGGCGCGGCGCGCGTACTTCAAGTTCTTGTTCATGGTGGTTCTCCTCGTGGACGGACGCTTCGGCAGCTCAGTTGGCGCTCGGTGTTTCGGCCGGGCGGGCTTTGTCCGGCGCCAGGCCGCTGGGGCTGGCAGTGGTGGCGGCGCGCGCCTGCGCCAGCCGTGCCGCGGTGGCTTCGATGCGCGCGATGCGCGCGGCGGTAGCGTCTGCCGGCGGAACGCCCGCAGCGCTCGCCCTGGGCGCGGGCGGGGAGATGACGGGTACGTCGTCCAGCGGCTTGGCCGGCGGAACCATGCTCAGCGGAGCCTTAGGTGCCTGCGGAGCGGGCGCTGCGGGGACAGCCGTCGGCGCGGGAGCGGCCGGGGCAGGCTGCGAGGGCGTCGGGCTCGGTGCGTCAGTCTTCTTGCCGGAGCCTTCCATATTGCCCATCAGGTAGAGCGCGAGCGGGTTCGGTGTAGAGAAGCTGTCGGTTGGCAGCGGATAGGATGCGCTCTGCATGGGTTGGACCAGGTGCGGGGTGATGATGAACACCAGCTCGGTCAGGTCTTGCTGGAAAGACGTGCTGCGAAACAGCGTGCCCAGCACGGGAACCTCGCCGGCGCCCGGCAATGCTTTTAGCGAGCCGCGTGCGCTGTTTTGCAGCAGGCCGCCAATGGCAAAGCTCTCTCCGTCCCGCATCTGCACGGTGGTGGAAGCGCGGCGGGTGGTGATCAAAGGCAGGATGGTCTGCCCCGTCAGGCTGCTGCCGCTGACCGTGGCGCCGGTGGGCGAGAGCTCGGAGACCTCGGGCGCCACCCTGAGATTGATGCGCCCATTTGCCAGTACGGTTGGCGTGAACTTCAGGCCAACGCCAAACTCCTCCTGTTGCAGGGTGATGGTGGATGCACCACCGAGGGCATTGCTTTGCGCCACCGGGATATAGATCTTGCCGCCGGCGAGGAAGCTCGCTTCCTGGCCGCTGATGGTGACCAGGTTCGGCTCGGCCAGGATCTTCACCAGGCTGTCATTCTTCTGCGCATCGACGGCAACGTTGAAGGGCCGGTTGTTCGCCTTGTTGGCGAAGATGGCGCCCGACGCGCCGCTCAGCAGCGAGGTCACCAGGCCACCGCTCCAGGAGCCGAAGCCGCCCTGGAGGTTGACCGCCGAACCGAGCTGATTCAGCAACGTCTTCGACACTTCGGCCACCTTGACCTCGAGCATGACCTGCTGTGGCGTGTCAACAGACAGCATGTTGAGGACGCCGCCCTTCTTGTTGCCCTCGCCCTGCGCCGCCGCGGCGTACGCATAGGCGATCTCCATGGCCTGTTGCGCAGCCTGCGCGTTCGAAACGCTGCCTGAGAGCACCAGGTTGTCAGCGGCGGTCAGCACACGGATCTGTGGTTCGCCGGGCATCAGTTGCGCCAGCGAGGTCTGGAGCCCGCCGGCGTCTGCGTTGACCACCACGTTGATGATGCTGCAACCGCCACTGCGCCCTTGCACGATCATGTTGGTGGTGCCGACGCTGCGGCCAAGCACGTAGAGGGTTTGCGGCGACACCATGGTGGCCTGGACTACATTGGGGTTGCCGAGCGTGCGGTTGCGTACCGGCTCTGGCAGGGGGATCAGCGATGACTTGCCGACCGGCACGATGATATTGCTCTCGTTGCGGATCGCGCCGGTGCAGTTCGGCCCACGGCTGTCCGTGGGCACGGCGGCAGCCGGCGCGGGCGCCATGCTGATGGTCATCTGCACCGGGCCGCCGGCAGGCGCGCCCATGGCTGCCTTGGCAGGCGCCGCGGTGGTGGATTTGGCGATGGCGCCGGCTTCGACCGCCACCTGGGCAGCGGCAGCCAACGGTACGCACAAGATTGCACCTGCGACGCTCGCGAGCGCAATGGCTCGGGCACCACTCAGGACTTCCGTATTGACGTTGTTCATTTCGTATCTCCCCCCGGAGAGGCTGTACATCGCGCCTAGAGTTGCCAAATAGATTCTGGCTGGGCGGCCGCCCTGGCCATCAGAAACATTCAAGACTGCCCTGGATGCCGGCCAGCACACCGATGCAATGGCCCGGCCTGGCCGGTGCCGCTGCAAGCGGGCGCGGTCTTGCCGGCGCGTGCGGCGCATTGACCGTGATCACCTTGACGGGCTGCTCCGTCGGTGGCGTGCCGAGCAACGTGATCTTGGTGGCGCCACCGGTGCTGACCGCGGCGACGTCGACCTGGTTGCGCAGGACGAGCGACAGGGTGCCCACACTGCGGGCGACGTCGAGCTTCTCTGCCTGTTCGGGCGTGACTTCGAGCGTGACGGCATTGACGACTTTCGGTTGGGTGTCGTCGCGGCTGACTTGCTGGGCTACCGCCAGCACCAGGATCTTTTCCAGCACGATCTTGGAGATGCTGCCGTTGCCCGCGCCCTTGGCCTCGGTCTCGTTGGTGTTGACAATCACGTCGACGTGATTGCCTGGCAAGGCAAAGCCCGCCACCCCGACCACATCATTGACGCGTACCGTGATGGCGCGCCTGCCCTGGCCAATCACCGCCGAGAGCCCGCCTTTGGTGCCCAGCGGAGCGAGCTTGGCGTCGAGAATCGGCTCTCCGCGTTGGACGCTGGTACGAACCACGCGCCCCTCGAGGGATTTGAGGTCCTCAAACGCGCCAGGCGGCACGCTTCCCGCTGGCCAGCTCACCAGGCTCAGTTGCGCATTGGTCAGCGGTTGTCCGAGATTCAGGTCGCTGGTCGCCACTACGACCTGTTTGAGAGAGCTGGAAGATTGCTGCACCAGCCACCGCGAGGCGGAGACGACCGCCGCGACCCCCGCGACCAGGGCGATGAACAGCATCAGAATTGCTCGAGCGTTTTTCATGATGACTCCCCTTACCGTTGTTCGTTAGACAGCATGCCGGCACTCAGCTGGCGGCCTGAGGCGCGGCCTGCCATGCGATCCCCATGCCGGAGGGACGCGTGGATTCGGGTACTGCCTGCGCACCGAAATAGCACTTCCAGGCACCGCGCAGCGCGTCCTGCGTCACCTGCGGTGGACCGCGGTGGTAGAGCACGCTGGACGCCACCAGCACGAGCAGGTCGCGTGGAATGCAGGCCAGGAGCGGTGTCCTGCTGGGGAAATGCAGCCCCTCCAGCAGGAAGTCGAATGCCGCTTCGGTGCTTTCCAGTCCGACGTCGCTGGCGGCACGCAGGTACACCTCGCGGTAGTCATCGCTCGACAAGGGGCCGATGAAGAGCTTGCTGCCGAGTCGGCGCAGGAATGCCTCGTCGCCCAGCTGCTGGGGATCCAGGTTCGTCGAGAACACCGGCCACACATCGAACGGCACCGAGAATCTCACGCCGGTCTGCAGCGAGAACATGTCGACGCCGCGGTCCAGAGGCACAATCCAGCGGTTGAGCAACTCGCTCACGCCTACCAACTGGCGCCCAAGGTCATCAATGATGTAGATGCCATTGTTGGCCTTCATATGCGGTGGCGCCTGGTAGAAGCCCGACATGGCGTCGTAGCGCAGGTCCAGCATGGACAGCGTCAACTCGCCGCCCGACAATACGGCGGGGCGGTGGCAGATGGTCCAGCGGCGATCCGTCGCGCGCAGCTGCAGCGGTGCGTCGGCGGTATCGACGGGGACATGCACGAGCGGATCAAAGACCTGGATGATCTCGCTGGCGACGGTAATCGCGTGCGGCACCGGCACAGCACCTGGCAGGAGTTTGCCAAGGCGCTGTGCCAGGTAAGTCTTGCCGCTGCCGGCGGGGCCATACAGCATCAGCGCCCGGCCGGTATTGACTGCCATGCCCACCTCGTCGAGCAGGTGAGAAGGGACGACCAGGTCGCCGAAGGCAGCAGCCATATCTGCCCTGGATACCGATGCCTGGCGCACGGAGTGACGCTGGACGGCGGCGAGATATGCGTCGAGGGTGACCGGCGCTGCGCCGACATAGCTGCTGCGCGCAACCAGTTCGGCGGCCCTGGCATACCCCGCATCGGTCAGGCGGAAGCGTACGTCAAGGTCGCTTGCGCCACGATGCGCCACCTCGAGCATGCGCTCTTGCACGGCGATGCTGGCGATCTCGTGGGTCACCATGGCGGGCAACTTGAGGGTGTCGGCCAACTGGGTGAGCATGGCGCTGCGATGCAGGTAGGCCGCCTTCATCAATAGTCCCACCAGCAGTGTGACGTCGATGCCGGTATCGGCGACCGTCCTGGGCGCGGGATGCCACGGACGCACTTGTTCGCGCCCGTGGTCGTCCGGGTTGTCGGCTTCGAAGCCTGGCGCGGGTGCCCGCTGCGCAGTTCCCGATGTGTTGTGTTCGATCATTGCTCCCCCCGTCTATTGGCTGATGCGGCCTTGCAAGCTCGATTTCAGTTTCGTTTCAGTTTCAGTTTCAGTTTCTGGTTCAGGTGAATCATGGCGAATGGTCGTCGTCACGCGGAGGCGAACAGCACGCCGATCGTACCGGCGGCAATGGCCACGCCGTAGGGCAGCGACCCAACCGACCATGACGATGCGTTGCGGGCACCGCTGTCCTGGGTGAGCGTAGGCCTGACCTGACCGAACGACGTCAGCATCCAGGCAAGGTTGCGGCGCAACTGACCAAGGCGGCCACGCCACAACGTCAGCGCCAGCGCCCACACCCCACCGGCCACGAAGGTGGCCAGCGCAATCTCGAACGCCATCGGCGCGCCCAGCCAGGCGCCCACCGCGGCCATCAATTTGACGTCGCCGGCTGCCATGCCGCGCAGCAGGTAGAGGGGCAGGAACAGGGCGAACCCGGTGAGCCAGCCACTTGCCCAGGCCAGGGCTCCGGCGCCCCAGCCGTGCAGGATGATCTGCACAGGCAGCGCGAGCAGCCACGCCCCAAAGGTCAGCCAATTGGGAATGCGACGTTGCTGGGCATCGATGGCAGCTGCGGTCAGGACCAGCACGATCACCAATGGACCGACGTATTGCGGTAAGGCGGACTGGGCTAGCATGATGTTCCCTCTACTTTTTTTGTTCTGTCTGTGCCGGCCCGTTATTCGGACCTGGCATTCCTGCTCAAGCGGTGACGGCGGAAGCGATCTTCTGGTAAAGGTCAGACACACTGGTGCCAACCGACTTGACCGCGAGGAGTATGGCAACGGCGATCAGGACACCCAGCAACGCGTACTCGATGGAAGTAACCCCGGATTGATCACGATGCAGTTCCCTGAACATTCGTCTTAGCTTTGGCATGGTGTCCGCCGTGTCGTCGTGGATCGTTGGATTGGGCAGGATGGCTCGCGTCGTGAAGCCCCCTTTCCATCGTGTGCCATCGTGATTCCGCCTTGGCCGAGGCGGGGTGCGGACGGGCTGAAGAGCCCGTCCGCTTCGCTTTAGCCGTTAGCCGTTAGCCGACGTGAGCGAAGTGCCAATCTTGTTGAAGGTGGTCGCGAGCTGCGTGCCGACGATCGTAACCGCGCCAATGATCACGACGGCGATCAGTGCTGCGATCAGCCCGTACTCAATGGCGGTGACGCCATCTTCATCGTTGGCGAAGCGCTTGATGTTGTTGATCAGGGTATTCATGGCAATCTCCTTCGGTGTTGGGAAAAACTTGATGCAATGAAAATCAACTACGGGCGAGGGTTGTTCGTTGCGGAGGGCCACAGATTGCGAAGGCGTGGAACGGCCACTTGCCACCCTTGTGTTCGCGACAAAGCCGAGAGATGGCGGCGCTATGCGTGGCGGCAATCCGGATCCCGTCGAGCATGCCTTTCTCCAGCGCCTGCGAGGGAAGCCCTGGCAGGCGATTCGGTGTGCCGTCCCTCCAGATAGTCCTTGCGGCTTCCAGATGGACAGCGGGCACGGCGTGTTGTCGGTCAGCAGTCATGGCGCAAGTTCATTTAGCTGATTCGTTGTCGGGCTTCGGCGCTTTTGCTGTGTGCCTCCGCTTCCTCGGCATCCAGCTTGGAACTGTCCTGGCGCCGCATGCCAAACCATAGGCAAAAGCTGGGCCACCCCACTGCTATTCGTTGAGTTAAAAGGGTTTCCGGGAGGGCGGGTGCGCAGAGGGCGTGCCAGCCAGGGTCTGCGTCGGCATCGTCGTTGCCGCGCGGAAACGTGCGGCGCGGCGACGGACGCGTCACGCCGCCTTATGGATGAGGCGCGACGCGTCCGGCTAGTCCTAAGTCGCTAGGAAGGAAGGATGACTTTCCGCGAAAGGGCATTGCAAAGGGCGTGCACAGTCTCTGCACGCGGACGCAAGGCCCGGCAGATCCGCCAAATGGTTGAGGTGATGGTGGCGAGGCTGGTGCCAAGGGGCATGTTTCCGGCGAGAAACGTCAAATGGCTGTCCGTCTTACGGGGATCTGGCGTGTCCTCGGCGCCAGGCCTGGCTCGGGCAGCTATTCGCTCGTGATTCAAGGCTGAAACGTTGGGCCTTTATTGCCCTGGAACGCCGTAAAACGCGCTGTTTTCGGGCAGGGGGCGCGCTTGTTTAATCTTGGGATTCAGACAAGACTGAAGCCACGGCACCTGATGAGAAACCCAGAGCGCGTGCCAGGAACCAGCTAAAGATGCTCGGCAAATAGCGCGTCGAAAGCGAGAGGAAAACCGGCATCGCGTAGCGCCTTTTTCAACGTACGAGAAACGCGCCATTGCGAGGACATGAACAGGAGCGGATTGTGAGGGCCAGAATGCGCGAAGGCAAGGAATCCCCGCGGTCCGACGCGCTCGGCCTAGACCGGGTTCGCTTCTACAGCGTTGTCGTGCTGGTGTTCTTCGGTCTATTTGTTGTCGCTTGGGGATGGGCCAGCAACGGCTTCATGAGCGGCCATGCGGCGCGTCCCGGGGTGGATTTTTCCGTATTCTGGAGCGCTTCCTATCTAGCGCTGCAAGGCTCTGCGCAGGATGCCTATGTGTTTGAGTCGCTGGCCCCGGTAATGGCGGCGTTCGGCTCGCAGACCTCAGGCGGCGATTTCTTTATGCCCTGGCTCTATCCGCCGACATTCCTGCTGGCTGTGCTGCCATTGGCGCTGCTGCCGTTCCCGGTCAGCTATTTCCTCTTCTCAGCCGGCACGGCGTATCTCTATGTAACGTCCCTGCTAAGGTTGCTTGGTTCCGCAACGAGCTGGAGGTCTGGGAATTGGCTGCCGATCGTCGCGTTTCCTGGGGTTTTGCTGACCCTCTTGCTGGGGCAGAATTCCATGCTGACAGCCAGCTTGGCGGCGCTATCGATGTACTGGCTGCAGCGGCGCCCGGTGCTCGCCGGCGTTTGTATTGGCCTGCTCTGTATCAAGCCGCAACTCGGCCTCTTGTTCCCCATTGCCTTGATCGCGGCGCGGGCCTGGAGAGCCCTCGCCGCCGCGGCCCTGACCGCACTCGCGTTGCTTGGCGCCAGCCTGGTGGCGTTTGGCTGGGAAACCATCCCGGCCTTCCTTGGCGCTGCCGAACTGGCGCGGGTGCAGCTGATTGAGCATAGCCCGCAGGGGTGGCTCATTTCGCCGACAGCGTTTGCGGCGGTGCGCCTGTCCGGCGGCAGCATCGCCCAGGCTTACCTGGCCCAAGGCCTGGTTGCCTTGTTTTCGATCTGTGGCCTGCTCTATGTCTGGTTGCGGCAGACTCCCGCAGGGCTTCGCGTCGCCATGCTCGCCACGGCCACGATGCTGACGACCCCATATCTTCATGGCTATGAGCTGACCTGGATGGGGCTTGCCATTGTCGGCATGGTGAGCGACTGCCTCAGGCGAGGATGGCTGCGCGGCGAGCAGCAATTGCTGATAGTCGTGTGGCTCTTGCCCTTGTATGAACTTCTTAATCCCTTCATGAAGCTACCGCAGATCGGTCCCGTGATCCTGATCCTGGTGGCCGGCGCAATCCTGCGGCGGGCGGGCATCCCGGTGGCGTGGAGCGTGACATGCGCACAATGAGAGTGGTTGCCGCAGTCGATGGCGAGCAGCAGCCGGGCGAGCACTGGCTGAACGCCGAGCGGGTGCGCCTGTACTCGGCCGTGGCGCTCGTCGCCTACGTTCTCTTCTTCTCGATCTGGATCTGGCGTGCCTGTCTGTCGAGGCAAGGTGATGCGAGCCTGTTCGGCGGCGACTTCGTCGCCTTCTGGAGCGCCGCCCAGCTTGCCCTGAACGGCAACCCTACGGGTGCCTACGATGACGCCACCTTGCGGCTGGTCGAGATCGCCGCAATGCCGGCCCTCGCCTCCGCCGGGGGCACGCTTCCGTGGCTTTATCCGCCTAGCTTCCTGCTGCTGGTCTGTCCGTTGGCGCTGCTTTCATTCGGTGCTGCGTACGGGGCTTTTATCGGGACGACCGGTGCGCTCTACCTGTGGGCGGGGAGCCGCATTGCTTTTTGGCGCGGCGCATGGCTGCCAGGCATGGCCTTCCCCGGTATCGCCGTGGTGTGCGCAACGGGGCAGAATGCCTTGCTCACTTCCGGTCTGGCCGCGCTCTCGCTGACGATGGTGCGGCGTCACCCGGTTGCTGCCGGGCTTGTGATGGGAATCCTGACCATCAAGCCACACCTGGCGTTGCTGTTCCCGCTTGCACTGGTTTGTGCTCGGGCCTGGAAGGCGCTGGCAGCCATGGTGGCTTCCTCAGCCGCGCTGCTGGCCTTGAGCGCTTCGGTGTTCGGCACGCAGACCTTTTTCTCATTCCTCGCCAATGCAGACATGGCACGCCTCGCGGTGGAGGGTGGCGAAGCAAAGCTCGTCCGGATGCCGACCGTGTTTGCCTTGGTGAGATTGCTGGGCGGCAATCTCGCGCTCTCCTATGGCATCCATGCCATGGTGGCGGCCCTTGCCGCCGGCGTCGTGATCTATGCGTGGTGCCGGCCGGCCAGTTTCCCGCTGCGGGCGAGCGCTTTGATGGCGGCCACGCTGATGCTCAGTCCTTATCTCTACGACTACGACCTCGCATTTCTCGGTTTCGTGATTCTCTGGCTTGCCGGTTACGCCATCGAGCGCGGATGGATGCGCTGGGAGAAGGAGTTGCTACTCGTCCTTTGGCTCACGCCACTGCTCGGGTTGCTTGTTGTCCAGGCGATCGGATTCCAGTTCATGCCGCTTGCGATCCTGGCAACGTTGTTTCATATAGTCCGTCGAATCCGCACGGAGCGAGTTCAGCACCCGGAGCCGTGCCACAACAATGAAACGCGGGTGGGGGAGGTGGGTCATGATTGATCAATACGATAGCAAGCAGATCTCTCTGGTGGTGCCATTTTTCAATGAGCGCGATGCCATTCCAGGATTCTTCAAATCCGTCGTGCCAGTACTTGAATCGATCGAGGCGGCCACGTTCGAGATCGTCTGCGTCAATGATGGCAGCAACGACGGCACGCTGGAAAAGCTGCTCGAGATATCGCGGCGGGACGCTCGCGTGAGGGTGATCGACCTCACGCGGAATTTTGGCAAGGAAGCCGCGCTCACCGCAGGGATCGATGAGGCGCTTGGCGATGCGGTCATCCCGATCGATGCGGACCTGCAGGATCCGCCAAGCCTGATTCCCGTCCTGGTTGCGCGCTGGCGGGAGGGGGCCGAGGTCGTCCTCGCTCAACGCGCGAGCCGCTCGTGCGATTCGTTTCTCAAGCGCACGGCGGCGCTGGCCTACTACCGGGTGCATAACTATCTGTCGGAATTGAAGCTGCCGGAGAACGTCGGCGATTTCCGGCTGATGGACCGCGTGGTCGTCAATGCGCTCAAGCAGTTGCCGGAGCGCAGGAGATTCATGAAAGGCCTGTTCGCCTGGGTGGGCTATCGGACCGTGATCGTGCCCTACGAGCGTGAGGCGCGTAATGCAGGACATTCCAAGTTTTCGGGCTGGCGTTTGTGGAATCTCGCCCTGGAGGGCATTACCAGCTTCAGCACGCTGCCGCTGCGCGTATGGACGTATCTGGGGTTCCTGATCGCCTCTATCGCTTTCTGGTACGGCATCTTTATTATTGCGCGCACGATTGTGCTTGGTGTGGAGGTGCCCGGCTATGCCTCCTTGCTTTCGGTGCTGCTGTTTTTTGGCGGAGTTCAGCTGATCGGCATCGGTGTGGTAGGGGAGTATGTCGGCCGCATCTACTACGAAGCCAAGGGGCGGCCCATCTACCTGGTGCGCCGTCGCTATCAGGAACGGCGCCAGACGGGGCAGTTTGCCGCCGGCAAGCGGGTGGTCAACCTGGCCAGCGTGCGGCGAGTATCCCAGGAGCGGTGATGGATGTTGCTGGGGGCAGTTTATCGGTAGGTCCAGAGCTTATGCATCAGGAAGCTGAAAGGCGTCACCACCATGACGATCACCAGCAAACCGATCCAGTAGCTGCCCCCCGTTGCCTGGACGGCCCAGGAGATGAGCACCGTGAGGATCAGCGCGAGCGCGGATACAACAAGAAAGCGCGCGAGATTCTTGCGGTGCAGCCGGCTCGAGAAGCTCCACAGTGTATTGAGCAGGTAGGAGCAACCCGTTGCCATGATGAAGGCAACACCGTTGGCCAGCATGGGTGACGCCGAGCCCCAGGCGATGAGTGTCGAGGCCGTTGTCACATGCAGCAGGGTCGCTGCGGCACCTGACAAGGCGAAGCGCATAAGCCGGGTACCGGCGAGATCGATCCGTGCGCTCACGGCAGCCGGGCAACAGCCAGCAGGGAGATGCCGAAGGGCAAGGGTGACATCGAGAGCCAGTGCCGTTCCGCGGAGAATATCCGGTGCAGCAGGGCATTGAGCGGTGCTGCGGGCACCGCGCTGCCCGTCGAGGCAAGGCTGCCGCTGAGCCGGTCCTTGAGCCGCGCGGCAATGGCAAACGGGCACAGCAGGGCGTTGAAGTGCGATATCCGCTCGAGCTCCAGGCCCGCCGCGCTGACGGTTGCGCGCAAAGCCTGCCGGCTGTAACGCCGCTGGTGGTGCAGGAATTCGTCGTGCCGGCTCCAGAGCCACTGATAGGCTGGCACGGTGATCAGCACCGCGCCGCCTGGCTTCAGAATGCGTCGTGCGCTCACAAGCGAGGCGGTATCCTCGGCGATATGCTCAAGGCAATCCAGAAAGCAGATGAGGTCGAAGCCCGGCGCGGAAAATGGGACATCGTCGGGCCACCTGCCGCCGCGGATGTCGAATTGGCCTGCCGTCTTCTGTTCGGCGATTTGCCGTGCGGTGGCATCCATTTCGACGGCGCTCACCTTGCCAAAGCGGGATAGCATGGCGAGATTGCCGCCCGTGCCGGCCCCCACTTCGAGGATGGACGCGTCGGCCGGCAAGCGCAGGCGCTTGATCATGTCTGCGACGATATCCCGGCGGCCGCGGAACCACCAGTGAGCGGCTTCGGTTTGCGCCATTTCAAGATAGGCATCGGGCGACATGGCTTTGCTCCTGTACTAACGCGCTTTCTGGCATTGGACTAGCCTTGCAGGCAAACCATGCCTAACCCGCCTTTTCTCACCTGAAGCCTGTGCTCGCGCATCATCCGGAAGAGTGTGACTCGCGAGATCCCCAACTCCGCGGCCACGTCGATAAGCCGCTCGTGGTGCCGTTGCAAGGCCTCCTTGACGGCATTCAGCTCCGCCGCCTCGCGCACTTCCGCCAGTGTCTGGGGGCGGATCTCGGGAGGTGGTTGCAGGTCCAGGTCGCACGGCGTGATGACGCCGTTCTCGCACATGGCTGCCGCATGCCGGGTACGGTTGATCAGTTCGCGCACGTTGCCGGGCCAGTCATGCGCGCTGAGGGCGCGTAGCGCTGCTGGCGAGAAGCCCTTGATATGATCCGGTGAATGCGAGCGGATATTGTTCAGGATATGCTCGGCCAGCAGCGTGATATCGCCTTCCCGTTCGCGCAACGGCGGCTGCTTGACGCGCAGCACGCACAGGCGGTGATAGAGGTCGCCGCGGAAGCGTTCTGCCGCAACTGCTGCGTCGAGATCGACGTGCGTGGCAGACACAATGCGCGCATCGACCGTGATCGACTCGGTGCTGCCCAGCCTTTCTATGCGGCCGGTTTCCAGAAAGCGCAGCAGGCTGGCCTGGCTTTCGAGAGGCATATCTCCGATCTCGTCGAGGAAGAGGGTGCCCCCGTGTGCCATCTCGATGCGCCCGGGCTTGCGCTTGAGCGCGCCGGTGAAGGCGCCGCGCTCGTAGCCGAACAGTTCCGACATGAGCAGGGTGGGGGGAATTGCCGCGCAGTTGACCGCCACGAAGGGCTGCCCGGCACGCCGGGAAGCGCGGTGGATCGCCTGGGCGGCTAGCTCCTTGCCCGTGCCCGATTCGCCGGCGATGAGCACCGGCGTATCCCACCTGGAGACTTTCTCTATGCCGCGAAACAGGCTTTGCATGGCAGCGCAATTGCCGATCATGCCGTCGAGGCCGCTCGCCGGGGTCGGAGGATGCGAGGCCTCCAGGCGCAACTGCACCATGCCGACCGCGTGGCCCAGGGAATGGGCCAGCGCCGACATATCGCAAGGATCTCTGTAGTAGTCGACGAAGTGCAGCCCGAGCAAACGGCGCGCTGAATCCGAGAGCGCTTCCTTGCTCGTGACAGTGGCGACCCAACTCATATTCGGCTGAGCGAGCCAAGGCTCGAACGACTCGAGTTCGGCGTCACTGAATCCACTGTGTATATCGAGGAGCCCGCTGATGGGCTGTGTGTCCTGGGCGAGTGCATCGAGCTCTCGCTGGCTTGACGCGAAGATCAGCTTCCAGCCTTGTTGCGCCAGGAACCTGCAACGCATGGCGTCGTGATGCTGCGACAGATACAGCAGCGGACGATTGACGTACGCGGTCATATAACCCTCCCCCGATCTCTTCTTCTTGTTGCGAGCTAGTGTCCGTTCCGGACTTGTTCTAGTTCGCGGTCTTCTTGAAGGGCGATGCTTGATCCAGCGCATCGCGGCTTCGGGGATGGAGGGTCTTCAGTTTGCCAGTTGCATGGCGCTCGGGTCCGGGCCACATCGGGCCCGGCTCGATCACCGCACCTGGCTAAGCACGAATGCCAGCTTGTCACGAACGAGGGTGAAAATTGAACGTCGGCATGATGCCGACAAGCTCCCCGGACCCGACTCGCATGGTGAACCTCCCGTCCCCACTGACTTCAGGAACCCTGCCAACGGGCAAAGCCCGCCGGAGCACCCGCACGCGGCACGTCATGGACTGTGCATCGCGCCTTGCGCAGGTGCCGCGGGTCGATCCTGACCATTTACGGATCGACCCGCGCCTGAAATGACTGCAACCATCTATCATCGGGCAGGCACGTTTTTGCATGCCTGTCCTGCCTGGGCCGTGTAGTTATCTGGCGCGGCCCTGCGCCTGAGCCCCTCCCCTGGTCCCGCCTGGGCTTGCGGGTACTTTATAACCTTGTCGCCGGACTTGGCGCTCGCGAGGCGGCGCCGGTTGTTGTGGTCTGGCTTGCGGCTTTAGTCCGATCACATGTTCTGCGAAGCATAAATGCGACGAACGTGCCAACGCTGCTAAGTCATTGATTTCACTAACAGGGCCGGTTGTGAGTTCGCTACTTGCCAACGCAAGTGTGTAACAGAATGTTTCTTCCGTGTTACTGCGCATCGTCCTGCGAATCTTGGGATTCGGAATGCCCCCGACCGTGAAATGCGAAGTTCTAGCACCTTGTGTTTGTTGAATGGAACGGCTGCTTCGCATTTCCAAGCCCGTGCTTCCATCCCGGGTGCGGGTTTTCCCATTGCCGGCATGTGGCCTGCGGTAGGGATCTCTCCCGGCACCAGCGGGTCGAATGGTTGCATTTCTGAAAATGCGTATCTCCGGCGGTACTCGGTGCGAGGGTTGGAAAGAACTATCAGTCGCACGTACCGATGAGAACGAAAGTACGAGAGATTCTTGCTAACTGCAAAAGTCGTAGTCCGAAGGATGGACGATATAGCGCGCAGCGTACTTTTCACAAGCCAGAACGCGGCCCGGACTCATCTGTATGGATGAGTTGCGCATGCCTTACATAGATCGCCGGTTTCACGCGGATTGGTTGCATTTGTGAAAACGGGTCCGCAGCGGCAAAGGCATGGCGCCTCGGCGGAATTGCCCCAGGCAACCGGCGGCTCGGGGAGCGATACCTGGGCGCCTAGTACTTTGGTAGTCCCACGTAGAGTCGATGCCGGACGCAGCCCGACTAAGCTATCTTGCATGCAGTACCTCGCCTGAGACGAGCGAGCGGGGCGCGCAGCTGGATGAGTCCGGGGAGGGGCTGCAAAATGAAAACAGGCGATAGGGTCTTCACGCGGGGGGATGCGATCAGATGGATGATCGCGCTCGGGTTTCTGGTTCTGGATTCGATCTGGCTCGCGGCAAGCGGGCGTTCCGTGGCCCATGCCAGCCTCGTTGCCATCGGCAGGGCCGTGGCGATGCTTGCCGGCATTGCGCTGATTCTCAGCTTGATCGCAGGCATGCCGCGGGTGACAGCCACATCGCGCGGACTGCACTATCGGCGGCTGGCGCTAGTGGCGCAATGTGGCGCTCTGCTGGTAGCCTTCACCAATATCATGAGCGTGATGTCTTATTTGATGATCACGCTGGCCCCGCCTCTGATGGATGCCAGGCTGGCCGAGTTGGACAAGCTGTTGGGTTTTGACTGGCCGCAGGTCTACAACTGGGTCAGGGCGCGGCCCGCCGTGACTCTCATTCTGCAGTTGGCTTACGCCAGCGGCCTGGCTCAGCTGCTCCTGGTTCCCATGCTGACCGGTCTGGCGGGGCGGGCTGAACACTTGCGTGAGTTCATGTCCAACATGATTCTCTCGTGCACGCTGCTGTTGCTGATTGCCGCCCCTTGGCCAGCCGCCGGGGCTTATGTCTCGTTCGGCGTGGCAAGCGCCGCCGAGATGGCCAGCGTTTCACACTTCAACGTATTACGTGCCGGAGCGATGCAGGTATTCGATCTCGCGCACGTACAGGGGCTGGTGTCCATTCCGTCCTATCACACCGCCATGGCGCTGATCTTTGTGCAAACGATGCGCTGGACCCGCACCGGGTTCGTGGTCGCATGCCTGCTGAACCTGGCGATGATCCTGTCGACGCCGACGGAGGGGGGGCATTACCTGGTGGATGTCGTGGGTGGCGTGGGTTTGTGGGCCCTGACGGCAGGCTTGCTGCGTGTATGCAGAGCGGCCAGACCTCCAGTGCTCGGCCAACACGTCGCCCAGCCGCAGCCTCTCTGAACCTCCGAAGCCGCGAGATAGTGCGGCGGGCCGGTTCCACCGTCCCGCTGGAACCGAGCCCGCGCCTGAAAGTACTGCAAAGCAGATAGAAATCGCCGCACCGGCAGCGTTGCTGCTACCGTGTGCGGCGTGGGCCATGGATTCTGAAAACGGCGCTGGCCCGGCGCTTAACCTCCCCGCGAAGCAAGCTCTGTCACGGCCACTGCTCCACTCCCCGTTCAAGTCTGATTATCGTGATGCCGCGGCTGGCGGTTTTGCACCGCCTTGTCGCCGGCATCCCTGGCGTACCGTATTTGCTGACATCGGCAATCTTTTCGGTCGCTCTGCTCTTTGTAACGAAGACAAGAGCGACGAACGTGCCATGGTTTGTAAACTGCTGATTTTGTTAAGAATGCATTTTGCGAACTTGTTACATTCTGCGTTTCTTGTAACAAAGTGTTTCCTTGTCGTTACTGCCTTCGGGGCTGTTGTGTGCGCCGCAGCATGGCCGGCATGGCGAAAAGCGATGCTCTGACTTCTCTCAGATCACCAAAAGTGGCGAAAGAGATGGGTGAGGCTTCCTTTACTACATCGCCCGGGAACCATCCAAAGGGTATTCGTGAGAACGTATTCGGGTGGTGGAGCAGTCGCCGCACGACCGTGCGAATGGTTGCAGCGTTGATACAACCCCGCGCAAATTGACTGTGCACAATAATGCCCACCGACTGCCGGAGGGAAGGGCCAGCGGCATACCACACGTGCCGAAACAGTGCGCCAGCGACAAAAGATGTAGCCTGATAGGGTGACGAGTGTTAACTGAGTCACATTGGCCCGGGCTTTTCCTCGCCTTGTTGGATGAGGAGGGAACTTCCTGTCACGGCTGGCGAATACGATCGATTTGGTTGCATTCCTGATACATTGCTGGCCGGCATGCCGGGATAAGGGATATCGTCGCGCGGCGTGCGGGCACTGCGGTTTGCCGGCGCACCGCCAAATTGCACAATTCACGGGAGAAAGCAGGATGCAGCTAGACAACAATGCGTTCCACGCGGCGGCATATGAGCAGCCGGCCGCCACGGTGCGTCCTCTGCGGTTCGAGTTCATCGGCTCGGGATCGGAGTTTTTCCGCATCTGGATCGTCAATACCTTGCTGACCATTGTCACGCTGGGCATCTATTCGGCCTGGGCCAAGGTCCGCACGATGCAGTACTTCTACCGCAACACGCGGCTGGACGGCGCGAGCTTCGACTACCACGGCCGTGCTTCGGCCATCCTCAAGGGCCGCGCCATCGTGTTTGGCCTGGCGATGGTGTTCCAGCTTGCCAGCCATATTTCGCTGTTCGTGGCCTTGGCGCTGGGCCTGGCTCTGGCGGTGGTGTTTCCGCTGTTGCTGGTGCGGTCCTTGCGTTTTCGCATGGCGAACTCCAGCTACCGCGGCCTGCGCTTCGCCTTTACCGGGAGCGATGCCCAGGCCTACAAGGTGTTCCTGCTCTGGCCAGTGCTCACGGCGCTCAGCCTCTATGCACTGGCGCCGCTGGCGCACCAGCGCTTCAAGCAATACCAGCATGACAACACCCGCTTCGGCACCGCGCCCTTCGGCATCAGCGCGAGCGCGGGCGGCTTCTATGGCGTCTACCTGCGCGCATTCGGCATGATGGTGGCGGTCGTGGTGGGGATGAGCGTGGCCGGCGGCATGCTGGGCAGGGGCATCGGCGCCGGGATTGGCGCTGGCATGGGGGCGGGCATGGGCGCGCCGGCGGTGGCGGGGATCATGGCCGTCATTGGCTTTTTCGTGGCGATGATGGCGGTCGGCCCCTTCTTCATGGCGCGGCTGCAGAACCTGGTGTGGAATCACACCACGTTGGCGCCGCACGCGTTTCGCAGCGAGGTCAAGGCGGGTCGCCTGTTGTTTATCTTCGCCACCAACATGATCGCCAATGCACTGACGCTGGGCCTGTTCCTGCCGTTCGCGCGCGTGCGCTCGATGCGCTACCGTATCGAGAGCATGACCATGCTCGCGGCGGGTCCGCTGGACGCCTTCGTGGCTGGCGAGACGCAGCATGTGGGTGCGCTGGGCGACGCCGCGGTGGACTGGTACGACATCGACATCGCGCTGTGACCGCAGTCATCGTAGTCATCGCCGCGCAAGCCTCGTTCACTTCGATACCAAGGCCCTGATGCAGGATATCCCCGACGCCACGGCCACCGCCCCGGTAGCCGCCACTTACTTCGATGGCCGCTCGTCGCGTGCCCATCGGGTGATGCTCTCCATCGAAGGGCGCGATGCGGTGTTGCGCGATGCACTTGGCACGGTGCTGCGCCGTGCGCCGCTGGCTGCGCTGCGTGTCTCCGAACGGGTCAAACGCGCGCCGCGCCTGGTCACGTTTGCCGATGGCGCCTTCTGCGAGGTCACCGACCACGCCGGTTTTGCCGCCTTGCTGGGCGCCAGTGGCTACCGCGAGGGCTGGGTGGTGCGTGCGCAGAACAGCTGGCGGCTGGCGCTGCTGTCCGTGCTGGGCCTGGCCGCGGCGCTGCTGCTGGGATATTTCTACGTCTTGCCCTGGGGCGCCGGCATGGTGGCGCGCAGCGTGCCGCCGACGCTGGAAGCCCGCCTCGGCGAGGCCACGCTTACCAGCATCGATCATGGCCTGCTCATGCCCTCGGCTCTGCCGCAGGCGCAGCAGCAACGGATTCGCGCCGACTTCGCCGCGCTGGTGCGCCCGGCCGATCCTGGCCACGAGTACGAGATCCTGTTCCGCCACGGTGGCAAGCTCGGGCCCAATGCACTGGCCCTGCCGGGCGGCACCATCGTGGTGACCGATGAACTCGTCAAGCTGACCGGCGTGGGCCCGGGCCTCATGGGCGTGCTCGCCCACGAGGCCGGGCACGTGGCCGAGCGCCATGGCCTGCAGCAGATCCTCCAGGCCTCGGCGGTGGGCGCGCTGGCGGCCTATTTCTTTGGTGACTATTCCACCGTGCTGGCGGGCGTGCCCGCCGCGATCCTGACCCTGCGCTACTCGCGCGACCATGAGCGCGCGGCGGATGCGTATGCGGTGGAGGTCATGCAGCGCAACCACTTGCCGGTGTCGGCGTTTGCCGACGTCCTGCAGGCGCTGGAGGACGCCCACGCCCGGCAGGCGGAAGCCCAGGCGGCCAAGGCCGATGGCGGGAGCGAGGCCAGCACGCCAGCCGCCTCCGGCGAGCGCGAAACCAAGCGGGAGCGCCGCAGCCGGCGTGCCGCGGAGGATGGCGGCAACAACGGGGATGGCGACGATGGCGACAGCTTTTTCTCCACGCATCCGCTCACGCGCGAGCGCATCGAAGCGCTGCGGGCTGCCGGACGCTAGGTCTCAGGCGCCCGGCTGTGTATCTGGTGCAGGTGCATCAAGCGGCGCGCGCGGGGCGGCGGCCGCCACCTGGCTTTGCAGCCAGCTATGGAACCGCAGGATGACCTTCTCGCGTGGATTGCCTTCGCGCCAGGTCACCCAGTAGTGCAGGCTGGACGGGATGCGGGTGGTGCCGATCTGCACCAGCTCGCCGCTGGCAAGGTAGTCGCTGGCGAGTTGCAGGCGCGCGGTGGCCACGCCAAGTCCCGCCACCGCCGATTGCAGCATCATGCCGGCGTCCTGGAAGATCGGCCCGCGCTCGGGTTCCGTGCCAGGCAGGCCGGCGCTTTCCAGCCAGTCGCGCCACGGCCGCAGCGCGAAGCGCAGCATTGGCAGCCGCGGCAGGTCGGCCAGCGTGAAGCCGGGGTAGCGCGCGAGCAGTGCCGGGCTGGCCACCGCGATGACATGGTCTTCGATCAGGTTGTGGCAGGCAAAGCCGGGCAGGTCCACGCGCTGGTGCCAGATCCCCACGTCCACCGAGTACGGATCGGGCGGCGTGATCTCGGCGTGCAGCCGCAGATGCAAGTCCAGCCCCGGCAGGGCAGCGTGCAGGCTCGGCAGGCGGCGGATCAGCCAAGCGTTGGCCAGGTCGGCCATGACGCTGACTTCCAGCCGCACCACCTGCGGCGCGCCACCGTTGCTGGCCTCGCGCAGGCCGTCTTCCAGTTCCGCCAGCCCGTCGCGAATCCGCTCGGCCAGCCGCGCGCCCACATTGGTTGGCATCATCAGGTGGCCGGTGCGCTGGAACAGCTTGGTGCCCAGCTTGTCCTCCAGCGCGCGCAGATGGTGGCTGATGGCGCTGTGAGTCAGCGCCAGTTCCTCCGCCGCGCGCGAGAAGCTGCGGTGGCGGGCAGCGGCCTCGAGTGCGCGCAGTGCCTGCAGCGCGGGCAACTGGGGCGCGCGCTGCAAGCGCAGCGGCTCGGGGGGCGGGGCGGGTTCAGCCGGGCGGGATGGCAAGCTGGCCTGGCCGGGCAGGCCAGGCTTGATGGGTTTGGGGTGTCGGGAGGTCATTGCCGTCAAATTCTACTCACAATTGCGGCGGGTATCTTTCGTTGGTGTTGCAGGCGGCGACTGACGACAATGCAGGCATGAATTCTGCCAATGTATCCACCCCTGCCGCCGCGGCGCCGTCTCCTGCTTCCCGGGCCGGCGATCCTGCGCTGGCTGCTGCCCGCTGGCGCGTGCTTTGCATCTTTTCGCTGGGTTTCCTGGTGTCCTATATCTTCCGCGGCGTCAACTTGGGCTTCGCGCCGCATTTGATCCGCGAGATGGGGCTGGGCGCCGCCGACCTGGGGCTGCTGACCAGCTTTTACTTCCTGGGGTTTGCCTGCGCCCAGTTGCCGGCCGGGCTGATGCTGGATCGCTTTGGCCCGCGCCGCACCGAGGCGGCATTGCTGCTGGTGGCGGTGGCTGGCGCGCTGGTATTCGCCTCGGCGACCAGCATGGCCGCGCTGGCGGCAGGGCGCCTGATGATCGGCGTGGGCGTGTCGGTTTGCCTGGGGGCTGCCATCCAGGCCCTGTCGATCTGGTTCCCCCTGTCGCGCATGCCCTTGCTCAATGGGGTGGTGATGGCGATCGGCGGGCTGGGCGCCGTCATGGTGGGCGCGCCGCTGGGCTGGCTGCTGTCATGGACCGACTGGCGCACCGTCAGCTATGGGCTGGCCGGCTTGACGCTGGCCATGGCGGCGCTGCTGTGGCTTGGCGCCCCCGAGACCAGCCGCGCTGGCAAGCAGCGCCTTGCCGAACAGCTGCGCGGCACCTGGCAAGTCTTTCGCAATGCGCGCTTTTTGCACGTGGTGCCGCTGGCCCTGCTCAATCAAGGTGTGTTCCTGGCGGTGCAGACGCTGTGGGTCGGCGCCTTCCTGCGGGACGTGGCCGGCTATGCGCCGGAGCAGGGCGCGCGCCTGGTGTCGGTGATCGGCTTTGCCATGATGGGCGGCTGCGTGTGCGCTGGCTGGGCCGCGCGCCATCTGGAGCGTGCTGGTGTGAGCCTGTACACCTTCGCCGGCGTCGGCATGAGCGGGTTCATCGTGATCCAGTGCCTGATCATGGCGGGTGTGCCGCTGCCGCCAGCGCTGCTGTGGGCGGCCTATGGCGTGTTCGGCTCCAGCGGCATCCTGGCCTATGCCGTGCTGGCACGCAGCTTCCCCGATGCGCTGATCGGACGTGCCACCACGGCGCTGACCTTGACGGTGTTCCTGTCCACCTTTGCCTGCCAGGTCGGCATCGGGCTGGTGCTGGACCTCTGGCCCGCCGATGCTGGCCGCTACCCGAAGGCGGCGCACCTGACCGTGTGGGGCGGGCTGGTGGCGCTGCAGGTGCTGGCCGCGCTGTGGTACATGCTGGGGGCGCGTCGCGCAAGCAGCGCTACAGCATGACCGGGCGGTCGTCGAGCTCGTTCGGATTGGGCCGGTCGCCCGAGGGGAAATGCTGCGCCAGTTGATGGTGGATCTTTTCCACTGCCGCCAGCACGGGCTTGACCGATAGCTCCCGGGCCAGCCCGCTAGCGAGTTCGCTACAGATGGCGCGCCAGGTTTCCGGGGCCACGCGGGCATCGATGCCACGGTCGGCCAGCAGCTCCACCGCGTGATCCGCCAGGTTGATATAAAGCAGCACCCCGGTGTGGCCTTCGGTGTTCCACACCTCCAGCGCGCCGAACAGGGCGCGGGCACGGGCGCGCGGGCTGGTGCCGGAGAAGGCCAGCGCCAAGGGCAGGCTGGATTCGATCACGACCCGGACTTCGCCGTGATGCCGCTGCTCGCCGGCGCGCACCGCCTGCTGCAGTTGCTGCTGGGCGTCGGCGGGGAAGAGTTTGCTGGCGGCGCCGGGGCGCGTGCCGAGATGGCGCAGGGCGCGCTTGAAGTGTGGCATGTGTCGTTACCAGTTGCCGGAGGCGCCGCCTCCGTCGAAGCCACCGCCGCCACCACCACCGAAGCCGCCGCCCCCACCGCCACCGCCTCCTCCGAAGCCACCGCCGCCGCCACGTCCCCAGCCGCCACCCCCGAGACCGCCAAGGGTGCCGCCCAGTCCGCCGGCAGCCGCGTCCCAGCCGCGCCCGCCCGTCACGATCCGCGAGCCGCCCGAGCGGCGGGCCGCGGAGATGAAGAAGAACAGGATGATGGCGAGCGGGAACAGCACCGGCAGCCAGTCGGTCCACGCGCCGCTCTGGGCGGCCTTGGCGCCGGCCTGCGGGCCGGGCAGGGCTTCCTTGTCGATGGTGGCCTGGATCGCCGAGACGCCGGCCGCGATGCCGCCATAGAAATCATTCTGGCGGAAGTGCGGCGCCATCACGTCCTGCAGGATGCGCTTGGACATGGCGTCGGTCAGCGAGCCTTGCACGCCGCGCCCCACTTCCAGGCGCATCTTGCGCAGGCCGGGCGGGTTGTCCTTGGCGATCAGCAGGATCACGCCGTCGTCGATGCCCTTGCGCCCGGCGCGCCAGGCGTCGGCCACGCGGATGCTGTAGGCATCGATGGGCTCGGGATCGGTGGTGGGTACCATCAGCACGAAGATCTGGCTGCCGCGCTGCTGCTCGTACTCTGCCAGTACGTTTTCCAGCGCGCTGCGCTGGCTGGCGCTGAGCGTGCCGGTGAGGTCGGTGACCCGCTGCGCGAGCGGCGGCACCGCGACAAAGCCGTCGCCGGCGGCCATGGCCGGGAACGCCAGCAGCGCGCCCAGCCATAGCAGCAGCGCCAGCATGGCGGCTGTCCAGCCACTGCGCTCAGAGGGATTGCGCATAGGTATGGTCCGGGCTCAGAACTTCACCGTGGGCGGTGCGGAGATGGCCTTCTCGTTTTCCACCGTGAACGACGGCTTGACCGGGTACTTGAAGATCATGGCGGTCAGGTTGGTGGGGAAACTGCGCGCCAGGATGTTGTAGTCGCGCACCGCCGTGATATAGCGCTGGCGTGCCACCGTGATGCGGTTCTCAGTGCCCTCGAGCTGCGATTGCAGGTCGCGGAACGAGGCATCGGCCTTGAGCTGCGGATAGTTTTCCGACACCGCCAGCAGGCGCGACAGCGCGCCGCTCAGCTCGCCCTGGGCCTGCTGGAAGCGCTTGAAGGCTTCGGGGTCGTTGAGGGTTTCGGGCGAGACCTGGATGCTGGTGGCCGCGGCGCGGGCCTTGGTCACGGCTTCCAGTGTCTCGCGCTCATGCGTGGCATAGCCCTTGACGGTATTGACCAGGTTGGGGATCAGGTCGGCGCGGCGCTGGTACTGGTTGATCACCTCGCCCCAGGCCGCCTTGACGGCCTCGTCCTTGGACTGGAAGTCGTTGTACCCGCAGGCGGACAGCAGGCTAGCGCACAGGGCCAGCATGAGCCAGCGCAGTACAGAGCGCCCGCGGGACGGTGACAGGGAAGGGGATGCGCGCATCGAGGACTCCGGAATTCGTGGAGTCCCCAGTGTAGCGCAGGGGCCGGGCGGCGCAAGCGTATCGGCCCGGGTGCAGTTGACGGCAGGCCGGCGGTCCCGGTAGATTGTCGTTTCCGCCGTGGTTGCCACGGTGTGCTCCCATTCAGCCCCAACCTGCCATGCGCGCTGTTCCGTCGATTTCCGCACTTGTTTGCCCTGCCTCGCAGCGGCAGGTGCCGGCGCGCGCCAAAGCCAAAAAACAGCCGCTCATCTGACCGGGGGCGCTGCTTTCCGTCAGATGAGCGACGGAAGCGGCACCTGCGTGCCAGCGTACAGGGGCGAGGCCAGGTTTCAAGGTTCAGGCTTTCCCACTCCCGCACGCGGGCTCATCTGCCACCCGGCGCGCTTCTGCACGGTTTTTTTGACCGGTCGTACAGGAGTGATTCGATGCAAGCAGTAGATCAAGTACAACAAGCCTTTTCAGGAATCTGGCTGCCGCTGGTGACGCCATTTGCCGACGGCTCGGTCGATTTCCCCGCGCTGGCCCGCCTGGTGGCGCACTACGCCGGCAGCGGCATCGCCGGGATCGTGGTGTGCGGCAGCACCGGTGAGGCGGCCGCGCTCGATGAGGCCGAGCAACTGGCCGTGCTGGATACCGTGCTGGCCAGCGCCGGCAGCTTGCCGGTAATGATGGGCGTGGCGGGCAGCCAGGTGAAGCAGGTGCAGGCGCGCGTGCGCCGGCTGGCCGGGCTGCCGCTGGCCGGGTTGCTGGCGCCCGCGCCTTATTACGTCCGTCCGTCGCAGGCCGGCCTGCTGGATTATTTCCGCACGCTGGCCGATAGCGCCGCCGCGCCGCTGGTGCTGTACGACATTCCCTACCGGACTGGCGTGAAGCTGGAGACGGAAACCATCCTGGCGCTGGCCGCGCATCCGAATATCCGTGCCATCAAGGATTGCGGCGGTGACTACCACGGCACGCAGGCCGTCATTGCCGACGCTCGCCTGAGCGTGCTGGCGGGGGAGGATCACCAGTTGCTGGGCACGCTGTGCCTGGGCGGCGCCGGCGCGATCATCGCTTCCGCCCATCTGTATCCGGCACTGTTCGTGGCGCTCGCGCAGGCGGTGGCGGGGCAGCGGCTCGAGCATGCGCGCCGGCTTTTCCATGCCGTGATGCCGGTGATCAAGCTGCTGTTCGCGGAGCCCAATCCGGGGCCGCTCAAGGCCATGCTGGCGCGCGAGGGATGGACGCGCAACGAGTTGCGCGCGCCGATGAAGTCTGCTGGCGCGGCCCTGGAGGCGGCCTTGGCGCAGGCCTGCGAGCGGCTTGGGGCGGTTGTTCCTGAATTGCTTGGCTGACTGACCTAGCGGGCGTTCGAGCTTTTGAGGTTTCGGCGTTAGGGGTGACTGCTTAACGTCAACTTCAACTACAACTTCAACTTCAACTACAACTTCAACTTCAACTTCAGTTTCACCACCCCTGCGGGGCGGCGACCTACTTTCTTGTCTTGCCAAAAAAGTAGGCAAAAAAGGCGCGCCGGATGGGGCGACACCCCCTCGGGATTTCACGAAAAGAGCGGCCGGGACCCAAACTCGCATCGCCTTAAGGCGATACTCAGACATGGGTCCCTCTTTTCCGCTCTTTTCGTGAAATCCCGAGGCGCCCCATACGGCCTTGGCACACCTTCACGGCTCGCTTCGCATTGCGCATGGGTGTTTCCCGCCCCCAGGCGGGAAACACGGCCGACCCAGTGGGATCAAATTACCATTCGGCGTAGCCGTGATTTGCGCCTCCAGGCGGAAATCACCCGAGCGCGATGCGCAGCGAGCCGTCTGGGTTTTCATCTCCCGTTATGGGGCGCCTCGTCGGCAGGCAAAAAGAGCGGAAAAGAGGGGGCCATGTTTGAGCATCGCCTTAAGGCGATGTGAGTTTGGCCCCCGGCCGCTCTTTTTGCCTGCCGACGAGGAGGCTTTCGCCCCATCCGGGTCGCTTCTTTGCCTACTTTCTTGGCGAGACAAGAAAGTAGGTCGCCTCCCCGCAGGGGAGGTGAAACTGCCTTTGACTTTCAGCTTTTGCCCTTGAAGTGGCAGTAAAGCCGTTGCAGTTGCAGTTGCAGTTGCAATTCAAAGACCACAAACACAGCCCCTCAAGCCACGAAAGCCTTGCGGGCCGCTTCAATCGTGGTAGCGAGAATCGCATCGTCATGCTGCGCCGAGACGAAGCCCGCCTCAAAGGCGGACGGCGCCAGGTAGACGCCGGCATCCAGCATGGCGTGGAAGAAGCGGTTGAAGCGCGCGGTATCGCACTGCGTGACTTCAGCAAAGCTGCCCGGCACACCCTCGCGGAAGTACAGGCCGAACATGCCGCCGATGGCATCCGCCGCGAACGGCACGCCGGCATCAACCGCAGCCGCGGCCAGGCCGTCGGCCAGCTTGCGGGTTTGCGCGGCAAGGCGGTCATGGAAGCCCGGTGCCTGGATCAGCTTGAGGGTGGTCAGCCCGGCCGCCACCGCCAGCGGGTTGCCCGACAGCGTGCCGGCCTGGTACACGGCGCCCAGCGGCGCCAGGCAGGCCATGATGTCGCGCCGCCCGCCAAAGGCTGCCGCCGGCATGCCGCCGCCGATCACCTTGCCCAGGCAGGTCAGGTCCGGCGTGATGCCGTAATGCGCCTGCGCGCCGCCCAGCGCGACGCGAAAGCCGGTCATCACCTCGTCGAAGATCAGCACCGCGCCATGCCTGGTGCACAGCGAGCGCATGGCTTGCAAGAACGCATCGCTTGCGCGCACCAGGTTCATGTTGCCGGCCACCGGCTCCACGATCACCGCGGCGATCTCATCGGCGTGCTTGATGAAAGCTTGCTCGAGCTGCTCGACGTTGTTGTACTCCAGCACCATGGTGTGCTTGGTCACGTCGGCGGGCACGCCGGCCGAGGACGGCGCGTTCTTGGTGGTGTCGGCAAAGGTCAGCAGGCCGGAACCCGCCTTGACCAGCAGGCTGTCGGCGTGGCCGTGGTAGCAGCCCTCGAACTTCACGATCAGGTCGCGCTTGGTGAAGCCGCGCGCCAGGCGCAGCGCGCTCATGGTGGCCTCGGTGCCGGAGGAAACCAGTCGCACCTGCTCGATCGACGGCACCAGCTTGCAGATTTCCTCGGCCATCTCGATCTCGGCCTCGGTCGGCGCGCCGAACGAGAAGCTGTGGGCTGAGGTCTCCTGCACCGCGCGCACCACTTCGGGGTGGGCATGACCGACGATCATCGGGCCCCAGGAGCCGATATAGTCGATATAGCGCTGGCCGTCGGCGTCCCACATGTAAGCGCCTTCGGCGCGCGTGATGAAGCGGGGCGTGCCGCCCACCGAGCGGAAGGCGCGCACGGGCGAATTGACGCCGCCCGGAATGGTTTGCTGTGCGCGGTCGAAGAGCTGCTGGTTACGAGACATGGCTTTGCGTGAAATCAAAAGCGGGAGAAACGCGTTCTAACGGGCAGCAAGTTACCTTGAAGATGCCTGCAAAAAGGATCAAATGCGAGGCATTTACGCGGTAACGTGCGCGAACACGGCGTATTTGGCCCGAATCCTGCTAACCCGGCTGGCGCCGGCGGCGCCGATTCGGTACCATCTGGCCCTGAATTTTAATGGAGAGTGACTGGACCGTTATGGAATACAAGACCTGGATGTGCCTGATCTGCGGCTGGATTTACGACGAAGCTACCGGCGCGCCCGAAGACGGCATTGCCCCCGGCACCAAATGGGAAGACGTGCCCATCAACTGGACCTGCCCGGAATGTGGCGCGCGCAAGGAAGATTTCGAGATGGTGGCGCTCTGATGTTCTGCAGGGTGCCTGGAGTTGCTGAACCGCAACGCTAGCACCGCCGCGTCGCCAGCCAACACAGGCTGGATGGCGTGATCTGGCCATGCGTCACCATGACGCGACCGTGACGACCCCGCTTGGGGCCTCAGCCAGCCGCGTCGCGTCGCGTCGATGCGACAGATCGCCAGGGGCTGCCCGAGATTCCGGATTGACGGCCCCACGGCGACTTGTCACACTCTGTTTCAAATTTGAAAATCCACCCTTCGGGGGGTGGACTGCGGCAGGCGCGGGTACCACGCGCCGCCGCTTGCCGGGCACCGGGGCTTTCCGGCCGGCGTGTTTTCGGGAATTAGAACGTTTTGTTTCGGGGGTCCGTCGGGGCAGCCAGGCTGCCTTGCGCGGAAGTTCTCAAGTGAATGCCGGCGTTTCCGTCAGGGAAGCACGCCGGTCGCGGGAACGAGATGCGGGTCGCTCAACTACAAGAAGGTATTCGGGTCAACGCCGAGGTCAGCGGCGCGGTCGAGGCTGGCGCTGGCGCGAGCGGCGCTGCTGCGCCTGCGCGCCGCAAGGTGCTCGTGATCGACGATTCCAGCACCATCCGCCGCACCGCGGAGATCTTCCTGTCCCAGGCCGGTTGCCAGGTGCTGCTGGCCGAAGACGGCTTCGAGGCACTCGCCAAGGTCGGCGACATGCATCCGGACCTGATCTTCTGCGACATCCTGATGCCGCGCCTGGACGGTTACCAGACCTGTGCCCTCATCAAGAAAAGCCCTCGGTTCCATGCCATCCCGGTGATCATGCTGTCCTCCCGCGACGGCGTGTTCGACCGTTCGCGCGGCCGCCTGGTCGGCGCGCAAGACCATCTCGCCAAGCCTTTTACCCGTGAGTCGCTGCTGCAGGCGGTAGACGCCTGCGTGCCACGTGCCGCTGCCGTGGCCAGCCCCTTGCCGGCTTGAGCGCAATCCAAGGAATCCCAATCATCATGACTATCAGCAAAATCCTTATCGTCGACGACTCCCCCACCGAAGCCCTGTTCATGTCCGACCTGCTCGGCAAGAAGGGCTTCAAGGTCTCGGTGGCCGGCAATAGCGAACAGGCCTTCGCCCGGCTCGAGAAGGAACCCTTCGACCTGATCCTGATGGACGTGGTGATGCCCGGCCAGAACGGCTACCAGGCGACCCGCGCGATCAAGCGCGACGACCGCTTCAAGGACATCCCCGTGATCATGTGCACCAGCAAGGGCCTGGACACCGACCGCATCTGGGGCATGCGCCAGGGCGCGGCCGACTACGTCGTCAAGCCGGTCGATGGCGAAGAACTGCTGACCAAGATCGCCGCGCTGGCACACTGAGCCGCGCGCCGGTTTCCTGCCCGCTTGCATCCGAGCCCATCCTTGCCTTCTCACCGGAACCCCACCATGACCGCGCCGCGCCAGGATCTTCGTGCCCGCCAGACCCGGCTGCAGGACTACCAGGCCATGCTGGCCCGCCGGCTGCGTGAGGCGCGCAGCCTGCCGGCGGTGGACAGCTTCCTGGGCCTGCAGGTGGGACAGCGGCACTGGCTGCTGCCGTTGCCGGAGACGGGCGAGGTGCTCGAGATGCGCCAGCCCAGCCGCGTGCCGCTCACGCAGTCCTGGTACACCGGGCTGGTGAACGCGCGCGGCAGCCTGCTGGGCGTGATCGATTTTGGCCTGTTCTGCGGCGAGGGAGCCACCGCGCTGCAGCCGGGCAGCAAGATCGTGGTGCTGTCGCGCCAGGTGGAGCGCGCCTGCGGCATCCTGGCCACGCGCGTGATCGGGCTGCGCCATGCCGGAGACCTGTCGTTGCCGGTGGAAGCGGCGAATGCGCCGAATGCGCCGAACGCGCCGCCGGCGGGGCCGGAGGCGGTGCCGGACTGGGAGGGCGCGCGTTTTGCCGATCGCGACGGGCGCGACTGGCAGGTGCTCGATGTGCGCAGGTTGCTGGCGTCGCCGGCTTTCCTGCAGGTGGGCCGGCAGGCTGCCTGAGCGCTGCGCGGCGCCGTTCGCAAGGACGCGACGATGCGGCGGGCGCGACGACAAATCAAATTCAAAAAATAACGGACAGAGGGTGCTATGGGTTTCAAGATGTTCAGCCTGGGTCGCCAGGCGCCGGCGGCCGGTGCCGCCGAACTGGCGGCAGACGCCGCAGCCGCGCCCAGCACGCGAAGCACCCCGGCCGAGACGCTCTCGGGCCGGCTGTCCCGCATCCCGTTTGCCAGCCAGCAGCGCGCGCTGACCACCGGCGTGGTGGTGTCGCTGGCGGCGCTGCTGGCATCGGTGTATTTCGATAACCGCGAAGCCAACAACGGCGCGGCGCAGATCGAGATCGCCGGCGACATGCTGATGCACTCGCAGCGCCTGGCCAAGGCCGTGCCGGTGGCGCTGCTGGGCAATGCGCAGGCGTTCACGCAGCTGCGCCAGTCCAAGAGCGAGCTCGCGGACGACTTGCAGGCGCTGCAAAACGGCAGCGATGCGAAGCACGTGCGCGCGACCGGCGCGGCCGCCGCGCCGCTGCTGGAAAAAGCCATGGAGTCCTGGCAGCGCACCGAGAAGAGCGCCGGTGACGTGCTGGCCCAGCAGCCCACCCTGACCACCATCGGCCAGACGCTGCAGATCTTCAACGCCTCCAACCCCGAACTGCTGGAAAGCGCGGAGCAGGTGGCGGCAATCAAGCTGCAAAGCGGCGCCAACGCGCGCGAGGTGGCTGCCTCCGCGCAGCTGGTGATGCTGACGCAGCGACTGGGCAAGAACCTCAACGAGTTCCTGGCGGGCGAAGGCGTCAACCCGGAAACCGCGTTCCTGCTCGGCAAGGACACCAATACCTTCCGCGAAACCCTGGACGGCCTGATGAATGGCAGCGAAGCGCTGCGGCTGTCGGCGGCGGGAGATGCGGAAACCCGTGGCTACCTGCAGCAGCTGTCGCAACGCTTTGACGCGGTGCAGAAGACCACCCAGACCATCCTGCAGAACCTGCCCGGCCTGATCGCCGCCAAGCGCGCGCAGCAGCAGATCTTCAACGACAACGAGGCACTGCGCGGCGAGCTGTCCGCGTTGCAGGCTGCTTATGCGCAAGGCGCGCGCATGCGCCCGCTGACGCTGGGCGCCACCATCGTCTCGGCCTTGCTCACGCTGCTGTTCCTGGCGGGCCTGGCCGCGCTGTACCTGCGCGACTCGCGTGCCCGTACCCTCGAAGCCGAGGCCCGCGAGCGCGAGGCCGAAGCCCGCCGCCTGGATGAAAAGCGCAACAACGACGTGACCCAGAAGGCGATTTTGCAGTTGATGAACGAGCTGCAGGACATCGCCGACGGCGACCTGACCAAACAAGCCACCGTGACCGAGGACATCACCGGCGCCATCGCCGACTCGGTGAACTACACGGTGGAAGAATTGCGCGAACTGGTCGGCCGGGTGCAGCAGACCGCCGGCGAGGTGACGCAGGCATCGGGGCAGGTGCAGGACACCTCGACCGAGCTGGTCGCCGCCTCGGAAGAGCAATCGCGCCAGATCCGCCAGACCGGCGAATCGGTGGTGGAAATGGCGGACCGCATCACGCAGGTCTCGCGCGGCGCGGCGGAATCCGCCAACGTGGCGCGCGCCTCGCTGGCCGCGGCCGAGCAGGGCCAGCACGCGGTGCAGAACGCCATCGTCGGCATGAACGGCATCCGCGAGCAGATCCAGGACACCTCCAAGCGCATCAAGCGCCTGGGCGAATCCTCGCAGGAGATCGGTGAAATCGTCGAGCTGATTTCCGACATTACCGAGCAGACCAACGTGCTGGCGCTGAACGCCGCCATCCAGGCCGCATCGGCCGGTGAAGCCGGGCGCGGCTTCTCGGTGGTGGCCGAAGAAGTGCAGCGGCTGGCAGAGCGCTCCGGCGAGGCAACCAAGCAGATCGGCGCGCTGATCCGCACCATCCAGACCGACACCCAGGACGCAGTGCACGCCATGGAGCGCAGCACCCAGGGCGTGGTGGAAGGGGCCAAGCTGTCGGACAATGCCGGCGCCGCGCTGGTGGAGATCGGCCGCGTGTCGCGCCAGCTCGCCGAGCTGATCGAGCAGATTTCCCAGACCACCTCGCATGAGGCGGGGCTGGCTACCGCGGTGGCACGCAATATCGAAGGGATCCTGCAGGTGACCGAGCAGACCTCGTCCGGCACGCGCCAGACGGCACTCTCGGTGCGCCAGCTGACCTTGCTGACCGAAGAGCTGCGTAATTCGGTGCTGCGATTCAAGATCGCCTGACGAGTCAGCATTGGTGTTCAACGCGAGCCCGCGCGGATGCGGGCCACGGACCGGCGCCACCGCATTGGACGCATTGGAAGCAGTCATGTCATTGAATTTCCCTGTCTCGCGCGAGGCCGCCGGCGCCGATCCGGCCGTGCAGGATCCGCTGGCGCCGATCCCTTCGCCGGACTTGTCCGCCGAGCTGGCCGCCCCGGCCAGCAAGCCTGCGGCGCCGGTGGCTCGTGATCTTTCCGTGCTGGCCTGGCTGGCGCCGAGCCTGCGCGCCGCGCTGGACGACGCCGCCGCGGAGCTGGGCCACTACGTCGATGAAGTGCAGCAAGCGCCCGAGGCGCTGGGCGCGCGCGACACCACCTCGCTGCGCCTGGCCGGCCAGCACCTGCACCAGGCCGCCGGCGCGGTGCACATCGTTGGCCTGCGCGGGGTCGATCCGTATTGCCAGGCGCTGCGCCGCCTGCTTGAAGGCATCGATGGCGGCGCCGTGCCCGCCGACGCCCGCACGCTGGCCGCGTTCCGCCTGGGCGTGCAAGCGCTGGCCGAGTACGTCGACGACCTGATGGTTGGCGACGACGAAGATCCGGTGCGGCTGTTCTGTTCCTATGCCGACGTGCTGGGCCGCCTTGGCGAAGACCGCGTGCACCCCGCCGACCTGTGGGTGGACGAGCTGCAGATGCTGCCCGGCATCTTGCTGCCGATGCGCATGGCCTCCACGGTCACACGCGCGCGCCAGCGCTTCGAGGCGGCGTTGCTCAAGGCGCTGCGCCTGCCGGTCCCGTGCGCCGAGCCGGGCCTGTTGCACGAGGCCTATCTGCCGCTGGAGTCCGCGCTGGAAGACGTACGCGCGAGCGAGCAGGAACTGCGCCGCGCCACCGATCATCCGGACCGCGGCGTGTGGCATGTGCTGGCCCTGGTGTTCGGCGCGCTGGCCCACGGCCTGCTGCCCTCGGACCTGCTGGCCAAGCGGCTGGCGGGGCGTGCCCACCTGCTGCTGCGCCAGTACCTGCAAGGCCAGGTGCGGGTGCCACAAGCCTTGCTCAACGACGCCGTGTACCTGCTGGTCACCACCGCCGGCGCGCAGCCGGCGGACGAACCGCAGAGCGCGCCCGTGCTGGTGCTGCGCTCTGCCATTCGCGAATGCCTGCAAGCCTTCCGCATCGATGCGGCGCATGCCGCGGTGCATGCCGACTTCCGCATGCGCTATTACGGCTGGCTTGACCCGATCGACACCCGCAACCTGCAGCAGGCGGCCAGCGCGCTCGAGCGGGCCGCTGCCGCTGGCCCGGATCACGGTGAGTGGCATAACGCGCTCGCCGTGCTGGCCGAAGCCGCGCAGCCGCTGGCACAGCCGGCGCTGCTGCGCTGCCTGGATGCCGCGCTGCGGGTCCGACCCGGTGCCGATGATTCCTTTGGCACCAGCGCCATCGCCTTGTTCCTGGGGCGGGCACTGGCGTTGCCATGGCGCGTGCATGGCAGCACCGGGCACGCCGCGGCGGCCGAGTTCGCGCGGCGGTGCGATGAACTGACCTTGTACCTTGGCGCGCGTGAGCGTGGCGGGCCCGCTGCGCAAGCGCCGCGCTGGCTCGCGCAGATGGTGGACCAGGCGCGCACGCAACGCCTGCGCGAGGCGGCAGTCGCGCAACTGCGTGGCCACCTCGACAGCGGTGAATCCTGGCTCGATGCCTATGACCGCGATGCCGCCCGCGCCGAAGCCGGCGCGCACCTGCGCGACGCCGAACGCGCGTTCGCGGCGCTCGCCAGCACGCTGGCTGGCTTGCGCGAGGCCGGTGCGCTGCCCGAAGCACTGCAGGCCGATGCGCTTGCGGTAGCGGCGGCGCTGGAGCGCGTGATGCCAGCGCTGGAATGGCTTGCTGGCGCTCGCGCCACGCAGGTCGCGGGCGATACCGCCAGCGCTGCCGACGCGGTGAGCGAGCGCGCTGGCCGCCTTGCCGCGATTGCCGGCGAGCTGGGAGTTGTGCACGCCTTTATCGATGCGCTGGCATTTGGCCGTGCCGCATCGGCGCATACGCATGCCGATGCCGTTGACGTTGCCACGCAAGACGAGCAGGGCGGCGCGGTTTCCCACGCGACGCTGCTAGCCAGGGCGCGCGCGGCGGCCAACGATGCGATGCGCCATCCGGCCGCCGCCGACGCGCCCGAAGTGAAGGCGCTGCGCGCCGCGCTGCAGGCGATGAACGAGCAGGCCGCCATCGACGACGCAGCCGGCCTGCGCCGCCAGGCCGGCGAAGCCACTACGCAGCTCAATGCCTGGCTCGCCGGCTCCCACGGCGCGGCCGAGCGCCTGGTGGTGGCGCTGGCCGAGGCGCTGCCCAGCGGCGCGCCCGGCACGCCCGCGCCCGCCGCAGCCATGCCCGCGGCGGCCGACACCGCCGCCATCGATGCCGAACTGCTGGATATCTTCCTGACCGAAGCGGTCGAGGTGCTGGGCGAGGTCGCCAGCGATCTCGGTGGCGGCCTCCCCGCGCTGGCGGATGCCGATACCATCAGCCGCCTGCGCCGCGCCTTTCATACGCTCAAGGGATCCAGCCGGATGGTCGGCCTGCATCGCTATGGCGAAGCAGCCTGGGCCATCGAGCAGGTGATGAACCTTTGGATTGCCGAGGCCCGCGCCCCGGCGCCGGTCCTGCTGGACTTGCTGCTGCGTGCCCACGATGAGCTGTCCGGTTGGGTGAACGCCCTGCGCGGCGATGCCCATGCCGCGCACGATGCCACGGGCCTGCTGGCCGCGGCGCAGTCTGTGCGCGCGGGTGAGCAGCCCGAGCCGGAGCACATTGCCGAAGCGGTGAGCGCGCCTGTGCACGCGGCCGGGCTTGGGCTGGTGGCGACGCAGCCAGAGGACGAGCTGGTGCTGGAAGCACAACCGGGGACGGAGCTGGAACCCGTGCCAGGCATCCAGCCCCCGCACCCGGCAGAGGCGGAAGCAGACAACACCGCGGCCGGGGATGCCAAGGTCATTCCTTTCCGCTTTGCCAGCACGCCAGCCGAGGAAAACGACCACTTCAAGCTGATCGGCCCGGTGCGCATCAGCCTGCCGCTTTACAACGTCTACCTGCAGGAAGCCGACGACCTCATCCGCCAGTTCGCCACCGATCTTTCCGAGTGGCGCCACGAGGGCCGTCCCTGCCCGAGCGAGCTGGCGCTGCGTGTCGCGCACACCTTGCAAGGCAGCGCTTCCACGGTCGGCCTGGAGCCGGTACGCGCGATTGCCGAGGCGCTTGAGCGCCTGATGCTGCAGCTCGGCGCGCACCCGGTGGCGATGCACCCGGGCGACTTCCGCTTGCTGGAGCAGGCGGTGGAGCGCGTGCGTGGCATGCTGCACCAGTTTGCCGCGGGCATCTGGCCCGCCGCCGATGACACGCTCTGCCGCAGCCTGCTGGAGCTTGGCGAGCGCGCCATGGTGCGCCCGCGCCTGGCGCTGCCGGCGGTGGAACTGCTGGCCGAGGCCGAGGACGCGCCGGTTGCGCTGCTGTTCGGCAAGCTGCCCGGCGTGGCCAATGCCGGCATGCTGCACGACGCCACCGTCACGCCACTGCATGCGGTGCAAGCACAAGCGGCGCCGGCTGTCACGGATACGCCGGACGAGCAAGCCACCGTGGTCACCGAGGAAGCCCCCGATCCGGCGCTCGTCGAGATTTTCCTGGAAGAAGCGCACGGCAGCTTGCCTGAGCTGGGCAAGCTGCTGCGAGGCTGGGAGGCCGCCTGCGGCGATGGCGAGCATGCCAGCCATGCCGGCCTGATCCTGCGCGCGCTGCACACGCTCAAGGGCAGCGCCCGGATGGCCGGCGCCATGGCGCTGGGCCAGGCCGCTCACGAAATGGAAACCCTGCTCGATGCCGCCGTGCGCGCCGATCGCGTCGGGCCGCTCCTGTTCGTGCGCCTGTACGCCTGGTACGACCGCATCCTCGCGCATAGCGAGGCGCTGCAGGCCGGCCGCCTGCTGCCGGTGGACGATCCCGAGCTGATCAACACCATGACCGGGCAGAACAGCGCGCCTGACGAGGCGCCGGTTCCGGCTGCGCCCACGCTCGCACCCACACCTGCGCTTGTGCAAGACGCGCCGCCGAGCGCCACGATACAGCCGTGGCTGCCCAGTGCGCCCATGCAGCCGGTTGCGGCACCCCTGCCGGCGCCCGCAATGGGCGCTGCGCTGGCCCCAGCCACCGATGCCGTCGAACGCCAGCGCGCGCTGGTGCGGGTGCAGGCCCGTACTCTCGATACGCTGATCACCGATGCCGGCGAAGTCGGCGCGACGCGCGCGCGGCTGGAGAGCGAGCTCGACGCGATGCGCAGCTACCTGGGCGAGCTCAACGACAACGTGGCGCGCTTGCGCGGCCAGTTGCGTGAGATCGAGATCCAGGCCGAGTCGCAGATGGCCTCGCGCACCGCCGATGCCCGGCACGCGGTCGAGTTCGATCCGCTCGAGTTCGATCGCTTCACGCGTTTCCAGGAGCTGACGCGGATGATGGCCGAGTCGGTCAACGACGTGGCCACCGTCGAGCAAAACCTGCAGCGCGGCTTCGACCGCGCCGCAGGCGACCTCGACGCGCAGGCCCGGCTCACGCGCGGCCTGCAGCGCAGCCTGATGCAGGCGCGCATGGTGCAGTTCGACGCGCTGGCCGAGCGTTTGTATCGCGTGGCGCGCCAGGCCGCCAGCGAGACCGGCAAGGAAGTACGCCTGCTGATCAAGGGCGGCACCGTGGAGGTCGACCGCTCCGTGCTAGACCGCATGGCCGGCCCGATCGAGCACCTGATCCGCAATGCCGTGGTACACGGCATCGAGTCCGCCGACGTGCGCCGCGCGGCAGGCAAGCCCGCCACCGGTGCGCTCACGCTGGAAGTGCAGCAGGAAGGCAATGAGGTGGTGCTGCACTTCGTCGACGATGGCGGCGGCCTTGACCTTGCGCGCATCCGCGCGCGCGCCATCGAGCGCGAGCTGCTGGCGCCGGACGATGACGCGGGCGAGGCCCGCCTCACCGAGATGATCTTCGCGCCAGGCTTCAGCACCGCGGATACGGTGTCGGAGCTGGCGGGGCGCGGTGTCGGCATGGACGTGGTGCGCGCCGAAACGGTGGCGCTGGGCGGGCGCATCGCGCTGGCTACGCAAGCCGGGCAGGGCACCCGCTTTACCGTGCACCTGCCGCTGACGACAGCCATTACGCAAGTGCTGCTGGTCACGCTGGGCGGACGGCCCTTCGCCATCCCCAGCGGCATGATCGACCAGGTTCAGCAACTGCGCTCGCAAGGCTTGCTCGAAGCCTACAACCAGGGCAGCCTCGACGCGCCCGGCGGCGCCGTGCCGTTCCACTACCTCGGCACGCTGCTGGAAGAAACGCCAGCGGTAGCCGCAGGCAAGAAGTACTCGCCGGTGGTGGTGGTGCGCAGTGGTGCCGAGCGCATCGCCGTGCACGTGGACGAAGTGATTGGCAACCGCGAAGTGGTGGTCAAGCACATCGGCCCGCACCTGGCACGCCTCGAAGGCATTGCCGGTGCGACCACGCTTGGCGACGGCGAGATCGTGCTGATCTACAACCCGGTGGTGCTGGCGCAGCGCTTCGTGCGCGAGCGTGGCGAGCTGGCCCGTCCGCAGCTTGCCGCTCTGCCGCATCTGCCCCAGCCGGCGCAGCAGCCGACGCTGGGCGCGGTGGCCGAGTTCTCGCAAGGCGGCGCGGCTCCGGTGCAAGGGCTGGCCACGCAGCCGACCGTCATGGTGGTCGATGACTCACTGACCGTGCGCAAGGTCACGCATCGCTTGCTGACGCGGGCCGGCTACCAGGTGGTGCTGGCGCGCGACGGCGTGGACGCGTTGCGGCAGTTGCAAGAGGTGATGCCTGACGCGATGCTCGTCGACATCGAGATGCCGCATATGGATGGCTTTGACCTGACGCGCAATGTGCGGGCGGATAGCCGGACCGCGCATATGCCGTTGGTGATGATCACTTCGCGCACGGCGGAGAAGCATCGGCGTTATGCGGCTGAGATCGGGGTGAATGTTTATCTGGGTAAGCCGTATAACGAGGATGAGCTGCTCACCACGTTGCAGCATTTGTTGGGTGAACGGGCTGTCGGGATGGCGGGGTCGGTGGCGCAGATGTTGGGGGAGGATGCGGGGAGTTGAGGGGGGTGGGGGGTGGTTGACTGCAACTGCAACTGCAACCGCAACTGCAACTGATTAACGTCAACTTCAACTGCAGTTTCACCACCCCTGCGGGGCGGCGACCTACTTTTTTGTCTTGCCAAAAAAGTAGGCAAAAAAGGCGCGCCGGATGGGGCGACACCCCCTCGGGATTTCACGAAAAGAGCGGCCGGGACCCAAACTCGCATCGCCTTAAGGCGATACTCAGACATGGGTCCCTCTTTTCCGCTCTTTTCGTGAAATCCCGAGGCGCCCCATACGGCCTCTGAACACCTACACGGCTCGCTTCGCATCGCGCTTGGGTGATTCCCGCCCCTTCGGGCGGGAATCACGGCTACACCGAATCGATGGTCTGGCGATGTCGTTTCCGTTCCCCCTGGTTGGCTCGCCTCTCCCACTTGTGGGAGAGGGGCCGGGGGAGAGGGCGGGCGTACCTTGTTGCGTCGGCCCTCGATCTCCTACTTGTTCACCATCCGCGCCGGCACCGACACCGTCAACGCCGCGCCCGCCACCAGACATGCCGCCAGCAGGTACATCCCGGAGTCCGTGCTCTGCGTCATGTCTTTCAACCAGCCCACCGCATACGGGCTGATGAACCCGGCCAGGTTGCCCAGCGAGTTGATCAGCGCAATCCCCGCAGCCGCGCCTGTGCCCGCCAGGAAGGCGGTCGGCAGGCTCCAGAAGAGCGGCAGGGTGGTCAGGATGCCGATGGTGGCCAGCGTCAGGCCGAGCAGTGCCAGCACGGTATTGTTGTGCCATTGCACCGACAGCACCAGGCCGACTGCGCCCAGCAGCGCGGGAATGGCGATATGCCAGCGGCGTTCGCGGGTGCGGTCGGCGCTGTAGGCCACCAGCACCATGCCGGCCACCGCGCAGCCGTAGGGGATGGCGGTGAGCAGGCCGATGTCCAGCGGGCTTTTCACGCCGGTCTGCTTGATGATGGTGGGCAGCCAGAAGCTCACGCCGTACAGGCCCATCACGAAGCTGAAGTAGATCGCGCTCATCAGCCACACGCGCGGGCTGGACAGCACCTTGCCGATCGGCGCGTCTTCCTTGTGCATGTCCTCGGCGGCGATATTGCGCTGGAGCAGGGCCTTTTCTTCGTTGCTCAGCCACTTGGCGTGGACGATGCGGTCGTCCAGGTAGGCCAGCACCACCAGCCCTACCAGCACCGACGGGATGCCTTCGAGCAGGAACATCCATTGCCAGCCGGACCAGCCGTTGCGGCCGTCGAATGATTGCATCATCCAGCCCGACAGCGGCCCACCGATGACGCCGGAGAGCGCGATCGCGGTCATGAAGAAGGTGGTGGTGCGCCCGCGCCGGTGCGACGGGTACCAGTAGGTCAGGTACAGGATGATGCCGGGAAAGAAGCCGGCCTCGGCGATCCCCAGCAGGAAGCGCAGCACGTAGAACATGGTCGGCGTGGTGACGAACATCATCGCCGCCGAGATCACGCCCCAGGTGATCATGATCCGCGCGATCCAGATGCGCGCGCCGACCTTGTGCAGGATCACGTTGCTGGGCACCTCGAAGAGGAAGTAGCCGATGAAGAAGATGCCCGCGCCGAGGCCGTAGATGGTCTCGCTGAACTTCAGGTCGCCGAGCATCTGCAGCTTGGCGAAGCCGACGTTGACGCGGTCCAGGTACGCCACCACGTAGCAAAGCAAAAGGAACGGCACCAGTCGCAAGGTCACCTTGCGGTAGGTGGCGTCCTCGAACGCGGGGTCGGCGGCGCCGGAGTGTACTGCGGTTGTTGTCATGCTGTCTCCTCTTGGATCTGTCGATCTACATGGATCTATTTTTCTGGTTGCACGATACCGCCGGGGTGGCGCCGCTTGCGGCGCCGGAAAAAAACTGCCAGGTATGGGCGAATGCCTTAGTGGGAGAACGGGCCGCGGCCGCGCAGCGCGTTGGCGACCATCATCAGCGCGAGCAGGAAGGGCAGCGCCACGTAGAGGCACCAGTGCACGCGGTCCCCCACGGTGTCGCCCCATTTGCGCTTGAAGACCTGCAGGCGCGGCATGGCCGAGGGGTTGGTGGCGCGTTTGTTTCTGACGTGCCACGCCATCCAGAAGAAGAAAATGGCGAAGGCGACGGACAGGAAGTTGATATTACCCATGTTGAATTGCGATGGTTTTCAGTGTGGTGAATCCGTACAGGGCTTCGAAGCCCTTCTCGCGGCCGTAGCCGGACTGCCCGCTGCCGCCAAAAGGTAGCTCTACCCCGCCGCCGGCACCGTAGTTGTTGATAAAGACCTGGCCCGCGCGCAGCTTGTGCGCCAGGCGCAGCTGGCGCGCGCCATCGCGGGTCCAGATGCCGGCGACCAGGCCATAAGGCGTGCCGTTGGCCAGCGCAATGGCTTCTGCCTCGGTGTCGAACGGTGTGGCGGCCAGCAGTGGGCCAAACACTTCCTCCTGCGCCAGCCGGTGCGTGGGCGGCACGTCGCGGAACAGCATCGGCACCTGGTAATAGCCGGACTCCGGCGCTTGCGCCACGATCTGGCCTTGCGCCATGGCGGTAATGCCGGCGTGCTGCGCATCGGAGACGAAATCCCAGACGCGCTGCTGCTGCTTGCGGTTGATCAGCGGGCCGCATTCCAGGTCCAGCTCCGACGGCCCTACGCGCAAGGACTCGAACACCGTGGCCAGGCGGTCGAGCACGGCGTTGTAAAGCGGGCGTTCCACCAGCACGCGGCTGCCGGCCGAGCAGGTCTGGCCCGCGTTCTGCACGATGCCGTTGACGATGACCGGCACCAGCGCGTCGATGTCGGCATCGGCAAAGACGATCTGGGGCGACTTGCCGCCGAGCTCCAGCGTGACCGGCACGTGGTTCTCGGCTGCCATCTGCGCGATCAGCTTGCCGGTCTGCGGCGAGCCGGTGAAGGAGATGTGGTTGATGCCGGTGTGGCGCGCCAGCGCGGCGCCGGCTTCATGGCCGTAGCCGGTAACGATGTTCAGCGCGCCCTCGGGCAGGCCGGCCTCGGCCGCCAGCTCCGCCACGCGCAGCAGCGACAGGCAGGCGTCTTCGGCGGGCTTGACCACGCAGGCATTGCCCGTGGCCAGCGCCGCGCCCACGCTGCGCCCGAAGATCTGCAGCGGGTAGTTCCACGGGATGATGTGGCCGGTCACGCCATGCGGCTCGCGCACGGTCAGCACGGTAAAGCCGGGCTGGTAGGGGATGGTCTGGCCGTGCAGCTTGTCGGCCGCGCCGGCGTAGAACTCGAAGTAGCGCGCCACGGCGCGCGCGTCGGCGGCGGCCTGGCGCAGGGGCTTGCCGGTATCGCGCGCTTCCAGCGCGGCGAGCTCGGCCTCGTGCTCGATCAGGGTCAGCGCCACGCGGTTGAGCAGGCGGGAGCGCTCGGCGGGCGCCATCGCGCCCCAGGCGCCGTCGGCGGCCTGGCGCGCGGCGTGCACGGCCACGTTGATGTCGACCGCGTTGCCGCGGGCGATTTCGGCGAAAGGCTCGCCGCTGGATGGGTCGAATACCTTGATGCGCAAGCCGGAGTCCGGCGCGATCAGGCGGTTGGCAACGAAGTGCTGGGCGTGCATTGGATAGCTCCGGCTGGATGCGACTGCCAGGCTGTGGCTGGCAGTGCGCCTGTCGATGCGGCTTTCGGACAATCCGCCATTATCACTCACGGCGCGAGACGCGCAAGGCACGCGCCGCGTCAGGCCTGGGTCAGCTTCGAAACGCTATAATGCCCGCCATCCTCAAACACAGGCATCTGGAGAGCAAGCATGAGCTTCAACCTCGTTTCCCCCGGCAAGGACATCCCGAACGATTTCAACGTCATCATCGAAATCTCCGCCCAGAGCGATCCGGTGAAGTACGAAGCCGACAAGGAAACCGGCCTGCTCTTCGTCGACCGTTTCATCGGCACCGGCATGCGCTACCCGGCCAACTACGGCTTCATTCCCCAGACCCTGTCGGGCGACGGCGACCCCGTCGACGTGCTGGTGCTCTCGCCGTTCCCGATCCTGGCCGGCGCAGTGGTGCGCTGCCGCGCGCTGGGCATGCTCAAGATGACCGACGAGTCGGGCGTGGATGCCAAGCTGGTCGCCGTGCCGCTGGACAAGCTGTCGCCCGCCACCGCCTTCATGAAGGGCCTGTCGGACGTGCCGCAGAACCTGCTGGACCAGATCAAGCACTTCTTTGAGAACTACAAGGCACTCGAGGCAGGCAAGTGGGTCAAGGTGGAAGGCTGGGCCGGCATTGAAGAAGCCCATAAGGAAATCACCGACGGCGTGGCGAACTACACCAAGTAAGCCCCGGCAGCCATGGCCAGTCATGCCCGATTCCGGCGCGTGGCTGAACCGATGCTGAAAAAACCCCGCTGCGGCGGGGTTTTTTGTTGCGCCAGGCTTGATGGAAACCAAAGACGCCATAAAGCCGGTGGGTTAAGCTTCAATCACAGAACAACTCGGCAGGCAAACTGCCTATTCCCCATGTCCACTACCTTTTCGACGCCGTCCACCCTGGCACGGTATTCCGGCCCGGCGGTGTTCTTCCACTGGGCAGTATTCCTGCTGATCGCCACCGCGTACGCCGCGATCGAGCTCAAGGGCTTTCTGCCCAAGGGCAGCGCTTCGCGGGCGTTGTCGATGTCGGTGCACACGTGGGCTGGCGCGCTGGTGCTCGTCCTGGCGGTGCCGCGCCTCCTGTGGCGCCTGGTGCGCGGCGCGCCGGCGCCCGAGCCCGGTCCGCGCTGGATGCAGCTGCTCGGCAGCGCCATGCACTTCGTACTCTATCTGTTCATATTCGCGCAGCCCGTGCTGGGCCTGCTGGCGCTCAACGCCGACGGCCACCTGCTGACGGTGCCAGGCCTTGGCATCGAGCTGCCCTCGCTGGTGGCGCAAAGCAAAGACCTGAAAGAGATCCTCGAGGACGTCCACGGCACACTGGGCACCGCCTTCTACATGGTGATCGGGCTGCACGCCATCGCGGCGCTGTTCCACCACTACATGCTGGGCGATAACACGCTGCGGCGCATGTGGCGCTAGTGCGGCGGGCAAGCCGGCCTTAGCCGGCCTTAGCCGCGTGCAAACGGCGTGCGGTCGTTGAGCTCGTCCAGGTAGGCATCGATGCCCTGGCGCTCGCGCACCAGGAAACGCTCCACGGCATCGGCAAAGGACGGGTGCGCCAGCCAGTGCGCGGAGCGGGTCGCCACTGGCAGGAAGCCCCGCGCCATCTTGTGCTCGCCCTGGGCGCCGCCTTCGAAGGTACGGATGCCCTGGGCGATGCAAAACTCCAGCGGCTGGTAGTACGCCGTCTCGAAATGCAGGCAGGGGTGGTGCTCGAGTGCGCCCCAGTAGCGCCCGAACAGGGTGCTGCGCGCCGGGTCGTCGTCATAGACCACCAGGGACGCGGCAATCGGCTGGCCGGCACGCTCGGCCACCAGCAGCAGCAGGTTCTGCGGCATGGCGGCGCCGATGCGCTGGAAGAAATCCAGGTTCAGGTAGGGCGTGGAATGATGCTCGCGGTACGTTTGCCGGTAGCAGCGGTTGAAAAAGCGCCATTGCGCCTCGTCGATCTCGGGCCCGCGCAACTGGCGGAAGGTGATGCCGGCGTCGGCCACGCGGCGCCGTTCGGCGCGGATGTTCTTGCGTTTCTTTTGCGAGAGCGTGGCCAGGAACGCGTCGAAGCTCTCATAGCCCGGGTTGGTCCAGTGGAACTGCACGCCGTGGCGCATCAGCATGCCGGCGTCTTCCATCAGCGCGGCCTCGTGCTCGTCGGGAAACAGCACGTGCAGGGAGGACAGCTGGCTTTGTTCCGCCACCGCCAGTGCACATTGCAGCAGGCAGCGGCGCGCGTCTTCGTCCTCGGCCAGCAGCCGCGCACCTTGCACGGGCGTGAAGGGAATCGCGGACAGCAGCTTGGGGTAGTACGGCAGGCGATGCTGCGCGTAGGCGTCGGCCCAGGCCCAGTCGAACACGTATTCCCCATAAGAGTGCGACTTCGCGTACAGCGGCATGGCCGCCGCCAGGCGCTCGCCACCCTCGGCGCGTGGCGCCCATAACGTCAGGTAGCGCGGGCTCCAGCCGGTCTCGTCGCAGGCGCTGCCGCTGGCATGCATGGCATGCAGGAAGGCGTGGCGCAGGAACGGCGTGGCCCCGGGCTGGGCTGCCACCAGGGTGTCCCACTCGGCCTCGGGCAGCTCGGACAGATCGAAAACGATCTGCGTGCGATAATTCTCCATCCGCTCGTGTTCCTGCCGGCCTTGTGCCGCAGCCGCCCCCGGGGTGGCCGCGTCGGGCTGGTCGGAGCCGGGCTTGAAAGATTCAGGCTGCATTGCGCTAGATTTGCTCATCATCGGCGCTGCCCTCGGGCGGCGCCCTTGTTCCGGCATGGCTGCTATGGCTGCTATGGCTGCTATGGCTGCTATGGCTGCTACGGCCGCTATGGCTGATCACGCCGCGCCCGCGCAGATGCGGGCGGGCAACGGTTGAGTCTACCGGAAATGGCGCGGTGCGGCAGGCCACATCCCGCTGCCGGCAGGCAGGCTAAAATCTCTCACTAACCAACGACTATATAAGGGGCCAACATGAAGCAGATTACCGCCATCATCAAACCGTTCAAGCTGGACGAAGTGCGCGAGGCGCTGGCTGACGTCGGCGTGACCGGCCTGACGGTAACAGAGGTGAAGGGCTTTGGCCGCCAGAAGGGGCATACCGAGCTGTATCGCGGCGCAGAGTATGTGGTCGACTTCCTGCCCAAGATCAAGATCGAGGTCGTGGTTGCCGAGAACCAGCTCGACACCGTGCTGGACGCCATCGTCAAGGCAGCGCACACCGGCAAGATCGGCGACGGCAAGATCTTCGTGACCGAGATCGAGCGCGTGATCCGCATCCGCACCGGCGAGCAGGACGAAGCCGCCGTTTAAGCATTCGGGCGCCCAGGCCTTTTTGGCGTTCAAGCGCCAGCGGGCAATCCAGGCGATCCCACGGGAGGGGGCGCCTGGATTGCCGCTGTTGTTGCCTAGCTCGGCAGCTTCCAGCCGAAGCGCACGCACAGCAGGCGCGCCGCCGTGATGGTGATGGCGCCCGCCAGCAGGGCCAGTTCCTGTTCGGCCTGCAGCCAGGTCAGGCCAATATAGACGCAGCAGCCGACGAAGGCACAGGTGGCATAGGGCGAGCGGTCCCGCAGGATCATCGGCACCTCGTTGCACAACACGTCGCGCACCACGCCACCGAACACCGAAGAGATGATGCCCATCATGACCGCCACGGTCGGGGTCATCTGCGCCACCAGCGCGAGCGATGTGCCGGTGACGGAAAACAGCCCCAGGCCGATCGCATCGGCCGTGATCATGGTGCGCTCGGACGCCACCCGGCTGACCACCCGTAGCACGAACGACGCGCCGAGCGACATCACGAAGATCAGGATCACATAGCCTTCGTGGTCGACCCAGTAGAAGGGGCGGCGGTCCAGCAACACGTCGCGCACCGTGCCGCCGCCGAAGGCGGTGGCGAATGCCACCACGAAGGTGCCCACGGCATCGAAGCGTTGCTTGCGCGCATCGACCACGCCGGAGACGGCAAAGGCGAGCACGCCCACTACTTCCATGACATGCAGGATCAGGGGCAACCGCCCCATCAGGAGATCGAGCGGCAGATGCATCGTGCGCGCCGTCTCAGGCGTGCGGCTGGCGCAGCAGCACCATCAGCGCGCCGGCCCCACCCTCGGCGCCGCGTGCCTGCACGAAGGCCAGTACTTCTTCCTTCTGTACCAGCCAGCTGCGCACCTTACCCTTGAGCACGGGCGTCTTGTCCGGCGAGCCGTTGCCTTTGCCGTGGATCACGCGCACGCAGCGCACGCCACGCTTGACCGAGCGCCGCACGAACTCGGCCAGTGCCTCGCGCGCTTCTTCGCTGCGCAGGCCGTGCAGGTCGATCTTGTCCTGGGGCACCCATTCGCCGCGACGCAGCTTCTTGACCACGTCCATGCCAATGCCGGGGCGGCGGAACGACAGGGTCTCGTCGGTATCGAGCAGGTTCTCGACATCGAACTCGTCCGAAAGCGACGCGGCCAGCACGGCTTTGTCGTCCAGCTGGGTTTGCACCGGCACGGGCGCCGGGTGGCGGGGCGCGGGAGTGACGCGGTTGCGGTCGCGCAGCGTGTTGACGTTGCCAACGCTGCTGCGGAATACGTCGGCTTCTTCGCGGGCGCGCTGCGCGGCTTCGTCCGCCGCGCGGCGCTCGGCTTCGCGCCGCTCGGTGTCGGCCTTGAGGGAGTCGCGCAAGCCGGACAGGTCGGTCAGGCCGAAACGCTTGGGCGGGCTGGCGGCAGGGGGGGCGGGTTTGGCGGGCTTGGCGGGCTTTCTGGCGCCGTGCGTCATGGCGAGTCTCCGGGGTGCTCGGCGTGATTATAGGGTGGCAGGGCGGGGCGCGGCTGGTGCGTGCGGCGGCATCACCGGCTCGAAAAAGACAAAGGCCGGGCAAGCCCGGCCTGAGCCTTCAGTCTTTGTCTCTTTACTGCAGGGCTTCCACGTAGCGCTGCGCATCCAGGGCTGCCATGCAGCCCGTGCCGGCGCTGGTGATCGCCTGGCGATAGATGTGGTCCTGCACGTCGCCGGCTGCGAACACGCCCGGGATGCTGGTGGCCGTGGCATCGCCGGCCAGGCCGCTCTTGGTGACGATATAGCCGTTGTGCATCTCGAGCTGGCCTTCGAACAGTTCGGTGTTCGGCTTGTGCCCGATGGCCACGAACACGCCCGCCAGCTTGAGGTCTTCGACCGTGCCGGTGTTCACGTTGCGCACCTTCAGGCCCGTCACGCCGGAGTCGTCGCCGGTCACTTCTTCCAGCACGGAGTTCCAGCGGATTTCCACGCGGCCTTCCTTCTCGCGCTGCAGCAGGCGGTCGACCAGGATCGGCTCGGCGCGGAACTTGTCGCGGCGATGCAGCACGGTCACCTTGCTGGCGATCTGGGACAGGTAGAGGGCTTCTTCCACGGCGGTGTTGCCGCCGCCGACCACGGCCACTTCCTGGTTCTTGTAGAAGAAACCATCGCAGGTGGCGCAGGCCGACACGCCGCGGCCCATGAACAGCTCTTCCGACGGCAGGCCGAGATACTGGGCCGAGGCGCCGGTGGCGATGATCAGCGAATCGCAGGTGTATTCACCGGCGTCGCCCACCAGGCGGATCGGGCGTTCGGTCAGCTTGGCGGTATGGATGTGATCGAAGATGATTTCGGTGTTGAAGCGTTCGGCATGCTCCAGGAAGCGCTGCATCAGTTCCGGGCCTTGCACGCCGTTGGCGTCGGCGGGCCAGTTTTCCACGTCGGTGGTGGTCATCAGCTGGCCACCCTGGGCCAGCCCGGTGATCAGCACCGGCTGCAGGTTGGCGCGGGCCGCATAGACGGCGGCGGTATAGCCGGCGGGGCCGGAACCGAGAATCAGCACTTTTGCGTGTTTGGCCATGATGCTTTCCTATGGCTGGTGCGCCTTGATGCGCACTAGCGTGAATCGAAACCAGCATTATAAGTGGACCGGCGTTTGCTCACTGTTGCAAATTCCAATGGGAGCGATAGCCCTGGCCAAGGTTAAAATGGCCGGCACCACCCTCTTCCGTTGGCAACCCAGATCCAGGCATGGCCCGAGCTACTACCACAACACGTACCGATCCTTCCGCGCTGCCCTCGCGCATCGGCAAGCTGCTGGGCGAAGTGCGCTGGTTCCTGTTGCTGGCGGTCACACTGGCCTTTGTCTGCATCCTGGCCAGCTACAGCAAGGCTGACCCTGGCTGGTCGCACGCCAACCATGTGGCCGACATCCACAACCTCGGCGGCCGCGTGGGCGCCTGGATGGCCGATGTGCTGTTCTTTATCTTCGGCTTCTCCGCCTACTGGTGGGCGGTGTTGCTGGTGCGCCGCTGCTGGCGCGGCTGGCGCGCGCTGACCGCCGAGTTGCCCGAGCGCAACGGCGAGGCCCGGCAGGGCCTGGTGGTGAGCTGGATCGGCTTTGGCCTGTCGCTGACCGCCAGCATGGGCCTGGAGGCCATCCGCATGTATCCGCTGCGCGCCGCGCTGCCACGCGCCCCGGGTGGCGTGCTGGGCGACCTGCTCGGTGGCTGGATGCAGATGGCGCTGGGCTTCACCGGCGCCACGCTGCTGCTCTTGCTGACGCTGGCCATCGGCCTGTCGCTGTTCTTCCATTTCTCGTGGCTGTCGGTGGCCGAGCATGTGGGCGGCTTCGTCGAGACGCTCTTCCTCGGCTTCAAGGCGCGGCGCGAAAGCAAGCAGGATCGCATCATCGGCGAGGCGGCCAAGGTCGTGCGCACCGAAACCGTGGAAGTGCAGCGGGTCAAGATCGAGGAGGCCACGCCGGTGCAGATCGTGCGGCCCCAGGCGGTGCCCAAGCACGAACGCGTGGAGCGCGAGAAGCAGCAGCCGCTGTTCGCCGATATCCAGGACTCCGACCTGCCGCCGCTGGCGCTGCTGGACCCGATCCCCACGCACCAGGAAACCGTCAGCGCCGAAACGCTGGAATTCACCTCGCGCCTGATCGAGAAGAAGCTCAAGGATTTCGGTGTCGAGGTCAAGGTGGTGGCGGCCTACCCGGGCCCGGTCATCACCCGCTACGAAATCGAGCCGGCCACCGGCGTCAAGGGCAGCCAGGTGGTCAACCTGGCGCGGGACCTGGCCCGTTCGCTGTCGCTGGTTTCCATCCGGGTGGTGGAAACCATTCCCGGCAAGGTCTACATGGGGCTGGAACTGCCCAACCCCAAGCGCCAGACGGTGCGGCTGTCCGAGATCCTTGGCTCGCAGGTCTACAACGAGAGCGCGTCCAACCTCACGATGGCGCTGGGCAAGGACATCGCCGGCAAGCCCATGGTGGCCGATCTGGCCAAGATGCCGCACTGCATGGTGGCGGGCACCACCGGCTCCGGCAAGTCGGTGGGCATCAACGCCATGATCCTGTCGCTGCTCTACAAGGCCAAGGCCGAGCAGGTCAGGCTGATCCTGATCGACCCGAAGATGCTGGAGATGAGCGTCTACGAAGGCATCCCGCATCTGCTGTGCCCGGTGGTGACCGATATGCGCCAGGCCGGCAACGCCCTGAACTGGGCGGTTGGCGAGATGGAGCGGCGCTACAAGCTGATGAGCAAGCTGGGCGTGCGCAACCTGGCCGGCTACAACAAAAAGATCGACGAAGCCGCCTCGCGCGAGGAGAAGCTTCCCAACCCGTTCAGCCTGACCCCGGACGCGCCCGAGCCGCTCGAGAAGCTGCCAATGATCGTGATCGTGATCGACGAGCTGGCCGACCTGATGATGGTGGTGGGCAAGAAGGTGGAAGAGCTGATCGCGCGCATCGCGCAGAAGGCTCGCGCCGCCGGCATCCACCTGGTGCTGGCTACGCAGCGTCCGTCGGTCGACGTGATCACCGGCCTGATCAAGGCCAACGTGCCGACGCGCATCGCCTTCCAGGTCAGCAGCAAGATTGATTCGCGCACCATCCTCGACCAGCAGGGCGCGGAAGCGTTGCTCGGCATGGGCGACATGCTCTACCTGGCACCTGGCACCGGCGTGCCGATCCGCGTCCACGGCGCCTTTGTCTCCGACGATGAAGTGCACCGCGTGGTCGAAAAGCTCAAGGAAGGCGGCGAGACCAACTACATCGAGGGCATCCTTGAAGGCGGTGTGGCCGAGGGCGACCTGGGCGGCGATGGCATGGGCGGTGGCGCGGGCATTGGCGGCGGCGGCGAAGCCGATCCGCTCTACGACCAGGCTGTCGACGTGGTGCTGAAGAACCGCCGCGCCTCGATTTCCCTGGTGCAGCGCCACCTGCGCATCGGCTACAACCGTGCCGCGCGGCTGCTGGAGGACATGGAAAAGGCCGGCCTGGTCTCCGCCATGTCGGGCAACGGCAATCGCGACATCCTGGCCCCGGCGGGCACCGCCCGCGAGGAAGAATAAGCGGCCGCACGTAACATGTTGTTACGTGCGAAGCACATCGTTGCGGAATCCGGCGCGTGCGCGCCGCTCTAACCGGACAGGCAGTGCAGCCGCCCCGGCGGTGCGCACCCTCCAACCCAGCAAGGACAACACCATGCGAATCCGCATTCTCGCGTCGGCATGCGCCGCGGCGGCCATGCTGTCGCTGACAGCGACGGCGGCCATGGCGGCCGGCACCGACCAGCTCCAGGCCTTCGTGGCGGGCGTGAAGAGCGCCAAGGGCGAATTTACCCAGCGCCAGGTCAAGGGGCAGGGTGACAGCCTCAAGGTGGCCGGCACCTCCAGCGGCACCTTCGCTTTTTCGCGCCCTGGCAAGTTCACCTGGCGCTACGTCAAGCCGTACGACCAGTTGCTGCAGGCTGACGGCCAGACGCTCTACATCTACGACAAGGACCTCAACCAGGTCACAGAGCGCAAGCTCGATGGCGCCCTCGGGTCCAGCCCCGCCGCGATCCTGTTCGGCAGCAACGACCTGGAAAAGAACTTTGTCGTGAAGAACGGCCCGACGCGCGACGGCGTGGAGTGGCTTGAGCTCACGCCGAGAGCCAAGGACACGCAGTTCGAGCGCATCGGCATCGGCTTCAAGAGCGGCAACCTGGAAGCGATGGAGTTGCGCGATGCCTTCGGCAACACGACGCTCCTGACCTTCAGCGCGATGCAGAAGAACCCCGTGCTGCCGGCAGACACCTTCCGCTTTGCGGTGCCCAAGGGCGCCGATGTGCTCAAGCAATGAGGCGCGCCATGATCCCCGCATTCCTGACCCGGCCGGCCTGGCACCGTTGCGGTGCCGTTGCCGGCATTGCCGCCGCAGCGTTGCTGGCCGCCTGCGCCAGCCCCGGTGCCAGCAAGCAGTTCGACGTGGATGCCTTCCTGCGTGCCTCCGATACGGCGCTGCCGGAAGTGCTTGCCAATCCGGATTTTCTCTCCGCCACGCAGGCCAGCGCCAACGATTGCGCCGTGCTGCTGCAGTCGGTCGGCAGCGGCGTGCTGGAAGGGCTGCCGCCAACCGGCGGCGGAAATGGACCCGCCTGGCTGCTGCATCCGGCGGGCGCCCCGGCCAAGGTGTGGCTGGTGGTCAGCAAGACCGGCGGCGAGCGGACCTGCCATGGGCCGCTGCCTGCCGATGCCATGAAGGCATTGGTGGAACGCGCCAGTACCTGAGTGTGATGCACGGATAACGCCGGGCGCAATCGAAGACCCGGCGGTATCTGCCGTCCCGGTCCGCGTTTCAGCGTCCCGATCGGCACTTTTACCTCCCCAGGCTTACCGCGAGAAAAGTGACAACGTTGTAACTTGACTGCCAAAACGGGAATGATTATTGTTTCTAGGTTGTCTTGTCCAGGATGCATGGATGGCATCGTCAGGACGGCATACAACAATCATCGAAGAGGAGAGTCATGACCGTATTCCGCCGCTTGCTGCCACGGGCCACAGCGCTTGCCGCGCTCGCTGTTCTGACGCTGCCGCTCGCCGCGCACGCACAAGAAAAGGTGCTGAACCTTTACACCGCGCGCCACTACCAGACCGACGAAGCGCTCTACGCCAACTTCACCAAGCAGACAGGCATCAAGATCAATCGCATCGAAGGCCAGGAAGACCCGCTGCTGGAGCGCATCAAGAGCGAGGGCGCCAACAGCCCGGCCGATGTGTTCATCACCGTCGACATCGGCCGGCTATGGCGGGCCCAGCAGGCGGGCGTGTTCGCGCCGCTCAAATCGAGCGTGCTGGAGTCGCGCATCCCCGCCAACTACCGCGACCCGAACGGCGACTGGTTCGGTTTCTCGGCTCGGGCCCGCGTAATCGCCTATAACAAGGCCGCGGTCAAGCCCGGCGACATCAAGACCTACGAAGATCTCGCCGATCCCAGGTGGAAGGGCAAGCTGTGCATCCGCTCCAGCGGCCACGTCTACAACCTGTCGCTGATGTCCAGCCTGATCGCCCATGACGGCGAGGCCAAGACCGAGCAATGGACGCGCGGCGTGGTGGCCAACCTGGCGCGCGCGCCCAAGGGCGGCGACACCGACCAGCTCAAGGCCGTGGCGGCGGGAGAGTGCGATATCGCGGTGGCCAACACGTACTACATCGCCCGTATCCTCAAGTCGGCCAAGCCCGAGGACAAGGCCGTGGCGGAGAAGCTTGGCGTGCTGTGGCCCAACCAGGCCAGCCAGGGCGTGCACATGAACATCTCCGGCGGCGGCATGCTCAAGCATGCGCCCAACAAGGCGTCCGCGCGTGCGTTCCTGGAGTACCTGGCCAGCAATGACGCGCAGCGTTATTTTGCCGATGGCAACAATGAGTGGCCCGTGGTGGAAAGCGTGAAGATCAGCAATCCGGCGCTGGAAGCGCTGGGCAGCTTCAAGGCGGACAAGATCAACGTGGCCGAACTGGGCAAGCACCAGCCGCAAGCGCAGAAGCTGGCGGACAAGGCTGGCTACAAGTAAGAGGCTGTTTCAAAATGAAGCGAAGCGGTTCTGGCTAGGCGCGCGGCCGCAGACAGTACAAGTGGTACGGCAAGGCCGCGCAACGACGCCAGAATCTTTTTGAAATGGCCTCTAAGAAATCAAGAAGAGGCCAGCGCGGCCTGGCCGGCGGGACGGGGATGGCGGCGCGAGCCGCCATTTTCTATTTCCCATTCTCCATTTCTATGGCTTGGGCAGGGGCCTGGCTTTGGTCCCCGGCCCCTTGGCGGCGTTGCTCTCGCCGCCGTCTCCAGGTTCAAGGCGGCGGAAGCTCAGCTTCGCGCCGCGCTCCCTGTGCTTCTCGAAGGTCACCTTCAACTGCTCGCGCCGCTTCTTGTGCGAGTGGCCCAACGTGCCAGCCGCATATGGCAGCTTGGCCACCACCTTGCCCGCGGTCTGGCGCTCCAGGAGCACGTCCAGCGCTTGCCGCGCGCGTACCTGTGCTTGCAGCAGCGCGTCCGAGGGATTGGCCTTGGCGCGGATCATGTCGTAAGGCAACATGACCGGCCCGGCAAGCTGGCGCAGTGCTGCGCGGATGTGCGGGCTGTCCAGCCCGGCCTCCTGGAGCACCCAGGCCGCGTCATGGCGCAGCCAAGGCTCCGGGTCGCCGAGCTTGCGCAGCAGGGCAAGTGAGATATCTGCCTGAAGGTAACCATGCGCGCGCCGCACCGCATTGAGTGCGATGCGCCTGACATGGAAGTTCTCGTGATCGAACAGGTCCGCCACAAGGCGCTCGACCATGCCCGGTTTTTCCAGTTGCTCAGCCAGTTGGCCCGCCAGGGCGATTTCCTCGACGGCGCTGATCCGGTCTTGCTGGGTCATCCGGTTCAGCTTGAACACGAGCATGCGGTAACGAAGCTGCATAACACTCCCTGAAAACGCTGCGAACAAATGCCGGGCAAGGATTGCGGCCGGCACAGTCAGGTTGCGGCGCGAAGCACGTCAGCGGTGGGGGCAGACCGCCTGGCTCGCACGAAAAGGGGTGCGGCGGGCCGGGGCGCAGCTTCGGACTAGGGGGATATCGGCAAGACGTTGGAGAACTTTAGGAAAATCCGTGGGCGGCTTGGCCGGCCTATTCCCTAGCATCCCGCGCATCCCGCCGTATCGAGCGCGACAGCAGGATCACCGGCAGCAGGCCCACTGCCACGATGACCAGCGAGGCGGTGGCGGCCTCGGCCAGTCGCTCGTCGGAGGCCAGGTTGTATGCCTGCACGGCCAGCGCGTCGAAATTGAACGGCCGCATCACGAAGGTGGCGGGCAGCTCTTTCATGACGTCGACGAAGACGATCAACGCCGCGGTCAGCAGGCTGCCGCGCAGCATTGGCAGGTGCACGCGCCGCAGCGTGGCGCCGGGGCCGTGGCCCAGGCTGCGCGCCGCCGCGTCCATGCCCGGCGTGATCTTGACCAGGCCCGCGTTGACGGTTTGCAGGGCCACGCCCAGAAAGCGCACCAGGTAGGCATAGACCAGCGCAGCAATGCCGCCGGTCAGCAGGAGCCCGGCCGACCATCCCAGATGCTGCTGCAGCCATGCCGACATGGCATTGTCCAGTCGCGCCACCGGCACCAGCACGCCGACCGCTACCACCGAGCCGGGCAGGGCATAGCCCATGCCGCACACCCGCGTCAGCCCGCGCAGCAGCCAGCCCCGGCCGGCGGCCATGCCGCGCCCGGCATAGCCGATCACCAGCGCGGCCAGCACCGCGATCAGCGCGGTCACGCTGGCCAGCAGGAAGCTATTGCGCACCAGGCCGATAAAGCGCTGGCCGAACTGCGCGTCGCCTTCGGCCAGCGCCATCTTGCACAGCATCAGCGCCGGAATGGCAAAGCCCAGCAGCACCGGCACCGCGCATACCAGCAGCGCCAGCGCGGCGCGCCAGCCATGCAGCCGGTAAGCCGGCGCGCGGCGCTGGCCACCGTGCACGCGGGCGCGGCCCCGGCTGGCACGCTCGACCAGCAGGATACCGATCACGAACAGCAACATGCAGGCCGACAACTGCGCTGCCGCGTTCTTGTCGCCCAACGAGAACCAGGCGCGGTAGATGCCCGTGGAGAAGGTCGGGATGCCGAAGTAGGCCACGGTGCCGAAATCGGCCAGCGTCTCCATCAGCGCCAGCGCTGTACCAGCCACGATGCCGGGGCGCGCCAGTGGCAGCATCACCCGCCAGACGCTGCCCCAGGTGCCATAGCCAAGCAGCCTGGCCGCTTCCAGCGTGTTCAGCGTTTGCTGCAGGAAGGCCGCGCGCGCGGTCAGGTAGACGTAGGGATAGAGCACCAGCGTGAACAACACGATGGCGCCGCCCAGCGAGCGGATATCCGGGAACCAGTACTCCCGGGCGCGCCAGCCGGTCAGCTCGCGCAGCCAGCTTTGCAGCGGGCCAGCGAACTGCAGGGTATCGGTATAGGCGTAGGCGATGACATAGGCCGGCATCGCCAGCGGCAGCACCAGCGCCCATTCCAGCCAGGCCCGTCCGGCGAACCGGTAGGTGCTGACCAGCCACGCGGTGGGCACGCCCACCAGCAGCACGCCGGCGCAGACGCCGGCCAGCAGCCACAGCGTATTGCCAACGTACTCGGCCAGGACTGTGTCGGCCAGATGCCGCCAGGTGTCGCCGCTGGGCTCGAACAGGCTGCCAGCCACCTGCGCAATCGGCAGCGCGATCAGCAGCGCGGCCAGGGCGGCAACCAAGGCTAGCGGGTGCAGGCGGCGGGTACGGCTAGGGCGAAACAGGCTCATGCGGCAGCGGCGTAGGTGTCGGTATTGGCGAGGGACGGGGCGTGGCCCGGCGGCGGGGCGCGGCCGGTAGGCCTTCGGGCAGGCCATCGGGCAAGCCCCGCATTCTAGCAATGCGGATACGCCGGGCGACGCATCCGCATGTGACAGACATCCAGGGCCTGCGTCCATATAATGCTCGGCATGCCAGGCCACCCGCATTCCAATTCGTCCATGCCCGCACGATCCGATATCGTGATCGAGGTCGATCGCATTCACCATGGCTTCGGCAGCCAGCGCGTTGTCGACGACCTGTCCTTCACCCTCGCGCGCGGCAGCATTGCCTGCCTGCTCGGCCCCAGCGGCTGCGGCAAGACCACCGTGCTGCGCGCCATCGCCGGATTCGAGCCGCTGCGCGAAGGCCGCATCCTGCTGCAAGGGCAGGTGATGTCGTCGCCGGGGTTTGCCGTGGCGCCCGAGCACCGGCACATCGGCATGGTGTTCCAGGATTACGCCTTGTTCCCGCACCTGAACGTGGCCGACAACGTCGCCTTCGGGCTGCATGCCGTGCGCCGCGGCGAACGCGCGGAGCGGGTCGAGGAAATGCTCACGCTGGTGGGCCTGGCCGGTTCCGGCGGCAAGTTTGCGCACGAGCTCTCGGGCGGCCAGCAGCAGCGCGTGGCGCTGGCGCGCGCACTGGCGCCGAAGCCGGAGCTGCTGCTGCTCGACGAGCCGTTCTCCAATCTCGACGTCGACCTGCGCGAGCGCTTGAGCCTGGAGGTGCGCGACATCCTCAAGGCCCAGGGCACCACCGCCATTCTGGTCACCCACGACCAGTACGAAGCCTTTGCCATGGCCGATGAGATCGGCGTGATGCACGCCGGCGCCATCGAGCAGTGGGACAGCGCGCATAACCTCTATCACCGGCCGGCCACGCGCGTGGTCGCTGACTTCATCGGGCAGGGCGTGCTGATGCCGGGCCTGCTTGCCAGCCCGCACTCGGTCACGCTGGAACTCGGCACGCTGCATAGCAGCGAGCCGTTGGGCGTACCGCCCGCAACGGCAGAGGTCGATGTGCTGATCCGCCCCGACGATATCGTGCACGACGATGACAGCCCGCTGCGCGCGAAGATCCTGCACAAGGCCTTTCGCGGTGCCGAGATCCTGTACACGCTACGCCTGGCCGGCGGCGGCCAGGTGTTGTCGCTGGTGCCTTCGCATCATGACCATGCGCTCGGCGATCACATCGGCATTCGCGTGGAGGTGGACGACGTGGTGGCGTTCCGGCGCGGCTGAGCGGGCCGCGCGGCCGGCCGCGCGCGATGGTCTACACTGTCAGGTTCCTGGGCGCAGCCGGCACGCACCGTGCGCGCCTGACCTGACTTAAAGGCCTGAATACCGTGGCGGACACGCTGTTTTCCGAAGCTCCCGATCGTTCCCAACAACCCCTGGCCGAGCGTCTGCGCCCGCGCAATATCGATGAGGTGATCGGCCAGCAACACCTGCTTGGCGCTGGCAAGCCGCTGCGGGTGGCGTTCGCGTCCGGCGAGCCGCACTCCATGATCCTGTGGGGCCCGCCCGGCGTGGGCAAGACCACGCTGGCGCGGCTGATGGCCACAGCCTTCGACGCCGAGTTCATCGCGCTGTCGGCGGTGCTGTCCGGCGTCAAGGACATCCGCGAGGCAGTCGAGCGTGCTGAGCAATACCGTGCCCACGGACGGCGCACGCTGGTGTTCGTGGACGAGGTGCACCGCTTCAACAAGAGCCAGCAGGATGCCTTCCTGCCGCACGTGGAAAGCGGGCTGTTCACCTTTATCGGTGCCACCACCGAGAACCCGTCCTTCGAGGTCAACGGCGCCTTGCTGTCGCGCGCCGCGGTCTACGTTCTCAAGAGCCTGGACGACGCCGAGCTGACGCAGCTGGCGCGGCGCGCCAGTGAAGAGCTGGGCGGCCTGCAGTGGGAGGACGAGGCGCTGCAGCTGATCGTGGCCTCGGCTGATGGCGATGGCCGCAAGCTGCTCAACAATATCGAGATCGTGGCGCGCGCCGCGCGCAGCGCCGGCGCGCCGGTCATCGACAACGCGCTGCTCGGCAGCGCGCTGTCGGAGAACCTGCGCCGCTTCGACAAGGGCGGCGACGCGTTCTACGATCAGATCAGCGCGCTGCACAAATCCGTGCGCGGCTCCGATCCCGATGCCACGTTGTACTGGTTCTGCCGCATGATCGACGGCGGCGCCGATCCGCGCTACCTGGCGCGCCGCATCGTGCGCATGGCGTGGGAGGACATCGGCCTGGCCGATCCGCGTGCCGCCCGCATCACGCTGGATGCCGCCGAGACCTACGAGCGCCTGGGCTCGCCGGAAGGCGAGCTCGCGCTGGCGCAAGCCCTGATCTACCTGGCCGTGGCGCCCAAGTCCAATGCCGGCTACAACGCCTACAACACCGCGCGCGCCTTCGTGGCCAAGGACAAGTCGCGCGGCGTGCCGGTGCACCTGCGCAACGCGCCGACCAAGCTGATGAAAGAGCTGGGCTACGGCCACGCTTACCGCTACGCGCACGACGAGCCCGAAGCCTATGCCGCAGGCGAGCATTATTTCCCCGATGACCTCAAGCGGCCGGGCTGGTACAAGCCCACGCCGCGCGGGCTGGAAGGCAAGATTAGCGACAAGCTGCGCCACCTGCGCGATCTTGACGCGCAGTGGCTCCGGCAGCAGGGCAAAGGCAAGGGCCGGGGCGAGGGCGGTGGCGAAGGCGGCGGCGAGGGCGGCGCAGCGCAATAGCACGCATCACCCCTGGCCGGCGGCATGTCCCCGCGAACAGCGGGCGCTCCGCCGGCTTGTTCTCCAGCCAGCGGTTCGGCGTGGGCCCGGGCCAGTACAGTAAAATGCCAGATCCGCCAGCATGTCGCTGGCCAATGCACCTGCCCTCACACGCAACATGCTAGACATCCAGCTGTTCCGCAAAGACATCGACGCCGTGGCGCAACGCCTTGCCACGCGCGGATTCCAACTCGACGTAGCGGCCTTCCAGGCACTCGAAGCCGAGCGCAAGCAACTGCAGACCCGGACCGAGGAGTTGCAGGCGCGCCGCAACAGCCTCTCCAAGCAGATCGGCATGCTCAAGGGCAAGGGCGAAGACGCCTCGGCGGTGATGGCCGAAGTCGGCGGCATCGGCGACGCCCTCAAGGCCTCGGCCGCGCGCCTGGAAGAAATCCAGGCCCAGCTCGCCGAGATCATGGAAGCCATCCCCAACCTGCCGCACGAAAGCGTGCCGGTGGGCCGGGACGAGACCGGCAACGTGGAGGTGCGCCGCGTCGGCACGCCGCGCAGCTTCGACTTCGAGGTCAAGGACCACGTCGACGTGGGCGAGCGCCTCGGACTGGATTTCGATACCGCGAGCAAGGTCACGGGCTCGCGCTTTGCCATGCTGCGCGGTGGCATCGCACGCATGCACCGCGCGCTGGTGCAACTGATGCTGGACACCCACACGATCGAGCACGGCTACACCGAGATGTACGTGCCTTACATCGTCAATGCCGCCTCGATGCGCGGTACCGGCCAGTTGCCCAAGTTCGAGGAAGACCTGTTCAAGGTGCCGCGCAAGGTCGGTGGCGAGAACAGCGAGGGTGGCGAGCGCACCGAGAACTTCTACCTGATCCCCACGGCCGAAGTGCCGCTGACCAACATCGTGCGCGACGCCATCGTGGCCGGCGACAAGCTGCCGCTGCGCTTCGTTGCCCACACGCCTTGCTTCCGCTCGGAAGCCGGCTCCTACGGCCGCGACACGCGCGGCATGATCCGCCAGCATCAGTTCGACAAGGTCGAGCTCGTCCAGGTGGTGCAGCCCGAGCATTCGTTCGACGCGCTCGAGCAGCTCACTGGCCACGCCGAAGCTATCCTGAAGAAGCTGGACCTGCCGTTCCGCACCATGGTGCTTTGCACTGGCGACATGGGCTTTGGCAGCACCAAGACCTATGACCTCGAAGTGTGGATCCCCGCGCAGGGCACCTACCGCGAGATCAGCTCCTGCTCGAACATGGGCGACTTCCAGGCCCGCCGCATGCAGGCCCGCTTCCGCGCAGGCCAGGGCAAGCCGGAACTGCTGCACACGCTCAACGGCTCCGGCCTGGCGGTTGGCCGCACGCTGGTGGCGATCCTGGAGAACTACCAGAACGCCGACGGCTCGCTGACAGTGCCGGCCGCATTGCAGCCGTATCTGGGCGGCTTGACGCGCCTGGAGCCCGAGGCGTAAATTTTCACGCGAGGGGCTTGCAGTGGAAACGAGATTTCCTCTATAATCTTGTTCTTCGCGACAAGCGACCCAGTTACCGGAGAGGTGGCAGAGTGGTCGAATGTACCTGACTCGAAATCAGGCGTAGGTGCGAGCCTACCGTGGGTTCGAATCCCACCCTCTCCGCCAGCAGTACGCAAAGCCCCACGATTCCTTGAGAGTCGTGGGGCTTTTGCTTTGGGGGTACGGTTCGCGCGCGTTGCCGGCTCACGCGATATCCTCTGCGCGCCTTCATTGGGCGGGCCTGGGCAGGGGAGCCTTCGGGCTCGCCGGATCCTTTTCGCCGGTGCGCCAACCTTGCCTTGCGCCCTCCCACCCTGATTGGCGCCGGGGTGCGGGATCGGGACAAGCGGCCCCGCGTGGTCAATGCACTATCATGACGCTGCTCCGATTTGAACAGCCGCTCATGACACAGTCTTCTTGCCAGCCTTCCCCGCACGCCTTGCCCGGCGCAGAGGGGTCCTCCGACTATCTCCACGGCATGCCCTACCGCCACTACAAGGGCGGCGCCTACGCCATCGTTGGCCTCGGCGTGATCGAGTCGGACCTGTCGCAGGTGGTGGTGTATGAGTCAATGCGGGACCGCTCCCGCTTGTGGGTGCGGCCGCTGGAGGTGTTCGGCGAAAGCGTGGACACGCCGCAGGGCATGCAAGCGCGTTTTGCGCCGGATTGGCCGGCCGCGCTGGCTTGCCTGGACTTCTTGCCGCGCGCGACGGTGTTGCAGGTGCTGGCCTGCTACGACGCGCCTTACCGGCATTACCACGATCGCCACCATGTGCTGGAGATGTTCGCGCTGGCGCAGGCGCGCGGCATTGCGCTCACGCCCGCGCAGGCGCTTGCCGTGCTGTTCCACGACGCGATCTACGTGCCGGGCTGCGAGCACAACGAAGCGGCGTCGGCCGCGTTGATCGAGACCATGGTGAGCGGGGTCGATGTGGCGGTGACAGCGCTGGCCGCGCGCATGGTGATGGATACCTGCGGGCATCGTGCATCGGTGCCTGAGTCCGAGGTGGTGCTGGATCTGGATCTGTCCCGGCTGGCTGCGCCGGACGCGGAATTCGACGCCTGGACTGTCGCTGTGTTCGAGGAAAACAAGGCGCTGCTGGCCAATCGCACCGGCCTGTCTGGCGATGCCCTGTACGCGGCATTCATGCAGCGGCGGATCGCGTTCCTGCAGGCGATGGCGCAACGGCCGCAGTTGTTCCTCACGCCAGCCTTTGCCGATTGCGAAGCGCCGGCACGCGCCAATATCGCGCGCATGGCGGCGGGGGGCTGAGCCGATGGTGGCCGCTCCCGTTCAAGCGCTCGCGGCCGTCCAGCCGGCTGGCGCGTCCTGGCTCACACCGGCAACGGCGCTGGGCGTGGTGGGCCTTCTCGCCTTGTTCGCGTTGTTGCTGCTCTGTGTGGTGCGCGGTTTGCTGCTGGTCATCCGCCCGCTGGTGCGCAGGCTCGATACCGCGCGCTTGCGTGGCCGCGAGGCGCTGCGCGCGCGCGACACGCAGCCCTGGCCGCGCGTGGCCGGCATGCTGGAGCGCGATATCGTCGAGCTGCTCCTGCTGGCCGCAGGCGGTGTGCTGTTGCTGGCTTGCGCGGCCGCGTTGCTGTGGCTGGGTGAATCCATCGCCGAAGGCGCGCCGCTGGTGCAGGTGGACCAGGCGGTGTTCGCGCAGCTTCGCGCGTGGCAGCAGGGCTGGCTGGATACGGTCATGGTGGCGCTGACCGAGCTGGGCGGCGCGCGGGTGTCCGTGGCCGTGGGCGTGGCGGTCTTTGGCTGGCTGGCGTGGCGCCGTGCCTGGGTGGCGGCAGCGTACTGGGTGGGGGCGCTGATTGGCGCACGCGCCTGCGTGATGGTGCTCAAGCTTGCCCTTGAGCGCAGCCGGCCGGCCAGCATCTACGGCGGCCTGGAGTCGTATTCGTTTCCCAGCGGCCACGCCACCAGCAGCATGGTGACCTATGGCTTCCTGGCCTTCCTGCTGTGCCTGCGCCAGCCGTGGCGCGTACGGATGCCGGTGGTGGCGCTGACGGCGGTGGTGGTCACGCTGATCTGCCTGTCGCGGCTCTACCTTGGCATGCACTGGCTGTCCGACGTGCTGGCGGGCTGCGCGCTCGGCTTTGCCTGGATCGTGCTGCTGGGCACCGCCTATGCCACCTTGCATGCACCGGAACGCCTGGCGCCGCTGCGCCTGGGCGCGGTTGCCGCCGCAGCGGTGGTGGTGGTCGGCACGTGGATCGTGGTGTTCCAGTTGACCGGCACGGTCGAGCGGTATCGCCGCGCGCTTACGGCTGGAACGGCTCCGCCTGCGGCAGCCGCGAAACCAGCAACTGATCGATCTTGTGATGGTCGATGTCCAGCACTTCAAAGCGGAATCCCGCGGCCTCGATCGCTTCCGACTTCTTCGGGATCCGCTTGAGCGTGTAGATGACGAGCCCGGCGGCGGTGTCGACGTAATCCTCGCCGGGCAGCTCGTCGAGCTCCAGCGCCTTCTTCAGGTCCACCAGCGGCGTGACGCCGTCGACCAGCCATGAGCTTTCGTCGCGCTGCACGATCTGTTCATCCTCGGTGGAGTAGATGATGTCGCCCATCAGCGCGCCTACGATATCGTCCAGCGTGACGATGCCCACCACCAGCCCGTACTCGTTCATGACCACCGCAAAGTTCTGGTGCATCTCGCGAAAGCGCGTGAGCGATTCGGTGAGCGTCAGCGTGTCCGGGAGCACCAGCACGTTCTTGTCGTGGTGCTTGCCGATATTGCCGATGTTGCCGATCACGCCGGTGGAGTCGTCGGCGAGGAACAGCTGGAGGATGTCTTTCGAATCGATGTAGCCCAGCACGTCGTCGAGGTTGTGCCCGCACACCGGATATTGCGCGTGCGGATAGTTGACCAGCTTGCGCCGCAGGCTGTCGGCCGATTCGTCCAGGCCGATGTAGACCACATCGTCGCGCGGGGTCATCACCGCGGTGACGTTCTTCGCGTCCAGCTCGAACACGTTCTCGATCAGGTGGATCTCGTGTTTGTGCAGCACGCCAGCCTCCGCCCCGGCATCGACCATGGCGGCGATGTCCTCCGAGGTGATCTGGTCGATGTGCTTGGTGGGCACGCCGAACAGATGCAGCGTGGCATTGGCGGCACCGTTGAACACGTAGACCAGCGGCTTGAAGATCTTGATGAGCGTTAGCATCGGCCCGATCACCGCCAGCGCGCAGGCCTCGGGAAACGTCATGGCGATGCGCTTGGGGATCAGGTCGGCGAACTGGATGAACAGCAGGGTGACGATCAGGAAGGAGCCGACATTGGCGATGCGCTGGGTGGTGACCACATCCAGGTAGGGCAGCAGCGCCGTCTGCAACAGGTCGGAGACATGCTTCTCGCCGACGATACCGGCCAGGATGGCCACGCTGTTGACGCCGATCTGCACGATGGTGAAGAAGTTGCCCGGCTCCTCCTTGAGCAGCATGATCTTGGTGGCGCGGCGGTCGCCACGCTCGGATAGCGTCTGCAGCTTGGTGCGGCGCGATGCGGTCAGCGCGATCTCGGAAATCGAGAAGAAGGCGCTGATCAGGATGAGGAGAAGCAGGGTTAGGGCGAACATAGGTTTGGGAAAGCACCGTTCAGGCACTTTGATGATGGTGCACGGCACACGGTACTGTCAAATTCCGCGAGGGCTGCGGGGCGTTTCACCTAGGCGCATGCTCAAAACTGACCGCCGGCGCTTCCAGCCGCCGCGGCAGCGCGGCAGCCAGCTCCCGTGCGGCGGCGGCAAACTGTTCGCGCATGGCGTCGGCCAGGCTGGAGCTGCCGCGGTGGCTGGCGCGCAGCAGCTGGATCTCGAAAGGCAACGCGGGCTTGACCTCGTGCAGCGAAACACGCTCCGGGTTTGCGCCCAGCGCGGTGTACTGGTCGAGCAAGGTGAGGCCCAGGCCGGCATCGACCAGGGCCAGCGCCAGCGAATAGGTCTGGACTTCCAGCGTGGAGCGCGGCTCAAGCGCATTGCGCGCCAGCGTCTGGCGCACCAGCAGCCCAAGCGAGCTGTTGTCGTCGTAGGCGATGAAGGGGCGCTCAACCAGCTTGTGCATCGGCACGTCGGCCCGCCGGCCGCGGGCCGCCAGCGGCTCGCCGCGCGGCGCCGCCAGCAGCATCTGGCCGCCCGCTACCGGTTCGCTGATGATGGCTTCGTGGCGCGGTGGCGAGAATGCGAACCCCAAGTCGATCTGGTTAGCCAGCAGCCCTTGCACGATCTCGTCGGTGTGGTGGGTGAGTACCTGGACCTGGGTGTCGGGATGGCGCGCGCAAAAGCGGCGTACGGCTGGCACCAGCAGCGGATTGGCCAGGCTGGGCGTGGCCGCCACGCGCAGGCGGCCGGCGCCTTTGTGGCGCAGGCTTTCGGAGACACGGCGCACCCGCTCGATCTCGCCGTATAGCCGCTCGACATCGCCGTACAGCGCGCCGGCTTCCGGCGTGGCCTGCAGCCTGCCTTTTACCCGGTCGAACAAGCGAAAGCCGAGCGTGGCCTCGGCATGCTGCAGCACGCGCGTGACCACCGGCTGGGAGACGTGCAGCAGGCGCGCGGCCTCGCTGACGGTGCCGGTCAGCATGACCGCGCGAAAGACTTCGATCTGACGCAATCGCATGTGCAAGGGGAGGGCGCTGCAGCAAAGCGGCACCCATAGCCTAAAGACATATTCTTGCACGTATTGGCATTGGGCAAGGCGGGCTGCGTGGTCTACCCTGTGTCGGGTCGAAAAGGACCGGATCAAAGAGGCGGGTGATGAAGGTTGTGATCGTAGGGGCGGGCGTGATCGGGATGAGCGCGGCGTGGCGGCTGGCGGGCGACGGGCACGAGGTGACCGTGCTGGAGCGGCGCGACGGCCCGGGCGAGGAAACCAGCTTCGCCAACGGCGGGCAGCTCAGCTATAGCTATGTGGCGCCGCTCGCCGGGCCGGGCGTGCTGGCCAAGGTACCCGGGTGGCTGCTGCGCGCCGATTCGCCGATGCGTTTCCGGCCATCGGCTGACCCGGCGCAGTGGCGCTGGCTGGCCGCGTTTGCACGGGCTTGCAATGCCTCGGCCAGCGAGGCCGCTACGCGCAAGCTGCTGCGGCTGGCCTTCTACTCCCGCGACCTGATGCAGGCCTTTGTCGACAGCCAGCCGGCGGACTTCGGCTTTGCCCGGCGCGGCAAGCTGATTGTGCACCGCGACGCGGCCAGCTTTGCTGCGGCGTGCCGCCTGCTCGATTACCAGGCCAGCCTGGGCTGCGAGCAGCAGGCGCTGGATGGCGACGCGTGCGTGGCGCTGGAACCGGCGTTGGCCGGCATCCGCGGCGCGATTGCCGGGGCGATTCACACGCCGAGCGAGGAGGTGGCCGATTGCCATCGTTTCTGCCTGGCGTTGGCACAGTTGCTGCATGACCGTCCTGGCGTGTCGCTGCGCTTTGGCACCAGCGTGCTGGGCATCGAGCGCGAAGGCGATCGCGTGAGCGGCGTGCGTACCGATGCCGGCATCGAGCGGGCGGATGCCGTGGTGGTGGCTGGCGGCATCGGCAGCGTGGCCTTGCTCAAGCCCCTGGGCGTGCAGGCACCGCTGTGGCCACTCAAGGGCTACAGCATCACGGTGCCGATCCGCGATGGCGAGCGCGCGCCGCACATCAGCATCACCGATGCTGCGCGCAAGATCGTCTATGCCCGCATCGGTAACACCTTGCGCGTGGCGGGCATGGCCGACCTGGTGCGCGCGGATACCAATATCGACCGTGCCCGCATCGCCACGCTGGCCTGTGAGACCCGCACGCTGTTTGGCGGCATGGCGCCGGGCATGGAGCCGGAGCAGCTGCAGCCCTGGGCGGGCCTGCGCCCGGCCACGCCGACCGGCCTGCCGATGGTGGGCCGCTCGGGCGTGCGCGGCCTGTGGCTCAACATCGGCCACGGCGCGCTTGGCTTCACGCTGGCCATGGGCAGCGCAGGTTTGCTGGCCGATGGCCTGGCCGGGCGCAAGCCGGCCATCGATGACACCGATTTCGCCGCGATGCTGGCTTGACGGGCAGCGTTGCGGGGCAGTTTTTTCGTTTGCATTACCACTGAGAAACACCGCTTCACGACCAGGCAGTACCTCGAGCCATTCCCACCCAAGGAGAAAACGATATGAAATCGCAGGTCCGCTCCAACCGATTCTCCCGCTGCCTGCTGGCGGTTGCCATGCTGGCCGGCACCGCAGGCGCTGTCAGCAATGCGCACGCCGCCGACGGCGATACGCTGCGCAAGATCAAGGAAACCGGCGTGATTTCGCTGGGCTATCGCGAGTCCTCCATCCCGTTCTCCTATACCAACGGACGCGATGTGATGGGCTACTCGCACGAGATCCTGCTGCAGATCGTCGACAAGGTGAAGGCGCAACTGCAAAACCCCAAGCTCGATATCAAGCTGGTGCCGATCACGTCGCAGAATCGCATTTCGCTGATGCAGAACGGCACCATCGACATCGAGTGCGGCACCACCACCAACAACCTGGAGCGGCAGAAGCAGGTAGCGTTTTCCAACAGCCTGTTTGTCTACGGGCTGCGCATGCTGACCAGGAAGGATTCGGGCGTGAAAGACTTCCCGGATCTCAAGGACCGCAACGTGGTGACCACCGCTGGCACCACGGACGAGCGCCTGCTGGTCAAGATGAACGGCGAGAAGACCATGAACATGAACCTGATCAGCGCCAAGGACCACGGCCAGTCCTTCCTGATCCTGGAGACGGGGCGCGCGGTGGCCTTCGTGATGGATGAGCCGCTGCTTTACGGTGAGCTGACAAAGGCCAAGAGCGCCAATGACTGGACCGTGGTGGGCACGCCGCTGCAGACCGAGAACTACGCCTGCATGTTCCGCAAGGACGATCCGTCCTTCAAGGCGCTGGCCGACGGCGTGATCGCCGACCTGATGACCAGCGGCCGCGCCGAGCAGTTGTACAAGAAGTGGTTCCAGTCGCCGATTCCGCCGCGCAACATCAACCTGAACTATCCGCTGTCGGCCGACATGAAGGATCTCTACGCCCATCCTAACGACAAGGCGTTCCAGTAATTGGACCACTTCAAGCGTGGCGGGGCAGGGCGAATCGTTATTGCTGTTCGACGCGAAATTGCGCTAGGCTAAAAGCCGGCTTGCGCGCTTGGCGGACCAACGCCGGGCCAACGCTTGCCGGACCGACGCGGACGCCGTCCGCGTCGGCTGTGCTGACTGGAGAACATATGCGATCGCTTCGTACTGGCTGTCTCAACGCCCTGTTCGCCGTTTCGCTGCTGGCGGCCGGCGCCGCCGCGCAGGCCGCCGACCTGCTCGATACCGTAAAGCAGGCCGGCGTGCTCAAGATCGGGCTGGAAGGCACCTATCCGCCATTCAACTACCGCGGCAGCAACAACCAGCTGGAAGGCTTCGACGTGGATGTGGCGAAGGGCGTGGCGGCCAAGCTGGGCGTCAAGCCGGAGTTTGTCACCACCGAGTGGAGCGGCATCATTGCCGGGCTGCAGGCCGGCAAGTTCGACGTGATCGTCAACCAGGTCGCGGTAACGCCGCAACGCAAGCAGGTGCTGGATTTCTCCACGCCTTACGTGTATTCGGCGGCGCAGCTGATCCAGCGCAAGGATGACAACCGGCAGTTCAAGTCCCTCGAGGACCTGAAAGGCAAGAAGCTCGGCGTGAGCCTGGGCAGCAACTACAACGAACTGGCCAAGTCGGTGGCCGGCATCGATGTCAAGACCTATCCGGGCGCACCCGAATACCTGCGCGACCTGGCCGCGCAGCGCGTGGATGCCGCGCTGAACGACCGCCTGATGATCGGTTACCTGATCAAGACGTCAAACCTGCCGCTGCGGCCCGGCGCGATTGTGGAAGGCGGCAATTCCGAGGTGGCGATCCCCTTTCGCAAGGACAATCCGAAGTTTGCGCAGGCCATCGACCGCGCGCTCGACGAGATGCGCAAGGACGGCAGCCTCGGCAAGCTTTCGGCCAGGTGGTTTGGCAGTGACGTGACCAAGCCGGCCAGATAAGCGCGGGCACGCCTCCCGCCAGGGCTTTCCATGTCCGCTCTCCAGCTCGTTGCCACATCGCTGCCCGTGCTGCTGCAGGGCATGCTGCTGACCATCAAGTTCGCGCTGCTGTCGATGATCTTCGGGCTGGTGCTCGGCACCGTGGTGGCGTTGATGGGCATCAGCCACCAGCCCGTGCCGAAGGCCGTCGCACGCGCCTACGTCAGCATCATGCGCGGCACGCCGCTGCTGGTGCAGATCTTCGTGGTGTATTACGGCTTGCCGGGCATCGGCATCGCGCTGGAACCCACCCCGGCGGGCGTGCTCACGCTGAGCCTGAACGTAGGGGCGTATCTCTCGGAGAGCATGCGCGGCGCTATCCTCGGCATCCCGCGCGGGCAGTGGCTGGCGGCTTACAGCCTGGGCCTGACGCAAGGCCAGGCCTTGCGCTACGTGATCGGCCCTCAGGCGTTGCGGCTGGCGGTGCCGAGCCTGTCGAACAGCCTGATCAGCCTGATCAAGGACACCTCGCTGGTGTCTGTGATCACGGTGACCGAGCTGCTGCGCACGGCCCAGGAGGTGATTGCCGCGACCTACCAGCCGTTGCCGCTTTATCTTGCCGTGGCTGCTATTTATTGGATGCTCAGTACGGCGCTGGCGCATATGCAGCGCTTGTTGGAGAGGCGGCTGTCGTTGCCGGGGAGGCATTAGGGGTGGGGGTATAGGTGGCTTTGTACCCAAGGGTCATACGGCAGTTGGGTACAAGACGCCAACGCCAACGCCAATCAAAATCCGAAAGCAAGAAAGCCAGCCGACGAGGCTGGCTTTCTGCTTGCTGCGTGGCGACTTCCCACTCACCCTTGAGCAATCCTCTGCTCAATATGCGCCAGCGCCTCCTCCACCTGATCCACCAGAATCAGGCAAAGATCCCCCGGCTGCAAATGCGACAACGCAGTATCGATAGCAAGGAACTCCCCACGGATCTCCTCGACTGCGCTGGCGCGCTTCGCGCCCTCCAGGCCTTCGCGCAGCAGGGCCAGCACTTCGCCGTCCTCGCGTCCGCGCTGGCACTGGTCCTGGTACAGGATCACTTCGTCGAACACATCGCCAAGGATCTCCGTCTGGCGGCGGATATCGACGTCGCGGCGGTCGCCGGCACCGCTGATCACCACCGAGCGGCGCTCGGCCGGCATGCCTTCGATGGCGTTGCACAGGGCCTGGATCGCATCCGGGTTGTGGCCGTAGTCGGCGATCAGCGTCGCGCCCTTGTAGTCGAATACGTTGAAGCGGCCGGGGGCGGTGGCCGCATCGTTGACGAAGGTTGCCAGGCCACGGCGGATCACTTCCCAGTCGATGCCCAGCGCCCACGCCGCCGCTGTGGCGGACATGGCGTTCTCGACCTGGAAGCCGATCGAGCCGCCGCGCGTCAGCGGAATGCTCGACAGCGCGATGCGCACCTGGTTCTCGCCTTCGGCGGCCACGATATGGCCATCCTCGACGTACACCACGCGCTTGCCCTGCGCGCAGTGCGTAGCCATCACGGGGTTGTTGAGGTCGGCCGCGAAGAACGTCACGGCGCCCGGGCAGGCGTCGGCCATACGCACCACCATGGGGTCCGCGGCATTGAGCACGGCCATGCCGTGCGGCGCCACGTTCTGCACGATGACGCTTTTCAGCACGGCGAGGTCTTCCACGGTGCTGATGAAGGACAGTCCGAGGTGATCGCCTTCGCCCACGTTGGTGACCACCGCCACGTCGCAGCGGTCGAAGGCCAGGCCTTCGCGCAGCAGGCCGCCGCGCGCGGTCTCGAACACGGCGGCGTCCACGTCGGGGTGCATCAGCACATTGCGGGCGCTGCGCGGGCCGCTGCAGTCGCCGGTATCGATGCGCTCGCCCTTGACGTAGACACCGTCGGTGCCGGTCATGCCGATGCGCAGGCCGCTGCCGGCCAGCAGGTGGGCAATCAGGCGGACCGTGGTGGTCTTGCCGTTGGTGCCGGAGACCGCCACCACGGGGATGCGGCCATCGTCGCCGTCGGCGAACATCGTGGAGATGATGGCCTCGCCCACCGCACGTCCCTTGCCGTAGGAGGGTTGCAGGTGCATGCGCAGGCCCGGCGCCGCATTGACTTCGACGATGCCGCCGGCTTGTTCCTCGAACGGCTTGAGCACGGTCTCGCAGACCGCGTCGACGCCGCAGATGTCCAGGCCGACCATGCGCGCGGCCGCCACGGCTCGGGCCGCCATGTCCGGGTGCACATCGTCGGTGACGTCCGTCGCGCTGCCGCCGGTGGACAGGTTGGCATTGTTGCGCAGCACCACGCGGGTGCCCTTGGGCGGCACCGCATCCGCGGTGAGATGCTGCTTGGCCAGCGTGGCCAGCGCGATATCGTCAAAGCGGATCTTGGTCAGTGAGGTGGCGTGTCCCTCGCCGCGGCGCGGGTCGCGATTCACTTCCTCGACCAGCTGGCGCACGGTGTGCTTGCCATCGCCGGTGACCTGGGGCGGATCGCGGCGGGCCGCGGCGACCAGGTGGTTGCCCACCACCAGCAGGCGGAAATCGTGGCCGGGAATATAGCGCTCGACGATCACGTCGGAACTGATCTCGGCGGCGACTTCATAGGCGGCGATGACTTCCTCGCGGGTGCGGATGCGCACCGCCACGCCCTTGCCCTGGTTGCCGTCGCGCGGCTTGACCACCACCGGCGCATCGATTTCCTGCGCGGCGGCCCAGGCTTCGTCGGGGTCCGAGACGGAGCGTCCCATCGGCACCGGCACGCCGGCGGCGTGCAGCAGCTTCTTGGTGAGCTCCTTGTCTTGTGCGATCGATTCCGCGACCGCGCTGGTCATGTCGGTTTCGGCGGCCTGGATGCGGCGTTGCTTGCTGCCCCAGCCAAACTGGACCATGCTGCCTTGCGTCAGGCGGCGATACGGAATGCCGCGTGCCACGCCCGCGTAGACGATGGAGCCGGTGCTCGGCCCCAGGCGCACGTCTTCGTCGAGCTCGCGCAGCCGATGCAGCGCACCAGCCAGGTCGAACGGCATGTCGTCGCGCGCGGCGCGGCACAGCGTGGCGGCTAGTTCCAGCGCCAGCCGGCCGACTTCTTCCTCGCTGTACTGCACTACCACCTGATAGGTGCCGGGTTCGACGGTGGGTGCGGTGCGGCTGAAGCTGACCGGGCAGCCGGCCTCTGCTTGCAGGCGCATGGCCGCGCATTCGAGCGCGTGCGCCAGCGACACCACGCCTTCGTTGTCATCGGGCCGCAGCGGGCCTACCTCGGGAAAGCGCGCGCGCAGGCGTTCTTCAAAACCGGGCAACTGTGCCAGCGTGTGGGCCTCGTCGGAGCAAGAAACGATGGCTTCGATGGCGGTGTGGCGGCACCACAGGTTAGGGCCGCGCAGGGCCCGGATACGTGAGACTTCCATGAAATCAGTTTCCTTGCGGATCAGGCGCGGCGGCCCGGTTGGCCCATCCACTGGTGCACCAGGTCGATCGTCGGCAGGGTCGTCGCCTCATCGCATTGCAGGACCAGCAGGTCGCCGGCCACTACTTGTGCGAGTGCGGCCTCGATCGCCTGGCGGCGCGAGCCCTCGTCGATGATCTTGGTCACGCGGCGGCCTTCATACAGGCCCTGCTTGAGCAGCGCGCGTGCCTCGGCATCCGGCAGCGCGCGCTTGACCGAGGTGTCTTCGCACAGGAAGACGCGGTCGAACGCGGCACCCAGCACCTTGCCTTGCTTGACCATGTCTTCGTCGCGGCGCGGCGCGCCGGCGCCGTACACCACCACGCGGCGCTCGCTCGGGAAGCGTTCCAGCGATGCCACCAGCGCTTCCAGCGCGGGTGCATTGTGGGCGTCGTCGATCACCACGATGGCACCGTTGCGCTCGAACAGCGTGAAGCGTCCGGGCACATCCACTTGGCCCACATCGAATGTCACCACGCCGGCACGGATCAGGTCGTTGGAGATGCCCAGCGCCCAGCCGGTGGCCACAGCCGCCAGCACGTTCTCGACCTGGAAGGCCACGCGGCCCGCATAGGTGAGGGGGATCGCGGCCACGTCGGCCAGCGGCACCTCGCGGCTGCCGGTGGCGAGCACCACCTTGCCGTCGCGCACGTAGACCGCGCGGCGGCCCGCCGCGCGATGCGCGGCAATGGCGGGCAGGTCGGCCGTCATGCCGAAGAAGATCACGTCGCCATCGCACAGCTGCGCCATCTCCACCACCAGCGGGTCGCGCGCGTTGAGCACGGCCACGCCGCCGTCCAGCACCACGTCGACTTGCGTGCGCAGCACGTTGTACATCTTCTCGACTTCCTCGACGTAATACTGGCCAAGGTGGTCGGGCACATCGATATTGGTCACCACGCCGACCTGGCAACGGTCGTAGGCGAGTCCTTCGGACAGGATGGCGCCGCTGTCGTTCTCGATCACGGCGGCATCCACCGCGCGGTTCATCAGGATGCGGCGGGCCGCGTCCCAGTTGGCGCGGTCGCCGCCCTGCACCTGGCGGCGGTCCAGGTAGAGACCGTCGCTGCAAGCCAGGCCGGTGTGCTTGCCCGAGAGCTGCAGCAGGCGTGCGACCAGCTTGGCCACCACGGTCTTGCCGTTGGTGCCGGTGATGCCGACCACGGGAATGCGGCCGTTGTCGTCGCCTTCGCCAGCCGGGAACAGGTGATCCACCACGGCACGGCCCACCGGGCGGGCTTCGCCGTTGGAGGGTTTCAGGTGCATCAGCAGGCCGGGGCCGGCATTGACCTCGACAATGGCGCCGCGCTGCTCGGCGAGCGGCCGCGAAATGTCCTGCGCCACCAGGTCGACGCCGGCAATGTCCAGGCCCACGATGCGGGCGGCCAGCGAGGCATGCGCGGCCACGCTCGGGTGCACGCGGTCGGTCACGTCGAAGGCCACGTTGCCGTTGCGCTGGATCAGCACATGCTTGCCCTCGGGCGGTACGGACGTGGCGTCGAAGCCCTGGCGCTTGAGTTCCAGGCGCGCGGCCGAATCCAGCCGCACTTTGTTGAGCGGGTGGTCTTCGGTGCTGCCGCGGCGCGGGTCGGAATTGATCTGCGACTCGATCAGCTCGTCGATGGTCGACTTGCCGTCGCCGGTCACGCTGGCGGTCTCGCCCATGGCGGCGGCTACTAGGCGGCCGCCCACCACCAGCAGGCGGTGTTCGTTGCCCAGCACAAAGCGCTCGACGATGACGCCGCTGCCTTCGTCGATGGCGACGCCGTAGGCGGTCTCGACTTCTTCGCGCGTGGTCAGGTTGGTGAACACGCCGCGGCCGTGGTTGCCGTCATAGGGCTTGACCACCACCGGCAGGCCGATGTCCTCGGCGGCGTCCCAGGCGTCGGCGGCACTTTCCACCAGCCGGCCTTCGGGCACGGGCACGCCGCAGGATTCCAGCAGGCTCTTGGTCAGGTCCTTGTCGCGCGAGATGCTCTCGGCGATGGCGGCGGTGCGGTCGGTCTCTGCGGTCCAGATGCGGCGCTGGCGGCTGCCATAGCCGAGTTGCACCAGGTTGCCCTCGGACAGGCGCAGCGCCGGGATGTTGCGGTCGTCGGCCGCATCGACAATGCAGGCAGTGCTCGGACCCAGGCAGTGCTTGTCCACCAGGCGGCGCAGGTGATCCACCGTCTCCTGAACGTCGTAGGGGCGGTCCTCGATGGCGGCCATCACCAGGTCGCGGGCGGCGAACAGGGCGGCACGGGTGACATCCTCGTGCCAGGCCCGCACGATCACCTTGTAGACACCCCGGATCGGGGTCTCGCGCGCCTTGCCGAAGCCGCCGGGCATGCCGGCGAGATTCTGCAGCTCAAGCGTGACGTGTTCCAGGATGTGGCCAGGCCACGTGCCTTCCTTGAGCCGCCGCAGGAAGCCGCCGCGCTCGCCGATACTGCAGCGATGCTCGACCAGCGAGGGCAGCCATGCCGACAGGCGCTCGTAGAACCCCGGAATCGTGTTGGAGGGAAAATCCTCCAGTTCCCCGATATCGACCCACGCCTCCAGCACAGGCCGATATGTCCACATATTCGGGCCGCGCAGCGACATGACATCGAAAATCTCAATGTCCTTCTTTTTCATTGATTTAGCTTGAGGCAGTGGGCGAGTGCCCGAGAAATAGAAGCCTAACCTTTCAGTAACGTTACAACGGTCAGCCGGTTGACTTTCTTGATTAAAAAGCGATTGTGCAGTGCATCAGGGGCGCCCGTGTGTTTGGCCTTATGTATACTGCGGGCAAATCGGCGGGCCGCCAGGGCGCGCCCGCGCTAAATTGTTTCAAGTTATGTCCATAGCCCAAGGACGCAGCATGCCGTACCAACGATGACCCAACCTTCCTTGCCCGTGATTGACAGCGACGCCCAGAACGAGCCGTGGCGTAACGAACTCGGCGCCCGCCTGCAGCCTGGCGAAGCCGTGCTTGCCTGGCTCGAAGTCGACCTTGACGCAAAGCTGCATTTTACCCAAGGCTGGGTACTTGTGACGGATCGTCGCTTGCTGGCGCGCATGCCGGGACAAAAAGACTGGCAGGAATGGGCGATCCAGCCCGGATTATCGCTGCATCACGCCGATCATGCGGGGGTTGGCACGCTGGAGTTGCAAGACAGCGGGCGATTGCTGGCCAGTTGGCGCTATACGCTGGGCTACAACCCGGCCGCGTTGCGCCTGATCGACCAGTTCCACGCGCAGCGCGACCTGTCGGCCTCGGGCCGGGCAGGGCAGTTGGATCTGGATGCCGAAGCGGTCTGCCCGACCTGCAAGGCCCCGCTCCCCCCGGACGACGACCAATGCCCGCAATGCAGCCGTGACCTGGAAACGCCGCCGTCGACCTGGGCGCTATTGCGCCTGTGGCGGTTCGCCCGGCCGTACCGCTTCCAGTTGCTGGCCGGTTTCCTGCTGACGCTGCTGTCCACCGCCGCGACGCTGGTGCCGCCGTACCTGACCATGCCGCTGATGGACAACGTGCTGATCCCCTACCAGAACGGGCTGCCCATCGATTACGACCGGGTCAAGCTGTACCTGGCCGGCCTGCTGGGTGCGGCGCTGGTGGCGTGGAGCCTTGGCTGGGCTCGCACCTATCTGCTGGCGCGAGTGTCCGAGCGCATCGGCGCGGACCTGCGCACTACCACGTACGAGCACTTGCTGCGCCTGTCGCTAGAGTACTTCGGCGGCAAGCGCACGGGCGACCTGATGGCCCGCATCGGCTCGGAAAGTGATCGCATCTGCGTGTTTCTGTCGCTACATCTGCTGGATTTCGCCACCGACGTGCTGATGATCGTCATGACGGCGGCCATCCTGATTTCGATCAACCCGTGGCTGGCACTGGTGACCCTGGTGCCGCTGCCGTTCATCGCGTGGATGATCCACCTGGTGCGCGACCGGCTGCGCCACGGCTTCGAGAAGATCGACCGGATCTGGTCGGAGATCACCAACGTGCTGGCCGATACCATCCCGGGCATCCGCGTGGTCAAGGCCTTCGCGCAGGAAAAGCGCGAAGTGGAACGCTTCCGGGAAGCCAACCGGCACAACCTGGCCATCAACGACCGCGTCAACGCGGTGTGGTCGCTGTTTACCCCGACCGTGACGCTGCTGACCGAGATCGGCTTGCTGGTGGTGTGGATCTTCGGCATCTGGCAGGTCTCGCACAAAGCGATCACGGTCGGCGTGCTGGTGGCCTTCCTCACCTATATCAGCCGCTTCTACACACGCCTGGATTCGATGAGCCGCATCGTCTCGGTCACGCAGAAGGCCGCCGCCGGCGCCAAGCGCATCTTCGATATCCTCGATCATGTCTCCAGCGTGCCGGAACCCACGCGGCCGGTGCATCTGGAGCGTGTGGAGGGCGCCATCGAGCTGCGCGACCTGGGCTTCCGCTACGGCAACCGTGCCGTGATCCGCGGGCTCAACCTGTCGATCGCACCGGGCGAGATGATTGGCCTGGTGGGACACAGCGGGTCAGGCAAGAGCACGCTGGTCAACCTGATCTGCCGCTTCTACGATGTCTCGGAAGGCGCGATCCGGCTGGACGGCGTCGATATCCGCTCGCTGCCGGTCTCGGAGTTCCGCAGCCATATCGGGCTGGTGCTGCAGGAGCCGTTCCTGTTCTTTGGCACGATTGCCGAGAACATTGCCTACGGCAAACCGGGTGCTTCGCGCGAAGAGATCATCGCCGCGGCGCGCGCCGCCCATGCGCACGAGTTCATTCTGCGCCTGCCGCACGGCTACGACTCTTTGGTGGGCGAGCGCGGGCAAGCGCTGTCCGGCGGCGAGCGCCAGCGCATCTCCATCGCTCGCGCGCTGCTGATCAACCCGCGCATCCTGATCATGGACGAGGCCACCTCGTCGGTGGATACGACGACGGAGAAGGAAATCCAGAAGGCGCTGGACAACCTGGTGCAAGGCCGCACCACCATCGCCATCGCCCACCGCCTGTCCACGCTGCGCAAGGCGGACCGCCTGGTGGTAATGGATCGTGGACAGATCGTGGAGGTTGGCAACCACGATGAGTTGCTGGCGCGCGAAGGCGCCTACTACAAGCTCTACCAGGCGCAGGCCCGCAATGTCGATGCCGACGCGGATCTCACCTCCGCCGATGCGGTCAACGTGCAATAAGGATGGGAGCCCACATGCAGCAAGTCGATTTCAAGCTCTCCCGCAATGCCCTTGGCCGCCTGGTGATGACCACGGCGGATGGCGTTGTGCATGATGGTGTCGTTCCCGTGCGCGCCTTCCCCATCGCCGCGCCCGACGATGGTGTCGGCCTCGTCAGCGCCGATGGCCGCGAGCTGGCCTGGCTGCCCCGCCTGGATACCTTGCCCGCCCCGGTGCGCGAGATGATCGAGGCCGAACTGGCCAGCCGTGAATTCATGCCGGAAATCCGCCGCATCCGCTCGGTATCGACCTACGCCACCCCCAGCACCTGGGAGGTGGAGACGGATCGTGGCCTCACGTCGCTGGTGCTGCGTGGCGAGGAAGACATCCGCCGCCTCGCCGGATCTACGTTGCTGATCTCCGACAGTCACGGCATCCATTACCTGGTGCGCAACCTGGCCAGCCTGGACAAGGGCAGCCGCAAGATCCTCGATCGTTTTCTCTAGGCCGTGCTTCAGAGCTTGCCAGTGAAGATGACCCCGACCTGGCGGTCGGGGCGCATCGCAAACAGGTAGATCTGGCCGGGCGTGGGCAAGCTATGCGTGGTGGTGGGGTCGTAGTAGGCGATGCCGGTCATGGGTGTGTTCGCGTAGCGGCAGGTCGGCCCAAGCAGCTGCAACGTGACGTTGTAGACCTTGCCCTGGCGCCGCGGCGTGGCGGTCCCGGTAAAGCTGCAGCCCGAGGCGCTGCCGTCTAGCGTGAGGTTGCCGCTGGCGTCGATGGAAAGCCTTACCGCACCCGCCGTGATTCCGGTCGTGTCAATGACGTTCGACGTGCCGTAGTAAGTCCCCTTCATGCCGTCGGCGGTTGCGATGAAGTTGTAGTCGGTGCTGTAGGTGGCATTGACAACCGTGCTCTTGCCGTTGCGGTAGGTGACCTGCGCCTGGATCGACTTGCCCGGCACGTAGGCCGCCATCAAGTTCGCTGCAGTCAGGCTGTAGCCCGCCGCCTCCTGATTGAAATCCAGCCCGTTGTTATTGGTGGTGAGCGCGCCGCTGCCCGAGCTGTAGTTGCCGCTCAGGACTCCGGCTGATACGTCCGGTATGCCCGCCATCGCGTAGAAGGCGTAATAGACGTTCTCGTCCAGTACCAGGATGTTGAACCGCTCACCGGCGGCAGAGGTGCCGATATAGAAGCCGGAGCCGAGCGCGATGGTGTCGGGCGCTGCCGGGATCACCGGCGTCGACGGGGCCGTGGGGGTCGTGGGTGTGGAAGCGGGAGGCGTGCGCACGATCGCCAGTCCGTCACTGTTGTCGCCCGATCCGCCGCAGCCTGCGAGGGCCAGCGCAACGCTTGCAGCCCCAATGAGTTTCTTCATTTGTACTTTGCCCGTTCCGGTGCACGTGAGCGCCTCTGGCGCCGCTTTTCGGTTTCCGAGAAAATCTCGACTGTAACAGATGATTACAATTTGTTGATGACCTTGCGTCGGTGGCCGGGCTGAGCGCTGTTCGAGCGCGCAAAAAAAGACGCCCGCACAGGACTGAGCGGGCGCTGGAGGGCAACTCCGGACGTGAAGCTACGAAGGCTCGCAGTCTGGAAGACTGCCTCTGCAGAGGCAGCTTGTGTAGATGATGCAGGCTTGAGGGTGTTATGTGAATCGGACAAATCCTAATTCGGCGGAAATTTCCCGCGTTTCCAGCAATTTCCTGGGGATAGTGCGGGCACCGCCCTCATTATCAAAGCCGGAAAAAAGAAAACCCCGAGGATGCCTATCCTCGGGGTTTCGGTAGTCCCGGAAATAACCGGGACTGAATATTGGTGGGCCGGCGGGAATCGAACCCGCGTCCGCAAGCCCTCCACAGAGAGTTCTACATACTTAGTCCTGTCATTTGATCTAACCGGTGCATCGCGGACGGACACGCTCTACAACGGCGAGTCACTAAATTTTCGTCCCTGGGTCCGTGACAAACTCAGGGCTTATCTGGCGTTAATGACCTCGCGTAGTCTTGCGACTCTAGCCCGCCAGCGAGCCAGTGCGAGGACGGCCGCAATTAAGCGGCCAGTGCGTAACGTTCGTCGTTAGCAGTTAGAGAGGTTGTACTCCGTTGGCGGCTTCGGGTGTAAATGCCCGTCGCGCCGCCGCCCGCGTCAGCGCTGTGCGCGAGGGGCCAGCAGCGCGATCAGCTCGCTGGGATGGCGCACCAGGTAGTCGGCACCCCATGCCTCGGGCGGCTCGCCATCGCCGCAGTAGCCGTAGGCAGCGGTGATGGTGATCATGCCGGCGGCCTTGCCGGCCTGGATGTCGCGTACATCATCGCCAACGTACACGCAGCGCCCGGGCGCCACGCCGCTGACTTCGGCGGCATGCAGCAGCGGTGCGGGGTGGGGCTTGGCATGCGCCGTGGTGTCGCCGCTGACCACGGCCGAGGCGCGTGGCGCCAGCCCGATGGCGGCGACCAGCGGCGCGGTGAAGCGCGTGATCTTGTTGGTGACGATACCCCAGCGGATGCCGGCGGTTTCCAGCGCGTCAAGCACTTCGGCCATGCCGTCGAACAGGCGCGTATGCACCGCGATGTCGGCCTCGTAGTAATCGAGGAAGGTGTCGCGCAGGGCGGGGAACTCGGGGTCGGCCGGGCTCTTGCCGAAGGCGGCGCCAATCAGCCCGCGCGCGCCGTGCGAGGCCACCGGGCGGAGTTTTTCGTAGTCCACGGGCGGGCGGCCATGCTCGGTGACGAGCCGGTTCGCGGCCGCGGCCAGGTCGGGGGCGGTGTCGGCGAGCGTGCCGTCGAGATCAAAGAAGACTGCGTCGTAGGTGCGCATGTTCAGGCAGGCCGGCGAAATGCCATCATATAGTTCACATCGGTGTCCCGGCCCAGCGAGTAGACCTGGGTCAGCGGGTTGTAGGTCATGCCGCGCATCTCGACCAGTTCGAGCCCGGTGTTGCGGGCGTAGCGGGCGAGTTCGGACGGCGTGATGAACTTGTCGTAGTCGTGCGTGCCGCGCGGCAGCATCTTGAGCACGTATTCAGCGCCGACCACGGCCAGCAGATAGGCCTTGAGGTTGCGGTTGATCGTGGAGCAGAACACGTGACCACCCGGGCGTACCAGGGTGGCGCAGGCGCGCAGGACCGATTGCGGGTCGGGCACGTGCTCCAGCATTTCCATGCAGGTCACCACATCGACGCTGGCTGGCATGCGCGCCGCCAGCGCTTCGGCAGCGATCTCTTCGTAGGTTACTGTCACGCCGGACTCCAGACTGTGCAGGTCGGCGACCTTCAGCGCCTTGGTGGACAGGTCGATGCCGCGCACCGTGGCGCCGGTGCGCGCCATGCTCTCCGCCAGGATGCCGCCACCGCAGCCGATGTCGACTACATCCTTGCCCTTGAGGCTGGCGATGCCATCAATCCAGCCGAGCCGCAAGGGATTGAGTTCATGCAGCGGCTTGAACTCGCTTTCCGGATCCCACCAGCGATGGGCCAGCTCGCTGAACTTGTCGATTTCGCGCGCGTCGGCGTTCTTGCCGATCAAGGTGGTTTCAACGGTCGGATGGAGCGGGGAGGATATCTGCGTCATGGAGTTTGGCGCGCCACCAGTGCGGCAGCGTGAAGGCGGAGGGTATGCCGCGACTGTATCAAAAAAAAAGCCCAGCTTGCGCTGGGCTTTCTTTCATCGGAAAGGTTCCGATTAACGTGCGCTGCGGGTGCCGACCACTTCGACTTCCACGCGGCGATTCGGCTGCTGGCAGGCGATTTGTGCCTTGCGATTGCCCTTGCACGACTTCGGGTCAACCTTCAGCTGGCGCTTGCCCTTGCCTTCGGTGTAGACACGGTTGGCTTCCACGCCCTTGCTGACCAGATACGCCTTGACGGCTTCAGCACGACGGATCGACAGGCGATCGTTGTACTTGTCCGAACCGAACGAGTCGGTGTGGCCAACTGCGATAATCACTTCCAGGGTGATGCCCGACAGCTTGGAGGACAGGTCGTCCAGCTTTGCCTTGCCTTCCGGCTTCAGCACAGCCTTGTCGAAATCGAACAGGGTGTCAGCAGCGAAAGTGACCTTTTCGCTGGAAACAACCGGGGGAACAGCTGCCGGGGGTTGCGTTGCCGCCGGAGCGACCGCCGGTGCCAGGGCGCCGTCGCACAGGGCGTTGGCGGTGGCCGGGGTCCACGAGCTGTCGCGCCAGCAGAGCTCGTTCGTGCCGTTCTTCCACACGTACTCGCTCGTACCGTTGCCCCAGCTATCGTTCACAGCCTTCTTTTCGTAGGGGACGGACTGGGCTTGAGCGGATGCAGCCATTACTGCGGTAGCTGCAACGAGCGCGAGCTTGGCAAATTTTTTCATATTTCTCCTCTCAGGATGAGATCACCGCAGGGTTACTGCGAGCAAATGGACGGAAACAAGTCATACATTCTTCGGAGTATAACATTCTCGATGCGGTGTATGCTCCACTTCGAACAATGTCTGGCTCTTCGCTGGGGAATTGTGCCACAAGGGTCGTTTCCTAAGAAGTAAATATATTCGATTCCATCAATGGGTTTTAGGCCTGTGGTGTTTGTGCAACATGGCCCTTGCGATGCCCGCAAACCCTTGTCAGGCCGTGCTTGCAGGCTTTTCGACTCGGCCTTGCGCGTGCTTTCTGGGCGCTGCCGAAGCCCCTGCCAAGGGGGGCGCCGCGGCTAAGGGAGAGGGCAGCCGCGCATGTTAGAATGTCACGTTGCCCACCTGTCAGACGCCGCTTTGGCGAATGGCGATTCACCTGGGTGCCTTCTGTTTAAATTCGCCGGATAACCCACGCCGCAATGGATCAATTCGCCAAAGAAACCCTTCCGGTCTCCCTCGAAGAGGAAATGCGCCGTTCCTATCTCGATTACGCCATGAGCGTGATCGTCGGGCGCGCGCTTCCCGATGTGCGGGATGGCTTGAAGCCGGTACACCGGCGTGTGCTCTATGCGATGCATGAGCTTAACAACGACTGGAACCGGCCGTACAAGAAATCGGCCCGTATCGTAGGGGATGTGATTGGTAAGTATCACCCCCACGGTGATACTGCTGTATACGATACGATCGTGCGGATGGCGCAGAATTTCTCGCTGCGCTACATGCTGGTCGATGGCCAGGGTAACTTCGGTTCAGTGGACGGGGATAACGCGGCAGCCATGCGTTATACCGAAATCCGCTTGTCCAAGATTGCCCACGAGATGCTGCTCGATATCGATAAGGAAACTGTCGATTTCGGGCCGAATTATGACGGCTCCGAACATGAGCCGCTGATTCTGCCGGCACGTATCCCGAATCTGCTGATTAATGGTTCGTCGGGTATCGCGGTGGGTATGGCCACCAATATCCCGCCGCATAACCTTAACGAAGTGGTCGATGGCTGCCTGCATCTGCTGCGTAATCCGCAAGCTACGATTGACGAACTGATCGAGCTGATTCCGGCACCGGACTTCCCGACCGCCGGCATTATCTATGGCATCCAGGGCGTGCGCGAAGGCTACCGCACCGGCCGCGGCCGCGTCGTCATGCGCGCCAAGACGCACTTCGAGGATATCGACCGTGGCCAGCGCCAGGCGATCATCGTCGACGAGCTGCCCTACCAGGTCAACAAGCGCACCCTGCTCGAGCGCATCGCCGAGCTGGTGACGGACAAGAAGGTCGAGGGCATCTCCGATATCCGCGACGAGTCCGACAAATCCGGCATGCGCGTGGTGATCGAGCTCAAGCGCAACGAAGTGCCGGAAGTGGTGCTTAACAATCTATATAAGCACACCCAGCTGCAGGACACCTTCGGCATGAACATGGTGGCGCTGGTCGATGGCCAGCCGCGCCTGCTGAACCTGCGCCAGATGCTGGATTGCTTCCTGTCGCACCGGCGCGAGGTCGTCACCCGCCGCACCGTGTTCGAGCTGCGCAAGGCGCGCGAGCGCGGCCACGTGCTGGAGGGCCTGGCGGTGGCTCTTGCCAACATCGATGAGTTCATCGCCATCATCAAGGCGGCGCCCACGCCCCCCATCGCCAAGCAAGGGCTGATGGCCAAGGCCTGGGATTCCAGCCTGGTGCGCGAAATGCTGGCACGCGCTGAAGGCGATACCGCCGGCGGCCGGGCGTCCTATCGCCCGGACGGCCTGCCGGCCATCTTCGGCATGCAAGCCGACGGGCTGTACCGCCTGTCCGACTCGCAAGCCCAGGAAATCCTGCAGATGCGCCTGCAGCGCCTCACGGGCCTGGAACAGGACAAGATCGTCCAGGAATACCGCGATGTCATGGCGGTCATCTCCGACCTGCTCGACATCCTGTCGCGCCCGGAGCGCATCAGCACCATCATCACCGACGAGCTGACCGCCATCCGCGCCGAGTTCGGCGACGTGCGCCGTTCGCACATCGAACTCAACGCGACCGAGCTCGATACCGAGGACCTGATCACCCCGCAGGACATGGTGGTGACCCTGTCGCACAGTGGCTATATGAAGAGCCAGCCGATTTCCGAGTACCGCGCGCAAAAGCGCGGCGGCCGCGGCAAGCTGGCGACCACCACCAAGGAAGACGACTGGATCGACACGCTGTTCGTCGCCAACACGCACGACTACATCCTGTGTTTCTCGAACCGCGGCCGGCTGTACTGGCTGAAGGTGTACGAGGTGCCACAGGGGTCGCGCAACTCGCGCGGCAGGCCGATCGTCAATATGTTCCCGCTGTCCGATGGCGAGAAGATCAACGTCATCCTGCCGGTGCGCCAGTTCGACGCCGAGCACTTCATTTTCATGAGCACTGCGCGCGGCACTGTCAAGAAGACGGCGCTGACCGAGTTTTCGAACCCGCGCAAGGCCGGCATCATCGCTGTCGATCTTGATGAGGGCGACTACCTGATCGGCGCTGCCGTCACCGATGGCCAGCACGACGTGATGCTGTTCTCGGATTCCGGCAAGGCCGTGCGCTTCGACGAAAACGACGTGCGTCCGATGGGCCGCCAGGCCCGCGGCGTGCGCGGCATGAATCTGGAAGAAAGCCAGACGGTGATCGCCATGCTGGTGGCCCCGGCTGAGACCAGCGAGCAGGCCGTCGCAGTGGGCAGTGTGCTGACCGCCACCGAAAACGGTTACGGCAAGCGCACCCCGATCGCCGAGTACACTCGACACGGCCGTGGCACCAAGGGCATGATTGCGATCCAGACGAGCGAGCGCAACGGCCGGGTGGTGGCTGCCGCGCTGGTGTCGCCGGAGGACGAGATCATGCTGATCACGACCGGCGGCGTGCTGATCCGCACACGTGTGTCTGAAATCCGCGAGATGGGGCGTGCCACGCAAGGCGTGACCCTGATCAATGTGGACGAGGGCACCAAGCTGTCCGGCCTGCAGCGAATCGTCGAAAGCGATGCCGACAACGGTGTGGCGGGCGACGAACTCGAAGAAGGGGCTGACGCGGTGGATGCGGCGGCTCCGGCTGCCGACGGTGAGCAGGCGGGTGCGCAGGACGGCACCGACGCCGGCACGCCTGACACGGGATCAAATTCGTAAGTTGTTGCAACATTGACCCGTTATCCGGAACTCGATTGCCGGTTGCGGGACTAAAACGGACATATTTACAAGGGAGTCACAATGCTCAAAACCTATCGACGTATCGCTGTTCTGGCTGCCTTCGTACCGGCCATGATGCTGGCCAACGCGGCGCATGCCCAGGACGCCGACAAGACCGCTGCCATCAAGGAACTACTGACCGTGATGCAGGCCGACCAGGCCGTCAAGGGCCAGGCCGAGAACTGGCAGCAAGGCGCCAAGCAGGAAGCGCCCATGGTCCTGGAGCAGGTACTGGTCGAGAACAAGACGCTCAACGACAAGCAAAAGCAAGCTGCTGTCGAGAAGCTCAAGAAGAACGGCGCGGTGCAGCGCATGGTTGATGGCGCCGGCACGGCGTTCACCACCGATGGCTTCAAGACCGATGCCATGAAGGCCCACTACGACGCCTTCGGCAAGTACTACAGCGCCCAGGAAATCAAGGACCTGACCACGTTCCTGAAGTCGCCGACCGGCCAGAAGTTCATGGCTAACCAGGGCAAGGCGACCCAGGAAATCTGGGGCTCGATGATGCAAAAGTACGGCCCGCAAGTCGGCAAGTCGATGCGCGACGCCGCCGAGAAGGAGATCGCCGCCGCGGCGAAGTAATTCACCGGCGGGCAGGCTGGGCGGGCGGGGCGCTGTCCTCGCCTCCCCAATCCGGCGCGGGTTTGATGGATAATGGCTGCTTGGGTAATACCGGCAGCCATTTTTCATTTCGATCCCGATCCATGAACGAACCCCAGAATCCAGCACTTGCCGCCATGATGCAGCGCGCCGTGGCCGAGCGTGTCTATAACTTCTCGCCGGGTCCGGCGGCCCTGCCGACCGAAGTGCTGCTGCAGGCAGCCGACGAGATGCTGTCGTGGCACGGATCCGGCGTCTCGGTGATGGAAATGAGCCACCGCAGCCGCGAGTTCGAGAGCATCCAGGCCGAGGCGCTGGCCAACCTGCGCGAGCTGCTGCAGGTGCCGAAGAACTTCCGCATCCTGTTCCTGCAGGGCGGTGCCATCGGCGAAAACGGCATCGTGCCGCTGAACCTGATGCGCCGCGTGAACGCGGATCGTCCCAAGGCGGATTTCGTCGTCACCGGTACCTGGTCGGTCAAGTCCGAGCAGGAAGCGCGCCGCTACGGCGAGGTGAATATCGCAGCCACCAGCACCGCGCAAAAGTTCGCCCGCATCCCGGATGTCGCTGACTGGAAGCTGTCGGACGATGCTGCCTACGTGCACCTGTGCACCAACGAAACCATCGTTGGCGTGGAGTTCCAGGACGTGCCCGACATCGGCCAGCACCGCGACGGCGGACCGGTCGTGGTCGCCGACGTCTCCAGCCACATCCTGTCGCGCCCGGTCGACTGGTCGCGCGTGCAGGTCGCCTACGGCGGCGCGCAAAAGAACATCGGGCCGGCCGGCCTGACCATCGTGATCGTGCGCGAAGACCTGCTGGGCCATGCGCATCCCCTGTGCCCATCCGCCTTCAACTGGCGCCTGGTGGCCGAGCATGACTCGATGTACAACACGCCGCCGACCTATTCCATCTATATCGCCGGGCTGGTTTTCAAGTGGCTCAAGGCGCAGGGCGGCGTAGGCGCCATCGAGCAACGCAATATCGCCAAGTCGCACGCGCTGTATGAGTTCCTCGACCAGAGCGCGTTCTACCGCAACGAGATCGATCCAGGCAGCCGCTCGCGCATGAACGTGCCGTTTTTCCTGGCCGACGAATCCCGCAACGACGCCTTCCTGGCGGGCGCGCGTGCCAATGGCCTGGTGCAGTTGAAGGGCCACAAGTCGGTCGGCGGCATGCGCGCCAGCCTCTACAACGCCATGCCGATCGAGGGCGTTGCCGCCCTGATCGAGTATATGCGCGAGTTCGAGCGGACCGCGGCCTGATCCTTTGTTCGCTGCGGCATCGCGTGGCGATGCCGCAGTGGTGCCGATTCGGTTTTTCCCAAGGCCATTTCACTGCCATTGGCACTGCGCAATGGCGTGGCGTAGCGGATTCATACAATGACAAATCAAGACAAGCAGGGCGCGCAGGGGGAGGCGCAGCAGGACAATGGCGCGGCCGAAAAGGCGCTGGGCGTCGAGCTGACGCCGCTGCGCGAGCAGATCGACACGCTCGACCGCGAGCTGCTGGCGATGCTGAACCGCCGCGCGCAACTCGCCCTCGACGTGGGCGAGGTCAAGAAGAAGTACGGCGCGCCGGTGTTCCGCCCCGAGCGCGAGTTGCAGGTGATTCGCAAGGTGCAGGGGGCCAACCCTGGCCCCCTGCTAGACGACAGCGTGGCGGCAATCTGGCGTGAAGTCATGTCGGCCTGCCGCGGGCTGGAGAAGCCGCTCGAGGTGGCATTCCTCGGCCCGGCAGGCACCTTCTCGGAGCAGGCGCTGTACGCGCACTTTGGTCACGAGGTCAGCGGCGTACCCTGCCCCAGCATTGATGAGGTGTTCCGCGCGGTGGAAGCCGGCACCGTGGAGTACGGCGTGGTGCCGGTGGAGAATTCCACGGAGGGCGCGGTCTCGCGCACGCTGGACCTGTTCCTGCAGACCTCGCTGAAGATCAGTGGCGAGATCGCGCTGAAGGTGCACCACAACCTGATGGCATCGTCGCCCGATATGAAAGGCGTGACCGTGGTGCGCGCGCATGCGCAGGCGCTGGCGCAGTGCCAGCACTGGCTCACGGCCAACTACCCGCACCTGGAGCGCCAGGCGGTGTCGAGCAATGCGGAAGCGGCACGCATGGCCAGCGAGGATCCCACCGTGGCGGCCATCGCCGGCGAGTCGGCGGCCAATCGCTACCACCTGCATCTGGTGCGCACGCACATCCAGGATGATCCGCATAACCGCACGCGCTTTGCCGTGATCGGCCGCTACGAAACCGAGCCCTCCGGCAGCGACCAGACCTCGATGATCCTCTCGGTGCCCAACAAGGCAGGCGCGGTCTACCAGTTGCTTGCGCCGCTGGCCGACAACGGTGTGTCGATGTGCCGGTTCGAGTCGCGCCCAGCGCGCAGCGGCGCGTGGGAGTACTACTTCTACGTCGACGTCGAAGGCCACCAGCACGATGCTTCAGTGGCGCGCGCGCTGGAAGAGTTGCGCCGCAACGCGGCCTACTTCAAGGTGCTGGGCTCGTATCCGTCCAGCCGTTAACAGGATCGGCGATCCGCGAACAACGTTTCAGAGAAGGAATGAACATGGCAGAGCAGGGCAAGCAGTTCGGTCCGGAGTATGTGCGGGCGATTTCCCCGTACGTGGCGGGCAAGCCGATTTCCGAAGTGGCGCGCGAGTTTGGGCTGGTTGAGTCCACCATCGTCAAGCTGGCCTCGAACGAGAATCCGCTCGGCATGCCCGAATCGGCCCGGACCGCCATCGCTGCCGCCGTGGCCGACCTGGGCCGTTACCCGGACGCGAACGGCTTCGCTTTGAAGGGCGCGCTGTCGGCCCGCTTCGACGTGCCGCCAGACTGGCTCACGCTGGGCAACGGCAGCAACGATATCCTGGAAATCGCGGCGCATGCGCTGGTCAAGCCAGGCGAGTCGATCGTCTATGCGGAGCATTCTTTCGCGGTGTACGCGCTGGCCACGCAGGAAGTCGGCGCGCGCGCCATCGAGGTCAAGGCGCGCGACTACGGCCACGATCTCGACGCCATGGCCGTGGCCATCGCCCCGGACACGCGCCTGGTCTTTATCGCCAATCCTAACAACCCGACCGGCACCTTCCTGCCGGCCGCCGAGATCGAGACCTTCCTGGCCAAGGTGCCGGCCGATGTCGTGGTGGTGCTGGACGAGGCCTACAACGAATACCTGGACGACGCGCAGCAGTACGATTCGATCGCGTGGGTCCGCAAGTATCCCAACCTGTTGGTATCGCGCACCTTCTCCAAGGCCTATGGCCTGGCCGGGCTGCGCATTGGCTACGCCGTGGCGCAGCCCGCGCTGACCGATCTGCTCAACCGTATCCGCCAACCCTTCAACGTCAACAGCCTGGCCCAGGCAGCGGCGGTGGCGGCGCTGGGCGATGCGGCCTTCCTGCAGCGCAGCGCCGAGCTGAACCGTGCCGGCAAGGCACAACTGGTGGCTGCATTCGACCGGCTTGGCCTGCAATACGTGCCGTCCTCGGGCAATTTCGTGCTGGTGCGCGTGGGGAGGGACGATGGCGCCGGCGCGCGCGTCAACCTGGCGCTGCTCAAGCAGGGCGTGATTGTACGGCCGGTGGGCAACTACAACCTGCCGCAATGGCTGCGTATCACCATCGGCCTGCCCGAGGAAAACGCGGCGTTTATCGCGGCGCTGGAAAAGGCCCTCAAGTAAGCGCTGTTGCGAGCAATGTCCCGGCCCGCTGCGGGCCGGCGCCATGCGCGCGCGCGAAGGCGCAATGGCGGCGCCGCCCTCCGGCGGAGAAGTTACAATATCGGATTCCCGAACTTCCTTGCCTGGCAGCGTATCCCCGTGACCGTTCCTGCGTCCGCTCCATTTTTTTCCCGTGTCGTCATTGTCGGTGTCGGCCTGATCGGCGGCTCGCTGGCACTCGCGCTCAAGCGCGCAGGTGCGGTCGGCACGGTGGTCGGCGTCGGCCGCTCGCAAGCTTCGCTCGAGCGTGCGCTCAAGCTGGGCGTGATCGACGAGGCGGCCACGCTGGAAGACGCCGCCAAGGGCGCCAGCATGATCGTGCTGTGCGCGCCGGTGGCACAGACCTTTGCGCTGCTCCATGCACTTGAGCCGCATCTGGAGCCGGCTACGATCATCACGGATGCCGGCAGCACCAAGTCCGACGTCATCATGGCGGCCAAGACCGCGCTGGGCGACAAGGCGGCCCAGTTCGTGCCGGCCCATCCGATTGCCGGGCGCGAACTGCATGGCGTGGAAGCGGCGCTGGACGATCTCTATGTCGGCAAGAAGGTCGTGCTGTGCCCGCTGCAGGAGAATACCCGCATTGACGTGGCGGGCGTGCGCGCCATGTGGGAGACCGCGGGCGCCCAGTGCAGCGTGATGTCGGCCGTGCAGCACGATGCCGTGTTTGCCGCCGTCAGCCATTTGCCGCACCTGCTTTCCTATGCGCTGGTGGCCCAGGTGGCCAATGCCGAAGACGCTGCGCTCAAGCTCGATTTCGCGGGTGGCGGCTTCCGGGATTTCACCCGGATCGCGGCGTCGTCGCCGGAGATGTGGCGCGATATCTGCGTTGGCAACCGCGAGGCGATGTTGAGTGAGCTCAGCACCTACCAGGCCATGCTGGCGCATCTGAAGACCCTGATCGAAAACAGCAACGGCGAGGGCCTGGAGCGTATTTTCCAGCGCGCCAGCCAGGCGCGGCAGCAATGGGGCGCGCAGCGCGCGCCGGCTGTCAACGCCGAGCCCTGATCGCCACGCAATCCGGCGCTACGCGAACGCCACGTCATCAACGAAAGCGGCGCGCCTTTCATCGAAAGCCGCCCGCCAACTAGCATGGAAACCATGGAACATCTCACGCTCGGTCCCTTCACTCGCGCTTCGGGCACGGTTCGCCTGCCGGGTTCCAAGAGCATCTCGAACCGGGTCCTGCTGCTGGCGGCGCTGGCCGAAGGAGAGACCCGCGTGTGCGACCTGCTCGACTCGGATGACACGCGCGTGATGCTGCAGGCGCTGCGCACGCTGGGCGTGGAATGGCGCCAGGAGGAAGGCGTTTGCGTGGTGCGCGGCGTGGGCGGCAAATTTCCCAACAAGGCAGCCGAGCTGTTCATGGGCAATGCGGGTACGGCGATTCGCCCGCTGACCGCGGCGCTGGCGCTGCAGGGCGGGAGCTACAAGCTGTCCGGCGTGCCGCGTATGCACGAGCGGCCGATCGGCGATCTGGTCGATGGTCTGCGCCAGATAGGCGCGAGCGTCGCCTACCTTGGCACCGAGGGCTATCCGCCCTTGCAGATTTCCCCCGCACGGATTCGCATCGATGCGCCAATCCGCGTGCGTGGCGACGTGTCCAGCCAGTTCCTGACGGCGTTGCTGATGGCCTTGCCGCTGGCCGATGCGCCTGGCGACACCATCGAGATCGAAGTGGTGGGCGAGCTGATTTCCAAGCCCTATGTGGAGATCACGCTCAACCTGCTGGCGCGCTTTGGCATCGAGATCCGGCGCGAGGGCTGGTCACGCTTCATCCTGCCGGCTCGCGCGGCATACCGCTCGCCGGGCGAGATTTTTGTCGAGGGCGACGCATCCTCGGCCTCCTACTTCCTGGCGGCGGGCGCTATCGGCGGCGGCCCGCTGCGGGTGGAGGGCGTGGGCATGGCCAGCATCCAGGGCGACGTCAAGTTTGCCGAGGCGCTTAACCGCATGGGCGCCAACGTGATGGCCGGCGCCAACTGGATCGAGGTCCGCGGCACCGAGCGCGACGACGGCCGCTTGAACGGCATCGAACTGGACTGCAACCATATTCCGGATGCTGCCATGACCTTGGCGGTGGCGGCGCTGTTCGCCGAAGGGCCTACCACGCTAACCAATATCGCAAGCTGGCGAGTCAAGGAAACCGACCGCATCAGCGCGATGGCCGCCGAGTTGCGCAAGCTGGGCGTCGAAGTGGAGGAGGGTGCGGATTACCTGAAGGTGACGCCACCGGCCCAATCCGCCTGGCAGACCCCGGCCGCCGGCATCGATACTTACGATGACCACCGCATGGCGATGTGCTTTTCGCTGGCCGCGTTCGGTCCGCTGCCGGTGCGTATCAACGAGCCTGGCTGCGTGGCAAAGACGTTCCCTGATTACTTCGAGGTGTTTGGCGCGGTGGCGCGCTGATCACGTAGCCAGTGGCAGGTCATCGCCGCCGTACCCGGTCTGGGGCAGGGTCTTGTGCTTCGCCCCGGGTTCGCGCCGTTCCCAGTAGCGGTCGAAGAAGTAATGCGCCACAGTGTTGACTGCTGGTTCGATGAACGTCACGGCGCCGCTGACAGCCAGATTGCCGGTCAGTGCATAAGTGACGCCGAAGGCAATGGCAACGTGCATGATGCCGAACGTCAGGGTCTTGGCCATGGTAGATTGCCTCGCGAAGATGCCGGTTGTTTGCTGCATGGGCCCGCGATCCTGCCGGGTACCTCGCATGTATTGCATGCTAATGATTCTCAATTGATTTAAGAAATCGATATTTTGTTCTGCCTTAATAAACAATGACTATCGTCGACGTCATCACCATCGACGGGCCCACCGCATCGGGAAAGGGCACCGTAGCGCACAAGGTGGCCGACGCGCTCAGCTTCCATTTGCTGGACAGCGGTGCGTTGTACCGCCTGGTGGCGCTCGCCAGCGAGCGTGCGGGCATCGGCATGCAGGATGTGGAGGGGCTGGCCAGCCTGGCCACCCGCCTCGATGTGAAGTTCGGGCCTGACCGTGTCTGGCTGCGCGGCGAGGAAGTCAGCCTGGCCATCCGCGCGGAAGCCACCGGCAACCGGGCCTCTGCGATCGCAGTCCACCAACCGGTGCGCGACGCCCTGACGGCGCTGCAGCGCGGTTTTCGCAAGCTGCCCGGCCTGGTTGCCGACGGCCGCGACATGGGCACCGTGATTTTCCCGGATGCCCGGCTGAAGGTGTTCCTGACGGCAAGTGTCGAGGCGCGCGCTCGCAGGCGCTATAAACAATTGATTGATAAGGGAATTTCTGCTAATATCGAAGACCTTTTGCGAGACCTTGAGTCGCGCGACCAGCGGGATCGCTCCCGCGCGGCCGCGCCGCTGCGTCCCGCAGAGGATGCGCACTTGCTCGATACCTCCGACATGACGGTGGATCAGGCGGTGGCGCAGGTGCTGCAATGGTATGGCGCGCCGGGTTCCTGATCCGCGCTTAGTCCAGCCGCTGCAACACCGAAGTGCCGGCAGAGCCTGCAAGCGCGGCTCCACCGGTGTTGTTCAACCTGACCCCGCTGCCCGGTGCAGACTGAGCGCGATCCACGCGCCGGCCCGAGTACTGCGGATTGATACTCAAGTTTATGTCCGACCTGCAAACTAACGAATCCTTTGCCGCACTGTTCGAGGAATCCGTCGCCCGCTCCAATATGAAGGCTGGCGAAGTGATTTCCGCTGAAGTCGTGCGCATCGACCACAATTTCGTGGTCGTCAACGCCGGCCTCAAATCGGAAGCCTTTGTGCCGGTGGAGGAGTTCCTGAACGACCAGGGCGAACTCGAAGTGCAGGCCGGCGACTACGTCTCCGTGGCCATCGACGCGCTCGAGAACGGCTATGGCGACACGATTCTCTCCCGCGACAAGGCCAAGCGCCTGGCATCGTGGCTGAACCTCGAGAAGGCGCTGGAAGACGGCGAAATCATCTCGGGCACGGTCACGGGCAAGGTCAAGGGCGGCCTGACCGTCATGGTCAACGGCATCCGCGCGTTCCTGCCGGGCTCGCTGGTCGATGTGCGTCCGATCAAGGACACCACGCCGTACGAAGGCAAGACCCTGGAATTCAAGGTCATCAAGCTGGACCGCAAGCGCAACAACGTGGTGCTGTCGCGCCGCGCCGTTGTGGAAGCGACCCTGGGCGAAGAGCGCCAGAAGCTGATGGAAACCCTGAAGGAAGGCGCCATCGTCAACGGTATCGTCAAGAACATCACGGACTACGGCGCATTCGTGGACCTGGGTGGCATCGACGGCCTGCTGCACATCACCGACCTGGCATGGCGTCGTGTGCGTCACCCGAGCGAAGTGCTGTCGGTTGGCCAGGAAATCACCGCCAAGATCCTCAAGTTCGACCAAGAGAAGAACCGCGTCTCGCTGGGCGTGAAGCAACTGGGCGAAGATCCGTGGGTCGGCATCTCGCGTCGTTACCCGCAAAGCACCCGCCTGTTCGGCAAGGTGACCAACCTGACCGACTACGGCGCATTCGTTGAAATCGAAGCCGGCATCGAAGGCCTGGTCCACGTTTCCGAAATGGACTGGACCAACAAGAACGTTGCTCCGTCGAAGGTTGTCCAGCTGGGCGACGAAGTCGAAGTCATGGTTCTGGATATCGACGAAGACAAGCGTCGTATCAGCCTGGGCATGAAGCAATGCAAGGCCAATCCGTGGGACGATTTCAGCCGTAACCACAAGAAGGGCGACAAGCTGGGCGGCCAGATCAAGTCGATCACCGACTTCGGCGTGTTCATCGGTCTGCCCGGTGGCATCGACGGCCTGGTGCACCTGTCCGACCTGTCCTGGCAAGAAACCGGCGAAGAAGCCGTGCGCAAGTACAAGAAGGGCGACGAAGTGGAAGCCGTGGTTCTGGGCATCGACGTCGACAAGGAACGCATCTCGCTGGGTATCAAGCAGCTGTCGGGCGACCCGTTCAACAACTTCATCTCGGCTAACGACAAGGGTTCCCTGGTCAACGGCACGATCAAGACTGTTGATGCCAAGGGCGCTGTCGTGCAACTGGCTGATGACGTCGAAGGTTACCTGCGCGCATCCGAAATCTCGGCTGACCGCGTGGAAGATGCTCGCAACGTGCTGAAGGAAGGCGAACAAATCACCGCCCTGGTGGTGAACGTTGACCGCAAGTCGCGCAACATCAACCTGTCGATCAAGGCCAAGGACAACGTCGAGCAGCAAGAAGCCATGCAGAAGTTCGCTGCCGACACCGGCACGGCTGGCACGACCAACCTGGGCGCGCTGCTGAAGGCCAAGCTCGGCCAGGACAACCAGTAAGCATTGGTTCTTACGCCTGCTAGCGGATGCCCATGACCAAGTCCGAGCTTGTCGAAAAACTGGCTGCCCGGTTCCCGCAGCTGTTGCTGCGGGATGCGGACATCTCGGTGAAGACGATCCTCGACGCGATGTCCGAAGCGCTGGCTGATGGCCACCGCATCGAGATTCGCGGATTCGGCAGTTTTGGTCTTAACCGGCGTCCGCCGCGCGTGGGACGCAACCCCAAGTCCGGCGAACGTGTGCTGGTGCCCGAGAAACGGGTGCCGCACTTCAAGGCGGGCAAGGAGTTGCGTGAACGAGTCGATCGCAGCCCGGCGCTGCCGCAGGCAGGTAGCGGCGGTGCTGGCGCCAATGCCAATGGAAGTCACGTTGGCAGCGGCAACGCGAATGGCAGTACCCATGGCGGTAGCATTGGCCATGGCGCTACGGCTGGTGCGGGTCTTGTGACCGCGCCTGGCCAGGCGTTGCCGGCAGCCGCTGCCGGCAATGCCCTGCATGATGATGGCGGGCTGAAGCTGGCCCAGTCCTGAATCCGCTGTGTTTGGCTCGTGATGTGCCTGGATAGTCAAAAAAGCGCCCCTTATCGGGGCGCTTTTTCATTTTTGCGAGCATACAAGAGGTTACCGTTGGTACGAGGCGATTCCGCTACAATGCCGGGAATCCACCGAGGGGGCGCCGCCCGCCGACGTCCGCATCACCGGAGTCCGATTCATCCCATCTGCCGCATGAAGCCCGCATGAAACTTGTCGCCTGGATCATCCGCATTGTCCTGTTCGCGCTGCTGTTCGTGCTGGCGCTGCGCAATACCACCGACGTCTCGCTGCAGCTCTTTTTTGATGCCGTCTGGCGCGCGCCGCTGATCCTGATCTTGCTGGCCGCATTCGGGCTGGGCATCCTCGCCGCGCTCGCCGCGCTGGCGCCCGTGCTGATGCGACAGCGCATGGAGGCGGGCCGGCTGCGGCGTGCGCTGGGCGAGGCGCACAGCCAGTCGGCGGAAAGTGCGCGCGACCCGCAGGCCGCGGCAGGTTCCGGCATTCCTTACAACGTAGTTGGCCCGAAAGTCTGACCCATGATTTTTGAAACCTGGTGGCTGCTGGCGCTGCCGCTCATTTTCGGCCTTGGCTGGATGGCTGCCCGCTTCGATGCGCGGCAACTGATGAGCGAGCAGGGCGCGCTGCCGCGCTCCTATTTCAAGGGGCTGAACTTCCTGCTCAACGAGCAGCCCGATCAAGCCATCGACGCGTTCATCGAGGTGGTGCGCCTGGACCCCGAGACCACAGAGCTGCACTTTGCGCTTGGCGCTTTGTTCCGCCGGCGTGGTGAAACCGAACGTGCCATCCGCGTGCACCAGAACCTGGCTAGCCGTCAGGATCTTCCCGATGCCGAACGCGAGCACGCGCTCTATGAGCTGGGCCAGGATTTCCTGCGCGCCGGCCTGCTTGACCGCGCGGAGGAATCGCTGCGCCGGCTGATGTCGGGGCCGTACGCGGCCCCGGCCAAGCATGTGCTTCTGGAGCTTTACGAAGTCGAGAAAGAGTGGAAGAAAGCCATCGACGCGGCACGTGAGCTGCAGCCGCTGGAGCAGAAGGACTACAGCGTGCAGATCGCTCAGTTCTGCTGCGAACTGGCGCAGGACGCGCTGCAGCGCAAGCAGCCTGATGACGCCATCGGCTGGCTGCAGCAGGCCGCCAGGGAAAACCCCGCCAATGTGCGTGCGCCGATGCTGCTGGGCGATGTGGCCATGGCCGCGGGCGACGCGCAAGGCGCGCTTGGCCACTGGCTGGGCATCGAGAAGCAGGACGCTACTTATCTGCCGCTGGTGGCGGATCGCGTGGTCAAAGCGTACCGCCAGCTCGGCGACGATGGCCGGGCGCTGGAGTGGTTGCGCGGCCTGCTGAAAACGAACCTGGCTGCCGAGTTGCTCGATAGTGCCTATCGTGCCGAGCTGGAGCAGCACGGCGCGCATGCCGCGGCCGTGCTGATGCGAGAGCAATTGCGCCGGCAGCCGTCGCTGCAGGCCCTGACCAAGTATTTTGAGGCGCAGGCCGCCGAGGTCGCGCAAGCCAGCGTGGCTGTCACGGCCAATGCGGCTGATGTGGCCGATGGCGAGCCGGCGGGCTGCGCGCACGATGTCGAACATGAGCAGGAGGTGTCGGCGATCCGCGACCTGCTGCAGCACCGCACACGTAACCTGGCACGCTATACCTGCCGGGAGTGCGGTTTCCGCGCCCGGTTGTTCTATTGGCAGTGCCCTGGCTGCAACCGCTGGGAAACCTACGCACCGCGCCGTTCCGAGGCGCTCGGCTGATGCCGATGCCGATGTTGTTGCCTTAGCGTCGCACGCCAATCCCTATCTGGAGTACAAGTTATGAAAGTCACCATTATCGGCAGCGGCTACGTCGGTCTAGTGACCGGGGCCTGCCTGGCTGAGTTGGGCAACGATGTGTTTTGCCTGGACGTAGACGAACGCAAGATCGCGATGCTCAATGCTGGCGGCGTGCCGATCTACGAGCCGGGCTTGAAGGAGCTAATCCAGCGTAATCGCGAGGCTGGCCGGCTGACATTTTCCACCGATGTGGCGGCCAGCGTGGAGCATGCCGACGTGCAGTTCATCGCCGTTGGCACGCCGCCTGACGAGGATGGCTCCGCTGACCTGCAATATGTGCTGGCGGCGGCCCGCAATATCGGCAAGTACATGACCGGCTTCAAGGTGGTGGTGGACAAGTCCACCGTGCCGGTCGGCACCGGCGATCGTGTTGCCGAAGCCATTCGTGAAGAGCTGGCCGCGCGTGGCCTCGAGGACCTGCAGTTCTCCGTGGTCTCGAATCCGGAGTTCCTGAAGGAAGGCGCCGCGGTGGAGGACTTCATGCGTCCCGACCGCATCGTGCTGGGCTGCAATGCCGACGTGGCGGGCCGGCACGCCAAGGCGATCATGCGCCAGCTCTACGCGCCCTTCAACCGCAATCACGAGCGTACGTTCTATATGGACGTGCGCTCGGCCGAGTTCACCAAGTACGCCGCCAACTCGATGCTGGCCACGCGCATCTCGTTCATGAACGAGCTGGCGAACCTGGCCGATGAAGTCGGCGCCGATATCGAGCTGGTCCGCATGGGCATCGGTTCCGATCCGCGCATCGGCTATAGTTTCCTGTACGCCGGTGCCGGCTACGGCGGCTCGTGTTTCCCCAAGGATGTGCAGGCGCTGATGCGCACCGCCAGCGCGCATGGCAAGCCCATGCGCGTGCTGGAAGCGGTGGAAGCCGTCAACGACGCGCAAAAGCAGGTGCTGGCCGACAAGGTCGTGCGCCGCTTTGGCGAGGATCTCACTGGCCGTACCTTTGCGATCTGGGGCCTGGCCTTCAAGCCCAATACCGACGACATGCGCGAAGCGCCGTCGCGGGTGCTGGCGCAAGCGCTGGTGTCGCGCGGCGCCTCGCTGCGCGTGCATGATCCGATCTCGATGGCCGAGGCCAAGCATGCGCTGGCCCTCGATCTCGCACACATCGATGGCGGTTTTGCACGCGTGCATTTCTGCGACGCGCAGATGGACACGCTCGACGGCGCCGATGCTCTGGTCATCGTTACAGAGTGGAAGGTGTTCCGCAGCCCGGATTTCAACCAGATCAAGCGCCGCCTGAAGGCACCCGTCATCTTCGATGGACGCAATCTGTACGAGCCCGAAGCCATGCAGGAAACGGGCATCGAATATCATGCGATCGGGCGGCCGACCACGACGCGCTGAAACGCAACCCAACGGGAACGACAAGCCAACACCCCGGCTGACGGACCGGGCCGTGTTGCCAAGGATGTCCATGAGCAAGAACCATATTCCGCAGCAACAGATCAATCAATCGCGCATCCTGGTGGCGGGCGACATGATGCTCGACCGCTATTGGTTCGGCGATGTCGAGCGCATTTCCCCGGAAGCCCCGGTGCCGGTGGTGCAGATCAAGCGCAGCGACGAACGCCTTGGCGGCGCTGCCAACGTGGCGCGCAATGCCGCCGCGCTGGGCGCCCAGGTGGGCATGCTGGGCGTGGTCGGCGATGATGAGCCCGGCCGTACGCTGGAGGCGCTGCTCAGCGCCAGCCACGTGCAGCCTTACCTGCATCGCGACCCCAGTGTCAACACCACCATCAAGCTGCGCGTGGTGGCGCACCAGCAGCAGTTGCTGCGCGTGGACTTCGAGAATGCACCGGGACATGAAGTGCTGGCCGCGGTGCAGGATCGTTTCCTGGCCCTGGTCAAAGAGTACAAGGTTCTGGTGCTCTCCGACTACGGCAAGGGCGGCCTGGCCCATGTGGGCCGCATGGTCGAGGCGGGCCGCGCCGCGGGCTGCCTGGTGCTGGTCGATCCCAAGGGCGACGATTACTCACGCTATCGCGGCGCCACGCTGATCACCCCCAACCGTGCCGAAATGCGGCACGTGGTGGGCGCCTGGAAGACCGAGTCCGATCTCACCATCCGGGCCCAGAACCTGCGGCGCGAGCTGCATCTCGAAGCGCTGCTGCTGACGCGCTCGGAAGAGGGCATGACGCTCTACACCGAAGCCGAGGTGCTGCACGTGTCGGCGCAGGCGCGCGAAGTCTACGACGTGTCCGGCGCCGGCGACACCGTGATCGCCACGCTGGCGACCATGCTGGGCGCGGGCGTGCCGCTCAAGGAGGCCGTGCAGCACGCCAATCGCGCTGGCAGCATCGTGGTGGGCAAGCTGGGCACCGCGGTCGTCACCTATCCTGAATTGTTTGGCACGCCGGTGTAATGGCCGCGCTGCCTCCTGGCTCTTTTGAGCCCACACGACCATGACCATCATCGTAACCGGCGCTGCCGGCTTTATCGGCAGCAACCTCGTCAAGGGCCTGAACGAGCGCGGCGAAGACAATGTCGTCGCCGTCGACAACCTGACGCGCGCCGACAAGTTCCACAACCTCGTCGACTGCGAGATCCGCGACTACCTAGACAAGAGCGAGTTCATCGAGCGCTTCAAGCGCGGTGAGTTCGGCAAGGTACGCGCGGTGTTCCATGAGGGAGCCTGCTCCGACACCATGGAGACCGACGGCCGCTACATGATGGAGAACAACTTTCGCTACACCCAGGCGTTGATGGATGCCTGCCTGGAGCAGGGCACGCAGTTCCTCTACGCCTCTTCGGCAGCCACTTATGGCGCCTCGCAGGTGTTCAAGGAAGAGCGCCAGTACGAGAAGCCGCTGAACGTCTACGGCTACTCGAAGTTCCTGTTCGACCAGGTGGTGCGGCGCAAGCTGCCGTGCGCGTTGTCGCAGATCGTGGGCTTTCGCTACTTCAACGTGTATGGCCCGCGCGAAGCGCACAAGGGCCGCATGGCCTCGGTGGCGTTCCACAATTTCAACCAGTTCCGCGCCGATGGCACGGTGAAGCTGTTTGGCGAATATGGCGGCTATGCGCCGGGTGGCCATACCCGCGACTTCGTCTCGGTTGAGGACGTGGTGAAGGTCAACCTGTTCTTCCTGGAGCATCCGGACAAGTCGGGCATCTTCAACCTCGGCACCGGCCGCGCGCAACCGTTCAACGACATTGCCGCGACCGTGGTCAACACGCTGCGCGAGGCCGATGGCCGGCCCCAGCTGACGCTCGACGAGATGGTGCAGGAGGGATTGGTGGAATACATCAAGTTCCCCGACGCGCTGCGCGGCAAGTACCAGTGCTACACCCAGTCCGATGTCTCGCGCCTGCGTGGCGCCGGGTACAAGGACGCGTTCTACACCGTGGAAGAAGGCGTGTCGCGCTACTGCCGCTGGCTGCTGCAGAACAAGGGCTGAAGTCGCAAAGACATGCGTGTAAAGGCGTCTTTTGTGGGCCTTGCGCGCGCTGTGGAGACACCTCGGTAGCGTTGAGGTGAACTTTTGTTGCGAGGTGCGCCAAGCCGGTTGCGTGCTCCTATCCTGCGTGTTGCTTCGTCCAGCCAGGGCGAAGCGACTTTCATCAATGGATAGGAGAAACTCCCATGTTCAAGCCAACTCTGACGCGCGCGTCCAGGCAGGTCCTGCTGGCTGCCGCCGTCTGGTTCTCGCTATCGGGTGCCGCGTTTGCGGCGGTCGATGTGAATACCGCCGATGAGGCCGCGCTGGTGTCGCTCAAGGGCATCGGGCCGGCCACGGCCAGCACCATTGTCAGCGAACGCAGCCGGGGCGGTCCCTTCAAGGATGCCGCGGATCTCGCCGATCGGGTCAAGGGCCTGGGGCAGAAATCTGTCGTGCGCTTGCAGGAGGCCGGCATGACCATCGGTGCCGGCAGTGCTGCGGCGCCGAAGGCCACGGTGGCGGCGGCTCCTGCCAAGAAGGACGCCAAGACGGAGAAGCCGCCGGCCAAGGCCGTTCGCTAAGCTTGCCGCGGGCGTGCAGCGCGGCGCCCGCATCCAAGCTATCCGACCCTCGAAGCCCCGGCCGAGCCCGGGGCTTTTTGCTGCTCGTGCACCAGCACGAAGATCCGGCGCTGGTATGGCTCGTGCTAGGACACTTGTGCCGTTTGGCTTATCACGAATGCGGCCGCGCGGTATCATGCGGACGCTGTTGTGGCCCGAGCCGCCTGCGTGGCCAACAAAATCCAAGATCGCGCCGGACCTGCCCGCATACGGGGCGGCCAGGCCAATAAAAAGGGAGCTGGACAATGGGAAATAACGAGGACGCGGGATTCCTGCCCAAGTGGCGGCTAAAGACGCACGGCGTGATCGCGCCTGATGAGCGCTTGCCCGCCGGCCAGACCCTGCTGGCAGGTATCCAGCACGTGGTAGCGATGTTCGGCTCGACCGCGATCGCACCGATCCTGATGGGCTTCAATCCCAATATCGCCATCCTGTTTTCCGGCATCGGCACGCTGATTTTTTTCCTGTGCGTGCGCGGCAGGGTGCCGAGCTACCTGGGTTCCAGCTTTGCCTTCATCGCGGTGGTGATCGCCGCGACCGGCTACGCCGGCAGCGGCCCCAACGCGAATATCCCGGTGGCGCTTGGCGGCATCATCGCCGCGGGCGTGTTGTACCTGCTGATCGGGCTGGTGGTGCAGGCGGTGGGGTATCGCTGGGTGGAGCGGCTGATGCCGCCGGTGGTGACGGGTGCCATCGTCGCGGCCATCGGCCTGAACCTCGCGCCGGTGGCGGTCAAGGCCGTGAGCGGCGCGCCGTTGGATACCTGGGTGGGGTTGGCGACCGTGCTGGCCGTGGGCGTGGTGGCGGTGCATGCGCCGGGCATGCTGCGCCGGCTGCCGGTACTGGTGGGCGGGCTGTTCGGCTACGTGCTGTACTACGTTTGCACCAACGGGCTGGGCATGGGCAAAGGCATCGATTTCTCCGGCGTGGCCGCCGCGGCCTGGTTCGGGCTGCCGGTATTTTCCACGCCGGTGTTCCAGGCCAGCGCCATGCTGCTGATCGCGCCGGTGGCCATCGTGCTGGTGGCGGAAAACCTCGGGCACATCAAGGCCATCAGCGTGATGACCGGCCGCAATCTTGATCCCTATATCGGCCGTGCCTTCATCGGCGATGGCATTGCCACCATCATTTCCGCCGGCGGCGGCGGCACGGGCGTGACCACTTACGCTGAAAACATGGGCGTGATGGCAGTGACCAAGATCTACTCCACGCTGATCTTCGTGGTGGCGGCGGTGGTGGCGCTGGTGCTGGGCTTTTCGCCCAAGTTCGGTGCGCTGATCCTGACCATCCCGGGCCCCGTGATCGGTGGCCTGACCATTGTGGTGTTCGGCCTGATCGCCGCCACTGCCGGGCGTATCTGGGTGCAGAACAAGGTCGACTTCTCCAGTTCGCGCAACCTGATCACGGTCGGCGCTACGCTGACCGTGGCGGCTGGCGACCTGACGCTGAAGCTGGGCGGCATGACACTGGGCGGCATTGGTACCGCCACGTTTGGCGCGATCCTGCTGTACCACCTGCTGGGCAGCCGCAAGGCCGAGCCGGAAGCCGAGGCCGAAGCCTGACGCGCCACGTCGGCAACGCGGGTTTTGCGACTGGATTACAATGTCCGCCGACATTGGAATCCCGCTCACCATGGCCTACAAGACGATTGAAGACACCATCGGCAATACGCCGCTGGTGCAACTGCAGCGCATCCCCGGCGGCGCCGGCGCCCCGCGCGGCAACGTAATCCTCGGCAAGCTCGAGGGCAACAACCCCGCGGGCTCGGTCAAGGACCGGCCGGCGGTCTCGATGATTGCGCGCGCCGAGTCGCGCGGGCGTATCAAGCCGGGCGATACGCTGATCGAGGCTACCTCGGGCAATACCGGCATCGCGCTGGCCATGGCAGCCGCCATCCGCGGCTACAAGATGGTGCTGATCATGCCGGAAGACCTGAGCATGGAGCGCCGCCAGAGCATGGCTGCCTACGGCGCGGAAATCATCCTGACACCGGTCAAGGGCGGCATGGAGTACGCGCGTGACCTCGCGGACTCCATGGAGCGCGACGGCCGCGGCGTGATCCTGGACCAGTTCGCCAACCCGGACAATCCGCTGGCGCACTACGAGACCACCGGCCCGGAGATCTGGCTCGACACCGAAGGGCGCATTACGCACTTCGTCTCTGCCATGGGCACCACGGGCACCATTACCGGTGTCTCGCGCTACCTGAAGGAACAGAACGCAGGGATCCAGATCGTGGGTGCGCAGCCGGCCGAAGGCTCGCGTATTCCTGGCATCCGCAAGTGGCCCGAGGCGTACATGCCGAAGATCTACGATCCGAAATTCATTGACCGTACCGAGCCTGTCAGCCAGGGTGATGCCGAGCACATGGCACGTCGCATGGCGCGCGAGGAAGGAATCTTCTGCGGCATCTCGGCTGCGGGCGCGCTGTGCGTCGCGCTGCGTATCGCCGAGGAAGTGGAGAATGCCACCATCGTGTTCGTGGTGTGCGATCGCGGGGATCGCTACCTTTCGACCGGGGTGTTCCCGGCTTGATGCTGGCTTGCACCGCGCATTGAAAAAGCCCCCGCGAGTTCAGTCTTGCGGGGGCTTTTTGCTTATCGCGCAGCGGGTACCGGCTCAGCCCATCGCCGCCTTGACCGCCTCGCCCAGCTGGTACACGGCCAGCGCGTAGAAGAAGCTGCGGTTGTAGCGCGTCAGCACATAGAAGTTGCGCAGGCCGAGCATGTAGTCGGTGGTTTCGCCGGGCGTAGGCAGGTCCACCACCAGCACGCCGGTTTCGCCTTCGCGTGTCGGCTCGATCGGCTCGTCCACGCGCAGGCCGGCCTTGAGCAACTGGTTGAGCGTGCGGGTGGGCCATGGCTCGCCATCCGCTGCTGCGGCGGCGATGCCGCGGCTGCCCTCGTCGGCGGCGATGCGCCAGACCACCGGGCGGCCCGGTTCCCAGCCGTGCAGCTGCAGGAAGCGCGCCACGCTGCCGATCGCGTCGGTGGCGCTGCTGCGCAGGTCGATGCGGCCGTCGCCGTCGTAGTCGATGGCGTATTCGCGCAGGCTTGTGGGCATGAACTGCGGAATGCCCACGGCACCCGCGAAGGAGCCCAGCACCGAGAACACATCGGTGTTGGTGTCGCGGCACCACAGCAGGTAGTCGGTCAGCTGGTTGCGGAACAGCGTGGTGCGCGCTTCGCGGTTGGGTACGTCCGGATAATCGAAGGCCAGCGTGGAAAGCGAGTCGATCACGCGGAAGGTACCCATGTCGCGGCCATAGATGGTCTCGACACCGATGATGCCGACGATCACCGAGGCCGGCACGCCGAACTCGGCTTCCGCGCGGCGCAGTGCTTCGCGATTCTGCTGCCAGAAGCGCACGCCCGCGTTGATGCGGATCGGCTCGATAAAGCGCGAGCGGTAGGTACGCCAGCTTTTGCGTCCCGGCGTGGCGGGTGGCATGATCAGGCGCACCACCGTGGATGAATACACGGCCTGGCCGAACCAGCCTTCCAGCGTCTGACGGGCAAAGCCGTGGCGCGCCACCATCTCGTCGATGAAGGCGCGGCTCTTGGGATTGTCACGGTAGCGGCCCGGCTCGATTTCTTCTTCGCGCATACTCACGCGGCGCTTGCCGGCCGCAAGCAGGGCGGGGGATACGCCGCACAAGCTCAATGCGGCAGCGGAAAGCGCGGCGCCCAGAAGCGGGCGGCGCAGGGAGCGCTGGGAGTCGGTCATGGTGTCCTTTGCAAGTCGCTGCGAGTATAGCGGATGGTGCCTGCGCGGCAGCGCGCTGGGTGGCTGGCGCGGCATGTGCTAACGTAACGAATGGAGACCACGATTCAAGCAATAAGACATGCCCACAGGCTATTACACGCATCCCGAGTTCCTGCTGCATGAGATGGGGCCATTCCATCCGGAGTGCCCTGAGCGCTTGCAGGCCATTGAGGATCACCTGATCTCGCACGGCATGGACGGCCTGCTTGACCGGCGCGAGGCGAGCGCCGCCACCGCCGAGCAGATCGGGCGCGTGCATCTTCCGCAGTACATTGCCTCGCTGGCCGCGGCCAGCCCGGCCAGCGGCTACCACCCGATCGATCCCGATACCCTGATGAACCCGCACACGCTCGCCGCCGCCGCCCATGCGGCAGGCGCCGCGGTGGCTGCCACCGATGCGGTGATGGCGGGCGAGATCGAGAATGCGTTCTGCTGCGTGCGCCCGCCGGGCCACCATGCCGAGCCGGACCGGGCCATGGGTTTCTGCTTCTACAACAATGTGGCGATCGCCGCGCGTCACGCGCTCGCCGCGCACGGGCTGGAGCGCGTGGCCATCGTCGATTTCGACGTGCATCACGGCAATGGCACCGAAGCCGCATTCCGTGGCGACGCCCAGGTGCTGATGTGCAGCTTCTTCCAGCATCCGTTTTATCCGTACAGCGGCACCGAGCACATTGCCGCCAATATGTCGAACATCCCGCTGCCGGCCTATACCAACGGCCTGGCGGTGCGCGAAGTGGTGGAGACGATCTGGCTGCCGCGCCTGAACGAGTTCAAGCCGCAGATGTTGTTTATCTCGGCTGGCTTCGACGCCCATCGGGAGGATGACCTCGGGCAGATGGGGCTGGTCGAGCAGGACTATGCGTGGATCACCGCCCAACTGGTCGACGTCGCCCGCGCTCATGCGAAAGGGCGCATCGTCAGTTGCCTGGAAGGTGGCTATAACCCGAGCGCGCTGAGCCGTAGCGTGTGTGCGCACCTCAAGGTGCTGCTCGAACGATAGGAGGCCCTGGCATGGCTGAAACCGATAACCGCGCCGTGACTCCGCTGGTGAGCGAATGCCTCGACGCCCCGGGCGTGCTGCGCCTGACGATGAACCGCCCGGAAGCGTTCAATGCGCTGTCAGAGGACCTGCTGGATGCGCTGTCCGCGGCGTTTGCCCGCGCCGGCGCCGATGCCTCGGTCCGCGTGGTGGTGCTGGCCGCCGCCGGCCGCGCGTTCTGCGCGGGACATGACCTGCGCGAGATGCGCGCCAGCCCGTCGCACGACTACTACCGCCGCCTGTTCGACCGCTGCACCCGCATGATGATGGCGATGCAGAAGATGCCGCAGCCGGTGATCGCGCGCGTGCAGGGCATTGCCACGGCGGCTGGCTGCCAGCTGGTGGCGATGTGCGACCTGGCGGTGGCAGCCGATGTGGCTCGCTTTGCGGTATCGGGCGTCAACCTTGGCCTGTTCTGCGCCACGCCGGGCGTGGCGCTGTCGCGCAACCTGTCGCGCAAGCACGCCATGGAGATGCTGCTGACCGGCGACATGATCGACGCGCTGCAAGCCCGCGACCGCGGGCTGGTCAACCGCGTGGTGCCTGCCGATGCCCTCGATGCCGAGGTTGCACGCCTGGCGGCCAGCATCTGCGCCAAGCCGGCCGCCGCCGTGGCCGCCGGCAAGGGCCTGTTCTACCGCCAGCTGGAGATGGGCATCGAAGCGGCCTACCAGCTCGCCGGGCAGACCATGGCCTGCAACATGATGGATCCGGCGGCGCTGGAAGGCGTGCAGGCCTTCCTCGACAAGCGCCCGCCCTCATGGGGCGTCTTGTAGGTCTCTTTTTTGTGATTTTTGTTGGGCTATATGCCCTCAACGCATAAAGACATCGGCAAAAAGTCGTTTCTGGTATGAAGCGGATCGCTTAAAATGCGCGCTTCGCCCAAAAAAATAAAATGCGGCAACAGTGCTAGAGACAAACTCGCCTGTTGCCGTTTTCTTTTCACATGATCGAACTGCAAGGTCTTTCGCAGCGCTTCCCCGGCGGGTCGGGTGAGGTGCATGCGCTGCGGGACGTCAACCTGTCGATTGCGGCAGGTGAGGTCTTCGGCATCATCGGCCGCAGCGGCGCTGGCAAGAGCACGCTGGTGCGCGCCATCAACCTGCTTAACCGCCCCAGCGCCGGCCGCGTCTTCGTCGCCGGCCAGGAGCTGACCGCGCTTGACAGCGGCGCGTTGCGCCGGGCACGCCGCGACATCGGCATGATCTTCCAGCATTTCAACCTGCTTTCGTCGCGCACCGTTTATGACAATGTGGCGCTGCCGCTGGAGCTGGCCGGCAAATCCCGCAGCGAGATTTCCGATACGGTGCTGCCGCTGCTGGAGCTGGTTGGCCTGACGGCGCTCAAGGATCGCTATCCCGCCCAGATCAGCGGCGGGCAGAAGCAGCGCGTGGGGATTGCACGGGCGCTGGCCAGCAAGCCCAAGGTGCTGCTGTCGGATGAGGCCACTTCCGCCCTCGATCCGGAGACCACGCGCTCCATCCTGGAACTGCTCAAGCAGATCAATCGCGAGCTGGGCCTGACCATCGTCATGATCACGCACCAGATGGAAGTGATCAAGCAGGTCTGCGACCGCGTGGCCGTGCTTGAAGCTGGCCAGGTGGTGGAAACCGGCCGGGTGATCGACGTCTTCCTGCGTCCGCAGCATGCGGTCACGCGCGCCATGATCGGCGACGTGATTGCGCAGGAACTGCCGCAAAGCGTGCTCAAGCGCGTGGAGAGCCGCCTCGGCAACGGGCGCGACCACGTCTATCGCCTGGCCTTCACCGGCGCGGGCGTGGACCAGCCGGTGCTGGCCCAGGCGATTCGCCGCTACGGGCTGGACTTCAACATCCTGCACGGGCATATCGACGAAATCCAGGGCCAGGCCTTCGGCTCGCTGGCCATCATGGCCACCGGCGACCTGGCCGACGTGAAGGCGGCAATGGAGTATCTGCAACAAGAAGGCGTGGTGGTGGAGGAGATCGAGCATGTGGTCTGAAATGTTTGACCTGTTCCTGACCTCGTTCAACGAGACGCTGCTGATGGTGAGCATCTCGGGCGTGGTTGGCGCGCTGTTTGGCGTGCCGCTGGGCGTGCTGCTGCACCTGACCAATCGCGGCGGCGTGCTGTCGCACCCGCTGTTCAACCGCACCATCGGCGTGGTGGTCAACGCCGTGCGCTCGATCCCCTTCATCATCCTGCTGGTGGTGGTGATTCCGTTCACGCGCTTTATCGTGGGCTCGTCGATCGGCACGACCGCGGCCGTGGTGCCGCTGACCATCGCCGCGATTCCGTTTATCGCACGCCTGGTCGAAAGCGCGCTGCGCGAAGTCGACAAAGGCCTGGTCGAGGCCGCCCAGTCGATGGGCGCGAGCACCGGCCAGATCGTGATGAAGGTGCTGCTGCCCGAGGCCATGCCTGGCATCGTGGCCGGCCTGACCATCACCTTTGTCAGCCTGGTGGGCTACTCGGCCATGGCCGGCGCCATCGGCGGCGGCGGCCTGGGCGACCTCGGCATCCGCTACGGCTACCAGCGCTACATCACTGAGGTGATGGTGGCGGTGGTGCTGATCCTGATCGTCTTCGTGCAAGCGGTGCAAAGCTTCGGCGACTGGCTGGTGCGGCGCATCAGCCATAAGTAGCAAGTCAGCCCGGCGATCCGCCTGGCTATCTGCAAAGACATAGAGCCATCGAGAAAAGGAAATCAACATGCAACGTCGTAACTTGCTGCAATGGATTGTCGGCGCCGCCCTGGGCGCCACCCTCGCCACTGGCGCCATGGCGCAGGAAAAGCCGATCAAGATCGGCGTCACCGGCGGCCCGCATGCTCAGATCATGGAGCAGGTGAAGAAGGTCGCGGCCAAGGACGGCCTGAATATCCAGCTGGTGGAGTTCAGTGACTACGTCCAGCCGAACGCCGCGCTGGCCGCTGGCGACCTGGACGCCAACAGCTACCAGCACCTGCCGTACCTGGAAGCGCAGATCAAGGACCGTGGCTACAAGTTCACCCACATCGCCTTCACGGTGACCTTCCCGATGGGCGTGTACTCCAAGAAGATCAAGTCGCTTGACCAGCTCAAGGACGGCGCGCGTGTTGGCGTGCCGAACGACCCCACCAATGGCGGCCGTGGCTTGCTGTTGCTGCAAAGCAAGGGCCTGATCAAGCTGCGCCCGGATGCTGGCTTGAAGGCCACGCCGCTGGACATCGTTTCCAACCCGAAGAAAATCCGAATCGTCGAACTGGACGCCGCGCAGCTGCCGCGTTCGCTGGATGACCTCGACGCCGCCGCCATCAATGGTAACTACGCTGAATCGGCCGGCCTGTCGCCCACCAAGGACGCGATCGCCATGGAAGGCCCCAAGGGTCCCTATGCCAACCTGATCGCCATCCGCGAAGCCGACAAGAACAAGCCCTGGGTAGCCAAGCTGGTCAAGGCCTATCATTCGCCGGAGATCAAGCAGTACGTCCAGAGCACCTTCAAGGATTCGGTGATTACCGCCTGGTAAGTTTGAAAAAACCCTCAAAAACCGTGTGCCGCAGGGCATCCTGCGGCACAATGCGGCGAGGTTTTCACATTGCCGGGCTATGCCCGGCAATTCTTTATCGATAAAATAGTACGACCGTTCGAAAAATAAGAGTGCCACCCACCCGGTGGTTATAATGGCGGGCGAACCAAATTTCTGACTATCGACTATCAGTGGAGTGAGCGCATGAAAGTACTCGTCGCAGTCAAGCGCGTGGTGGATTACAACGTCAAGGTCCGGGTGAAGTCGGACGGCACGGGCGTGGATCTGGCCAACGTCAAGATGAGCATGAACCCGTTTGACGAAATCGCCGTGGAAGAAGCGGTGCGCCTGCGGGAAGCCGGGGTGGTCACCGAGGTGATCGCCGTGTCCTGCGGCGTGACCCAGTGCCAGGAAACCCTGCGTACGGCGATGGCCATCGGTGCCGACCGCGGCATCCTGGTGGAATCGAACGAAGACCTGCAGCCGCTGGCCGTGGCCAAGCTGCTCAAGGCCCTGGTCGACAAGGAACAGCCGCAACTGGTGATCCTGGGCAAGCAGGCCATCGACGACGACTCCAACCAGACCGGCCAGATGCTGGCTGCGCTGGCGGGCCTGCCGCAAGCCACCTTCGCCTCGAAGGTGGTGGTGGCCGACGGCCGCGCATCGGTGACGCGTGAAGTGGATGGCGGTCTGGAGACCCTGTCGCTCAAGCTGCCGGCGGTGGTGACCACTGACCTGCGCCTGAACGAGCCGCGTTATGTCACGCTGCCGAACATCATGAAGGCCAAGAAGAAGCCGCTCGACATCGTCAAGCCGGAAGATCTCGGCGTGGACGTGGCGCCGCGCCTGAAGACAGTCAAGGTCGTTGAGCCGCCCAAGCGTAGCGCGGGTGTGATGGTGCCGGACGTTGCGACGCTGGTGCAAAAGCTGAAGAACGAAGCCAAGGTCATCTGAGCGCGCCAGGAGATAAAACATGACTGCACTCGTCATTGCTGAACACGACAACCAATCCATCAAGGCCGCCACGCTGAACACCGTGACGGCAGCCGCCCAGTGCGGCGGTGATGTCCACGTGCTGGTGGCAGGCGCCAATGCCGCCGCCGCCGCTGCTGCCGCGGCGAAGATCGCCGGCGTGTCCAAGGTGCTGCTGGCCGACGCGCCGCAGTTCGCCGACGGCCTGGCTGAAAACGTGGCCGAGCAAGTGCTGGCCATCGCCAGCGACTACAGCCACATCCTGGCGCCCGCCTCGGCCTACGGCAAGAACATCCTGCCGCGCGTCGCGGCCAAGCTGGACGTAGCCCAGCTGTCGGACATCACCAAGGTCGACAGCCCGGACACGTTCGAGCGCCCGATCTACGCCGGCAACGCGATCTCGATCGTTCAATCGTCGGACAAGGTCAAGGTCATCACCGTGCGCGGTACCGGCTTTGACGCTGCCGCAGCCGACGGTGGCTCGGCCGCCGTGGAAAACCTGCCCGCCGTGGCCGACGCCGGCATCTCGCAATTCGTTTCGCGCGAAGTCACCAAGAGCGACCGCCCCGAGCTGACCGCCGCCAAGATCATCGTGTCCGGTGGCCGTGGCGTGGGTTCCGGCGAGAACTACACCAAGGTGCTGACGCCGCTGGCCGATAAGCTGAACGCCGCGATGGGTGCGTCCCGCGCTGCTGTCGATGCCGGCTTCGTGCCCAACGATTACCAGGTCGGCCAGACCGGCAAGATCGTTGCGCCGCAGCTGTACATCGCCGTCGGCATCTCCGGCGCGATCCAGCATCTGGCCGGCATGAAGGACTCCAAGGTGATCGTCGCGATCAACAAGGATGCCGAAGCCCCGATCTTCTCGGTGGCCGACTACGGCCTGGTTGGCGATCTGAACACCGTCGTGCCCGAACTGGTGGCGGCGCTGGGCTGATCCCCACCGCCCGGCACGGCGTTTGACGCGCCGGGCTCGATCAGTAAGTACTAGCCGTTCCGGGCCTGCCCGAGAACGGCTTTTTTATACACACCGGAGACATCGATGACCTACCGTGCCCCGCTCAAGGACATGCTGTTCGTGATGAACGAACTGGCTGATCTTGATGCAGTCAGCAAGCTTCCCGGCTTCGAGGACGCCACGCCGGAGACGGCGCAGGCGGTGCTCGACGAGGCAGCCAAATTCAACGAACAAGTGGTGGCGCCGCTCAACCGTATCGGCGACACCGATCCCAGCAGCTGGAAGGATGGCGTGGTGACCACCACGCCCGGCTTCAAGGACGCGTTCCGCCAGTTTGGTGAAGGTGGCTGGCAGGGTGTGCTGCATCCGCAGGAATTTGGCGGCCAGGGTTTGCCCAAGTTGATCGCCACCGCCTGCAACGAGATGCTGAACACGGCGAACCTGTCGTTCGCGCTGTGCCCGCTGCTGACAGACGGCGCCATCGAAGCCCTGCTGACCGCGGGCAGCGATGCGCAGAAGGCTACCTTCCTGCCCAAGCTGATCTCCGGCGAATGGACCGGCACCATGAACCTGACCGAGCCGCAGGCCGGTTCGGACCTGGCGGCCGTGCGCACGCGCGCTGAGCCGCAGGGTGACGGTACCTACAAGGTGTTCGGCACCAAGATCTTCATCACCTACGGTGAGCACGACATGGCGCAGAACATCGTCCATCTCGTTCTCGCGCGCACGCCCACGGCACCCGAGGGCGTCAAGGGCATCTCGCTGTTCATCGTGCCCAAGTTCCTGGTGAATGAGGATGGTTCGCTGGGCGCGCGCAATGATGCGCACTGCGTGTCGATCGAGCACAAGCTGGGCATCAAGGCCAGCCCCACAGCCGTGCTGCAGTTCGGCGACCACGGTGGCGCCATCGGCACGCTGGTCGGCGAGGAAAACCGCGGCCTGGAGTACATGTTCATCATGATGAACTCGGCGCGCTTCTCGGTCGGCATGCAAGGCATCGCCGTGTCGGAGCGGGCCTACCAGCAGGCTGTGAATTTTGCCCGCGAGCGCGTGCAAAGCCGGCCGGTCGACGGTTCCGCACGCGAGGCTGTGGCCATCATTCATCACCCAGACGTCAAACGCATGCTGATGACCATGCGCTCGCTGATCGAAGGCGCGCGCGCGGTAGCGTATGTGGCCGCGGCCGCGTGCGACACGGCGCACCAGCATGCCGACGACGCGGTGCGCAAGCAAAGCCAGGCGTTCTACGAGTTCATGGTGCCCATCGTCAAGGGCTGGAGCACCGAGTTGTCGATCGATGTGACCAGCCTCGGTGTGCAGGTGCACGGCGGCATGGGCTTCATCGAGGAGACCGGCGCGGCCCAGCACTATCGTGATGCCCGCATCCTGCCGATCTACGAAGGCACGACCGCGATCCAGGCGAACGACCTCGTCGGCCGCAAGACGCTGCGCGACGGTGGCGCGGTGGCCCGTGCGATCTGCGCGCAGATCGCCGAGACCGAGGCGGCGCTGGGCAAGCATGGTGGCGCGGCATTCACCGCGGTGCAGGCGCAACTGGCCAAGGGGCGCGCCGCGCTGGAGACCGTCGTGGCGTTCGTCGTGGCCAATGCCAAGTCGGACCCGAATGCCGTGTTTGCCGGCAGCGTGCCTTACCTGAAGCTCTGCGGTATCGTGTTTTCGGGCTGGCAGCTTGGCCGCGCGATGCTTGCGGCGGATGCGAAGCGTGGCGAGGATCCGTCCTTCCACGACGCCAAGATCTCGACGGCGCATTTCTTCGCGGAGCACATCCTGTCGCAGGCATCGGGTTTGCGCGATGCCATCGTGGCGGGCGCGGTGCCGGTCAATGCGTTGAGCGAAGCGCAGTTCTGAGGCCTTCCTGGTCCAGGCAAGAAAAAGGCGACCCGCGGGTCGCCTTTTTTACTTCCTCGAAACCGACGCGCGGATCAGGCCGCTGCGTGGCGCGGGGCGGCGTGCGTTCTCGCTGGCTTGAGATAGCGAGCCACCGAGAGGTCGTCCGCGCGGATCGCCGGCGAGGTGCCGGACACCAGGTCCGACAGCAGCTTGCCCGAGCCGCAGGCCATGGTCCAGCCCAGCGTGCCATGGCCGGTATTGAGCCACAGGCCCTTGACCTGCGTGGGGCCGACGATGGGCGTGCCATCCGGCGTCATCGGGCGCAGGCCGGTCCAGAAGCTGGCGCGGCTGACATCGCCCGCGCCCGGGAACAGGTCCGTGACCACATGCTCCAGGGTGCGGCGCTTGGCCGGGTCGAGCGTGCGGTCGTAACCCACGATCTGTGCCATGCCGCCCACGCGGATGCGATCGTCGAAGCGGGTGATCGCCACCTTGAAGGTTTCGTCGAGCACCGTGGAAACGGGGCTGCGATCGGCATTGGTCATCGGCACCGTGAGCGAGAAGCCCTTGAGTGGATACACAGGCAGGTTCGACAGGCCTGGCAGGAAATTCTTCACGAACGGTGTCGACCAGCTGCCCAATGCCACCACGACCAGGTCGGCCATGACAGGCTCGCCGCCCACCATGGCGCCGGTAATGGCATCACCCTTGGTCAGCAGCCCGTCGATGGAGCGGTTGTATTGGAACTGCACGCCCAGGCCTTCGGCCATGGCGGCGAGTTGCCCGGTGAACAGCTGGCAGTCGCCGGTTTCATCGTTGGGTAGCCGCAGGCCGCCGGTCAGCTTGTGGCTGACGGCGGCCAGGGCCGGTTCGCTGGCGGCGAGTTCTTCGCGCGATAGCAACTGGTAGGGCACGCCGGCTTGCTCCAGCACGGCAATGTCCTTGGCGGCACCGTCGAGCTGCTCGGCGGTGCGGAAGAGTTGCAGCGTGCCTTGCTGGCGGCCTTCGTAGGCGATGCCGGTATCGGCGCGCAGGGCGACGATGCAGTCGCGGCTGTACTCGGCCAGGCGCACCATGCGTTCCTTGTTGACCGCATAGCGCTCAGCGCTGCAGTTCATCAGCATCTGCCACATCCATTGCAGCTGGAACAGCGTGCCGTCCGGTTTGATGGACAGCGGTGCGTGCTCCTGGAACATCCACTTGATGGCTTTGAGCGGCACGCCGGGTGCGGCCCAGGGCGACGCATAGCCCGGGGATATCTGGCCGGCGTTGGCAAAACTGGTCCCCAGCGCGGGTGCGGCCTCCCGGTCGATCACGGTGACCTCATGGCCGGCACGGGCCAGGTACCAGGCGCTGGTAACGCCAATTACGCCACTGCCAAGAACGAGAACGCGCATAGTCGGAGGCTCGCAACCAAGAAATAGAATGAATAGAGTATTTACATCTATATTATTTAAATATGAGCAGTCATAGTTATCGTAATTTTCAGGGAAACAGGAATAACTAATGAGAACAAGTCGTCAGCCCGTACGCAGCCTGGACCGGCTGGATCGGAAGATCCTGGCCTTGCTCCAGGCGGACGGGCGTATGTCGATGAAGGAACTGGCGGAAGCGGTCGGCCTGACCATCACGCCATGCATCGAGCGGGTCAAGCGCATGGAGCGTGACGGCGTCATCATGGGCTACTACGCGCGCCTGAATCCTGCGCTGCTCGGCAGTGGCTTGCTGGTGTTTGTCGAGATCTCGCTGGGCAACAAGTCCGGCAATATGTTCGAGCAGTTCCGCCGCGAGGTGTCGCGTATCCCGGAAGTACTGGAGTGCCATCTGGTCTCGGGCGATTTCGACTACCTGATCAAGGCGCGCATCCGCGAGATCGGCGAGTACCGCCGCCTGCTGGGCGACATCCTGCTGCAGTTGCCGGGCGCCGCGCAGTCCAAGAGCTACGTGGTGATGGAAGAGATCAAGGAAACGCTGGCGATCGCCGTTGACGAGAAGGCGCCGCACGCCTGAAGCCGCGCTGCCCTCCACATCCGGCCTAGAACAGCGACATCTGCGGCGCGGCGCTCGCCCGGGAGAAATGTTCGGTGGTGAGGGGATGACGCTCAGCATTGAGCCCGAAGCGCTGGCAGGCCAGCTTGAAGCGCTTGCGCAGCAGTTCGGCAAAGATGCCGGTGCCGGTCATGCGTGTGCCGAACCGCGAGTCGTAGGCCCGGCCCCCTCGCATTTGCGCGACCAGGCTTTCGACGTGCCGGGCGCGCAGCGGATGGTAGGTGGCCAGCCACTCCGAGAACAGCTGCTCCACCTCGCGCGGCAGGCGCAGCAGGATATACGCCGCGGTTTTCGCGCCGGCCCTGGCGCCGGCGTCAAGGATGGATTCCATTTCCGGATCGGTCAGGCTCGGAATGACTGGCGCCACCATCACCCCCACCGGGATGCCGGCCTCGCTCAGGGAAGCGATGGCGGCTAGGCGGCGCGCCGGCGCACTTGCGCGGGGCTCCAGCGTGCGGGCGATCTCGCTCTTGAGCGATGTAACCGACATATGGACCCGGACCAGGTTCCTGGCCGCCATGCGCTGCAGGATGTCGATGTCGCGTGTGACCACGCCCGACTTGGTCGTGATGGCCACCGGATGGTTGAATCGCTCCAGCACTTCCAGGATGCCGCGCGTGATCTTGAGGTCCCGCTCGATGGGCTGGTAAGGGTCTGTATTGGCCCCCAGCGCGATCACCGTCGGTACGTAGTTGCGGTGAGCCAGTTCGGCCTCGAGCAAGGCGGCGGCGTTGTCTTTTGCGTACAGGCGGGTCTCGAAGTCGAGGCCCGGCGAAAGCCCCAGATAGGCGTGGCTGGGCCGGGCATAGCAATAGATACAGCCATGCTCGCACCCGCGGTACGGGTTGATGGACGCGTCGAACGGCAGGTCTGGCGACTGGTTGCGCGAGACGATGCGTTTGGCCTTCTCCGTGAAGACAATGGTCTGGATTTGGGGTGTCTCTGGCTCATCGAAGGCTTGGGACTCGTCGGCGACCCGTTCGCGGGTCCAGGCGTCGAACCGGCTGACGTCGTTCGAACGCGCCGCCCGGCCTTTCAGGGGGCTGGAGGAGGGTGGTCGGGTCGGCACGTTGGCGGTCCTGAGGCTACAGTTGGTACTGTATATTTATACAGTGCTTCGCGTAGACAGCCAAGCGGTGTTTACCAAGGGGCGGGAGGCGTGGCCTCGGGGCTATCCCAGTAGGGTGGGGAGCCGAAGCGCGCGGCAAAGAAATCGATAAACGCGTGTGTCTTCGCCGGCACCTGACGGCGGCTGGGGTAGACCGCCCAGATCGACACGGCCGGCAGCACCGGGTAATCGGGGAGCACGCGGACCAGCGCGCCGCTGCGCAGGTAAGCACCAACGTCCCAGGTCGACTTGAGCGCCAGCCCCATGCCGGCCAGGATCGCGTCCCGGATGACTTCGCCGTTGTCCGTGCGCAGGTTGCCGGCGACCGCTACCGCTGTCTTGCCCAGTGCCGTGCCGAACTGCCAGGAGGACTGGTCGCCCAGCACGATGCAATTGTGGTGGCGCAATTCATCAGGATGCCGGGGCGTGCCTTGCGCGGCAAGGTAGCCGGGCGAAGCGCAAACGGCGCGATGGCTCGGGGCCAGGGGGCGTGCCACCAGGGATGAGTCCGGCAACGCACCCATGCGCAATGCGACGTCGACGCCGGCCTCGACCAGGTCGATCACCTGATCGGTCAGGCGCAAGTCCAGCGTCAGGCCTGGGTAGGCGGCGAGGAAGGCTGGGATGGCCGGCGAGACGTGCTGGCGGCCAAAAGAGGCGGGCACCGTGACCCGCAACTGCCCCTGGGGCGCCTGCGCGCCGCGTCCCACCGATTGCGCGGCCTGGCCGGCCGTGTCGAGCAATTGCGCGGCATGTTCGAGGAAGCGCTCGCCTTCGCCGGTCAGGGAGATGCGGCGCGTGGTCCGGTGCAGCAGCCGCGTGCCGAGTTGTTGTTCTAGTTGCGCCAGGCGGCTGCTGGCCGAGGAGGTGGACAGCCCGAGATCGCGCGCCGCGGCCGAGAGATTGCCCAGCGACGCTGCGCGCACGAACACGGCGATGTCCAGCAAGTCGAAGTGCATCGGTGCTGGGCGAGGGGGATTGGCCTGGGACCTGGGGCTTACTGCGACAAGGCGCGCGCGGCTTCGACCTGGGATTCGAAGAATGTCTGGAAACTGATGGCCAGGCCCGCCATCAGCAGGCCGGTGCCGATCAACAGGGACAGGATGACCAGGATCACGACGGGCCAGCCCGAACGGGTCGGCGTGCCATGCGGGTTGAAGCGGGCATCCCATTTGTCGTCGGGGCGCAGGCCATACACGATGGCCGCCAGGAAGGCGCTGATTACTGACGTGCCGCCGGCAATGGCAAAGGTCCAGTTCAGGGCCGGCGAGCCGGCGCCCGTCTGCATCGACATGACGCCGATGACCCCGGCGAGTGCCGCCAGCAGGTGCGCCCAGGCAAATTTATCGCGCAAGCCACCCAGGTAATAGCGATGCAGGCCCACCGTGCCGAACAGGAAGGCCAGTGCGACCGTGACCAGTTTGGATTTGCCCTGAAGCGGCTTGGGGGCAGCGGTGGCTGAAACTCGGGTAGCGGCGGGCATGGGGCAACAGCTAGGTTAGTGGCCGGCAGGGGCGGCCGGCGGGCGCAATTCAGGTGAGTGCCAGCCAGGCTGGCGCCGGCGCTCATTGTACGCTGGCATCAACTGCGGGCGGACACCGCCGGAGCAGGGCAGGAAAATCTGCGGGTCTGGCGATGATGTGCCACGAGAGTTGCTTTCGCGGCACATCGTCGAGGAGGGGCAAGTAGAAAGCGGAGCGTGATTGCCGTGAGCACGGCAATCAGCCAGGGAAGACAGTGAGGAGGCGGGGGGGGGGGGCGTGCCTAGCGGCCGCCGTCTCGGCCGCGCGCTTGCCAGCCCGGGCCCATGCCGGAGCCGCGCTGCTCGCCACGCCCGGTGTCGCCTTGCATATTGCGATCCGACTGCCGGTTGCGTTCATCGTCGCGTTCCTGAGGTGGCAGGGGGCGGCCATTCAGGCGGTCATCGGCGCGCGCGCGGGCTTCCATTCGTTCGATCTGGGCTCGCACATGGTCTTGCCGTTCCGCGCGTACACTCGCCATTTCCCATGTGCCCTGGCCTGGCTGGCCATGTGCATTGCTCACAATCCGGCCTTCGGGCCGGCTATGTTGCCAAAACGCGACCTGTGCATGGCTGACAGCATTGAGGCCGAGCAAGGAAACGGCCAACAGGATGCCAGCCACCGAGTCGCGCAGGAGGGTGCGGGGGAGCATGCGGAATCCCTGTATCCTGTCGCGTGGTGAGGTTGTTCAAGATATGGGTTCATGGTACGCAGGCGTCTTCGGCGCGCCTATGCTAAAGCCGTTACCGGTGTAACGGATTGTTTCGCCACTGTCACGGGAGTCGGGCTGTATCCGGGGCGTGGCAAGGGCTCAGGGTGCGTAGCGGATGCGATAGACCGCGCCCGCCATATCGTCGCTGACCAGCAGCGAACCATCCGGGGCAACCTGGACATCGGCAGGCCGGCCCCAGGGTTTGTCGCCCTGCAGCCAGCCTTGCGCGAACACCTCCTGGCGCACCGCCTGGCCGCGCTCGTTCAGCACCACCCGGACGACGCGGTAGCCGACTGGCTTGGTCCGGTTCCAGCTGCCGTGCTCGGCAATGAAAATGCTGTTGCGGTATTCGGCGGGGAATTGCGTGCCGGTATAAAAGCGCATGCCGAGCGCGGCAACATGCGCGCCCAGCTTTGCGGCCGGCGGCTCGAACTCGGAGCAGGCGCGCTGCTTGCCAAATTCCGGGTCGGCGACGTTGCCGGCGTGACAGTATGGGTAGCCGAAGTGCTGGCCGGCCCGGGTCACGCGGTTGAGCTCATCGTCGGGCACATCGTCCCCCAACATGTCGCGCCCGTTGTCGGTGAACCAGAGTTGGCGGGTGGCCGGGTGCCAGTCAAAGCCTACCGAATTGCGCACCCCCTTGGTCACGACCTGCAAGTCGGTGCCGTCCGGCTTCATCTTCATGATGTTGGCGTAACGGTTTTCGTCGGGCGCGCAGATATTGCAGGGCGCGCCGACCGGCACATACAGATAGCCATCTGGGCCAAAGGCGATAAACTTCCAACCGTGATGCGTCTCGGAGGGAAAGCGATCACTTACCACGACAGGTTTGGGCGGGTTGTCCAGGCGGGCATCGATATCATCCAGCCGGACGATCTGCGAGGTCGAGGAAGCGTACAGCGCGCCGTTGCGGAAGGCTACGCCCACCGGCATGGTCAGGCCGGTGGCGACGACCCTGACCTTTGGGGCGGGCGCCAGCGGGTTGCGGATTGCATATACCCTGCCTTCGCCGCGGGTGCCGATGAAGAGCGTGCCTTCCGGCGACAGGGTCATGCCACGCGCTTCCGGTACCTCCGCGCTCAGCAATTCGATGCGAAAGCCTGGCGGCAGCTGGATCTGATCCAGCGGCAAGGCGGCGTTGGCGTTGGGGCCGAGCCAGGTCGCGGCCACGAACGCCAGGAAAGTGCTGGCGAGCAGGGGGCGGAAGCTGCGAATGTGAGGGTGAAACCGCATGGCGAGCTCTCCTGTCGGGGTTTTCACCACGATGCCTATGGCCGGGTGTCGAGTCAATCGCTCTAAGTGTTTGTTTGGCCTCGGAATTTGGTCTATACTCTTGCGTTTCGTGTTCGAACATCAAGTTTTCTGAGGAATCAAACCCATGGTCGTAATCCGTCTGGCTCGCGGTGGCAGCAAGAAGCGCCCCTTCTTCAATATCGTCGCTGCTGACTCGCGTAATCGTCGCGATGGCCGTTTCATCGAGCGTATTGGTTTCTACAACCCCCTGGCTTCGGCAAGCGAAGAAGGCCTGCGTCTGGTGCAAGACCGCCTGACGTACTGGACCGGCGTTGGCGCCCAGCTGTCGCCGACGGTTGCCCGTCTGGTCAAGCAAAACGCCGCCAAGGCTGCAGCCTGATTGTTGTGACGCGCGTTTCGCGACGCGTGGCAAACGACACGTGACAGAACGCAAGCAAGGCGCCCCGGCGCGGCGGCCACTCAATGTGCCGCTCGAGCCCTCGGCCCGGCGCGAGGCCGGTGAGCAGGAAAAGCCCAGTCTCAAGCGCGGTGCAACCGGGTTGCCGGCTGCGCTGGCGTATACCGACAAGCTGCCGGACGACCTGATCGAGGTCGGTTATATCGGTGCGGCTTATGGGATACGGGGCTGGATCAAGGTCCAGCCGCATGCCGACGATGCAGGCGCACTGTTGCACGCGCGCCGCTGGTGGCTGCTGAAACCGCCGCCGACCGGCCTGGTCGGCGCGGCGGATGCCGTGGCCTCCGAGGCCCTGTGCGTGAAGATCGTGCAGTCCCGCGAGCACAGCGGTACCGTAGTGGCCCAGGCGAGCGGCGTGTCCGAGCGCAACCACTCGGAGGCGCTCAAGGGACGCCGTGTCTGGATTCGTCGCGAGGATTTCCCCGCGCCGGATGAGAACGAATTCTACTGGGTCGATCTGATCGGCTGCGCCGTGTTCAATGAGCAGGGCGAGTCGCTGGGCGAAGTGTCCGGGCTGATCGACAACGGTGCGCACCAGATCCTGCAGGTGGCGCATGCCTTGCCCGATGGCAAGGCGGGTGAGCGCCTGATTCCCTTTGTCGACGCATTCCTGCGCTCGGTCGATATCTCGGCCCGGCGCGTGGTGGTGGACTGGGGCCTGGATTACTGAGCGGCCCGAGCTGCCGAAGGCAAGGGTGCTTGGCCGGCGATAGCCGGTGGGCGAGTGGTGGGCAAGTAAAGGGAGAGGCGGATGCAGTTCGACGTGATCACGCTGTTTCCCGAGATGTTTCGCGCGCTGACCGACTGGGGCATTACCAGCCGGGCGGCAAAGCAGCAGCGCTACACGCTGCGCACCTGGAATCCACGCGACTTCACCAGCGACAACTACCGTACCATCGACGATCGCCCCTACGGCGGCGGCCCTGGCATGGTGATGCTGGCCAAGCCGCTGGAAGATGCCATCGACGCGGCGTGTTCCGCCCAGCAGGCGGCGCAGGCCAAGCCGGAGGGCCAGGAGGCGCCGGTGCGGCCGCACGTGGTGCTGATGTCGCCGCAAGGCGCGCCGCTGACGCACCAAAAGGTGATGTCACTGGCACAGCGTCCCGGCCTGGTGATGCTGTGCGGACGTTACGAAGCGATTGACCAGCGGCTGATCGAGCGTCGGGTCGATGAGGAAATCAGCCTCGGCGATTTCGTGCTGTCCGGTGGCGAGTTGCCCGCCATGGCGGTGATCGACGCGGTGGTCAGGCATTTGCCGGGTGTGTTGGGCGATGCCCAGTCGGCGGTTCAGGACAGCTTCGTCAACGGGCTGCTGGATTGTCCGCACTACACGCGGCCGGAAGAATACGAAGGTGTGCGGGTGCCCGATATCCTGCTCGGGGGCCATCATGCCGAGATCGAGAAGTGGCGGCGCCAGCAGGCGCTGGCAAATACTGCGAAGAAGCGCCCCGATCTGATCGAGGCAGCGCGCAGTCAAGGGTTGCTGAGCCGGGTCGACGAGAAATTCCTGTCGACATGGCTGGCGAAAGAAGGGCGGGAGCTCGCTCCCGCCAAGTGAAACCCCATCCTCTGCCGGGGCCCAGGCCATGCCTGGGGCAGACAACGTCGGCATGATGGACAAGGAGAAGAAACGATGAACATCATCGAGCTGATCGAGAAAGACGAAATCGCGCGACTGACCGCGAACAGGACCATCCCCGCATTCGCACCCGGCGACACCGTGATCGTCAGCGTGAACGTGGTGGAAGGTAACCGCAAGCGCGTCCAGGCTTATGAAGGCGTTGTGATTGCCAAGCGCAATCGTGGCCTGAATTCGTCCTTCATCGTGCGCAAGATTTCGTCGGGTGAAGGCGTGGAACGTACGTTCCAGCTGTACTCGCCGCTGATCGCAGCGATCGAAGTGAAGCGCCGTGGTGACGTCCGCCGCGCCAAGCTGTACTACCTGCGTCAGCGTTCGGGCAAGTCCGCGCGGATCAAGGAAAAGCTGGCATACAAGTCGGCACCGGCCAAGGCTGCTGCCAAGGCTGCTGCTGCTCAGTAAGCCGCCAGTCGCCTCGATCGGCTTGCCGGTCGGGGCTGCGCAAAAAGGGCACCTTCGGGTGCCCTTTTTGCATCTCCGCATGCCAGGTTTGCCGCGTTGCAGCACAAACGGTTTGGCCGGCTTCTGTCATACTCGCAACGATTATGCGTCCTGCCTTTGATCCCGAATCCCTCCCCATCGTCGCCACCGATACCCGGCACCCGCCGCTGGCCGACGTGCGCCTGCGCCCGGAATTCATCCGCCATCGGCTCCAGTCGCCGCCTGCCTGGGACCCCGAGCTGACTGATGAGTCGCGCGCCTATGACCGCAGCCTGAAGCTGCGCGATGCAGCCGTGCTGGTACCGTTGGTGGAGCGTGAGGACGGGCTGACCGTGCTGCTGACCGAGCGCAACGCCAACCTGAGCGCGCACGCCGGGCAAATCAGTTTCCCTGGCGGCCGTCACGAAGCGTTCGATATCGACCGGACGGCGACGGCACTGCGCGAAACCGAGGAAGAGGTGGGGCTGGCGCGCGATTATGTGGAAGTGCTGGGTAGCTTGCCCGATTACATCACCGGCACCGGCTTCCATGTGAGCCCGGTAGTGGGCCTGGTGCGCGACGGATTCACGCTGCGGCCCGATGCGCGCGAGGTTGCCGATGTGTTTGAAGTGCCGCTAGGTTTCCTGATGAACCCATCGCATCACGAGCAGCGCCTGTTCCGCTGGGTGGACGGCGAGCGGCTGTTCTACGCCATGCCGTTCCCGCGCGAGGATGGCGGCCACCGGTTTATCTGGGGTGCCACCGCCGGCATGCTGCGCAACCTCTATCACTTGCTGGCCGCCTGAGGGCCGCCAGTGCGCTCAGGCGGCAGCCGCCGCCGTCCCTGTGCCTTCCCCGATGCAGTGCGGGCAGCTCTTGCCCACCACGTAGTGCGGGCTTTGCTGCTCTTCGGCGGTGACCACGGCACGGCAGGCAAAACACTGCTTGGGGCCAGCCGGCTCCAGGTTGGGGTTCAGCGCGGTGCGGTAGTCGAAGACGAAGCAGTCGCCCTGGTAGTGGCTGCCACCCACTTCCTCGAAATACTTCAGGATGCCCCCCTCCAACTGGTAGACGTGCTCAATGCCGGCTTCCTGCATGTGGATGGCGGCTTTCTCGCAGCGAATGCCGCCGGTGCAGAACGACACGATGGTCTTGCCCGCGAACTCGGCCTTGTGCGCGGCAATGGCCGGCGGGAAATCGCTGAACTTGGCGATGTCGTAATCGACCGCTTGCTCGAACGTGCCGACGGCGACCTCAAAGGCGTTGCGTGTATCCAGCATCACCACCGGGCGGCCGGCATCGTCGTGGCCCTGGTCCAGCCAACGCTTGAGCTCGACCGGCGTCACCGCCGGCGCCCGGCCGGCTTCGGGGCGGATCAGCGGCATCTTCATGGTGATGATTTCCTTCTTCTCACGCACCAGCATGCGCTTGAAAGGCTGGTTTTCCGACAGGCTTTCCTTGGGCTCGATATCGGCAAAGCGCGGGTCGGCATGCAGCCAGCCGAGGAAGCTGTCGATGGCCTCGCGCACGCCGGCCAGGAACAGGTTGATGCCTTCCGGCGCGAGCAGGATCGTGCCCTTGAGCCCGTGTGCTTCGCAGCGCGCGCGCATTTCCGGGCGCAAGACCGGGATATCGTCCAGTGAGACGAACTTGTAAGCGGAGATGTTTACGATCTGCATAGGTGGCGCGCGACGGGACCGCGCCTTGCGAGCGCGCGGTAACTGCCTGATTGGAAAGGCGAAATTATAACGCCTCGCAGGCTTCCTGCCGGGCTTTTCCGAGCGCCTGGCTCAGTCTTGCCATCGGGCACGTCGCGCAAAGAAGGCCGGCGCGGCCATGCCGAGCCGGTACAATTACGGCCATGTCTGCACCTCGCTTCGTTCATCTCCGTCTTCATTCCGAATACTCCGTCGTCGACGGCATCGTGCGCCTGGACGATGCCGTCAAGGCTGCGGCCGCCGATGGCATGGGCGCGCTCGCCCTGACCGACCTGGCCAATGCCTTCGGCCTGATCCGCTTCTACAAGGAAGCGCGCGGCGGCGGCATCAAGCCCGTGGTCGGCGCCGACGTCTGGCTGACCAACGCCGACGATCGCGACAAGCCGACGCGCTTGCTGCTGCTGGTCCGGGACCGGATTGGCTACCTCAATCTCTGCGTGCTGCTGTCGCGCGCGTGGCTTTCCAACCAGTACCGCGGCCGCGCCGAGATCGACCCTGCCTGGTTCGACGAAGCCGGCGAAGAGGGCCAGCCGCTGGCCACCGGCCTGATTGCGCTGTCTGGCGCGATGGGTGGCGACATCGGCATGGCGCTGGCCAATGGCAACGATGCGGCCGCGGCGCAGGCCGCGGCGCATTGGGCAAAGGTGTTCCCGCAGTGCTTCTACATCGAGTTGCAGCGCGCGGGCCTGCCCGGCACCGATGCCTATGTGCAGCAGGCGGTGCAGCTGGCGGCCAGGATGGGCTTGCCAGTGGTGGCGACGCACCCGGTGCAGTTCATGACGCCCGACGATTTCACGGCGCACGAGGCTCGCACCTGCATCGCCGAAGGGGAGTTGCTGGCCAACCCCCGCCGCGTGCGTCGCTTCACCACCGACCAGTATTTCAAGACCCAGGACGAGATGTGCGCGCTGTTCGCCGACATCCCGTCCGCGCTGGAAAACGCGGTGCAGATCGCGCGCCGCTGCAACCTCACGCTGGAACTGGGCAAGCCGCGCCTGCCACTGTTTCCGACGCCCGACGGCATGTCGCTCGACGACTACCTCGTGCACCTGGCCAAGGAAGGCCTGGAAAAGCGCATGGCGGTGCTGTTCCCCGACGAAGCCGTGCGCGAGGCCAAGCGCCCCGAGTACTACGCGAGGCTGGAGTTCGAGACCGGCACCATCATCAAGATGGGCTTCCCCGGCTACTTCCTGATCGTGGCGGACTTTATCAACTGGGCCAAGAACAACGGCGTGCCGGTCGGGCCGGGACGCGGCTCCGGCGCCGGTTCGCTGGTGGCCTATGCGCTCGGCATCACCGATCTGGACCCGCTCAAGTACGCGCTGCTGTTCGAACGGTTCCTGAACCCGGAACGGGTTTCGATGCCCGACTTCGACATCGACTTCTGCCAGCAGGGACGTGATCGCGTGATCACGTACGTGAAGGAGAAGTACGGCCACGCCGCGGTATCGCAGATCGCCACCTTCGGCACCATGGCCGCCAAGGCCGCGGTGCGCGACGTGGGCCGCGTACTCGACCTGGGCTATGGCTTTGTCGACGGCATCGCCAAGCTGATCCCCTTCAAGCCGGGCAAGCTCGTCACCATCGAGGAGGCCAAGAAGGAAGAGCCGCTCCTGACCGAGCGCGAGAAAAACGAAGAGGAAGTGCGCCAGTTGCTGGAGCTCGCCCAGCGCGTGGAAGGCATGACACGTAACGTCGGCATGCACGCCGGCGGCGTGCTGATCGCCCCGGGCAAGCTGACGGACTTCTGCCCGCTCTACACCCAGGGTGCGCAGAACGACGGCATGAGCGGTGTGGTCAGCCAGTACGACAAGGACGACGTGGAAGCCGCCGGCCTGGTCAAGTTCGACTTCTTGGGCCTGACCACGCTGACCATCCTGGACTGGGCCGAGCGCTATATCCGCAGGCTCGATCCGTCCATGGCCGACTGGAACTGCAGCCACATCCCGCTCGACGACAGCAAGGCATTCGACATCCTCAAGACGGCCAACACGGTTGCCGTGTTCCAGCTGGAAAGCCGCGGCATGCAGGGCATGCTGAAGGACGCCAAGCCTGACCGCTTTGAGGACATCATCGCGCTGGTGGCACTCTACCGCCCGGGCCCGATGGACCTGATCCCCAGCTTCTGCGCCCGTAAGCACGGCCGCGAGAAGGTGGAGTACCCGGACCCGCGCGTCGAGCCGGTGCTCAAGGAGACCTACGGCATCATGGTCTACCAGGAGCAGGTGATGCAGATGGCGCAGATCATCGGCGGCTACTCGCTGGGCGGCGCCGACTTGCTGCGCCGCGCCATGGGCAAGAAGAAGGCCGAGGAAATGGCCCAGCACCGCGAGCTGTTCCGCGAGGGTGCGGCCAAGAATGGCCTGACCGCCGAGAAGGCGGACGACACCTTCGACCTGATGGAAAAGTTCGCGGGCTACGGCTTCAACAAATCGCACGCGGCCGCTTACGCATTGCTGGCCTACTACACGGCCTGGCTCAAGGCGCACCACCCGGCCGCGTTCATGGCAGCAAATATGTCGCTCGCCATGGACGACACCGACAAGGTCAAGATCCTCTTTGACGATTGCAAGCTCAACAAGCTCCAGGTGCTGCCGCCTGACGTCAACGCCAGCGAATACCGCTTCGCGCCGACCGATGCCAAGACCATCCGCTACGGCCTTGGCGGCATCAAGGGCTCGGGGCAGGGCGCCATCGAGGACATCCTGCGCGCCCGCGAGGAAAAGCCCTTTGCCGACCTGTTCGATTTCTGCGAGCGCGTCGACCGCCGCCAGGTCAACCGCCGCACCATCGAGGCGCTGATTCGCGCCGGTGCCTTCGACAGCCTGAACGCCAATCGCGGCCAGCTGCTTGCCTCGGTGTCGCGCGCCATGGAAGCCGCCGAGCAGAAGGCCGAGTCGGCCAACCAGGTGTCACTGTTCGACCTGATGGCCGACGCCGGCGAATCGCACCGGCCCGCGCTGGTCGACGAGCCGGCCTGGGCGCCCAAGCGCATGCTGCAGGAAGAAAAGCAGGCGCTGGGCTATTACTTCTCCGGCCACCTGTTCGACGCCTACCGGGACGAAGTCGGCCGCTTCCTCAAGGGCACGCTGGCCGGCCTGGAAAAGGAAGTGCAAGGCAATGGCGGCGGCTATGGCCGCGACGTGCGTGGCAAGGTCATCGCCGGTGTCATCACCGGCATGCGCACCCAGATGACGCAGCGCGGCAAGATGTTGATCGTCTTGCTTGACGACGGTACCGGCCAGGTCGAGATGACGGTGTTCAACGAATTGTTCGACGCCAACCGCCATATGTTCCGCGAGGACGAGATGGTGATCGTGCAAGGCAACGCCCGTCACGATACCTTTACCGGTGGCGTGCGCTTCACCGCCGAATCGGTGATGGACCTGGTGGCGGCGCGTGCCAAGTACGCCGAGGCGGTCGGCCTGGCGTTCAACGGCAATGCCTCCACGGAACTGCTGCGCGAGTTGCTCACGCCCTACCTGGCGAGTGTGGCCAATGCGCCAGGCGTGCCGGTGCGCGTGAGCTACGCCACCACCGGCGCTCGCTGCGAGGCGGAATTGGGGCGGCAGTGGCTGGTCACGCCATCCGACGATGCCCTGGCAAGCTTCCGCGCGGCCCTGTCCGGCGAAAACGTCCGCATGCTCTACGGCTGACCCCGGGCTTGCCGGCGGGGCGGCACCGGCATGGCGCCCCGCCCCGACCGGCATTGCTGCCGTCCATCCCGTCTTTTCATGGATTACACAAGCCCCGCATGGCCAAGCAACGCATCCTCTTTCACCTGACCCACTTCCTGCGCGGCGGCATCGAGACCTCGCTGGTGTCGCTGCTGGCCTCGCTGGATCGAGAGCGCTTCGAGATCGGCCTGACGCTGACCTATCCGACCGAAGCGCTGGAGACGCATTTCCGCGCCATGCTGCCGCCGGACGTCAAGATCCATATCCTCGCGCCGCAGGCCTGGCTCTCGCGCTGCCGGCAATTGAAAAAAGCCGGCAAGCTGGGTCCGTTGGGCAAGATATACGAGGAAGTGTTGTTGCCGCCGCTGCGCAAGCCGCTGGTCAACCGGCGCTTTCGCGGCATCGCGCGGGACTATGACCTGGTGATCGACTACGACATGTCACTGTCGCGGCTGACCGGTCGCCTGCCGGTGCCGATGATCGGCTACCAGCACTTCAGCGTGGCACACCTGGAGCACGAGAATCGCCGTAAGCTGCGCAAGCTGCGACGCCAGTGCCGCGAGCACTATGACCGCATCGTGGTGCTCAACGACAGCATGCTGGCCGACGCGCAGGCGCTGATTCCCGAGGCCGCCGGCAAATTCATCCGCCTGTACAACGCCACCGACCTCGATCGCATCCGCGCGCTCGGCAAGGCGCCGTTCACGCCGCCGGCGCATCCTTACATTGTTTCGGTGGGGCGGCTGGAAGAAAGCCAGAAGGATTTCACCACGCTGCTGCGGGCCTACGCGGCGCTGGTCAGGGGCACGGGCTTGCGCGAGCGGCTGGTGCTGGTGGGCGACGGTGCTTCTCGCGGCCGGCTCGAAGCGCTCGCGCGCGAGCTCGGCATCAGCGAGCGTGTCAGCTTTGCCGGTTTCCAGGCCAATCCCTATGCATGGATCCATCATGCGCGGCTGATGGCGTTCAGCTCCAAGATGGAAGGGCTGCCCAATGTGCTTCTCGAAGGCATGGCGCTGGGCCAGTTGGTGGTGAGCACCGATTGCCCGGTGGGCCCGCGCGAGATCCTGGCCGAAGGCAAGGCCGGCCTGCTGACGCCGGTTGGCGATGTGCCCGCGCTGGCGGAGGCGATCCGCCGCGGGCTCGAGGACGCGCCGCTGCGCGCGCGGCTGCTGGCCTATGCGGCGGTCCACATCGAGCAGATGGGCTTTGGTCCCACCTCGGCGGCCTTCAGCGCTTGCGTCGAGGACATGCTGGGCGCGCCTCAGGCGGGGGCGGCAGCCCCTACAGTGGGGGCGCCTGCTGCTCGCTCTTCTGCTGCAGGTACCATAGCTTGATGTACTTGTAGTAGCTCGCCTGGCCATTCATCAGCGCCACACCGAGCCCCTGCGCGCCGTCCAGGAAACCGCGGCGCAGCAGGTAGGTGCGCAGGAACGCCCAGGCGCCATGCAGCACGGCGCCGGCGGGCGACGCCGTCTTGCCGCGCGCGAAGCCCTGCTGGGCGCCGAGGCTGGAATATTTGTCGATCTTTTGCAGCACCTGCGAGAAATCGTCGTAGGTGTAATGCAGCAATGGCGAATTGAGCCTGCCGACTGGTGCATCGGCTACCACGCGCTCGTGCACGAGATCGTCAGTGAAGCGGGCGTGGCCACGGCGGAACAGCCGTGTGACGTAGTCGGGATACCAGCCGCCGTGGCGGATGAAGCGGCCGCAAAAGCGTGACAGCCTGGGTACCTCGTACGCATTGGACTGGCCGGACGCCACTGCGGCGATAATCTCGTCGCGCAGTTCGGGGGTGACCCGTTCGTCCGCGTCGATGGAGAAGATCCAGTCGCCGTCGGCCTTGGATACCGCCAGGTTTTTCTGGGCGCCGAAGCCAGGCCAGTGCTCGGTTTCGAAGACCTCCGCGCCCAGGCTCCGGGCCAGCTCGACCGTGCCGTCCCGGCTACCTGAATCCACTATAATCGCGCGGTCGCACCAGGACACGCTTTCCAGGCACTCCCGGATGTTGTGTGCCTCGTTTTTTGTAATCAGTACGACTGAGATTTTCATAGAGCTTGTTTATGATGTTCCGTGCCGGAAAAGTGACCGCTCTTACCAATGCGCTAGTTCTGGCATTTCCAATCCTGCTGCTCTGCGTGCCGAAAGGCGCCGGTATTTTCCTGGGCGCTATCTTGCTGCTGGCGCTGATTGTCCGTCGGGGCTTGAGGCCCATGTTTGCGCAGTATCGCGCCACGCTATACCCCATCGGGCTCGCTATTCTAGCTTTGGTGCTTGTCTTTCTGGGTTCCAAGCTCTATTTCCACGTTCCCTGGAACGTGATGGATAACCCTTCTCGCATTCTCCTGTTGTTGGTGACATGCCTGGTTATCCTCAAGATCGCGCCAGACCCGCGGCGGCTCTGGAGTGGCATCACAATCGCTTTGGCGATGAGCCTGGCGATTGTCCTGTTCCAGCGCTGGGTTCTCGACGATCCACGGCCGTCGGCCTGGACCCAGGCCATCGCGTTTGGGAACATGGTTGCCGCATTGGGGTTGATTGGTTTCGTGCGGCCTGGGATCAGCCGCAAGGCGCATCTGCTTGCCTGGCTGGATCTGGCGCTCGCCGGTTCGGTGCTGATTGTGAATGGCACGCGCGGCGCGTGGCTGGCATTGTGTATCACGATGATCCCGCTGCTCTTTGTTCGTTACCCGAGCATGAGGCCGGCGAAGTTCTTTGGCGCGGTGGCGCTCATCGCGGCCTTGGCTGCGGGACTCTATCTGGCGCCTGGCAGCCCCGTCGCGCAGCGGGTTGACCTCGTGCGGGGACAATGGGGGCAGTTCCAGCAGGGGAACACCGAGACTTCGGTAGGGGCACGGCTGAAGCTCTGGCAAATGGCGGCGGAATCGATCCACTTGCATCCCTGGCTCGGCGTCGGGGTCGGACAGTTCGCGCGGATTCCCCAAGCTTCCATCTTCTGCAAGGAGCATGGGTCGTCTGACGTTTGCACCCTTGAGCACGCGCACAACGATGTGCTCGAGGCGGCAGCGACAATGGGCATGCCGGGCATGCTGGCATTGCTGGGCTTGTTCCTGGTTCCTGGCGTCCTGTTCTGGCGGCTGCTGCGCGTATGCTGGCGCAATGCCAATTCACTGGGCATCAGCGTGTGCGCTTCCGGCATCGGCGTCGTCATGGCCAGCCTGATCAGCGGCCTGACCCAGGTGACGATGGCGCACCAGGCAAATATTGTTTTTTATGCCGGCATCATCGGGCTGTTGCTCGGGCTGGCCGCGGTACAAGCAAAGTATCCCCGCGCCGACGGGGTGGAGAAAACGTGAAAGTCCAAGAACAAAATGCGCCCCCGGCACAGGAAGCCGACACCCTGAAGCGAGTCTGGTCCTACCTGCGTCCGGAAATGCGCGTCTTCATCGTTGCCATTATCGCGATGGCGGCGGTGGCTGGTGCAGAAGGGATCATGCCCAAGGTCGTTAATGACCTGCTCGACAACGGTTTCGGCGGCGCATATGCCGGCAAGCTCTGGCACGTGCCGGCCCTGCTGATTGGCGTGGCACTGGTCCGCGGGGTGGCGCAGTTTGCTTCCGGCTACCTGCTCGCCCTGATCTCCAACCGGGTGCTGCTGAAAATGCGGATGCAGATGTTCGAGCGCATGCTGCATGCGCCCGCGCTGTTCTACCATCGCAATACCGCAGCGTCGCTGATCAATGCCGTGATCTTCGAGGTCAACCAGGTCATGCAGATCCTGACCGGGGTGCTGATCACCCTGGTGCGCGATTCGCTCACCGTGCTGGCGCTGCTGGTCTACCTGTTCTATACCAACTGGAGCCTGACGCTGGTGGTGGCGGTGATCCTGCCGGTGATCGGTTTCGTCATGGCCAAGGTCAATCGCCGCCTGCGGCGCCTTAATCGCGATCACCAGGCGCTGACCAACACCGCGGCCTACGTGGTCGAGGAAGCCGCTGGTGGCTACAAGGTGGTCAAGCTGCATGGCGGCGAGGCTTATGAGACGTCGCGTTTCGCGGCCATGGCCGAGCGCCTGCGTGGCTATTCCATGCGCATGGCGGTGGCCGGCGGGCTGAACCAGCCCGTCACGGCGTTCCTGGCGGCGCTGGCGCTGTCGGTCATCCTCACCATCGCGATGATCCAGTCGCAGACCAACCACACTACGGTGGGCAGCTTCACCGGCTTTGTGATGGCGATGCTGCTGCTGGTCTCGCCGCTCAAGCACCTGACCGACCTGAACCAGCCGCTGCAGCGCGGCCTGACCGCGGCCGAGATGATCTTTGGCCTGATCGACGAGCCGATCGAGCCGCAGGACGGCGGCTTGCCGCTTGAGCGCGCGCGCGGCGAGCTGGTGTTCGAGAAGGTGGGCTTCCGCTACGGCGAGGCCGCCCGCCCGGCATTGGACAACATCAACTTCAACGTCAGCGCTGGTGAAGTCGTGGCACTGGTGGGGCCGTCGGGCAGCGGCAAGACCACGCTGGTCAACCTGGTGCCGCGCTTCTTCGACCCGACCGAGGGCCGCATCTTGCTGGACGGCAAGACCATCGACGCCTTCTCGCTGCATGACCTGCGCCGCCAGATTGCCTTTGTCAGCCAGGACGTGGTGCTGTTCAACGACACGGTTGCCGCCAACGTGGCCTATGGCGTGCATCCGGCGGCCGAAATCGACATGGCACGCGTCGAGCGCGCGCTGGCCGCCGCTTACCTGACCGATGTGATCAAGGGCCTGCCGCAAGGGCTCGAGACCAATATCGGCGACAACGGCATGAAGCTGTCCGGCGGCCAGCGCCAGCGCATGGCGATCGCGCGCGCGCTGTACAAGGACGCGCCGATCCTGATTCTCGACGAAGCCACCTCGGCGCTCGACTCCGAATCGGAGCGCCAGGTGCAGGCCGCGCTGGAAGCCCTGATGGTTGGCCGGACCACGCTGGTCATCGCACACCGCCTGTCCACCATCGAGAATGCCGATCGCATCGTGGTGCTCGACCACGGGCGGGTGGCCGAGCACGGCACCCACGACGAACTGCTGTCGGCCGAGGGACTCTACGCCGGGCTGCACAGGATCCAGTTCGCCACCCAGTAAGCCGGCGCAGCCGGCCAGATTCCCGCTGCCCGCGGCAGCTAGCGCGGGCGGTTCATGCGCAGTGCAAAGAGGGGTGCACCCCCGAAGGAGACCACCATGACCGCATCGCCGCCACTGAGCCGTTACCCGGTTCCCGCCATCGCTGACCTGCCCGAGGACATCCGGGCCCGCATCCTGGAAGTCCAGGACAAGGCCGGCTTCGTGCCGAACGTGTTCCTGACGCTGGCCCACCGGCCGGATGAGTTCCGCGCCTTCTTTGCCTACCACGACGCGCTGATGCTCAAGGAGGGCGGCCTGTCCAAGGGCGAGCGCGAGATGATCGTGGTGGCCACTTCGGGCGCCAACCAGTGCCTGTACTGCGTGGTGGCGCACGGCGCCATCCTGCGCATCTACGAGAAAAAGCCGACGCTGGCTGACCAGGTGGCCGTCAATTACCGCAAGGCCGACATCACGCCGCGCCAGCGCGCCATGCTCGACTTCGCCCTCAAGGTCTGCGAGGCCTCGGCCGAGGTTGGCGATGCCGATTTCGCGGCGTTGGCCACGCATGGGTTCAGCCACGAGGACGCCTGGGATATCGCGGCCATCACCGCCTTTTTCGGCCTGTCCAACCGCATGGCGAACACCATCAGCATGCGGCCAAACGAAGAGTTCTACCTGATGGGGCGTGTGCCGAAGGCTAAGTAGCGCCTCTGGATGCACGCCCGGTGGGCGCCCGGCGCGCCCACGTCCTTGTTCCACTTCACTCGATCCGCCCGTCGCCTTGAATCCCGTTTCGCTTTTCTTTGCCCAGGCCTGCCTGGTGGTCGGTACACCGTTCATCCTGTGGCGCGGGCTGCGCATCGGCAGCATCGTGCCGCTGGTGGCCATGCAGATCGTGGGCGGCATCCTGCTCGGGCCGTCCCTGCTTGGCGCGCTGTGGCCGCAAGGCTGGCAGGCCCTGTTCGGGCCGGCGCAGCTATCCGCGCTTAGCGGGCTGCAATGGCTGGCGGTGGTGCTGTTTGCCTTCCTCTCCGGCTTGCACATCGGCGGCGCGCAGCAGCCAGGGATACGGCGCATTGCGATGGCGGCCGCGCTGGGCAGCGTGCTGGTGCCGTTCGCGCTCGGCACGGCAGCTGGCGCCTGGCTGGCCTACGCCACCCCGGATGCCGTAGGGCATGCGGCATCCGCCTGGCAATTCGCTTTCGCCGTGGGGGTGTCCATGGCGGTGACGGCGCTGCCGGTGCTGGGGGCGATCCTGCGGGAAATGAAGCTGTCCGACTCCGTGCCCGGCCAGTTGGCGGTCGGCTGCGCCGCCTTCAGCGATGCGGCCATCTGGCTGGTGCTGTCGGCCATCCTCGCCAGCGCGGGTCGTTCCTCAAGCTATGACTTCCTGCGGCTGGCTTGCCTGGGCCTTGCCTACGTTGGTGCGATGCTGTGGCTGGTACGCCCGCTGCTGGCGCGCATGCTGCCGCGGATGGCCGCCGTTGATGCACGCCTGGCGCTGGTTGCGGTGTTGATCTTCGGCTCGGCGCTGATCTCCGAATCGATCGGCCTGCACTACATCCTCGGCGGCTTCCTCGCGGGCGTCGTGCTGCCGCGCGATGCGGCCGGCGAGCTCCGGCGCCAGCTCGAGCCGGCCACCGTGGTGGTCCTGATGCCGTTCTTCTTCCTGATGACCGGGCTGCGTACCGACATCGCCATCGGCGGTCAGGCGACGCTTTTGGTGTTCGGCCTGAGCACCATGGTCGCGGTGGCCGGCAAGGTGGTCGGGGCCGCATTGCCGGCACGCCTGGCCGGCCTGCCGCGGCGCGAGGCCTGGATGCTGGGCGCACTGGTCCAGACCAAGGGGCTGATGGAAGTGGTCGTGCTGGGAATCTTGTTCGAAGCCGGGCTGATCGGCATGACGGCCTTCTCCGGCCTGCTGCTGATGGCGCTGGCCACCACCGTGCTGGCCAAGCCGCTGACGCGCGCGGCGGCGCGCCTGCGCGAGCGCTGAGCCGCGCTTGCCGTCGACGGCCCGGCAGGTCAATACATTATGTCTAGCGGATCTGCGCGCATGTGCCGCTGCGCGGATCGAACAGCACGGGCCAGGCTTGCTCGTAGATACCCGGGGTGCAATGCTGCTCGCAATGCGCATGCGCCAGCGTGACGCGCCGCGGGTCCTGCCAGACCATCAGCGTGCAGCCGCTGCCATCGATCGCCTGCAGTTCGATATGCGGGGTCCTGCGCACCTGGCGGAACTCGGTGAGATCGAAGTGGCAGGAGCCATGCCGGCCCACCCATAGCTTCCAGCTCAGGCTGCGCACATCGTTGCTGGCCACCCGCATATGGGCATCCTCGCGAAAGCCGTCTTCCTCCGTGCGCTGGCAATTGGCGGCGATATCGATGTCGTGGGGGGGAATGGGCGTGGCGCGCTCCCGCGCCACGGGGGCGGGGGCCCTTTGTGTCTCGGGTACGCGCGCAGCCGGCGGGGTGGGAGGAGGCAGTGTCACCGTGCATGCCGCCAATGCGGCAGCTAGAGGCCACAAGAGCAAGCGCTTTTTCTTCATGGTGACTCCTTGCGCCCGGTGCCCGCGAGGCAATCTGAATGCGCACACCCGTCTCCATATTTATAGAGGATGAGGCAAGGAAGGCGAGAGGAAAGCGTGCGCACGCGCACCGCTCTCGCTACTTCGGTGCGGTGCCGCTGCCCTCCGAGGCAAGGTGGCCGGCAAGCGCGAGCTGACGGCGAAGCGCTTCAGTAGTGTGGCCCTGTCCGTCGGGGCGCCAGCCGGGCGGCAGGAAGAGAAAGCCGAGCATCGCCCCCAGGCTGCGTGCTTGCGCCAGGTCCCGTCCAAGGTCGAGCCACTGCTGGAACTCGACACGCAGCGGATTGCGCGAGCGCATCGGGGTGACCAGCCCATAGCGGCACGGCACGTCGTCGCGCTCTGCCACGTAGGTGCCGAAGAGCCTGTCGAAGACGATCAGCACGCCGCCGAAGTTGGCATCCAGGTATTCGATATTGGCGGCGTGATGAACCCGATGCGCGGACGGCGTATTCAGGACATATTCCAGCCAGCCGAGCCGCGGGATCCAGGTCGCGTGAATCCAGAATTGATAGAGCAGGTTCAGCGACAAGGTCGCGATCACCACCTCGGGCGGAAAGCCCAGCCACACCAGGGGCGTGAAAAACAGCGTGGTGCCTGTCAGCTTGCCGGTCCAGCCAAGGCGGTAAGCCGTCGACAAGGTGAGCTGGTTAGGCGAGTGATGGACGGCGTGCGTGGCCCAGAAGAAGCGCACGCGGTGCGCCGCGCGATGGTACCAGTAGTAGCAGAACTCCTGGCCGATGAACAAGGCCGTGCCCAGCAGCCAGCTGTTGAGCACGATGGTTTGCAGGCGGTGTTCCCAGGCTAGCGCGAACACGGGCGCCGCCAGCGACAAGGGCAGGAGGACCAGGATCTTGCGCCCGGCCAGGTCTACCAGCGACAGCCATGCCTCATGCCAGTCGAACGTGCCGGGCTTGCGCCAGTGCAGCACCAGCGCTTCCATCAGGGACGCGCCGACCACCACCGGCAAGGCATAGAGCTGAAGGATTTCCAGACGGGTCATGACCGCTCCCGGAGCACGAAGGGGATAGTATGCGGATGATTATATGAGCTAGTATCAGGTTTGCTTACTCGCGTTCCGGAGTCCACGCCATGACCCTGCAAACCCCTGAAGACAGCGGCCCCAGGCGGCGCCGGCCGATGCAGGCGCGGTCGCTGGAGAAGCTGGAACTCATATTTGAGTCGACCATCCGCCTCCTGGACAAGGAGGGGCTGGAGGGTTTGAGCACCAACCGGATCGCCGAGGTGGCCGGCATCAGCATCGGTACGCTCTACCAATATTTCTCGAACAAGCAGGAAGTGATGGAAGCACTGGGGCGCCGGGAGATCGAGAGCGTGATGGGGCGCTTGGGCCTCTTGCTGGGTACGCCCGGCACGCCCGACCCCACGGTGCGCGCCAGGCTATTGGTGCGTGCACTGCTAAGTGCATTTGGCGGCCGTCACCGCGTGCGCAAGCTCTTGCTGGAGGTAGCGCTGGCCTCGGGCAGCAGGCAGGCGCTGGAAGGCTCCGCGGCGCAGGTCGCGCAGTGGCTCAGTTCGGGCCACGCCGTGGACGCCGAGAACCGCGCGCTTGCCATGCGGCCGATGGCCGCCTTCGTCCTCACGCAGGCCGTCATGGGCGTGATGCGCAGCGCGCTGGCGGCGGACGAAACCCTGCTGGCCGATCCTGAACTGGAGGACAACCTGGTGCGCTTGATCCGGGGATTCCTGAATGAGGGTGCCGCGCAGCATCAGGCAGCCGCGAGGGGTGCCTGACGCCGTTCCTGATCACATCAAAATAATGTCGTACTGTTCCTGGTGGAACGTCGATTCCACCTGCAGCGAGATTGGCTTGCCGATGAAGTCGCCGAGCATGGCCAGATGCTGGCTTTCTTCCTCCAGGAACAAATCGATCACGTGCTGCGAGCCAAGGATGCGGAACTCGCGCGGGTTGAACTGGCGCGATTCGCGCATGATCTCGCGCAGGATGTCGTAGCAGACCGTGCGCGGCGTCTTGACCTGGCCCTTGCCCGTGCACACGGGGCATTGCTCGCACAGCACGTGCGCGAGAGACTCGCGCGTGCGCTTGCGGGTCATCTCCACCAGCCCGAGCTGCGAGAAGCTGTTGACGGTGATGCGGGTGCGGTCGCGCGACAGCGCGCGCTTGAGTTCCGAGAGCACCTGGTCGCGGTGCTCGGTGTTTTCCATATCGATGAAATCGATGATGATGATGCCGCCCAGGTTGCGCAGCCGCAGCTGGCGCGCAATCGTATGCGCCGCTTCCAGGTTGGTCTTGAAGATCGTGTCGTCGAAGTTGCGCGCCCCGACGTAGCCACCGGTGTTGACGTCGATGGTGGTCATGGCCTCCGTCTGGTCGATCATCAGGTAGCCGCCGGACTTGAGGTCGACCCGGCGCGACAGCGCCTTCTCGATCTCGGCGTCGATATTGAAGAGATCGAAGACGGGACGCTCGCCGGTGTAGTGCGACAGGCGTGGCAGCACCGCGGGGGTGTACTCCTGGGCGAACTCGACCAGCTTCTGGAAGTTCTCGCGCGAGTCCACCTGGATCACGTTGGTGGCGTCGTTGACGAAGTCGCGCAGCACGCGCTGGGCCAGGTTGAGGTCCTGGTAGAGCAGGTTGGGCGCGGGCAGCGTGGTGGCGTTCTGGCGGATCGAAGCCCAGATCTTGCGCAGGTAGGCGATGTCATTGCCGAGTTCTTCGTTGCTGGATTCCTCGGCGATGGTGCGCACGATGAAGCCACCGCGCTCATCCGCCGGCACCAGCCCTTGCACGCGGGCGCGCAGGGCTTCGCGGTCGACCTCGCCCTCGATGCGCTGGGAGATGCCGATGTGCGGGTCCTGCGGCAGGTAGACCAGGGTGCGTCCGGCAATGCTGACCTGCGTGGACAGGCGCGCGCCCTTGGTGCCGATCGGGTCCTTGATGACCTGGACCATCAGGGCCTGGCCTTCGTAGAGTGTCTTTTCGATGGCAAGCGGCGCGGCGTTGGCGTTCTTGTCCGGATCGCGCGGGTGCCAGATGTCGGCGACGTGGAGGAAGGCGGCGCGCTCCAGCCCGATATCGATGAAGGCGGACTGCATGCCGGGCAGCACGCGCACGACCTTGCCGAGGTAGATGTTGCCGACGAGCCCGCGCGACAGTGTGCGCTCGACGTGGAGTTCCTGCACGGCGGCCTGCTGCACGATGGCCACGCGTGTTTCCTGCGGTGTGATGTTGACGAGGATGTCTTCAGTCATAGTGGATGAAACTCGTCGCCGGCTGACCGGCCAGGTGGTTGTCCGCATTGCGCTGCCATGCGTCCCGCGGGCGCTGCCGTGGCCACGGGGGCAGCAGCTTGAAGCGCGAACGGATGGGCGGCGGCGGGGTTCTCAGAACCGCAGATGGGCCTGTCTGAGCAGCGAAGCCGTCTCGAACAGGGGCAAACCCATGATACCCGAATAGCTGCCGTCGATTCGCTCGACGAACTCGGCCGCGCGGCCCTGGATGCCATAGGCGCCGGCCTTGCCGGCCGGTTCACCGCTGGCAACATAGGCGGCAATCTCGTCGGCGGTCATGGTGCGAAAGCTCACCTCGGAGACCGACAGCGCGTGGCGCTGGCCGAGCGCGGAAACCACGGTTACCGCGGTCAGCACGCGGTGGGTGCGCCCGGACAGGGCGGCCAGCATGCGGGCGGCATCGGCGTCGTCGGCGGGCTTGCCGAGGATTTCGCCGTCCAGGCAGACGGTGGTGTCCGAGGTCAGGATGGGGGCGTCGGGCAGGGCGCGCCGCTCGCGCCGGCGCAGCGCGGCTTCGGCCTTGAGCGCGCATACGCGCTGCACGTAGTCGTCCGGGCTCTCACCCGGCAGCACGACTTCCAGCGCCTCGGCGTCTTCGTTGTCGTCGGCCAGCAGCAATTCGTAGGCAACGCCAAGCTGGGTCAGCAGCTCACGCCGGCGCGGGCTCTGGGAGGCGAGATAGAGGAAGGTATGGGTCACGGCAGGGCGGTGGGGTAGGGCATGCCAAATGCGGTTGCAGCGCATGCGCCGCTTCGGTCGCATTGTACCCTCGGCCTCGCCCGGTGCGCGACACGGGCGCGCCTGGTCTCAGGCGCGGTGGTAAGGGTGGTTCTGCGTGACCGACCAGGCGCGATAGAGCTGCTCAGCCAGCAGCACGCGCACCATGCCGTGCGGCATGGTCAGGCTGGACAGGCGCAGCAGGGTTTGCGCGCGGGCCTTCAGGGCGGGATCGAGGCCGTCGGCGCCGCCAATCAGGAAGGCGACATCGCCGCCTTCGCGCTGCCAGTCGCCCAGCTGGGCGGCGAGCTGTACCGTGGTGAGGTCGCGCCCGCGCTCGTCCAGCGCCACGATGCGGCATTGCTTGGGCAGCGCGGCCTCGATGCGGGCCGCCTCGCGTTGCATCACGGTGGTGGCGTTATTGCTCGACGAGCGCGTCTCGGGCTTGATTTCGCGCAGCTCGATGCGCAGCTCGGGCGGCATGCGCTTCGCGTACTCCGCGAATCCGGTTTCGATCCAGCCGGGCATCTTGTGGCCAACGGCCACGATCAGCAACTGCATGGCGGCAAGCGGACCGGTCCGGCTCAGGCCGAGCGGGTGGCGCGCTTGCGCGCGACCGGAGCCTTGGCGGCCGCCGTCTTGGCCGGCGCCTTGGCGGCAGTCTTGGTCGCAGCCGTCTTGGTGGCGGTCTTGCGTGCCACGCCGGTGCCGGCTGCGGTCTTGCGCGGCGCGGCCGTCTTGGCCGGCGCCTTGCGTGCCGGTGCCGAGCCCAGCGCGCTGGTCAGGCGTTTTTGCACGGTCGGGGCGCGGTTGGTGGCGATAGCGTCCGGGTCCGTGTCTTCGTGGCCAAGCGGCGGCGAAGGCTCTTTCATGCCTTCGGGCAGACGGGCCAATGCCGGGCGCAGGCCGGTGGCGCGGCGCGCGGTGCGCACGACCGGGGCGTCGTCTTCGTCTTCGCCGTCGATCGGCTCGCTGGCCTTGGCCAGGCCCTTCTTGGCCGTGGACAGCTTCAGGCGTACCGGCTTGTCACCCCAGAGTTCTTCCAGGTTGTAGTACATGCGCAGCTGGGGCTGCATGATGTGGACGACGGCGTCGCCGCAGTCCACCAGCACCCATTCGCCCGTTTCCAGCCCTTCCACCGCAACGATATGGCCGCCGGCTTCCTTGACGGTATCGCGGACCGAGGCGGCCAGCGCCTTGGTCTGGCGGTTCGAGCTCCCGCTGGCGATCACCACCCGGTCGAACAGCTCGGTCAGGTGGGTGGTGTCGTACACCTTGATGTCCTGCGCTTTGACATCTTCGAGGCCGTCGACGATGGCGCGTTGCAGTTTGCGAATATCCATGGTGCTTTTTTCAGTTCAGCTGAGATCGGTTTGGGGGCGGGCCGGGATGGGCAGATCCGACTGCGTCGGCCGATACAGGCCGCGGCTCGCGATGTAGTGTGCCACGCCGGACGGCAGCTGGTCATCTGCCGGTTGTCCGGCAGCCAGGCGTTGGCGTAGGGCGGTGGAGGAGAGGTCGACGGCGAGCGTCTGGTCGATCCACATGCGGCCGGAGGGCATGGATTGTATCAGGTCGGTGGACGCACGCCGTTGCGCGAGCTCCTGGCGTACCGGACCGTCCAGTTCCGCCAGGTCGAAACCGGGCCGCGTCGCCACGCAAAGGTGGACGTGCGCGAACAGCGCTTGCCAGCCATGCCAGGTGTGCAGGCGCAGCAACTGGTCGGCGCCCATGAGCCACGCCAGCGAGGCATCGGGGCCATAGTGCTCGCGCAGTTCATGCACGGTATCCACGGTGTAGCTGGGGCCGGCGCGGTCGACTTCCATACGGCTGGCATGGACCAGCGCGCGGGTGTCGGACAATGCCTGCGCGGCCAGTTCGGTCATGGCCAGGCGGTCGGCGGCAGGGGTGACGTCGTCGCCTTTTTGCCACGATTGGCCGGTGGGGATCCAGACCAGCTCGTCGAGCTCGAGATGTTCGATGCAGAGGCGGGCGAGCGCCACGTGGCCGATGTGGGGCGGATCGAAGGTGCCGCCGAGAATGCCGAGGCGGTAGGGGCGGTTGCTCTTGGTCGAGCCTGCTGCGTCTGCCGCGTTGGCGGTGAGCGATCGTGCGATGTCGTGTGCCATGGGGTTGCCGTCAGGCCCACTCGCGCACGGGCAGGAAGTCCGTGTACAGCGCGGCCTCCGCGCTGCCCGGTTCCGGCTGCCAGTCGTAGCGCCAGCTGGCCAGCGGCGGCATCGACATCAGGATCGACTCGCTGCGGCCGCCCGATTGCAGCCCGAAGTGCGTGCCGCGGTCGAACACCAGGTTGAACTCGACATAGCGGCCGCGCCGGTAGGCCTGGAACTCGCGCTCGCGCTCGCCGTAAGCCATGTCCTTGCGCGCCTGCAGGATCGGCAGGTAGGCGTCCAGGAAGGCGTCGCCAACCGATTGCGTCATGGCGAAGCTGTGCTCGAAGCCGAGTGCGGAGAAGTCATCGAAGAAGATGCCGCCAATGCCGCGCGCTTCGCCGCGGTGCTTGAGGAAGAAATACTCGTCGCACCATTGCTTGAAACGCGGGTAGAGGTCATCGCCATAGGGGGCGAGGGCGTCGCGGCAGGTGGCGTGGAAGTGCGCGCAGTCGCCAGCGTTGCCGTAGTAAGGCGTCAGGTCCATGCCGCCGCCGAACCACCACACCGGCTCGGCACCGTCCTTCACCGCCATCAGGCAGCGCACGTTCATGTGCACGGTGGGGACAAAGGGATTGCGCGGGTGGAACACCAGCGACACGCCCATCGCCTCGAAGCCCCGCCCGGCGAGCTCCGGCCGGTTGGCGGTAGCCGACGGCGGCAGCGCATCGCCCCGCACATGCGAGAAGCCCACGCCGGCCCGCTCCATCACGGCGCCGCCTTCCAGGATACGGGTGCGGCCGCTGCCGCGCAGGCGCTCGGTGGGCGGCTTCTCCCAGGCATCGGTCGAAAACGCCTTGCCGTCGATGGCGGCAACAGCGTCGGTGATACGGTCTTGCAGACCGAGCAGATAGGCACGGACTGCCTGGGAATCGATCATGGTATGCGGGCGGGCGGGTGAGCCGGAGCGGTGACGGCCGGGCAGGTCAGTCAACCTGCCCGGCCGTCATGGCGATGTCATGATTGTACTGGCTGAGGCAACGCCTGGCCGGATTCGGCTAATTCAGCACGAACCACCGTAAAGGGCGAAGAAATCGTAGTGGGCAGCCCATGGCGGGCACCGCAGGGCTCGCCATGGGTCGCGCAGCAGATTTATCGTCCCTTACCGTTTGATGGCACGGTAGCCGATGTCGGTACGGTACTGCATGCCGTCGAAGTGGATCTTCTCGGCCGCGCCATAAGCCGCGCGCTGTGCCGCCTTGACGGTATCGGCCAGCCCGACCACGCACAGTACGCGTCCGCCCGTGGTCAGCAGCGTGCCATCGTTGAGCGTGGTGCCGGCGTGGAAGGTCACGCTGTCGTCGGTCTCGGCCGGGATGCCGGTAATGGCATCGCCCTTGCGCGGCGCATCGGGATAGCCAAAGGCGGCCATCACCACGCCCAGCGCGGTGCGGCGGTCCCAGTCCAGTTCGATCTCGTCGAGCTTGCCGTTGACGGCGTGCTCCATCACATCGACCAGATCGGTCTTCAGGCGCGCCAGGATCGGCTGGGTTTCCGGGTCGCCCATGCGGCAGTTGAACTCCAGCGTCTTCAGGTTGCTTTCGCTGTCGATCATCAGGCCGGCATAGAGGAATCCGGTGTACGTGATGCCGTCTTTTTCCATGCCACGCACGGTCGGCATGATGATCTCGCGCAGCGCGCGGGCATGCAGCGCGGGCGTGACCACGGGGGCCGGCGAGTACGCGCCCATGCCGCCGGTATTGGGGCCGGCGTCGTGATCGAGCAGGCGCTTGTGGTCCTGGCTGGTGGCGAGTGCCAGGACGTTCTTGCCGTCTACCAGCACGATGAAGCTGGCTTCCTCGCCCTCGAGGAATTCCTCGATCACCACGCGTGCGCCGGCGTCGCCGAGGCGATTGTCGGCCAGCATCATGTCGACCGCGGCGTGCGCTTCTGCCAGCGTGGCGGCAACCACCACGCCCTTGCCGGCGGCCAGGCCGTCGGCCTTGATCACGATCGGCGCGCCTTGCGCATCGATATACGCGTGCGCGGCGGCGGCGTCGTTGAAGGTCTGGTAGGCGGCGGTCGGGATGCCGTGGCGCTGCATGAAGGCCTTGGCGAAATCCTTGGAGGATTCCAGCTGGGCCGCCGCCTGCGTCGGGCCGAAGATGCGCAGGCCCTTGGCACGGAAGATATCGACGATGCCGGCCGCCAGCGGCGCTTCGGGGCCGACCACGGTGAAGCTCACGCCTTCGCGCTCGGCGAAGGCGGCGAGCACTTCCGGATCGGTCAGGGGCACATTCTGCAGCCGCTTGTCGAGCGCGGTGCCGCCGTTGCCCGGCGCCACGTACACCACCTGCACCTTGGGCGACTGGGCCAATTTCCAGGCCATCGCGTGTTCACGACCACCCGAGCCGACAACCAATACTTTCATGATCTACTGCCAGAAAAAATGACGCATGCGAAATGCGAAAAGCGGCAGCCATGGCTCATCGAACCGCGCTGCCGCCGTGAGGCGAGGTCTTGTCCGATCCCCGCCTTACTCCTCGATCACCGCGTTGGTGAAGACTTCCTGCACGTCGTCCAGGTTTTCCAGGGCGTCGAGCAGCTTTTGCATCTTGATGGCATCGTCGCCGGCGAAGCTGACTTCGTTCTGCGGCTTCATCGTGACGTCGGCCATCTCGGCCTTGAAGCCCGCGGCTTCCAGCGCGGCCTTGACCGTGCCGAAGTCATTGGGCGGGCAAAGCACTTCGATCGAGCCGTCGTCGTTGGTGACCACGTCGTCGGCGCCGGCTTCCAGCGCGGCTTCCATCAGCTTGTCCTCGGGCGTGCCGGGAGCAAACAGGAACTGGCCGCAATGGGTGAACATGAATGCCACGGAGCCTTCCGCGCCCATGTTGCCGCTGTTCTTGGAGAAGGCATGACGCACTTCGGCGACGGTACGGGTACGGTTGTCGGTCAGGCAGTCGACGATGATCGCCGCGCCGGCAAGGCCGTAGCCCTCGTAGCGGATTTCTTCGTAGTTGGCGCCTTCCAGGCCACCCACGCCGCGCTGGATGGCGCGCTGGATGTTGTCCTTGGGCATGTTCGCATCCATTGCCTTGTCCATGGACAGGCGCAGGCGCGGGTTGGAGTCGGGATCAGCGCCGCCGAGCTTCGCGGCGACGGTGATTTCCTTGATCAGGCGGGTCCAGACCTTGCCGCGCCTGGAGTCAGCCGCGGCCTTCTTGTGTTTGATATTGGCCCATTTTGAGTGACCGGCCATGATTCTCTCCGAAGCGGAAAATGTTTGACGCGCGCGCCTTGGCTTTGCGCGCCGGCTGTGCCGGGCGGGCAACGGGTGCTCGCTGGCGGCGCGCCGGGTGGTTTATGTGTCTGTGAGCCGGCCTTGGGGGCTGGCATAATCAGCCAAGCATTTTATCACGCGGCCCCGCCGCCGCCGGCCTCCCGATCACGGGCGCCGCCGGGAAGGGCGGGGACGGTCGCGGCGAAAGCGCCGCGCGGCTTGCCAACCAGAGAGACCATGGCCGAACCCATCATCATCGCCAAGAACGCCGAGCTGGAACTTGCCCTGCTGCCCGAGATGGGCAACCGGCACGGCTTGATCACCGGCGCCACCGGCACCGGCAAGACCGTGACCCTGCAAAGCCTGGCCCAGGGCTTCTCCCGGCTGGGCGTGCCGGTCTTCATGGCTGATGTCAAAGGTGACCTGACCGGCATTTCCCAGCCGGGCAAGCTCTCCGACAAACTCAAGGCACGCCTGGCCGAGCTCGGCCTGCCCGAGCCGGTGTGGGGCGCCTGCCCCACCACCCTGTGGGATGTGTTCGGGCAAAAGGGCCATCCCGTGCGCGCCACGGTCTCCCATATGGGGCCGCTGCTGCTGTCGCGCATGCTGGAACTCAACGACACCCAGCAGGGCGTGCTCAACCTGGTCTTCCGCATCGCTGACGCCAACGGGCTGCTGCTGCTCGACGCCAAGGACCTGCGCGCCATGCTGCAGTATGTGGGCGACAACGCCGGGCAGTTCACCACCGAATACGGCAACATCTCCGCGGCCTCGATCGGGGCCATCCAGCGCGGGCTGATGGCGCTGGAGTCGCAAGGCGCCGACGTGTTCTTCGGCGAGCCCATGCTCAACCTGGACGACTTCATCCAGACCGAGAACGGGCAGGGCGTGGTGAACATCCTGGCCGCCGACAAGCTGCTGAATTCGCCCCAGCTCTACGCCACTTTCCTGCTCTGGCTGTTGTCGGAGCTGTTCGAGAAACTGCCCGAGGCGGGCGATCTTGACAAGCCCAAGCTGGTGTTCTTTTTCGACGAGGCGCACCTGCTGTTCAACGATGCGCCCAAGGCACTACTTGACAAGATCGAGCAGGTGGTGCGGCTGATCCGCTCCAAGGGCGTTGGCGTGTATTTCGTCACGCAGAATCCTGTCGACATCCCCGATACCGTGCTGGGCCAGCTTGGCAACCGCGTGCAGCACGCGCTGCGCGCCTTCACGCCGCGTGACCAGAAGGCCGTCAAGGTGGCGGCTACCACCATGCGGGCCAAGCCGGGGCTGGATCTGGAAAAAGCCATCGGGGAGCTCGGCGTGGGCGAGGCGCTGGTGTCGTTGCTGGACGCCAAGGGCATCCCCGGCATGACGGAGCGCGCCTGGGTGCTGGCGCCTGGCAGCCGGATCGGCCCGATCACCGACGACGAGCGCAAACAGTTGCTGGCGAACTCGCTGGTGGCCGGCACCTATGAGCAGACCATCGATCGCGAGTCGGCCTACGAGAAGCTCAAGGGCCGTGCCGCCGTGCCCGCGGCTGCTCCCGCTGCTGGCGGCGGCGCACCCGCGCCCGTGCCCACGGCCGGCCAGCCCGAAGCCCCGCCCGCACAGGGCGGCGGCTGGCTGGAACAGGCGGGCGAGATCTTCGGCGGGCTGACCAAGGGCACGGGCAAGACCGGGCGCGGCGATTCCATCTTGGAGTCGATGGCCAAGTCGGCTGCGCGCACGGTAGGCTCGCAGGTCGGGCGCGAGCTGATTCGCGGCGTGCTGGGCAGCTTGCTGGGCTCAGGCAAGAAGAAGTAGGGTACGGGGGGCACACCTAGGCCGCTCCGGTGTGCCACGCCCGGCGAGATCGGTGGGCGCGGCGCATAGCCATGGCGTGGTATCGGCCAGCCGGTCCGTCGGCGATCACGCCAGCGCGCGGGGCTTGCCTCTTAGCGGCGTTGCGCCGCTGCCTCGTCCTCCCGCATCTTGCGCAGGAACAGCCGGGTGAAGAACCAGCCCATGCCGATGATGAAGGCAATGACGGCCAGGCTCATCAGCCCGGTGGGGGTCGAAAACAGGATCTTCAAGGCTGCCATGTGGGTCTCCCAAGTCAGGTGAGGCACACCGTCCGGTATGCCGCTGCCGATAGTCTAGGGAGAGCAGGGGCCAGGGAGATTGAGGCCGGTCAAGCCGGGCGCAGACAGCGTTCGTATCGGGTCCGGATCCTGGGATTGGCCTCGGGGCGGGCAGTAAAACTCAGTTCTTGGTGCCGAACAGCCGGTCGCCCGCATCGCCCAGGCCGGGGATGATGTACGCGTGCTCGTCCAGGTGGCTGTCCAGGGAGGCGACGAACAGTTTCACGCCGGGATGTGCCTTCTGGAATACTTCGACGCCTTCCGGCGCAGCTACCAGCGCCACGAACGTAATCGCATCGTCCTTGACACCGCGGCGCTTGAGCACATCCACCGCATGCGCGGCGGAGTAGCCGGTGGCAACCATCGGGTCGCACAGGATAAAGCTGCGGTCTTCCACGTCGGGCAGGCGCACCAGGTATTCCACCGGGCGGTGCTGGTCGTCGCGGTAGACGCCGATATGGCCGATGCGGGCCGAGGGAATCAGCTCGACCAGGCCGTCGCTCATGCCCACGCCGGCGCGCAGCACCGGCACGATGGTGAGTTTCTTGCCGGCGATCACCGGTGCGTCCAGCTCCACCAAGGGCGTCTCGATGCGGCGCGTGGTCAGCGGCAGGTCGCGCGTGATTTCATAGCCCATCAGCAGCGTGATCTCCCGCAGCAGCTCGCGGAACGTGCGCGTGGAGGTGTCCTTGTCGCGCATATGGGAGAGCTTGTGCTGGATCAGCGGGTGATCGAGGATGTACAGCTTGGGGAAACGCGGATCTTGCTTCATGGCGGGTAGGCGGCAGGAGTGGGCGCGAGGGCCCGTTGCAGCCGGATTGTAATGGATGCGCAGCCGCGCGCCCCCGGCGATCCTCCCGCCGCAAGCGCGCAGCTCCGCCTGCGCTCAATCCACCGAGATGCTGGCGCTCTTGGCGACCTTGCCGAATTTCTCGTACTCGGACAGCGTCAGCGACTGCAGGTCAGCCGCGCTCGAGCCCTTGGGGTTGAAGCCTGCCTGCCCGAGCTTGTCCTTTACGTCCGCATTGCCCAGCGCCGCGACGAAGGCGGCATTGAGTGCCTGCACCACCGGCGCGGGCAGCCCGGCCGGGCCGTACACGCCGAACCACGGCTCGACGGCGTAGCCCGCCAGGCCGGCCTCGGCCAGCGTCGGCACGTTCGGCAGCGCCGGCGAGCGGCTCTTGCCGGCCACCGCCAGCGCGCGCAGCTTGCCGCCCTGGATGTGCGGCAGCGAGGCGGGCAGGTTGTCGAACATCACCTGCAAGTGGCCGCCCAGCATGTCGTTGATAGCCGGGCTGCTGCCCTTGTATGGCACATGGGTCAGGCCCGTTTGCGTCATCTGCGAGAACATCGCGCCCGCCAGGTGCATGGACGTGCCGGTGCCCGCGGTGGCGTAGGTCAGGCCGGGATGGGCCTTGGCGTAGCTGACCAGCTCGGCCACGTTCTTCACCGGCAGGCTGTTGCTGACTTCCAGCACGATGGTCGAGGTGCCAAGCAGGCTGACCGCGGTGAAATCCTTGCGCGGGTCGAACGGCACGTGCTTGTAGATATGCGGGTTCAACGCATTGGTCGAGATGGCGCCGAAGCCGATGGTGTAGCCGTCCGGCGCGGCCTTGGCGACCGCCTCCATGCCGATATTGCCGCCAGCGCCGGGGCGGTTCTCGACCACCACGGGCTGGCCGAGTTTCTCCGCGACCTTCTGGCCGACCGTGCGCGCCACGAGGTCGGTGGTGCCGCCTGCGGCGTAAGGCACGATGAAGCGGATTGGCTTGACGGGGTAATCGGCCGCGCTGGCGGCCGAGGGCAGCCAGCCGCTTGCGAGCACGGCAATCGCGGCGGCGATCAGCAGCGGGCGGGTGGCGGTCTGCTTTTCGACTGGAACGGGAATGCGCGAGGAAAGATTAGCGAGGGGTGCTGCCGTCATGAATGCTCCTGGTTTTTCTTATGCGGCGCGCGTTTGACGCGCCGACCGGCGAGCTTACGGCAGTTTCAGGCTGGCTGCCAGGGTTGCCAGTCAGGCAGGCAGGCTGGCTGGCCAGGCAACGGCATGGCGGCTAGATATTCTGCCCGCGCTGCGCCCCCGGCAGCGCCGGGCGCCCGAGCAGGCCGCGCACGCGCTGGGTATTGCGCTCGAACACCCAGTAGACCGCAAAGGCATAGGCATAGCAGCCCAGCAGGATCAGCGTGGCCAGGCCCAGGCTGCCGGCGCTGACAGGCAGGCGGACCTTGACCAGGGCCGCGGCGACGAACAGGGCCAGCGGGAAATGCGTCAGGTAGAGCGAGTACGAGAACCCGGAAGCCAACGTCGCCAGGCGCGACAAGCCAGCATGGCCGATGCGGATGCGGGTCGACAGCACGGCCAGCAACAGCACGAAGAAGCCCAGCGCGACAGCGGCATCGGCGTACGGCTTGTGCTTGGTCAGTGCAATGGCGGCCAGGAACACCAGCAGCGCCGGCAGCACCAGCCACTTGCGCCGCGCGAGCCGCGCGATCGTTGCGATCTGCGTCAGCCGCGCTTCCAGGGCTTGCGCCAGCACGCCCAGCAGCCAGAACGAGAAGCCTTCGACCAGGCCGTGGAACAGGCTCATCGTGACCAGCGCCGCCACTGCGCACAGCAACACCTGCGGCGTGCGGCGCAGGTGCCAGGCGCCGTATAGCGCAGGGAACCAGAGGTAGTACCAGAATTCGTTGGCCAGGCTCCACAACGGCCCGTTGGAGCCATAGGTCTGGCAGGCAAGGGTTTGCAGGAACGCCGCGTTGCAAAACAATGCCGCGGCGCCGAGGTTATGCGAGATATCGATCTGCTGGGCCGCGTTGCCCTCGGTGCCCTGGTAGAACGGCCCCCACGCCAGGTGGATCCCGGTACTGTCCCAGAACAGCCCGAGCAGCAGCGCGGGCAGCAGCACGATCCATAGCCGTGTCATGCGGTCGGCCAGATAACTGCGCCAGGACCAGTCGCCACGCGTCATCTTGCGGCGCACGGTGCCGCCCACCAGGTAGCCCGAGAGCAGGAAGAACACGATCACGCATTCGTGGCCGACGCTGCATAGCGCATAGAACAACTGCAGCGCCACGCCGGCCGCGCCGCCATGCGGCCCGCTCGCCGCATAGTCGACGATGACCAGCGCCCGGACATGGCCAAGGCAGACCAGGCCCGCGGCCAGCGCGCGGATCAGGTCCAGTACATCGTATTGCTTGCTTCGGTCCGTGCCATCCACGACCAGTCTCCCCGTTCCGGCTCGCCAGGGCTGCGGTTGGCACAAGGCGGCACGCAGCGCGGGACTCTCCTTGGCAGAGCTTAGCCGGGCGGCTACGGCGTGAAGGTGCGCCGTCCCACATAGCGAAAGCCGAGGCACCGGAAGGAGGCGGCGCCACGCAGGCACCGCGGCCATCGGCACGACACATGCCACGGTATGGAAGATGTAGCCGGCGCGGTAGGCTGCTGCTTGCTGCCGCGGCTGGCGGCGTTGCAGGATGGTTCCTCAAAGGGAGGGTTGGGGCACGCCGCCCAACACCTGCGCGCAGCACAATGTGCCCCGGATGCAATTGCCTCTTTTCGAATACAATGGCTCGCGTCCCTGGCGGGCCGCCCGCGTCCAGCGGCGCGCGGCCCCACTATCCGGCTTCTCTCTTGTCTGCATCCCAACTTTCCCGCACCGTGCCTGCCGCCGAGCCGGCAGCGCAGCGCGCCGGCCTGGCCGTGGCTGCCGTCGGCGCCATCCTTTTTTCCGGCAAGGCGATCGTCGCCAAGCTGATGTACCGTTACCAGGTCGATGCGGTCATGGTCATCAGCCTGCGCATGCTGTTTGCCGTGCCGTTGTTCATGGCGATCGGCTGGTGGCAGTCGCGGCGCCTGCCGGCGCTGTCCTGGGCCGATCGCGGCCGCATCGTGTTCCTCGGCATCATCGGCTACTACCTGTCCAGCTTCCTCGACTTCCTCGGCTTGCAATACATCACGGCCGGGCTCGAGCGGCTGATCCTGTTCCTCACGCCGTCCTTCGTGCTGCTGGCCAGCGCCGTGCTGTTCAAGCGGCGCATCAGCTTGCGGCAGTGGCTTTCCCTGGCGCTGGCCTATATAGGCATCGTGCTGGTTTTCGCGCATGATCTCGACGTGAGCGGCGCCCAGGTGTGGCTTGGCGCCGCGCTGGTGCTCGGCAGCGCACTGACCTACGGCATCTACCTGATCGCGTCAGGCGAATTGGTGCAGCGCATCGGTTCGCTGCGGCTGGTGGCCTATGCGATGTGCGTTTCCACCGCGTGCTGCGTGGTGCAATATCTGGTGCTGCGCCGCCCGCTGGCGGAGCTGCTGCAGCCGGCCCCCGTGATGTGGCTTTCGCTAGTCAATTCCGTCTTCTGCACAGTGCTGCCGGTGTCGCTGACGATGGTGGCGGTGGCGCGCATCGGCGCGCCGATGGCGTCGCAGGCGGGTATGCTCGGACCGGTATCCACCCTGTTCCTGGGCTTCTGGCTGCTGGGCGAGCCGATCACCGGCGTGCAGCTCGCCGGCAGCGCGCTGGTGATGGGCGGGATATATTTGCTGTCGGCGCGCGGGGTGGCCAAGAGCGGGGCCGCGGGCAAGGCCCAGGCTGCTCGTCGCGGCGGCAATGCGATGGATACGCTGGATAACAAGCAGGCGGGTGGCCGCCTTGATGACACAAGGAGTCGATGAGATGGATCTAGGATTGCGCGGCAAGCATGCGCTGGTGTGTGGCGCCAGCAAGGGCCTCGGTTTTGCCTGCGCTGACGCGCTGGCTGCCGAAGGCGTGGATGTGGTGATCGTGGCGCGCGGCGCCGAGGCGCTGGAAAAAGCCGCGGCGGACCTGCGCGCGCGCCACGGCCGGCGCGTGATGGCGGTCGCCACCGACATCACCACCCCGGCGGGGCGAAAGCTGGCGCTGGAAGCCGTCGCCAAGCTGGGCGACCTGGACATCCTGGTCAACAATGCCGGCGGCCCGCCTCCGGGCAATTTCCGCGACTGGGACCGCGACGCCTGGCTGGCGGCGATCGACGCCAACATGCTGACCCCGATCGAGCTGATCAAGGCCACGGTGGACGGCATGATCGCGCGCAAATGGGGCCGCATCGTCAACATCACCAGCGGCGCCGTGAAGGCGCCGATCGATGTGCTCGGCCTGTCCAACGGCGCGCGCTCGGGCCTGACCGGCTTTGTCGCCGGCCTGGCGCGCGAAGTGGCGCAGCACGGCGTGACCGTGAACAACCTGCTGCCCGGCCCGTTCAATACGGATCGCCTCTACAAGACCATGGAAGGCGGCGCCAGGCAGGCCGGCCTGTCGATCGAGGAAGTCTCGAAGCGCCGCGCCGCGCAGAACCCGAGCCGCCGCTTTGGCGAGCCGGCCGAGTTTGGCGCCACCTGCGCCTTCCTGTGCAGCCGCCACGCCGCTTACATGACCGGGCAGAACGTGCTCCTCGACGGCGGCGCCTACCCCGGCACGTTCTAAGCGACTGCCGCGGGTGTTTTCCGGCCGGGCCGTGCGGGTCCGGCCTTTCTCTGATTGGCTAGGATGATGCCGATGACTCCCCCTCGTATTGCGCTGATTGCGCACGACCACAAGAAAGATGACATCGTGGCTTTTGCTGGCCGCCATCGCGATTTCCTGTCCCGTTGCGAACTGCTGGCCACCGGTACCACGGGCGGCCGCCTGAGCGACGAAATCGGCCTGACGGTGACGCGCATGCTCTCCGGCCCCTGGGGCGGCGACCTGCAGATCGGCGCGCAACTGGCCGAAGGCCGCGTGGGCGTGGTGATTTTCCTGCGCGACCCCATGACGCCGCAACCGCACGAGCCCGATATCAATGCCCTGGTGCGCGCCTGCGACGTGCACAACGTGCCCTGTGCCACCAATGTGGCCACCGCGGATCTGCTGATTGCGGAGCTGCGGCGGATGTACCCGGAGTAAGCCGCGTCGGGCTGATGCACTTCGGCATCAAGACGTACCAATACATACCAACACGCAGCAACTGGAAAAGGAGCGAGACATGAGCAAGGCCATCCGCATTTTCGAGACCGGCGGCCCGGAGGTGATGCAGTGGGTCGACGTCGAGGTGGGGGATCCCGGCCCCGGTGAGGTGCGCGTGCGGCACGAGGCGGTCGGCCTCAACTACATCGACGTGTATTTCCGCACCGGGCTGTACAAGCAGCCGCTGCCGGCTGGCCTCGGCATGGAAGGCGCCGGCGTGGTGGAGGCGGTTGGCGCGGGCGTGGGGCACCTGAGCGTGGGCGACCGTGTTGCTTATGCCGGCCGTCCCACTGGCGCCTATGCGCAGGTGCGGGTCATGCCGGCCGATATCGTGGTGCGCCTGCCGGACGCCATCTCGTTCGAGCAGGGCGCGGCGATGATGCTGCAGGGCCTGACCACGCAGTACCTGCTGCGCGACAGCTATCGCGTGCAGGCAGGAGACACCGTGCTGCTGCACGCCGCCGCGGGTGGCGTTGGCCTGATCGCCAGCCAATGGCTCAAGGCGCTGGGCGCCACCGTGATCGGTACCGCCGGCAGCGAGGAAAAAGCCGCGCTGGCGCGCGCGCATGGGTGCGACTACACCATCGTCTACACGCGTGAATCCTTCGTCGACAAGGTCAAGGAAATCACCGGCGGCAAGGGCGTCGCCGCGGTCTACGACTCGGTTGGCAAGGATACCTTCAACGGCTCGCTGGATTGCCTGAAGCCGCGCGGCACCATGGTGGTGTTCGGCAATGCATCCGGCCCGGTGCCGCCGTTCGATCTGTCCGTGCTGGGCAACAAGGGTTCGCTGCGCATCACGCGGCCAACGCTGATGACCTATGTGGTCCATCGCGAATTGCTGGAGCCGATGGCGGCCGAGTTGTTCGAGATGGTGACCAGCGGCCGGGTGAAGATTGAAGTCCGCCAACGCTACGCGCTGGCGGATGTGGCGCAGGCGCATCGCGACCTGGAAGGCCGCAAGACCACTGGCACGACCGTGCTGCTGCCCTGAAGCGCAAGCCTGGTGCGAACCGCCGGCCCGTTTAGCGGGCTCGCACCGTCTGGGCGCCGGCGCGCGCCTCGGCCTGCCGCAACACGTGCGCGGGCAGGCGCCTGAGGATGAAGTGCACCGCCAGCGGGATCAGCACCACATCGTCCATCAGGCCAAGGCCGGGGATGAAGTCGGGAATCAGGTCAATGGGCGAAATGGCATACAGCACCAGGCCTAGCGCGGCCGGCTTCAACCAGCGTGGGGCGTCGGGATGGCGAAGCGCGTACCACAGCAGGCGGCCGTCGCGGCGCACCAGGGTCCACAGTGCCGAGAATCGTTTCCACATGAGGGGCCTCCTTCACTTTCCACAAATGCCAAGCGGCGCGGGCGATGGCGCCACTCGCAGATAGCTTGGGCCAATCTTCGGCGCTTCAAGTTCCGCGGGGCGTTCAGGTGGGGGAGGGGTGACCCGAACGACATCCGGTGACGGACGTGCAGGGCAGGTGGCGGGGCGCGAGAAGCACCACGCCATCGTGCCGGCAGCGCTGCGAGCGCAGGCTGCCGGCAACCGCTAAACCGGCGCTGGTGATCAGCCCGGGATCTTGCCTTCCACGCCTTCGACGTAGAACTTGACGCCGTGCAGGAAGCCGTCGTCGGCTGCCTGGTCCTTGGCCAGCTGTTCCTTGCCGGTGTTGTCCTTGAGCGGACCCTTCCAGATCGGAGCCGAGCCGTCGGCGATGCCCTTCTTGCGCTCTTCCACCAGTGCCTTCACGTCATCCGGCACCACGGCGTTGAAGCCCTTCAGGTCGATCATGCCTTCCTTGACGCCCCACCACGTGGTGCCGTTCTTCCACTGGTTAGCCAGCACGTCGCCGACCACCTTGTTGTAGTAGACGCCCCACGAGATCACCGAGGCGGCCAGGTGGGCCTTCTCGCCGAACTTGCTCATGTCGCTGTCCCAGCCGAATGCGTACACGCCCTTTTCCTGTGCGGTCTGCACGACGGCGGCGGAGTCGGTGTTCTGCATCAGCATGTCCACGCCCTGGCCGATCAGCGTGGTAGCGGCTTCGCGCTCCTTGCCCGGATCAAACCACTTGTTCACCCACACCACCTTGACGGTGGCCTTGGGGTTGACGCTGCGCGCACCGATGGTGAACGAGTCGATGTTGCGGATCACCTCGGGGATGGGCACCGACGCCACCACGCCCATCTTGCCGGTCTTGCTCATCTTGCCGGCGACCACACCAGCCAGGTATGCGCCTTCATAGGTGCGCACGTCGTACTGGGCCAGGTTGTCGGCGGTCTTGAAGCCGGTGGCGTGCTCGAACTTCACGTCCGGGAATTCCTTGGCGACCTTGAGCATCGATTCCATGTAACCGAAGCTGGTGCCGAAGATGACCTTGTTGCCTTGCCCGGCGAGATCGCGGAACACGCGCTCGGCATCGGCGGCGGATTCGGGCACGTTCTCGACGAAGGACGTCTTCACCTTGTCGCCGTATTTTTCTTCCACGGCCTTGCGGCCGGCATCATGGGCGTAGGTCCAGCCGGCATCGCCGACCGGGCCGATGTAGACGAAGGCGACCTTGAGCGGCTCGGCCTTTTGCTCGGCGGCGGGAGCGGAGGCCGGAGCCGCGCTTTCCGCCGGCTTTTCGGCTTCTTTCTTGCCGCAGCCCGCGAGAGCCAGCACGGCGGTGGCAGCCAGTGCGGCGAGGGTTTTCCTGCGCGTGACGATCATGATTTCTCCTTGAAATGACCGGGGTACTGAGTACCGATGTTTTGATTAAGGTTGCAACTGTGGCTCTGAGCTACGAGGGGTTGAAGCCTGAAGTCTCTGACGGACTTTATAAAAGCAAAAACAAAAACAGAAAGCGCGGCGCTGCCCAGCGCGGCGCCGGGCAGGCACGGCCACAGCATCGGTCAGGCGGCACCCGGGCGGAACGGCTTGCCCAGCGAGGCCGGCATGTTCAGACGGATCCACGCTGGGTTGCGCGAGATCAGCGCCAGCACGACGATGGTCGCGGCATAGGGCAGCATCGACAGGATCTGCGACGGCACCGATACACCAATGCCCTGCAGGTAGAACTGCAGGATGGTGACGCCGCCGAACAGCCAGGCTCCGGCCCAGACGCGGCCCGGGCGCCAGGTGGCGAAGGTGGTCAGCGCCAGCGCGATCCAGCCACGGCCGGCCACCAGGTTTTCCACCCACATCGGCGTGTACACCAGCGACAGGTAGGCGCCGGCCAGCCCGCAGCAGGCGCCGCCGAACAACAGCGCGCCAAAGCGGATCAGGCGCACCGGATAGCCCAGCGCATGCGCGGATTCCGGCGATTCGCCGATCGCGCGCAGCGTCAGCCCCGCGCGCGTGCGAAACAGGAACCACATGATGGCGCCGCACAGGAACAGGCTGAAATACACCATCCAGTGCTGCTGGAAGAAGGCCGGCCCGAAGAACGGAATATCGGCCAGCCAGGGAATCGACTTGGCCTGCGACGGCATCGCAAAGCCAACAAAGCGCTGGCCCATGAATGCCGACAGCCCGGTGCCGAAGATCGACAGCGCCAGGCCGGTGGCGACCTGGTTGGTGGCCAGCACCAGCGCCAGCCACGAGAACAGCGTGGCCATCAGCATGCCAGCCAGCGCGCCGGCGGCAAAGCCGATCAGCGGCGACTGGGTCTGGTAGCCGACCATGAAGCCGAACGCGGCGGCGACCAGCATCATGCCTTCGGCGCCCAGGTTGAGCACGCCGGCGCGTTCGTTGATGAGCAAGCCAAGCGCCGCCAGTAGCAACGGCGTGCCGGCGTTGATCGCGGTGGCGATAAGAGGGGCGAGTTGTTCCATGTCTTGGGGGTTCCGCTCAGGCGGCCTTGGCGCGCCAGCGCAGGCGGTTGTCGATCAGCGTATCGCTGGCCAGCAGGAAGAACAGCAGCATGCCCTGGAACACCGAGCCCAGCGCCGAAGGCAGGCCCAGGCGCGACTGAGCCATTTCGCCGCCGATATAGAACAGCGACATGACGATGCCGCCGAACACGGTGCCCACCGGATGCAGGCGGCCCACGAAGGCCACGATGATCGCGGTGAAGCCGTAGCCGGGCGAGATCGAGGGCAGTAACTGGCCGATCGGGCCCGTGACTTCGAACGCGCCCGCCAGGCCGGCGGTGCCGCCGGAGATCATCAGTGCGCTCCACAGTGAACGGCGCGCCGAGAAGCCGGCATAGCGCGCCGCCGCCGGGGCGGTGCCGCCCACCTGCAGGCGGTAGCCCGCGAAGCTGCGGAAGATGAAAACGGTCATCAGCACCACCAGCACCAGCATCACCACAAAGCCCGCGTGCAGGCGCGAGCCCGACATCAGGTTGGGCAGCAGGAACTCGGAGGAGAACACCTTGGACTGCGGGAAGTTCATGCCGTTGGGATCCTTCAGCGGCCCATTGACCACGTACAGCATCAACTGCTGCGCGATATAGGTCAGCATCAGTGACACCAGGATCTCGTTGGCGTTGAACTTGTCCTTGAGCGCGGCGGTGAGCGATGCCCAGAACATGCCGCCGGCCACGCCGGCCAGCGAGGCCAGCACCAGCACCACGGTGCCGTTCACGCCATGGCCCGGCACATCGAAGTACAAGACGGTGGCGCCGGCGAAGATGCCGCCGACGATGAGCTGGCCATCCGCGCCGATGTTCCAGATATTGGCGCGATAGCACACGGAAAGCCCGAGCGCGCACAGTACCAGCGGCACGGTCTTGAGCAGCACTTCGCCGATGGCGCGGCGGTCTTTGAGCGGGTCGATCAGGAACACCTTGAGCGCGGCCACCGGATCCTTGCCGAGCAGCAGGAACAGCAGCGCGCCGAAGGCCAGCGTCAAGGCCAGCGCGATGAAGGGCGAGGCATAGGCCATGCGGCGCGAGGGCAACCCGCGCGGTGCCAGCGACAGTGGCGAGCGAGGGAGGAAATCAGCCATGGTGCACGGCCTCCTCTTGTTCGCGCCGGCCGCCTGGCCCGCCTTCCCAAAGACCGCTCATCCACAGGCCCACCTGCTCTCGCGTGGCGTCCCGCGTTGGAATCGACGGCGACAACCGGCCCTTGGCAATCACGTGCAGGCGATCGCAGATGGCGAACAGTTCGTCCAGTTCTTCCGACACCACCAGCAATGCGCAGCCGGTGGCCTTGAGCGCCAGCAGCTCGTTGTGGATCTGCGCCGCGGCGCCCACATCCACGCCCCAGGTCGGCTGGGCCACGATCAGTACCTTCGGGCCGCTTTCGATCTCGCGGCCGACGATGAATTTCTGCAGGTTGCCGCCCGACAGGCTCTTGGCCAGCGCGTGGGGCCCGCTGGCCTTCACGCGCAAGCGCGCGATCACGGCCTGCGCCAGGCCTGCGGCGGCCTTGGGCGAAATCATGCCGCGCTGCACATAGGGCGCGGACTGGTGCGAAAGCAGGATATTCGCGGCCAGGCTCATGCCCGGCACGGCGCCACGGCCGAGGCGTTCCTCGGGCACGAAGGCCAGCCCGGCACGGCGCCGCTGGCGCGCGTCCAGCTTGCCCACCGGTTTGTTGTCCAGCGTGATGGCATCGCGCGCGGCGCGCACATCCTCGCCCGACAGCGCCGCCAGCAATTCCTGCTGGCCGTTGCCGGACACGCCGGCGATGCCAACGATCTCGCCGGCGCGCAGGTCCAGCGAAATGCCGGCAAGTTCCGTCGCGAACGCATGCGAGCGCGGCAGCGAGAGTTCGCGCACCGCCAGCCGGCAGACGCCAGGCTCGGTCTGCACGCGTGCCTCGCGCGGCGGCTCGCCGCCGATCATCAGGCGCGACAGCGAGGCCGCGCTTTCCTGGCGCGGATCGCACACGCCGGTGACTCGGCCCATGCGCATCACGGTGGCGCTATGGCAAAGCTCGCGGATCTCGTCGAGCTTGTGGCTGATGTAGAGGATGCTGGTGCCTTCCGCCGCCAGCTGGCGCAGCGTGATGAAGAGGGTTTGCACCGCTTGCGGCGTCAGCACGGAAGTCGGCTCGTCCAGGATCAGCAGTTGCGGCTTGGCCAACAGCGCCCGCACGATTTCCACGCGCTGGCGCTCGCCGACCGACAAGGTGTGCACATGGCGGTTCGGCTCCAGCGGCAGGCCATAGCGCAGGGCGGTTTCGCGGATCTGCTCGGCCAGCTGCTTCATATTGGTGCCCGCATGCGGGCTGCCGGCGGCCGTCTTGCTGCCCCGGGGCAGGCCAAGGGCTATGTTCTCGGCCACGGTCAGCGTGTCGAACAGCGAAAAATGCTGGAACACCATCGCGATGCCCAGGTTCCGTGCGTCGTGCGGATTGTGGATCGCGGCGCGCGCACCGTTGAAGTGCATGTCGCCGGCATCCGGCTTGACCGCGCCAAAGATGATTTTCATCAGGGTGGACTTGCCGGCGCCGTTCTCGCCGAGCACGGCGTGGATTTCGCCGGGGGCGACGACGAGGGACACGTCGTCGTTGGCGGTCACGCCGGGGTAGCGCTTGCTGATATGGGCAAGCGCCAGCCTTGGGGTTGTGCTTAAGGTCACTGAGGCGGCTCGAGTTGTTATGGCAGCAACGTGGATCAATGTTCGTTATGTATCGGGCAGCACCTGCTGCAGTGCGTGGGGCAGGATCGCCGTTACGCATTGCAGCAACCATCATTGGGCGGTGATGCCGTTTATTAACCGTGGATTATATAAGTGTGTGGGGTTCGGACGACCTGGCCAGGCCAGTTTTCTCGGCCCCACAACGGATACAAGCAGGTTGCAAGTCGCATGCCGGGCATTTTCGGCGGCTGCGTGGAAGGCCGGGCCGCCGAGGGCGGCCAGCATGGCCGATTTGCGCGAAACTGGCGTGCAGTTTGCGAAAAGCGTGGGGGAGTCGCGAAGGGAGAGGGCCGGGGCCGGGGCCGGGGCCGGGCGCCCCGGGCAATGCCGGAATGGGGCAGCGCAATGCCGCCCCAGATGGCTCACAGCTTGTCAGGCGCCGTTGCTGAGCGCGATCTGGTTGAAGCGGCCTTCGCGGAAATCGGCCAGGGTCTGGTAGATCTCCTCCTGGGTGTTCATCACGAACGGCCCATACTGCACGATCGGCTCGCCCAGCGGCTTGCCCGCGATCAGCAGGAAGCGCGCATCGGCCGTGGCCGTGACATTGACCCCGTCAGCGCCGGCGGCGTTGTCCAGCACACCCATGCGCTGCGCTTCCAGCACGGCGGCGTTGCTGCCCGCGCCAACCGCGATCTCGCCGCGATAGGTGTACAGGAAGGCGTTATGCCCTTGCGGCAGCGCTTGCGAGAAGGTCTGCCCCGCCGGCAGCGAGACGTCCAGGTAGAGCGGCTCCGTGACCGGGCGCGTGACCGCGCCAGCCACCCCGTGCGAGGCGCCCGCCAGCACGCGCACGGTGGCGCCGCCCGGCAGCGCTACCGTGGGCACGGCGGCGGCCGGCAGGTCCCGGTACCAGGGCGCCGTCATCTTGTCCGCGGCGGGCAGGTTCAGCCACAACTGGAAGCCTTCCATGCGGCCGTCTTCCTGCTCGGGCATCTCCGAGTGCACCACGCCGGCGCCGGCCACCATCCACTGGGCGCCGCCGTTTTCCAGCAGGCCCTCGTTGCCGGCGCTGTCGCGATGGCGCATGCGGCCGGCCAGCATATAGGTGATGGTCTCGAAGCCGCGGTGCGGGTGGTCGGGGAAGCCGCCAATATAGTCGTCGCGGCTATCGGTGCCAAACGCGTCCAGCATCAGGAACGGGTCCAGGCGGCGCTGCAGGTTCTGCGTGAGCACGCGGGTGAGCTTGACACCGGCGCCGTCCGAGGTGGCGATGCCGCGCACCACGCGGTCGACCGCGCGTGAGCGCTGCACGGTTTCCGTGGCGGTGGCCGGGACGGTGGGGGTGGTAGGGCTGGCCGTGTGTTGTTCCATGATCGATCTCCTGTTGGTTGGGGGGGGCGGCAATGGCGCGCGGCCCCGATGGCTACCCTCGTAATTTAAGGGTTTGGGCCAGAACCGGTAGAGGCCAACCGGGCAAAAGATTGTTCTGCCCATGGTACGGCTGGTCCCTCGACGCGCCTCAATTCTGGAACAACGCGAGTGGCGCCGGGATACCGGGCGAAGCCTGATAAATACGGCCGGAATACGGGCGGAAAGTGGCGCGAAAGCGCGGAGAAGGCGTGATGATGACAAGATCGCTGTAATTGGGTATAATAGCGCTCTCGTTGTCATCCGATGCCGCATAATCAAATTGAGTGGGCAGGGCCCGGCAGGCGCTTCTGAGTGCCGCCACAACCCCTTGCTTGCCCAAGCGTGGCACCGGCCGATTGATCCGGCGGCGCGTCGGAACCACCAAATTTGCGCTGCCACTGGCCTCCCGTTCCTGCATCTTGCAGCGGGTTGCGCCGCTTCCGGGACTCCCGCCCTTACCGGCACGGTGTCCCTTCAATTGGGTTTCCCGCTCTCCAGCGTGAAACCCGGCGTCCGTCCACCGGCTCATCTGCCGGTCATGGCGGGCAAGGCAATCTAGTCAGGGCCGGCGGGCCCCCATTTGCACCCGCCTGAGCCCACTTTGTTCGTCCGTCAATCCGGATGTGGTTTCTCGTGCCCACATCTGGCATGCGGACAGAGGGGAATATGTCCAAGCAATCCGTACAGGCGCTGGCCTGGGGATGTCTCACGCTCGCTGCGCTGGCCGCTCTGATCACCTGGATTGGCGTGGATGTCATCCTGCAATATCAGGACCGCCTGTGGTACGACGTTGCCGACCACCTGCGCCTGGTGGCGTGGTCGATGGCGCTGGCGCTGGTCACTGGCATCCCGGCTGGCATCGGCCTGAGCCGCCCTTGCATGCGCCGCTGGGCCGACCGCCTGATGCAGGTCTTCAATATCGGCAACACCGTGCCATCGCTGGCGGTGCTGGCGCTGGCCCTGGCCGTGCTCGGCATTGGCGAGCGTCCCGCCATCCTGGCGCTGTGGCTGGCTTCGCTGCTGCCGATCGTGCGCAATACCTGCGAGGGCTTGCTCGGCGTTTCCCCGGCACTGACCGAGGCCGCGCGCGGCCTTGGCATGACCGCCATGCAGCGCCTGTTCCGGGTCGAGCTGCCCAACGCGCTGCCGGTGATCCTGGCGGGCGTGCGCATCAGCCTGGTGATCAATGTCGGCACGGTGCCGCTGTCCTTCCTGATCGGCGCCAACAGCCTGGGCGAATTGATTTTTCCCGGCATCTACCTGAACAACCAGCCCCTGCTGTTGCTGGGCGCCGCGGCCACAGCGCTGCTGGCGCTCGCCCTCGATGGCCTGTTTGCCGCTGCCGGTTATTGCTACCTGCGCCGCCGCGGGCTGGCACGCTAAGGCGCGCAGGGGCGCACCGAACATGAAGGAGAACCCGATGCATTTCATCACAAGCGTGCTGGCCCGCGCGGGCCACGCGGCCCGTGGCCAGGCACGCATGCTTGCGAGCCTCGCCGTGCTTGCCGCAGTGGCGGCCATGGCGCTGCCGGCGCACGCCGATACCGTTCGCGTAGGCGGCAAGAATTTCACCGAACAGCTGATCCTGTCGTCGATGACAACGCAGTACCTGCAGGCCAAAGGCTTCACCACCGAGCTCACCGCCGGCCTGGGCAGCACGCTGATGCGCCAGGCCATGGAAAGCGGCCAGCTCGACGTGGTGTGGGACTACACCGGCACGGCGCTGATCGTGTTCAACAAGGTCGAGGAAAAGCTCGGCGCCGACGAGAGCTACGAGCGCGTCAAGACGCTTGACGCCGCGCGCGGCCTGATCTGGCTCGACGCCTCCGGCATCAACAACACCTATGCGCTGGCGATGCCGAGAAAGCGTGCCGAAGCCGCTGGCGTGACCACGTTGTCGGCCTTCGCCGAGAAGATGCGCGCCGCCGGCGAGGGCACCGCCCATCCGTTCGCGGTCGACATGGAGTTCGCCGCGCGTCCCGACGGGCTGGAACCGCTCAAGGGGCTCTACAAGCTGCCGTTCTCGCGCCGCGACGTGATCCAGCTCGATCCCGGCCTGGTCTACACCGCGCTGAAGAACGACCAGGTCGAACTGGGGCTGGTCTACACCACCGATGGCCGCGTCAAGGGCTTCGACCTGGTGCTGCTGGAAGACGACCAGCACTTCTTCCCCGCCTATAACGCGGTGCCCGTGGTGCGCAAGGCAACGCTGGATGCGCATCCCGAGCTCGCGGGCCTGCTCAACGCGCTGGCGGTCCAGCTCGACAACGCGGCCATGACCGCGATGAACTACAAGGTCGATATCGACCAGCAGCCGGTCGACAAGGTGGCGCAGGAATTCCTGCGCGACCGCGGCCTGATCTGAGGACGGCCGCATGGACTTGCTGACTTACCTACAACACAGCTGGCCGACGCTGCTCAAGCTCACCGGCCAGCACCTGGCGCTGGTGGGTTCCTCGGTGGGCCTGGCGATCGTCGTCGGCGTGCCGCTGGGCATCCTGTGCGCACGCTTCCGCTTTCTCGCCACGCCACTGCTGACGCTGGCCACCATCGTGCTGACCCTGCCGTCGATCGCGCTGTTCGGGCTGATGATCCCGATCTTCGCGCGCTTTGGCCACGCGCTGGGCTACGTGCCGGCGGTGACCGCGGTGTTCCTGTATTCGCTGCTGCCGATCATGCGCAATACCTGCGTGGCGCTGGCCAATGTCGACGACGGCATCCAGGAAGCCGGGCGCGGCATCGGCATGACCACCTGGCAGCGCATGCGGCTGGTGGATCTGCCGCTGGCCGTGCCCGTCATCCTCGGCGGCGTGCGTACCGCCGTGGTGATGAATATCGGCGTGGCCACCATTGCCGCCATCATCGGCGCGGGTGGCCTCGGGGTGCTGATCCTGCAAGCGATCAGCCAGAGCAATATGAGCAAGCTGGCGATCGGCGCGGTGCTGGTCAGCGTGCTCGCCATCGTGGCCGATGCCTGCCTGCAGTGGTTGCAGCGGGTGCTGACACCGAAAGGAATTCGCTGAACATGATTGAACTCGACCAACTCACCAAGACCTTCAGGCAAAAAGACGGCGCCGAAGTGCGCGCCGTCGATGCTGTTTCGCTCACGGTGCCCAAGGGCGAGATCTGCGTCTTCCTCGGCCCCTCGGGCTGCGGCAAGACCACCACGCTCAAGATGATCAACCGTTTGATCCAGCCGAGCTCCGGCCGCGTGCTGATCGACGGCGAGGACACCTCCCGCGTGGACGAAGTCACGCTGCGCCGCAAGATCGGCTACGTGATCCAGCAGATCGGCCTGTTCCCCAACATGACCATCGAGGAGAACATCATGGTGGTGCCGCGCCTGCTGGGCTGGGACAAGAAGCGCAGCCGCGAGCGCGCGCGCGAGCTGATGTCGATGGTGCAGCTCGATCCCGGCAAGATGCTCACCCGCTATCCGCGCGAACTCTCGGGCGGGCAGCAGCAGCGCATCGGCGTGATCCGCGCGCTGGCGGCGGATGCGCCCGTGCTGCTGATGGACGAGCCGTTCGGCGCGGTGGACCCGATCAACCGGGAGAGCATCCAGAACGAGTTCTTCCTGATGCAGCGCCAGCTCGGCAAGACCGTGATCATGGTCTCGCACGACATCGACGAGGCCATCAAGCTGGGCGACCGCGTGGCCGTGTTCCGCGGCGGCAAGCTGGTGCAGTTCGATCATCCCGATGCACTGCTGGCACGTCCGGCCGACGATTTCGTGCAAGCCTTCATCGGCCACGACAACACGCTCAAGCGCCTGCTGCTGGTGCGCGCCGGCGACGCCGCCACCATGGCGCAAACCTGCAGCTCCGGCATGCCGTTGGCGCAGGCGTTCGCCATCATGGACGAGGCCGACGTGCGTCACCTGCCGGTGGTGGACGACGCGCAGCGCGCGCTGGGCTACGTCACGCGGCGCGATGCGCGCGCCGGGCGGGGCGTGTGCGCGGATGCAATGCGGCCATTCATGGCGACCGCCGCGTTCGACGAGCACCTGCGCATCGTGCTCTCGCGCATGTACCAGCACAACACCAGCTGGCTGCCGGTGGTCGATGCCGATGGCGTCTACCTGGGCGAGGTCACGCAGGAGTCGATCGCCGACTATCTCAGCTCGGGCCGCTCGCGCGGGAATGCGCCGGTGATCCAGCCGCCGCAGGCGCCGGCTGCCATCGAGCGCAATGCCGCGTAATGTCGCGTAATACTCAGCTAGCGCGATAGAAAAAGGGCCGGAAATTCCGGCCCTTTTTCCATGCTTGCGCGCGGGATCAATCGGGATCAGTCGCGGGCCAGTTGCCCGTCGGTGAGGCGCCACACCTTCAGCGGGTTGCCATCCTGCAGCGCAGGCGGCAGCAGTTCCGCCGGCACGTTCTGGTAGCACACCGGGCGCAGGAAGCGCTCGATGGCGCTGGCGCCGACCGAGGTGGCGCGCGTGTCGGACGTGGCGGGGAACGGGCCGCCGTGCACCATGGCGTACGATACTTCCACGCCCGTCGGATAGCCGTTGAACAGCACGCGCCCGGCCTTGCGCTCGAGCACGGTCAGCAGGCTGCCTGCCTCGGCACGATCCCCCGCATCCGCTTGCACGGTGGCGGTCAGTTGGCCTTCCAGGCGGCGCGCTACCGCCAGCATCTCCTCGTGGTCACGGCATACGACCAGTACCGAGGATGGGCCAAACACTTCGGCTTCCATGCGGTGGTCCGCAAGAAAACGCTCCGCCGTGGTTTCGAACAGCGCGGGGCGGGCCTGGTTGGGGCCGCTGGCGGTCTGGCCACTGCCGATGCGGCGCAGCCCTTCGATATCGCTGAGCTGGGCCACGCCGTTGTCGTAAGCCTGGCTGATTCCGGGCGTCAGCATGGTCGCCGCCGCTTTTTCCGCCAACGCTGCAATCGCGCCCTGGCGGAACACGTCCAGCGCCGGGCTTTCCACTGCCAGCAGCAGGCCCGGGTTGGTGCAGAACTGGCCTACGCCCATCACCAGCGAATCCACCAGATTGCGCGCGATTTGCGCGCCGCGGGCGGCCAGGGCCGCGGGCAGCAGGAACACGGGGTTGATGCTGCTCATTTCCGCATAGACGGGGATCGGCTGGGGACGGCTGTTGGCCGTCTGCACCAGCGCCAGGCCGCCGCTGCGCGAGCCGGTGAAGCCCACTGCCTGGATCGACGGATGCGCGACCAGGGCCGTGCCCACGGCAACGCCCGCGCCCACCAGCAGCGAGAACACGCCTTCGGGCAGGCCGGCATCGGCCACGGCCTTCTGGATCACGCGCCCGACCAGCTCGGAGGTGCCGAGGTGGGCAGAGTGCGCCTTGACGACGACCGGGCAGCCGGCCGCCAGCGCGGATGCGGTATCGCCGCCGGCTACCGAAAACGCGAGCGGGAAATTGCTGGCGCCGAACACCGCCACCGGGCCGACCGCGATCTTCTGCAAGCGCAGGTCGGGGCGTGGCGGCGTGCGCTCCGGCAGGGCGGAGTCGAGTGTGGCGGATTGCCAGCGGCCATCGCGCAGCACGCTGGCGAACAGGCGTAGCTGGCCGGCGGTGCGGGCGCGCTCGCCCTGCAGACGCGCAACAGGCAATGCGCTCTCGGCGTGGGCGCGCTCGATCAGCGTATCGCCCAGGGCTTCCAGGCCGCTGGCGATCGATTCCAGGAACCTGGCGCGGGTCTCCGGCGAGGTGTTGCGGTAGGTGTCGAACGCGGCCTCGGCCAGTGCGCAGGCGCGCTCGGCCTCGGCGGCGCCGCCGCCATGGAACTCCGGTGCCAGGACTTCACCCGTGGCCGGGTTGGTGGCGTGGAGGATCTTGGTAGTGCCGCGCACTGCGCTGGCGCCGATCAGCATTTCGCCGGTAATGGTCATTAGCGTTTCCTGCCTTTCAACTGCAATCAAGTGGGAGCGCGCCATAGCTTGCGCTTGGGGCGGCTTGCATGTGGTCCCGGGCCGACACGCGGGACGCATAAACGGGGATATAGCTTCGCCGCGCTTTATTGTAAGACATCCTACAACATAGGGCGCTGGTTGGGCAAGCAGGAAATCCCGGACGCCGCCGGGATGCGCCGGCAGCCCGGCCCTAGCCGGCTTCCACCGCCGCCGACGCCTTGCGCAGGCGCTCGCGGCTGTTGGTCAGGTGCATGCGCATGGCGGCCTTGGCGCCTTCGGGGTCGCGCCGCTCAATGGCGTCAAAGATGTTCTCGTGCTCGATATTGACGCGCTCAAGGTACTGCTCACGCTCCTGCGCGCTGACATGCAGCCGGCTGCGCGGGATCACCATGGTGCCGAGGTGGCCCATGATGTCCGTGAAGTAGCGGTTGCCGGTGGCGCGCGCGATCAGCAGGTGGAACTCGAAATCGGCACTGACGGAATCCTCGCCGCCCGCCGCCGTGCGCTTGAGCTCATCGAGCGCGCCACGCATTGCCGTCAGTTGCTCATCGCTGCGCCGCGACGCTGCCAGGCTGGCCGCCTCGGCTTCCAGGCTGACGCGCAATTCCAGCATGGCCAGCACGTCCATGGCAGTGCCCATGGTGGCGGGATCAATGCGAAAGGGCGAGCCGTTCTCGGCGCTGCGCGCCAGCACGAAGGTGCCGATGCCGTGGCGGGTTTCCACCAGCCCGCTGGCCTGCAGCCGCGACAGCGCTTCGCGCACCACGGTGCGGCTGACGCCGAGCGCGGCCATGATCTCGGACTCGGTCGGCAGTTTGTCGCCCGGCTTGAGCTGGCCTTGCTGGATGCGTTCGCTCAGGTTGCTCACCGCCTCTTCGGCAAGCGTGCGGCCGCGGCGCCGCAGCGGGGGAGTGGAGGCAAACATCGGGTTTGACATGGTGATGGGCTGGGACTTGACCGGATCGCAATGCCCTCATTATACTGCGTCGTAAGTTATATGACGACCGATAACAGGTGTCTCCCGTTGCATAGGCTGTCGCCGTCGCGCCGGGAGCTGGCAAGCACCGCACACAAGGATCCGGCAGCAGCCGGCGCATCCAGACCGAGACAACCCGCAAGGGCCGGCAGCCAACGCGGCGAGCCGCTCTTCCTGCTGGAGTTCAACATGACCCAATTATCCCTTTGCGCCGCGCCCACGGCAGGCACGCCCGTGATCACCGAGCTGACCGTAGTGCCGGTGGCCGGCCACGACAGCATGCTGATGAACCTGTCCGGGGCGCACGGTCCGTTCTTCACCCGCAATATCGTCATCCTGAAAGACAGCGCGGGCAATACAGGCGTAGGCGAGGTGCCCGGCGGCGAAGCGATCCGCCAGACACTGGAGGATGCGCGCGAACTCCTCGCCGGCCAGTCGATCGGCAACCACCAGGCGCTGCTCAATCGCGTGCGCACCGCCTTTGCCAGCCGCGACGCGGGTGGGCGTGGCCTGCAGACCTTCGACCTGCGCATCGCCATCCATGCGGTCACCGCGCTCGAGGCGGCGCTGCTCGACCTGCTGGGCAAGCATCTGGGCGTGCCGGTGGCCGCGCTGTTGGGTGAAGGCCAGCAGCGCGATGCCGTGGAGATGCTGGGCTACCTGTTCTATATCGGGGACCGTAACCGCACCACGCTCGGCTACCGCAGCGAGCCCGAGGCGGACAACGACTGGTTCCGAGTGCGCAACGAAGCCGCGATGAATGCCGAGGGCGTGGTACGCCTGGCGCAAGCTGCCTATGAGCGCTATGGCTTCAACGATTTCAAGCTCAAGGGCGGCGTGCTGCGCGGTGACGAAGAGATGGAAGCCATCCTCGCGCTCGCCGAGCGCTTTCCCAAGGCGCGCATCACGCTGGATCCCAACGGCGCATGGTCGCTGGCCGAAGCCGTGCGCCTGTGTCGCGACAAGCATGGCGTGCTGGCCTATGCCGAAGATCCTTGCGGCGCGCAAGAGGGCTACTCGGGCCGCGAGATCATGGCCGAGTTCCGTACTGCCACCGGCCTGCCCACCGCCACCAACATGGTCGCGACCGACTGGCGCCAGATGGGCCACGCGGTGCGCCTGCAATCGGTGGACATCCCGCTGGCCGATCCGCATTTCTGGACCATGCAGGGCTCGGTGCGGGTGGCGCAGATGTGCGCCGAGTGGGGCCTGACATGGGGCTCGCACTCGAACAATCACTTCGATATTTCACTGGCGATGTTCACCCACGTGGCCGCCGCCGCGCCGGGCCGCGTCACCGCCATCGACACCCACTGGATCTGGCAGGACGGCGAGCGCCTGACCAAGGCGCCACTGAAGATCGAGAACGGCAAGGTGGCCGTGCCGACGGAGCCGGGCCTGGGCGTGGAGCTCGATATGGAGCAACTCGCGCTGGCGCACGAGCGCTACAAGAACATGGGCCTGGGTGCGCGCGACGACGCCGTGGCCATGCAATTCCTGATCCCAGGCTGGACCTTCGACAACAAGGCGCCCTGCATGGTCCGGTGAGCCGCATCCGCGGCCCTCGCACGAATACGAGCAAACCACCAAGAACGAGGAGACAACCATGAACAAATTCCATGGCCGGCCGGCCGCCGCAGGCACGCTTGCCGCACCCGCGCGGCGCAAGTTCGGCCGGCTTGCCGCGGGCATGACCGCGCTCGCCGCCGCGCTCGCCGTGACCGGCGCCGCAGCCGCCTCGCCGGCATGGCCCCAGAAGGCCGTCGCCGTGGTGGTGCCGTTTCCTGCGGGCGGCTCCACCGATACCATTGCGCGCATGCTGGCGGTGCCGCTTAATGAAAAGCTGGGCCAGCCGTTCGTGATCGACAATCGCCCCGGCGCTACCGGGGCCATCGGCGCGACCATGGTCAAGCGTGCGCCTGCCGATGGCTACACCTTGCTGGTGGCGTCGATCGGCGTCTATGCCGTGAACCCGTTCCTGCAAAAGAACCTGGGCTATGACCCGGCCAAGGACTTCGACCTGCTGACGGTGGCCGTGCGCGCCCCCAACGTGCTGGTCACCAAGCCGGATTTCCCTGCGAAGAACTTGCAGGAGCTGGTCGCCTACATGAAGAAGAATCCGGGCAAGGTGGCGTTCGCCAGCTCCGGCGCAGGTTCGTCGGACCATTTGACGGCCGCGCTGTTCTGGCAAAAGTCCGGCACCGACGGCCTCCACGTTCCCTACAAGGGTGGGGCGCCGGCCATCTCCGACCTGCTCGCCGGCCAGGTGGACGTCTCGTTCCAGAACGTCAACGCGGTGCTGCAGCATATCCGCAGCGGCAAGCTCAAGGCGCTGGCGGTGACCGGCGACAAGCGCTCGGCGGTGCTGCCGAACGTGCCCACCATGGCGGAGGGCGGCGTGAAGGACGTGGACGTGTATTCGTGGCAAGCCGTGGCCGCGCCGCGCGGGCTGCCGAAGGACGTCAAGGTGAGACTGCATGCCGCGCTGGTCGGTGCGCTCAACGAGCCGCAGATGCGACAGAAGCTGGCCGAGAACGGCTTCGAGGTGGTTGCCAATACGCCGGAGCAGTTCGAGCAGTTCGAGAAGCAGGAACTCCAGCGCTGGAAGGGCGTGATCGAGGCGGGCAAGATCAGCATCGATTAAGCACGCGGCATCCGCGCAAGCATTGCTCTTTGCCCCGCCCGTGTGCGGGGCGTTTTTATTGGGTGCGCCGGGATTCGGGCGCGGGCCGTTGCGACCTGATAGGCTAGCCCTACGCGCGCTATGCGCGGCCGCACCGCCGACGCCTTCCATGATCCGCTTCTGCAAATCGCCCCTTTGTCTGCTGATAGAAACAAAGTCACGATGGCTGATTCCGCGCGGCTTCGACGGCTTCGCGCCGGGGCCGCTGATCCTGGTGCGGCCGGGCGTGAGCCAGGCGCTGATCGAGCATGAAAAGGTGCATGTGCGGCAATTCTGGCGTTCAGGCGGCCTGATGGGCGTGCTTTACCTGGCGAGCCCGCGCTGGCGCCTGCGTTTCGAGCTGGAGGCCTACCGCGAGCAACTCAAGCATTGCGAGCCTGGCGCCGCGCATCATTTCGCGCGCATGCTGGCGCGGCACTATGGGCTGGACATGACGCAGGAGCAGGCGTATCGCCTTCTGACGGCGCCGGGCACGGCGGAGTAACGGGCTTGCCAGTACGCATGACGGTTCAATTCGCATGCGCTTCGAAGTGCTCAAGCGAGACGCGCAGATCGCTTGCCTTCAGGCCGTGGCACGCGGCGAGGAGGCTGCCTGCGCGCAAGCGCGTCGCGATGCCGAATGCCGGCAACTCGACGATGATTTTGCCTTTGTCGTCGCCTTCAATGAAGGCGGTGAGTTCATGGAGCCGGCACATGTCGATCGACTGCGCCGGATTGCGGCGCGAACGTGGCTGCGCACGCTGAACGATCGCGTGGGCCTTTCACGGGACGAGTTACCCGAAACGCTTGAAGGGCGGGGAGATGAGCCCTCTGGCAAGGATGATGGCAATTGCGGACATCTTCGAGGCGCTGACCGCGCCGGATCGTCCCTACAGGAAAGCCAAGACACTGTCCGAGTCCATCCACATCATGTCATGCATGAAGCGGGACCAGCATATCGATCCGGATCTGTTTGAATTGTTTCTGGTATCCGGCGTCTATCGCGACTATGCCGCGCAGTTCATGAACAAGGAGCGGATCGATAACGTGGATATCGGGCGCTGTGTGCACGATGAACTGGCGCGCTGAACGCGCAATCAGCGTTTCCAGGCGATCGGTGCGGTGATCGAGCAGGCTGTCACCTTGCCATACCAGGTCCTGCTGGTAGTGAGATGGATGCTTTGCTCGGTCACGGGCTCGATCTGCCGCTGCCGGCGCTCGGCCAGGCTGTTGGCCACGCTGGCAAGCGCTGCCTTGCACTGCGCCGCGGCCGCGCTGGCGCGCACGGTGAGCCGCTCGTAGCGATAGTTGACCAAGAGCGTGAAGCCATCCGCTGTGTAGGTGGTGGTGTACTCGGTGTCCGTGTCATACGTGGACATTTGCAGGCCAGCATAGGGCGCCGGCGCCGGCGCCGGCGTGGTGCATGCTGCCGCTGCGAGGCAGGCTATCGCCGCCAACGCCTTCGTGGATTTCAATTGCGATCTCCAGTGATTCCTTCGAGGGACGCGGGGCGCATCTTGCGCGCGTGTACGGTGGGGGGCGGGCAGCCGGGGTATGTCACCCGCTGATCTTCATGCGGCGAGGAATCTGGCGGAAGCGGTGAGATTCGAACTCACGGATGGGTCACCCCATCGGCAGTTTTCAAGACTGCTGCCTTAAACCACTCGGCCACGCTTCCAGAAAAGGTATGGCAGGCATTGTAGCGCGAAGCGGGGGATGTCCCTGCCCGAGCGGCATGCTGCCTTGGACGCCGGCACGACGGCCAGCGCCGCGCATTATAGCAAGTGCGGGGACGCGCGGCAGCATGCGGCGTGCAAAGTTGTTTTGTCGGTGTTCGTCGGACACGACGGAACCTTCATTTCGTCCGACTGATCCTAATATGCGTGAGGGGGGGCGCATGCCGATGCGCCGCGTTCCCTCGTTCCGCGCATTTGCAATCACTTGAGGAGAACAACTGATGAACGGCAAGACTCTGTTGAGCGTGGCGGCGGCCACCGCGGTGGTTGGCTTGGCGGGTTGCGCGGCGCCCGGTGGTTATGGCGGCGGCTATGGCGGTGGCTACGGCGCGCCGCAGCAACCAGCGTACCAGGCACCGCCCCCGCCCCCTGGCGCCAACACCTACCAGGCACCCGCGAATTCGGTGTTCTATGGCCGGGTGGAATCGATCGAGCCGGTGACGACGCAGCAAGGCAGCTCGGGCTTGCTTGGCACGGTGATCGGCGGCGTGGCCGGTGGCTTGCTGGGCCACCAGATCGGCGGGGGCACCGGCAACACCATCGCCACCATCGGCGGCGCGGTGGCGGGCGGCGTGGCGGGCAACCAGATCGAGAAGCGCGCGGGCAGCAGCACCGATACTGTGTATCGCGTCAACGTGCGGCTGGACGACGGCCGCATGGCTACCGTGACGCAGCGCAACGTCAGCAATCTGCGCATCGGTTCCCGCGTCCAGGTGGCCAACGACATGGCGACGCCATACTGACCGGCATTGCTGGGCGCTCAGTGAAACGGCCACCCTCGGGTGGCCGTTTCACTGAGCGCGGCGTGGCGTTGAGATCAACCTTTCAGGAACATCTCCTGCAGGTCGTTCAGGAAACGCCGCCCAAGCTCGGTGGGCTTGATGGTGGACAGATCCGCTTCCAGCAGGCCTTTCTTTTCGGCGGCGGCCAGGTCGCGGCTGATGGTGTGCAGCGGCAGCCCGGTGTGGTCGAAGAATGTGCTGGCCGGCACGCCATCAGTCAGGCGCAGCGCGTTCAGCATGAACTCGAAGGGCAGGTCGGCGGCGCCGACATCGTGTTGCTCCTGCACCGCGTTGCCGGCCATGGCCTGCGCCATATACGTGGCGGGATGCTTGTGGCGCATCTGGCGCAGCACCCGGTGCGGGAACGACAGCTTGCCGTGCGCGCCGGCCCCGATGCCCAGGTAGTCGCCAAAGCGCCAGTAGTTCAGGTTGTGGCGCGCTTGCCGGTGTGGCCGGGCGTAAGCCGAGGTTTCGTAGTGGACGTAGCCCGCCTGCGCGGTGCGCGCTTCGATCAGGTCCTGCATTTCATACGCGCTGTCGTCATCCGGCAGCGCCGGCGGGAACTTGGCGAACAGCGTGTTGGGCTCCAGCGTCAGGTGATAGAGCGACAGGTGCGTGGTGTTGAACGAGAGCGCCGTTTCCAGGTCGTCGGCGCATTCCGCCATCGTCTGGCCAGGCAGCGCGTACATCAGGTCGAGGTTGACGTTGTCGAAGTTGTCCAGCGCGATGCCGATCGCCGCGCGGGCTTCGGCGCCGCCGTGGATGCGGCCAAGCGCGGCAAGATGGCGGTCGTTGAAACTCTGGATGCCGATGGACAAGCGGTTGATGCCGCTGGCGCGATAGCTGGCGAAGCGCTCTGCTTCGAACGTGCCGGGGTTGGCCTCCATCGTGATCTCGGCGTCGGCGTCCAGCGGCAACAGCGCACGGATATCCGACAGCAGCCGGTCCATGCCGGCGGCCGACAGCAGGCTGGGGGTGCCGCCGCCGATGAAGACCGTGTGCACCTGGCGGCCCCATACCAGCGGTAGCGATTGCTCCAGGTCGGCGCGCAGCGCGTCCAGGTAGGCGTCTTCCGGGATGTCGTGGCTGTCCGTCGCGCCGGGCACGGCATGCGAGTTGAAATCGCAATACGGGCACTTTCGCACGCACCACGGGATATGCACGTAGAGCGACAGCGGCGGGGAGCCGGGCAGCGCGAGCTGGCCAGGCTGCAGCCACAATGACTTGGTATCGGCGGGGGCGCGGGCGCCAGCGCCCGTGGACGCCAGGGGAACGATCGGGATCATGGGCAGCCAGTCCTGGGGCCGCCGGCCTGCAGGCGCTCGGTCAGTGCCTTGAGCGCGAGGGCGCGGTGGCTGACGGCGTTTTTTTCCTCGGCGCTCAGTTCGGCTGCGGTCTTGCCCAGGTGCGGCAGCAGGAAGTGCGGATCATAGCCAAAGCCGGCGTTGCCGCGCGGTGCATCGACCACCTCGCCAGCCCACACGCCCTCGGCGATCACCGGCCTCGGATCCTCGGCATGGCGCACCAGCACCAGCACGCAGTAGTAGTAGGCGTGGCGGTTGAGCTTGCCGGCCAGCTGCGAGATGAGGTGCGCGTTGTTGGCGGCATCGGACTTGGGCTTGCCCACGAGTTGCGCATAACGCGCCGAATAGACGCCCGGCGCGCCATCCAGCGCGTCGACGCAGATGCCGGAGTCATCCGCCAGCGCGGGCAGGCCGGCCAGGCGGCTGGCGTGGCGCGCCTTGGTGAGGGCGTTCTCGACGAAGGTGGCGTAGGGTTCCTCGGCCTCGGCAATGCCGAGCTGCCCCTGCGGGATCACCTCGAAGCCGAGCGGCGCCAGCAGCGCGCCAAACTCGCCGAGCTTGCCGGGGTTGTTGGAGGCGAGGACCAGGCGTTGCATGGCGTTCACTGTATCAGGCCAGGCCCAGCGCGCGGCGCTGGTGCGCCACCAGTTCGGCGATGCCTTGCTCGGCGATGCGCGTCATTGCATCGAGATCGGCACGGCTGAACGGCACGCCCTCGGCGGTGCCTTGCACTTCGACAAAGCCGCCGCTGCCGGTCATCACCACGTTCATGTCGGTGTCGCAGTTGCTGTCCTCGGCGTAATCCAGGTCGAGCACGGCCACGCCATCCACCATGCCAACCGACACGGCGGCAACGAAGTCGCGGATCGGGCTGGCCTTGATCTGGCCGTCGCGCAGCATGGCGGAAACAGCGTCATGGGCGGCCACGAAGGCGCCGGTGATGGCCGCGGTACGGGTGCCGCCATCGGCCTGCAGCACGTCGCAGTCCAGGTGGATGGTGAATTCGCCCAGCGCCGACAGATCGAACACCGAGCGCATCGCGCGGCCGATCAGGCGCTGGATTTCCTGCGTGCGTCCGGTCTGCTTGCCGCGGGCGGCTTCACGGTCCGAGCGCGTGTGGGTGGCGCGCGGCAACATGCCGTACTCGGCGGTGACCCAGCCTTCGCCGCTGCCCTTTTTGTGGGGGGGCACCTTGGCCAGCACGCTGGCGGTGCACAGCACCTTGGTGTCGCCAAAGGCACTCAGGACGGCGCCTTCGGCGTGACGGGTGTATTGGCGGGTCAGAGCAATAGGGCGCAGCGCATCGGCTGCGCGTCCGCTGGGTCGCATGTGGGAGTTTTCTCGAAATTCGATTCAGGACCCGGATTTTAACGCCGCCGGGCTGCGCGTGCGCGTCCTGCGCCAACTCCCCTCGCGGGGGAGGGCGAATTCCCGCGCCATTGCGGCGCGGGCGGTACTTGGCCCGGGCTCAGCGCATGAAATTGCTGGTCTTGTCGATCGCCGCGCGGATCTCCGCGATGGAGCGCTCGATCTCCTCCTCGGAGAGCAGGTCGGTATCGCCGCCGTTGTTCTCCAGGATCGAGGTGGTGAACGTGTTGAGCGGCAGGGTCTCGGTGGCGACCGACTCCTCGTTGGACGGGTGGGCGTCGAGTTCCCACATCATGGCGATGGCCGTCGTGTTGTCGGCACCGTCGCCGGCGTTGTGCAGCGCCTGCTCGATCAGGTCCGGGATGGCATGCACCACGGACAAGCTGGTGACCTTCTCGACCAGCAGTTGCTCTTCGATGCTGCCCCACAGCCCGTCGGAGCATAGCAGCGCCACGTCGCCCGGCTCCAGCCGCAGCGGGCCGCCGATATCGATCAGCGGCAGGTTGGGCGAGCCCAGGCAGTTGTAGAGCTTGTTGCGCTCGGGGTGATTGGCCACTTCGATTGGCAGCACGCGCTCCTGTTGCAACAGGTTCTCGATCTTGGAGTGGTCGCGCGTGCGGGTCAGCAGGTTACCCTTGCGTACCAGGTAGAGGCGCGAGTCGCCGGCGTGGGCCCAGTGGATCTGGCCGTTCTGGACCAGGCAGCAGACAACGGTGGTACGCGGGACGTCGGCCAGCTGGTTGGCTTCAGCGTAGCGATGAATTTCCCGGTGGGCCAGCATGATCGTGTCTTGCAGGAAATCGGCAGGATTGCGGATCGAGGGCCGGGCCTGGGCCTGGAACTGGCGTGCCAGGGTCTGCAAGGCTTGCTGCGCGGCGACTTCGCCCAGCGCATGGCCGCCCAGGCCATCGGCCAGGACCATCAGCAGGGCATCGCGCGTGAAGCAATAGCCCATGCGGTCCTGGTTGATGCGGCGGCCGCCTTTTCTGCTTTCCTGGTAGACGGAGAATCGCATGGTGGCTGTAGGAGTCAGTTCTTGGGAGACGGCGGCGTCATCAGCGCGCCCCACCGGCACAGCGTGCGGGCGGGCCGCGAGGCGACGGTTCTCATCATAGTTGTTATTGATAGCGCAAGGGGCGGAGGGAGGGGTCCTGCACACGGCGCGGGGATGGCGCCTTTTTGTGCTTTATTCGCCTCTTTTGCCAGCCTCCTTGGCCTGGATTGCCGCGGCTGGCTCCTCGCGCTTGCGCAGCAGCGTCATGAACCGGCTTGCGAGGGGGCGCTCGGTGGTGGCCGCGGCTGCGGGCGCGGCCGCTTGTTCGCCTAGTGCGTTGGTTTGTTCGCGCAGCTCCTTCTGCAGCCGGAACACGCTTTGCGGCCGCTCGGAAGGGGGCAGGCGCAGGCACCATTCGACCAGGTCCACCAGGCCGTTGGTATAGCTGGCGCGCAGCCGCGTGACGGAGTCCGCCATGCGGTCGTCCTTCTCGCGCTGGTTGGCCTCCTGGGGTGGCATGCCGGCCATGCAGGCGTAGAGCGTGGCGCCAAGGCTGTAGATGTCGGTCCACGGGCCCAGCTCGGAATGCTTGCCGTAAAGCTCCGGTGCGGCAAAGCCCGGCGTGTACATCGGCTGAAAGCGTGCCGCTTCCATGCTCAGGATCTGGCGGGCGGCGCCAAAGTCGAGCAGGATTGGCGATTCGTCTTCGCGCAGGTAGATGTTGCCTGGCTTGATGTCCAGGTGCAGCAGCTTGTGGATATGCACTTCGCGCAGGCCGCTCATCAGGTCATGAAAGACCTTGCGGATGAAGTGTTCGCGCAGCACCTTGGCGCGGCCTTGCTGGCGCGCGTGCAGGATGTGTTCCTGCAGCGTCTTGCCCAGCTCGTAGTTCATCACCATGTAGACGGTGGAATTCTCGCGGAAGAAATTCACCACGCGTACCACGCTGGGATGCGAAATCTTCGCCAGCGAGCGCCCTTCCTCGAAGAAATACTTGAGCCCCAGCCGGAACGACGCCGCGCTTTCGTCGGGCACCACGGGGATCAGCTCGCCCGGTTGGCGGCGTGCCAGCGACGACGGCAGGTACTCCTTGATCGCGACAGGCGAGCCGGTCTCGTCGGTCGCGAGGTAGACGAAACTGAACCCCCCGCTGGCCAACTTCTTTACAATACGATAGTTGGACAGCAGCGTGCCGATGGGCAGCGGTGCGCTCTTCGGAGGTGATGCGCCCTTTGGCTCTGTCATAGGATTCGGGACCTTGATTGCCTCAGGATTGTCCTGACTAATCGAAGACTTGTAAAGAACACAATAGCGGCCATTTTGGCCTCTCTTTTCGGCGTTCAGCCAGCGCGGTTGCGGGGTTGCCGGCTCCCCGGGCTGTTTGAACCCATGCGGCCGGATGGCCATTTCGCGAGACTATTCAATGATCCACAGCATGACAGGCTACGGCCTGGCGACGCGCCAGGCGCCGCTGACGGACGCGCAAGGCGCGCCCACCGGCAGGACCGCATCCGTTTCGGTGGAGTTCCGCACGGTCAATTCGCGATTCCTCGACCTGTTTTTCCGGGCTCCCGAAGAATGCCGCGCTTTCGAGCCGGCGCTGCGGGAAATGCTCATGGCCAAGCTATCGCGCGGCAAGCTGGAATGCCGCATCAACCTGCAGCGCGCCGATGCCGGCGCCGGTGGCACCACGCTGGCGCTCAACGATGCCTTGCTGGCGCAGATCCGCTCGATCGAGGCAACGGTGGCGGCCACCTTCACGCAAGCCGGCTCGCTGCGCATGGGCGAGATCCTGCGCTGGCCCGGCGTGCTGGTGGAACCCGAGTTGTCGCAGGACGCCCTGCGCGAGGCCGTGATGGGCGCGGCCAAGGAAGCGCTGGGCCAGTTGCTGGAAGCGCGCCGCCGCGAGGGCGACGCGCTCAAGGCCACGCTGGACGAGCGCATCGAAGCCATGCTGGCCATCGTCGAGCGCCTCACGCCCACCATCCCGCAACTGATCGCCCATCACCAGGACAAGCTCACCGAGCGCCTGCAGGAAGCCTTCAACCTGGTAGCGCCCGGCGGCATGCCGTCGATGAGCCGGGACGAAATCGGCGAGCGCATCCGCCAGGAAGCCACGGTCTACGGCATCCGCATCGACATTGCCGAAGAGCTGTCGCGCCTGCAGGCCCACCTGAACGAAACCCGCCATATCCTCAAGAAGGGCGGGCAGGCTGGCAAGCGGCTCGATTTCATGATGCAGGAGCTCAACCGCGAAGCGAACACGCTGGGCTCCAAATCAGCGGCCAAAGAACTGGCCGATGCCGCCATGGAACTCAAACTGCTGATCGAGCAGATGCGAGAACAGATTCAGAACCTAGAATAATCATCATGAGTGAAACGTCGTCCCACGTCGCCATCGACACCGCCTACCCCGGCAACCTGTTCATGGTGGTGGCGCCTTCCGGCGCCGGCAAGTCCACCCTGGTCAACGCGCTGCTGGCGCAGGACCAGGCCATTCGCCTATCCATCTCGCACACCACCCGCGCGCCGCGTCCCGGCGAGCAGGATGGCCGGGAATACCATTTCACCACCGTGGACGCGTTCCGCGCGGCGCGCGATCGCGGCGAATTTCTCGAGTGGGCGGAAGTGCACGGCAACTACTACGCCACCTCGCGGGTGTGGATTGAGCAACAGATGGCCCAGGGCAACGATGTGCTGCTGGAAATCGACTGGCAGGGCGCGCAGCAGGTGCATCAGCGTTTTTCCAACGCCATGGAAATCTTCATCCTGCCGCCGTCGCTGCAAGCGCTTGAAGAACGCCTGAACAAGCGCGGCCAGGACGAGCCGAACGTGATCGTGCGCCGCCTGCTGGCAGCCGGCAGCGAGATGGCTCACGCGTCCGAGTCGGACTATGTCATCATCAACGAGGTTTTCGAGCAGGCGCTCGAACAGCTTCGCAGCGTCATCCGCGCTACCCGTCTGCGTTTTTCATCGCAAAAAGCGCGTCACGCCGACCTCTTCATCGAGCTTGGCATTCATTGATCCGGAGCGCGGCGGGAACGTTTCTTGCCGCGTGCTGTAAAATAGCCGGCATCGCATAAGGTTTTGTCCCGAGGTGGATTACATATGGCGCGTATTACCGTCGAAGATTGTCTGAAACACATCCCGAATCGCTTCGAGCTCGCGCTCGCGGCAACGTACCGGGCCCGTCAGCTGGTGCAGGGTCACACTCCCAAGGTCGAGGCCAAGGACAAGCCCACAGTCGTGGCGCTGCGCGAGATCGCCTCGGGCCAGATCGGCATCGAGATGCTCAAGAAGGTACCGACCTGATTTTCGGGCGGCGGTGGCCAGTCCTAGCAACGCGTACCTTTGCATTGAGACTCTGCTAACGTACCTGTTCGCGTACTTGCTTAACCAGCCAGATTACAGAAGCCGCCCACATGTCTTCCTCCCAGCCTTCCCCCCCTGTCGCGACGGCCAGCCCCACGGCCACGCCAGCGCGATTGCGCGGAGAAGCCACTGGTGACGCGAGTGGCGATGCATTGCCACCCGTTCAGCGCAAGCGCGCCGTGCCCGGTCAGTCGGCCGTGACGGCGCGTACCGGCGCTCCCAATCTTCCCGATCCGCTTGGCAACGATGTCGTTGGCGAGCGCGCCGTCGCCCCGGCAATGGGTGCGGGCAAGGCAAGAGCCGCCCAGGCTGCCGCCGAAAGTGAACTGAGCGAGGCGCCGCAGGGTGCTGCGCCGGGCGACGCGCTCTTCATCGATGCGGTGCTGGCGCAGTCTTATCGTCACTTCTTCGGCCCGACTTCGCAACCCGCAGTGCCTCCGCGCCAGCAGGTGATCTCGATCACCCGGCTGATGGAGAAGCTCGCTTATCTCAAGCCGGCGGACCAGGCGCACGTGCGCGAAGCCTTCCAGTTCTCGGACGAAGCTCACCTTGGCCAGTATCGCCAGAGCGGCGAGCCCTATATCACGCATCCGGTAGCGGTGGCCGAACTGTGCGCCGACTGGAAGCTCGATGTCCAATCCATCATGGCGGCGTTGCTGCACGATGTGATGGAAGACCAGGGCATCACCAAGAGCGAGCTGGCGGAAAAATTCGGCCCCAAGGTGTCCGAGCTGGTCGATGGCCTGACCAAGCTGGACAAGCTCGAATTCCAGAGCCGCGAGCAGGCGCAGGCGGAGAGCTTCCGCAAGATGCTGCTGGCGATGGCGCGCGATGTGCGGGTGATTCTGGTCAAGCTGGCCGACCGCACCCACAACATGCGCACGCTTGATTTCGTGCCGCCGGAAAAGCGGCGCCGGATCGCGCTCGAGACCATGGAGATCTACGCGCCGATCGCGCATCGGCTTGGTCTCAACACCACGTACCGCGAACTGCAGGAACTGTCCTTCAAGGTTGGTTCGCCGTTCCGCTATGCCACGCTGGAAAAAGCGGTCAAGGCAGCGCGCGGCAACCGGCGCGAGGTGGTCAAGCGTATTCTCGAAGCCGCGCAGAAGGCGCTGGGCGACGCCGGCATTGTGGCGGAGCTGTCGGGGCGTGAAAAGACGCTCTACAGCATCTACCGCAAGATGCACGACAAGCAGCTGTCGTTCTCGCAGGTGCTCGATGTGTATGGTTTCCGCGTGGTCGTGGAAACCCAGATGCACACCTATATGGCGATGGGCGCGTTGCACGGGCTGTACAAGCCCATGCCGGGCAAGTTCAAGGACTACATCGCCATTCCCAAGATCAACGGCTACCAGTCTTTGCATACCACGCTGGTGGGCCCGTTCGGCACGCCGGTGGAGTTCCAGATCCGCACCCGCGACATGCACCAGATCGCGGAAGCCGGCGTGGCCGCGCACTGGATGTACAAGCATCAGGCCGACCAGGCAAACGATATCCAGCAGCAGGCGCACCAGTGGCTGCAGTCGCTGCTCGATATCCAGAGCCAGACCGGTGATTCGCAGGAATTCCTCGAGCACGTCAAGATCGACCTGTTCCCGGATGCGGTCTATGTGTTTACGCCCAAGGGGCATATCCGCGCGCTGCCGCGCGGCGCCACCGCGCTCGATTTCGCCTATGCCGTGCACAGCGACCTCGGCAACCAGTGCGTGGCGGTCAAGATCAACAACGAGCTGCTGCCGCTGCGCACGGAGCTCAAGAGCGGCGATATCGTCGAGGTGGTGACGGCGCCGTACTCCAAGCCCAATCCGGCATGGCTGGCGTTCGTGCGCACCGGCAAGGCACGCGCGGCCATCCGCCACTATCTCAAGACCACCCGGCTCGACGAAGCCATCCAGCTTGGCGAGCGCCTGCTGGAGCAGTCGGCGCGACAGCTCGGCATCGAGCTCAAGGCGCTGCCTCAGTCGGTGTGGGACCGCATGGTGCAGTGGACCGGCAACAAGCACAAGGAAGACATTTTCGCCGACCTGGCGCTGGGACGACGCGTGCCGGCCGTGGTGGCCAAGCGCATGGAGATCCTGCTGCAGGAGCTTTCCGGCGATGTCGACAGCGCGCTGCTGGCGGCCGTGCAGACTTTCGCCGGCGAGGAAGCCCCCGCTGTGCCGATCACCGGCGATGAAGGCATGTCGATGATCTTCTCATCATGCTGCCGGCCAATTCCCGGCGATTCCATCGTCGGCTACCTGGGCAAGGGCGAGGGTTTGCAGATTCACGTCCAGGATTGCAAGATAGCCAAGCGCCTGCACAGCAAGGACCCGGAGCACTGGATCGATGTGATGTGGGCGAAGAAGACCACGCGCTCCTTCGATGTGTCGATCAAGGTGATGGTGCGCAACGTCAAGGGCATCGTCGCCCGCGTGGCGGCCGACCTGACTTCGGCCGACGCCAACGTCGCGCACGTGGCGATGGAGCAGCAGGAGGGCGGCCATCAGGAAGCCACCTACATGCAGTTCATCATCCAGGTGCAGAACCGCCTGCATCTTGCCAACGTGATGCGGGCGCTGCGGCGCAACCCCGACGTCATCCGTATCTTCCGCGATCGCAACGACGGCTGACGCAGCCTTCCCGCACACAAGCACTGAGCCCGGCCGAGCCGGGCTCAGTGCTTTTCCGGCTGCGCGGCGGCGATCGGTTCCGCCCGCTTGCCGGGATAGCTGACCTTCAGGATATCGATCTGCTCCACCCCTGCCGGCGTGCGCAGCAGCACCGTATCGCCTTCGCGCGCCTTGAGCAGCGCGCGCGCGATCGGCGAGATCCAGCTCACGTGGTTGCTGTCGAGGTCCACCTCGTCGGTGCCGACGATCGTCACGGTGGTTTCCTCGCCGGCCTGGTCGGCATAGGTGACGGTGGCACCGAAAAAGATCTGGTCGTTGTCGCCCTGCAGGGACGGGTCCACCACCTCGGCCTTCTCCAGGCGCTTGGTCAGGAAGCGGATGCGGCGATCGATCTCGCGCAGGCGTTTCTTGCCATAGTGGTAATCGCCGTTCTCGGAACGGTCACCATTGGATGCGGCCCACGAAACGATCTGGACCACCTCCGGGCGAGCCGTGTCGATCAGGTGCATCAGTTCATCGCGCAAGCGCTGGTAGCCTTGCGCCGAGATGTAGTTCTTGGTGCCAGGCGGCAGCGGGGTAGCGCCTTCGGGAAGGTCGTCGTCCTCGTCGCCGGATGACTCTTTGACAAATGCCTTGTTCATGATCCGATCACATCTGCGGGGCTGTCATTATAGGAAGCGGCGGCCCGCCGGAGGGAAAAGCAAAAAAAGTGGGGCAAGGGGGTTCCCAAATTTCAAAAGTACGTTATAATTTCTTTCTCGAGTGCGGCTGTAGCTCAGTTGGATAGAGTACTTGGCTACGAACCAAGGGGTCGTGGGTTCGAATCCTGCCAGCCGCACCACTCATTGCAAAAAGAGCTTCCAGAAATGGAAGCTCTTTTTTCATTTTGGCTTCTGCCGTCGCTCTCGGTCCCTGGTGTGGCCATTCTACGGCGTTCTGCCGTGCGTCGACGGTAATCGCCGCGATTGAGACTTGTCTCATCGTGCGCCGAGCTTCCTCTCGCTAATCTCTATTCCGGTGCGCATCCTCGCGCGTTCATAACCGGATCGCTCTCTTGCTGCTGCTTCCCGCTCTGCCGGGCCGAGCGATCACGCTTTCCTTTGGGGCGTCTTGTGATGCGATCGTTGCCGTGGTTTGTCTGTGCCGCCATACTCGCCGCTGTGGCCAGTGCCGCATGCCGCTGGCGCAAGCCGGGCATGTCGCCATCCGCGTTGCCGTCCGCGTTGTCATCAGCGGCGGAGCGCGGGCCGGGCCCGCAAGGCCGTGTTTCCAGCCAGGCGCCGGAGGACAAGGCTGCACCGGCTATCGGCGAGTACACGCGCAGTTTGCTGGTGGGCTTTTTGCACGATGCGCGGTCGACCCTTAACGTCAGCACCCTTGCCACCGGTGTGGATTCACGCACGCAGGCGGCCGTGCTGGCTACCGACTGGCATATCCATACGGCTGGCGAGGCACGCGGCACGCTGGCATGGCTGCTGGAGGAGGGGCATCGCGCGCTGTATCCGCAGGTCTGCCGGATCTTGTTCTCGGTGCCGCGCGCGGCGCGCGAGCGTGAGATCGTGCTGCTCGATGATCGCTTCGATCCGGTGCGTCTTGCCCGCTGCATCGACAATCTCGAGCGCGCCATGCCGGACCTGCGGGCGAGCCGCCTGCTTGGCTCCCGGGTCGATCTTGCGCGTGGCGTCCTGGCCTGGGACATGAGCCGGGCGATTCATGTTGCGCGGGCCGCTTACGACTGTGGCATGCAAACCGAAGCGCAGGCATGGGCCGTGATCGAGCAGGCGGCGTCGCAGGTCTTCGCGCAGATGGCGTCCTGGCAGGAGGTTGCGGTGAGTCACCTGCTGGGCCGGGCAATGTGGGCCGGGCCTGGCGCCGGTCTGCAGCGGCAACTGGCGTTTGTCCGGCACTGCCTCGACGATTCGGATAGTCCCATGCGCGGGGTACGCTATCACGCCGCGCGCAGTGGTGTATAGGCGCACGCCGTCTTGCGGGGGCGCTGCTGGCGGCATAGGCTGGTTCAGGAGCGCGTTGGGGGCGAGCGGCTATGCTTCATGCTTGCGGCAAGAACCATGGAGGATCCAATGAGCAATGCGGACTGGCGGGTGGAGGCATATCGGGGCATGGACGTCTATGTCCTCGTATCGAAGCCGGATGACGGCGGTGTCCCGGCTTTGGGCAAGGTTGCCCAGTGGGGGTACGAGGTGCGTGTCTGCCAGGAGGGTGCGGATCCCTCCGATGCCGGCGACATCGAGCGCATGTCGGGCGACGGTGCGCAGTTTGCTACCCGGCACGCGGCCGAAGTCGCTGCGTTCGCTGCGGCCTACCAGCTTGTGGATAAGCTCGTGGGCCCGGTGACGGACTAGCGGATGCGCACACGGGATGGCGCGCCGGATGGCGGGATTTTCACGATGACGTCACAAAGCGATTGCAATGCGCGGTGGGATCCACCATAATCCGGCCTCTCGGACGCGGGGTGGAGCAGTTGGCAGCTCGTCGGGCTCATAACCCGAAGGTCGCAGGTTCAAGTCCTGCCCCCGCAACCAAAGACCTTTCCTGGTCTCCGAGGCTGATCCCCGGGCCGTCCTGGCCATGTTCTGCAAATTCCCGAAGATACGAAACCCAAGCGTTGCACGCGACCGGTTTGCATTGCGTGCACCATGGGTTCGCACCGATCAGTGCCGCCCGCGGCCGCCTCCGCCGTGGCTGCCTCGCGTGCCTCCCGTACCTCCCGTACCTCCCGTACCTCCCCAGCCGCGGCCACGGTAGTAGCCGTGCGCCATGCCGGAGTGATAGCCGCCGTAGTATCGCGGCCCGCCCGCGTGGTAGCCGGGGCCGCGATAGTAGCCGTAGCCGCGATAGCCGCGATAGCCACCGTAACCGTAGTAGAAGGCCGGGCCGTAGAACCCGCCATAGTAGGGCGCACGGTCGTATCCATACGCGAACCCGTAAGTGCCAGGGGGATAGGCTACGCCGCCCTCGTCGAACCCGTAGGGATCATAGGGGTTGTAGGGGTTGTAGCTGTCGTAAGGGTCGTAGTAAGGGTAGCCGGCGCATGCGCCCACGCACAGCACTGTCACTGCTAACAACAAGCGGAGCAAGGCGCTGTGCATGGGGCTTCTGGTTCGCCAGTGGATCGCGCCCGGCGGGCGGCGGGCGATAACAATTAGAGACTGTGTTCCGCTGAGAGGTTCAGTGTCGCGCTGGCTTGCGCCCGCACAGCGCCTGCCAGGGATTCAGGCGGGCGCCCGGGCCAGCTCGGCCGCGCGCGAAAACGTGTCTCGCACTTGCGGCTGGCCTTCGCGCGCCGCTGCTTCGGACCGGGCGGTCAAGCGCTCGATCAGCACGCTCAGGTTATTCCCCTGCGGCGCGGTCTTGCTTGCGCCGCACCGATCGACGGCCTCGCGCACCACCTGTCCGAGTTCCTCGTTCACATCCGCGCCATCGAAGGCACTGATCGACAGGGCGGAAATCTGCTCGAGGTAGAGGTTGACCAACGCTTCATCGTGTACCGGTTCGGGCATTTCCGTCTCCTTGGCAATATGGACTGGGTGCAATCCATTGTAGTAGGCCGCATGCCCGACGCATGTCGGCACAAGGCCTACAGGGCAGCGCCTCTGCGCAGGACTTGCGTCAGGTCAAGGCTGGCAGATACTGATAATGATTCCCATTTGTATGATCGCCGGCTTTCTCTTACAATCGGCGCTCGTCCCGGGCACGGCAAGGTGCCCGGGCCAACCGTCTTGCCGAGGTAATTGAATTCATGATGCTGCAGATCCCGGATGTGCTGACAAAGGCACAGATTGCCCAATGCCGAGCCTGGATGGATGCAACTGAGTGGACCGACGGCAACGCCACTTCCGGGCATCAGTCGGCATTGGCCAAGCGCAACCTCCAACTGCCCGAAGGCTCGCCGGTAGCGCGCCAGGTGGGCGATCTGATCCAGGATGCGCTGGGCGCCAATCCGCTCTTCATCTCGGCCGCGCTGCCGCTCAAGGTCTATCCGCCCTTGTTCAACCGCTACGAGGGCGGGCACGCGTTCGACAACCATATCGACAACGCGATCCGCCACCTGCGCGGTACCAACTTCCGTGTGCGCAGCGACCTCTCGGCAACGCTGTTCCTGACGGAGCCGGAAGACTACGACGGCGGCGAACTGGTGGTGGAGGATACCTACGGGCAGCAACGCGTGAAGCTGCCAGCGGGGCATATGGTGCTGTACCCGGCCACCAGCCTGCACCACGTCAGCCCGGTTACGCGCGGCGCGCGCGTGTCGTCATTTTTCTGGATTCAAAGCATGGTGCGCGACGAGGGCCAGCGCTCGGTACTGTTTGAGCTCGATACGCAGATCCAGCGGGTCGGCCAGGCTCTGGGGCACAAGGACGCGGCCGTGGTGGGACTTACCGGCGTGTATCACAACCTGCTGCGGCGCTGGGCCGACGCCTGAGCGGCGGCATGGGAGGTGAGGGGAGCGGGGGAGGGGATGTCGAGGCAGGAAGCTTTGGCTTGATGCTTTGGCTTGATGCATCGGTTTGATGCTCGCGAATCGCCGGCATCGGCCAGCCATTCGCGATGCATGGTGCAACGAGGCTAACGGCGATCCCGGTGCTGCGGCGGTAACGGGACCATGGCTACGCGTCGTCGCGCGGGCTTGAGCGCGCGCTGCATTGGCCAGAAAACGTATTGGGTATGCGGATCCATCGGCTTGCCGAAGTAGGACACCCACACCTGCACGCCCTGTTCGGTTTCTGCAACGATGGCAGCCACTGCGCGGGCTGCGACTGCGGGAGATTTGAGCAAGGTGGCCAGCGCTTCGACACCTTGGACTACGTGGTGCTTGACACCACTGAACCATGCGTATTGACGCATGGCTGACAACAAACGCTCGGTCATGAACTCTGGTGCTTGGTTGGTAGTAAAGATCAGACCGGAGCTTACACGCTTTGTTCAGTGCCGACTGATGGGACCTGTCTATCGCTTACCCTGAGTCATCGGATGTCCCTGTTACTGCCGCGGGTGCCGGACCCGGTGCCTGTTGTCATTGCGTCAATGCGCTAGCGCCGATCGGCCACCACATTGACAACGCAAGGGCCGAGGATTAGCGTCATCAACAGGACCATCCGACCCTTGAAGCCTTCCTGGGAGCTTGCCGATGACCGAAGACATGCTGCTGCAACTGATGGTGGAAGTCGAGAAGGAAGACCCCATCGACTATGCCGACCTGCCCTTCGACGACGCCACGCTGCGCGCGTTGGTGTGCCGTCTGGTGGCGCAGCGCTCCAGCGCCATGGAGACGGCCGGCATGCCGGTGGACGCGTTACTGGCGACCATGTGGGCTTCCACCGCCAAGCTGGTGCTGGAGAATATGGTGCTCAACGCGCGCTTGCTGACGCTGCGGGGGTTGCCCGACGACGCCAACGCGCTGATCGAGCGCATCGCCCGGCAATCCCGCGGCGCGCCCTGAGGCGAGGCTGCCCTCCGGCGGCTTAGGCCGCTTACGCCGCTTAGGCCGCTTACGCCGCCGATCCTGTGTGATGGATCGGCGTGTGGCGTATCGATATCATCCAGCAGGGCGCGTCCCATTTCGATACACTACGGGTTTTCGCCCCCGACACCGTCGCGTTGCTACGCGTATGCAACTGCGCGCGGTACTGCTGATATGGAGGATTTCGGGTGATCAAGTGGATAATCGTCGCGGCGTACCTGGGAGCGATCCTGTACGTGCATTTTCGCGGCAAGGTGAGGCTGCGCATCTGGCGCCAGTTGCTCGACCATTCGGCCCTGGTGGCCCCGGTCAACTGCTTCATGTACATATTTTCCGGCGTGCCGCGCACGCCCTACATCCCCGTCGAGCGTTTTCCCGAGCTGGAGAAGATCCGCGCTGCGTGGCCGGAGATTCGCGACGAAGGCCTTGCCCTGGCTGCCATGCGCAAGATCAAGGCCGCCGACAAGAACAACGATGCCGGTTTCAACTCGTTCTTCAAGTACGGCTGGAAGCGTTTCTACCTGAAATGGTACGAAGCCCGCCATCCGTCGGCCGAGGTCCTGTGCCCGCGCACGGTGGAACTGCTGCGCGGCCTGCCGAGCGTGAAGGCGGCGATGTTCGCCGAGCTGCCGCCCGGCGGCAAGCTGAACCCGCACCGCGATCCGTTCGCGGGTTCGCTGCGTTATCACCTGGGCCTGGCCACGCCCAACGACGACCGCTGCTTTATCGAGGTCGACGGCGAGCGCCATAGCTGGCGTGATGGCGAGGGCGTGGTATTCGACGAGACCTACCTGCACTGGGCCGAGAACAAGAGCGACAGCAACCGGCTGATCCTGTTTTGCGACATCGAGCGTCCGATGCGCTTCGGCTGGGCCGGCAAGATCAACCGCTGGCTGGGCCGCAAGGTCATGACCGCGGCGAGTTCGCCCAACGAAGAGTCCGACCAGACCGGCATGATCAACCGCCTGTTCCGTATTGTCTGGGTTTGCGGCCAGTATCGCCGGCGTTTCAAGGCGTGGAGCCGGCCGGCTTACTACGTGGTCAAGTTCGGCCTGATCGCCGCCGGCGTGGCGCTGATCGTGTACCTGTAACGCTGACAGGCTTTAGTACGCAAGAAGAAGGGGCCGGCTGATGCCGGCCCTTTCTTTTGCACATCGGCGATTGCACATCGGCGATTGCCTATCGGCGCCGCCGCTCGCGCTCGTCGTCGAGCGCCTCGTAGTGGGCGCGCTTGGCCTGGTACATGCGGGCGTCGGCCAGCTTGACGGCGTCGCTCAGGCGGTCCGTTGCGCCACAGCTTGCGGTGCCGATCGACAGGCTGAGCGCGGTGCCCGGATAGAACTGGTTGTTGAGCTCCACCACCTGGTGGATCTGCTCGACCACTGTAGCCGCACCGCGCTCGTCGCGCGCCGGCAGTAGCACCATGAACTCGTCGCCCCCGACCCGCGCCACGCAGGCCTGGTCGCCCACGGCCTTTTTCAGCGCCTCGCCGGTGCGGCGCAGGAGCGCATCGCCGTCGCCGTGGCCGAGCTGGTCGTTGACCTGCTTCAGGCCGTTCAGGTCGACCGCGATCACGCTGACCGGCCACGGGCCCTTGCGGCCCAGCCGCGCGAGCTCGTCTTCGTAGTAGGCGCGGTTGTAGAGCTTGGTCAGCACGTCGTGCTTGCCGAGGAATTCGACATAGGCTTCGGCCTTCTTGCGCGCGGTGATGTCGGTCAGCGACACCAGCACCTGGTCCCACTCCGCCTCGCGGCCGGGAAACACCGACCACTGCATGAATACGTCCACGGCCCGGCCATCCAGCGCGTAGTTGATGACTTCGCGCTGCTGCCAGAGTTTCTCGTTCCAGAGGTCGATCAATTGCTCGGCGAACTGGATGCGCATATTGTCGCGGAACACGTCGCCCAGGCGCGAGAGCAGCTCCTCCTTGGTCGACGCGCTGAACATCAGCAGGGTTTGCTGGTTGACGTCGAGCACACGGATTTCCTGCATGCAGCGGGAAATGAAATCCGGATGCACGTTGAGGAAGGTGCGGAAGTCCGAGATGCCCGCGCCGCGGACTTCATCGAGCAGCACCTTGACCGCGCTGAAATCCTCGACCCACAGCGAGACCGGCGAATGCTCGAACAGGCCCAGCGCGTATTGCTCGCTGCGGCGCAGCTCGCGTTCGGTGGCCACGCGCGCGGTGATGTCCTCGATCGACAGCAGCACGCGTTCCCAGGTGGCCTCATGGCCGGGCATGACGGTGGCATCCAGGCGGATGTCCAGCCGCTTGCCTTCCAGCGTGTAGTTGACGGTCTGGCTTGAAAAGCGCAACCCGCCGTCCCACAGCTGGCCGAGTTCCTCGACATGCTGGTCGAACATATCGTCGCGAAAGACGGTGTCGAGGTTATTGACGAGGTCGGTGAGGTCGGCGGCGCGGAAGAGGTCCAGCGTGCGCTGGTTCACGTCCAGCACGCGGATCCGTGCCGAGCAGTGCGCGACTTCCTCCGGATTGGCGCGCAGGTGGCCGCGCAGGTCGGTCACGCCCTGCGCACGCAGGGCCTGGAAGTGCTCGCGCACGGCGCTGAAGTCTTCCAGCCATAGCGAGACCGGCGCCAACTGGAACAAGGCCTTGTACTCGTTGTCGATCCGCGACGTTTCGGTCGTTGCCATCAATGCGTCTTTTCCCAATCCCTATCCCCATCCCAATCCCGTTTGGCGCGGGCCAGAGCTGGCACGCGTGTGGCACGGCTGGCTTTGCGCCGCCTCGGATTTGCCGTGGCTGCCGCCATGCTCGCTACGAGCGATAGCATAGGGCAGCAGGGGAGGATATGGGTAGTGTGTGGCGTAAAAACCCACACATGGCGCACGCCGGCGCGTCAGGCCTGGCGGGACAGCTCGGCGATGCGCGCGGGGGCGTACCGGTGCTTCGCGTTCTCTTGCTCGGCGATCAATTGCAGCGTGGCCGCCTGCAGCAGCGAGCCGGCGGTCAGGTGCGAGGCCAGGGTGCGCAGTTCATCGAGCTTGCCGCTGGCCGCGGAGTTGGCATGAGTCATCTCAGTCAAGGTCTGGACAGGAACCCGGTCGATGGTAGCGGCAAGCCAGGGGTCGCTGCTTTGTCCCTGGTCATGCTCCGTGCGCGCGGCGTTGTCTTTTGTGTCCTGGCCAGCTCTGGCATCGGTGCGCGCCAGGCGATGCGCCGGGTCGGCGCGGCGGGCGGTGCAAAGGCGGGGGACGGAGCCCACGGTCCCGATGGCTAGCGCAAGGCGGGGGTGTGGCATCTGGTTCTCCTTGGGCGCGGTCTGCCGGTTTCGGCAATGTTCGCAAGGATGCCGGGCCGGTCCGCCGCCGCCTAGCGCGCTGCGATGAACGGCACGATGCCAGGAGCGAATGGTGGCGCGAGCTGACGGATTCGGCGCGCCATGCCCATCGCCAGCCATGCATCATCGGCCGCTACGGCTTGTCCGCCAGGCGCGCCACCACCGCGGCGAGCGTGCGCAACGCGCGCTCGATCTCCAGCGTGAACGGCGTGCCGCAATTGAGCCGCAGGAAATGGTCGAAGCGGTTGGAGTTGGAGAACATCACCCCGGGCACGACCCGGATGCCGGCCGCCATGGCCTGGTCGAACACGGCCTCGGACGGGACCGAGCCCGGCAGCTCGACCCACAGGTGCAGGCCGCCGTTCGGGTTGGAGGCACGCGTGCCGGCGGGAAACTCGGCGGCAATCGCCTGGGCCACCTGCGCGCGCTGGCTGCGCAATTGCTCGCGCAGGCGCCGCAGGTGCCGCTCGAACGCGCCGGAACCCATGAACTCGGCCGCCGCCATCTGCGCCAGCAACTCGTTGGGCCGCGACTGGCTGTACTTGAGCATTTCCACGCGCGCCTGCCACTTGCCCGCGGCGATCCATCCCAGCCGCATGCCGGGCGCCAGGATCTTGTGCAGTGAGGCGCAATGGATCACGCCGCCGCTGCGGTCCCAGGCCTTGAGGGCGGCCAGTGGCGCGTCCCCCTCCGCCAGGGCGGAGAAGCAGTCGTCCTCGATCAGCGCGATGGCGCGCGCATCGCACCAGGCCACCAGCTGCGCCTTGTTGGCGTCCGGCATGATGCTGCCCAGCGGATTCTGCAGGTTCGGCACCACCACCACGGCGCGGATATTGTCGTAGGTCTGCGCTGCCAGTTCCAGCGCTTCGAGCGAGATGCCGGTCTGCGGGCTGCTGGGAATCTCCAGCGCGCGCATGCCCAGGCTCTCCAGGATCTGCAGCAGGCCGTAGTAGGTGGGCGACTCCACGGCAATCACGTCGCCGGGCTGTGCCACCGCGCGCAGGGCGAGGTTGAGCGCCTCGGTGCAGCCGTGGGTCACCAGGATATCTTCCGGCGCGACCGTGATGCGCGAGAGCAGCGCGTTGCGCGCCAGCACGGCGCGAAAGGCTGGATGGCCGCCGGAATCGGCCGCGCTGCCAAACAGCTGCGGGTGCAGGCGCAGCGCGCGCGCCGCCGCGTTGCGCAGGCCTTGCGCGGGGTACAGCGCGGGCGCGCCGCAGGCGCCGGCAAAGTTCACCGCGACCGGTTGCTGGTGCCCGCGCGCGGTGATGGCGGAGATGCGCTCATGGATGCCCACATATTGCGCGGGGTCCGGCAGCGTGGCGACTGGCTCTTCGATTGGCGCCAGCGGCTTGTGCCGGCGGTGCCGCACGAAGTAGCCCGAGCGCGGCCTGGCTTCGAGCAGGCCATCGCTTTCCATCTGCCGGCAGGCCTGCAGCGCAGTCGACAGGCTCACGCCGTGCAGCTCCATCAGCGTGCGCACGGAGGGCACGCGGTCCCCCGGCTTCAAAACGCCCGTTTCAATGGCGTGCAGGTAGTGCTGGGCAAGCTGGCGGTAGAGGGGGGCGGATTCCATGCGGCATGTTGGCGCGGCGGCGGCCGGCGCAACAGATACAGATCGGGGTCTTCTGTATCGTAACAGACGGTCTGCTACGCTTCTGTTACGGTGCACAAGCCTTGCGCGTGTGCCTGTTCTGGTCCGGCCCGCGTCGGTAGTCTGGAGCCCTGTCAAAGCCAGGGAGCCGGCATCATGCAAAGCTATCGTTCAGACCCGATCATCCCCACTGTGCAGCCCGTGCAGCCCACGCCCGCCATGCTGGCTGGCGCCGAGCCGCAAGCACAGGCAATCGACCTGGAAAGCAGCCGCGTGCTGCGCTTCCATGCCAAGGCCGGCACTACCCTGTGCGTGCTGGAGGGCGAAATCGAACTCACCGAGGCGCCGCGCTGGCTGGCCGGCACCGTGTGGCGGCAGCCGCGCCGCCTGCCCGCCGGCAGCGTGGTGGCGCTGTCGGCTGGCTGGGTGGAAGTGCTGGCCCGGCATGCGTCCACGCTGCGGCTGCAGGCACCCGCGGCCGGGCCGTGGTGGACCCGCTGGCTGCGGCCGGCGCAGGCCTGACGCGCAACTGGCCGCGGCTGCCCCGGGGCGGTCAGTCCTGCTGGCCGTGCGCGCTCAGCATGGCATGGGCCACCAGGTCCAGGGCGGGCCGCGTGTCGCCGTTCTTGTCGGTCCAGACCTTGGGCGTGAGGCTGCCTGACAGCGCGACCGATTCGCCGTCCTCCAGCGCCAGCAGCCCTGCGCGCACCTTGTCGGCAAACGCGATCACATTGACGATGACGGTGTCGCCATCGTTGACGGCAGCCTTGAGCTTGGCGGTCACGTACTGGCTGCCGCCCTGGCCGGAACGTTCGCTGGCGTGGCCGTGGAGCCGGCCGCTGACTAGTGCGTCGATCATCTTTCTTCCTTGCTGGTTATCTTGCCGGGGTGCGGAAGATCTCACAATTTCGCACGCTCGTGGCAGAGAATGCGGACCCTGGCCCTAAAAACGATAAAATTGCGGTCCGGCCAGCCCGACGCTCAACCAGAGTGCAGTCAGCGCCCCTTCCAGGGCCGACCCACCGGCCGCAGAATTCCAGGTTCCCATGCTACGTCTAAGTGAAGTCAAACTCCCGCTCGACCACGCCGAGAGCGATCTCAAGGCCGTGGTCCTCGCCCGCCTCGCCGAGCTCGGCGTCAAGGCCGATGGCCTGGCCGGGTTCACCGTGTACCGCCGCGCGCACGATGCCCGCAAGCGCTCCGATATCAAGCTCACCTACATCCTCGATATCGCGGTGAAGGACGAAGCCGCGGCGATCCAGCGCATGGCCGGCAAGCCGAACTGGAGCGTGACGCCGGACATGGCCTACCGTTTCGTCGCCCAGGCCCCCGCAGCGGGCACCACGCTGCGCCCGGTGGTGATCGGCATGGGCCCGTGCGGTTTGCTCGCCGGCCTGATCCTGGCGCAGATGGGCTTCAAGCCCATCATCCTGGAGCGCGGCAAGGAAGTGCGCGAGCGCACCAAGGACACCTTCGGCCTGTGGCGCAAGAGCGTGCTGAACCCCGAGTCGAACGTGCAGTTCGGCGAGGGCGGGGCGGGCACGTTCTCCGACGGCAAGCTCTACAGCCAGATCAAGGACCCGAAGCACTACGGCCGCAAGGTGCTCGACGAGTTCGTCAAGGCCGGGGCGCCGGAGGACATCCTCTACCTCGCGCGCCCGCACATCGGCACCTTCCGCCTGGTCAGCATGGTGGAGAAGATGCGCGCCGAGATTTTCGCGCTGGGCGGCGAGGTCCGCTTCGAGACCCGCGTCGAGGACTTGGACATCGAGGGCGGCAAGATGCGCGGCCTCAAGCTGTCCAACGGCGAGTACCTGCAGGCCGACCACGTTGTGCTGGCGGTGGGCCACAGCGCGCGCGATACCTTCGAGATGCTGCATGAGCGCGGCGTGTTCATGGAGGCCAAGCCGTTCTCGCTGGGTTTTCGCATCGAGCATCCGCAGGGCATGATCAACAGCAGCCGCTTTGGCAAGTTCGCCGGCAACAAGCTGCTGGGCGCCGCGGACTACAAGGTGGTGCACCACGCCAGCAACGGCCGCGCGGTCTACAGTTTCTGCATGTGCCCGGGCGGCACGGTGGTGGCCGCGGCCTCGGAGCCGGGCCGCGTGGTGACCAACGGCATGAGCCAGTACGTCCGCGCCGAGCGCAATGCCAATGCCGGCATCGTGGTGGGCATCACGCCGGAGGATTTCCCCGGCGGCCCGCTGGCCGGCATTGCCTTCCAGCGCCACTGGGAAGAGCGCGCGTTCGAACTTGGCGGGCGCAACTACAATGCGCCGGCGCAGTTGGTGGGCGACTTCATCGCGCGCCGGCCGTCCACGGCGATGGGCGCGGTCGAGCCCTCCTACAAGCCAGGTGTCACGCCGACGGACCTGTCCACCGCGCTGCCCGACTACATCATCGAAGCCATCCGCGAAGCGCTGCCGGAACTGGACAAGAAGATCGCCGGCTTTGCCATGCATGACGCGGTGCTGACCGGCGTGGAAACGCGCACGTCGTCGCCGCTGCGCATCCGCCGCAAGGACAACTACCAGAGCATGAACGTGGAAGGGCTGTACCCGGCTGGCGAAGGCGCCGGCTATGCGGGCGGCATTTACTCCGCGGCCATCGATGGCATCGAAGTGGCCGAGGCCGTGGCCTTGAGCATCGTCAACGGCAAGGCGGCCTGAGCGAGCCCCAGGCTGGCTTAGCTAGCGCCCGGCAGCCCCGCGCGCTTTCAGCCAGGCCGAGGCGCCCAGCCCGGCCGCGCGCCCGCTGGCAAAGCAGGCGGTCAGCAGGTAGCCGCCGGTGGGCGCTTCCCAGTCCAGCATCTCGCCGGCGCAGAACACGCCCGGCACGGCGCGCAGCATCAATTGCGCGTCCATCGCCTCGAACGCGACGCCGCCCGCGCTGCTGATCACTTCATCGATCGGGCGCGCGCGCAGCAGGCGCACGGGCAGCGCCTTGAGCGCCGCCGCCAGCCGCGCGGGGTCGGCAAATTCTTCCTTCGACAAGCATTCGCGCAGCAAGCCGGCCTTGACGCCGGTGATGCCCAGCTTGCTCTGCAGGTGGCTCGATAGCGAGCGCGCGCCGCGCGGGCGCTGCACCGCTTCGGCCACGCGTTCGGCCGGCAGGCCCGGCGCAAGGTCGAGATGGATCGTGGCCTCGCCCGTGGCCTCGAGCAGGTCGCGCATTGGCGCGCTCAGCGCATAGACCAGGCTCCCCTCGATGCCGCCGGCCGTGATGACGAACTCGCCCTGGCGATAATGCTCCACGCCATCGCGGTCGCGCAGCCCGATGGCCACGGCCTTCAGCGGGTGGCCGGCAAAACGCGTGCGGAAGTGTTCGCTCCAGGCTACGTCGAAGCCGCAGTTGGCGGGGCGCAAAGGGGCGATGTCCACGCCACGCGCGGCCAGCAGCGGTACCCATGCGCCGTCGGAACCCAGGCGTGCCCAGCTGCCGCCGCCAAGCGCCAGCACCGTGGCATCGGGCCGGACCAGCCGCTCGCCATCCGGCGTGGCAAAGCGCAGCTGGCCCGATGCATCGTCCCAGCCCAGCCAGCGATGGCGCATATGGAACTGCACGCCGGCCTCGCGCAGGCGGTGCAGCCACGCGCGCAGCATCGGCGCGGCTTTCATGTCGGTGGGGAAGACGCGGCCCGAGCTGCCGACGAAGGTCTCGATGCCGAGGCTGTGCACCCAGCCGCGCAGCGCTTGCGGATCGAAGCCGGCCAGCAGCGGCGCGATTTGCGCGCTGCGCTTGCCATAGCGCCCGAGGAAGGGCTGCGCCGCTTCGGAATGCGTGAGGTTCATGCCGCCGCGCCCGGCCATCAGGAACTTCCGGCCGACCGAGGGCATGGCGTCATACACCTCCACGCGAAGTCCGCGCGCGGCCAGCACCTGCGCCGCCATCAGGCCTGCGGGGCCGCCGCCGATCACGGCGACGCTGGCAGCGGGGAGGGAGGCGGTGGGTGCAGACATGGGTTGGATCCGGGGCAAGGCGGTCGATCGCGCAATGGGGCGCAAGGCAGGGTGCGGCGGATCGGATTATATAGGCCAGGGGCAACTGCTAATATCGCCCCTTCCCTTGTGCCACGGGTCTCCCGCGCCTCCCATGTCCATGACCATGCCCATGCGGTCCCGCTTGTCGTTGCCTCTTCCCGCCGCGCGGGCCTTCGTGCTGGTCTTGCTGGGCTTGCTAGGTCTTGTCGCCGGCGTGCACCCGGCGCTCGCGCAGGAAACCGCGCAGGGATTGCAGGAAAAGGCAATGAAAGGCGATTTCCTGTCCCAGCGCAACCTCTCGTATTGCCTGCAGTCCGGGTGCCTCGGGCTGGAGCGTGACCGCGTCAAGGCCTGCATGTGGCGCAAGGTGATCGTGCTGTCCGGCGAGCGCCATGTCACTGACCTGGACACCGCCAACCTGGAGTACGTCTGCGCAAAGCTGAGCACGACCGAGCGCGATGCGGCCATGCGCCAGGCGGACGCGCTGGCCAGGCAGATCTACGGGCCGCGGCGCTGAGCGCCTTTGGCCTGCCTGGGCGGGAGGCTAAAATAGCGGTTTAGCGCCGTTCCCTGCGTCACTCATTGCCATGCCCATCGCTTCGCCATCCAGCCAATTCATCGTAGACGCCACCCAGCAATGGCTGGAACGCGCGGTGATCGGCCTTAACCTGTGCCCCTTCGCCAAGGCCGTGCACGTGAAGCGGCAGATCCGCTACACGGTGAGCGATGCCACCGATACCGAGGGCGTGCTCGCCGATCTCGAAACCGAGTTGCGCACGCTCGCCGATGCCGACCCTGCCGAGATCGACACGACCCTGCTGATCGTGCCACAGTCGCTGGCCGAGTTTCTCGACTACAACGATTTCCTCTATTTCGCCGAGCGCTTGCTCAAGAGCCTGCGCCTGGCGGGCATCCTGCAGATCGCCAGCTTCCATCCGCACTACGCGTTCGGCGGCAGCGAGCCGGACGACATCGAGAATTACACCAACCGCGCGCCTTACCCCATCCTGCACCTGCTGCGCGAGGACAGCATCGCGCGAGCCGTGGCGGCGTTTCCCGATGCGTCGGATATCTACGAGCGCAACCAGGAAACCATGCGCCGGCTCGGCCACGACGGCTGGCGCAAGCTGATGACCGAGGGCAGCGGAACATAAAAAAACGCGCCGTCAAAGCGGCGCGTTTCAGCTTGCGGACAGCAGCGCGCCATTGGCCTGGCGCGAGTCAGCCTCAGCCGGCAGCTGCCGGCTCCTGCGTATAGAAGCGCGCTTCCATCTCTTCCAGTCCCAGCGTGCGCAGCACTTCGTTCAGCCGCTCGGCCGGGCGGCGGCGCGGCAGGTCCTTGTACTGCGCGATGATGAGCTCGTTCTTCATCGAGTGCTCCCAGCCCACCAGCTCGGTCACGCTCACCTGGTAGCCATGCGCCTCGAGCTGCAGGCAACGCAGTACGTTGGTCACCTGGCTGCCGAACTCGCGCGTATGCAGCGGGTGGCGCCAGATTTCGGTCAGCGGATTGCCGGCCAGCAGCTTGCCCTTGTTCTTGCGCAGCACGCCGGCCACCTCGGCCTGGCAGCACGGCACCACCACGATGTATTTGGCGTGCTTTTCCAGCGCGAAACGGATCGCATCGTCCGTGGCTGTGTTGCAGGCGTGCAGCGCGGTGACGATGTCGATGGTGGGCGGAAGCTGGTCGGACGTGATCGAATCGGCTACCGACAGGTTCAGGAACGACATGCCCTTGAAGCCCAGCCGGCTGGCGAGTTCCTGCGAGCTGCGCACCAGCTCTTCGCGCGTCTCGATGCCGTAGATGTGCGACTGGTCAAGCTGCGCCTTGAAGAACAGGTCATACAGGATGAAGCCGAGGTAGGACTTGCCGGCGCCGTGGTCGACCAGCGTCACGTCCGGGTGATCCTGCTTGAGGTCCTGCAGCAGCGGCTCGATGAACTGGAACAGGTGGTAGACCTGCTTGAGCTTGCGGCGGCTGTCCTGGTTCATCTTGCCGTCGCGCGTGAGGATATGCAGCGCCTTGAGCAGCTCGATGGACTGGCCGGGACGGATTTCGTGGGGGCTGGGCGCCGGTGCGGCGGGCGTCTTGGACGCCGGGGACTTCTGGGCCATCTGGGATGTCTGGAACCTGGGGAAAAGCGGTGAGGCGTGCGCCAAAGCCGGACGACGCTGCGCCGGTACAGCGGCAGTTTACCGAAAGTCGCGCTTGCCCGGGGCGAGTGGCGCAACCGGCGCATGCCGGCGCCGCCTTGCCGGGCCCCCTGAACAGGCCCCCTGAACAGGTCTCTACAGCAGGCAGTAATCCACGGGTACGAGCGGCGGCGGCAGTGCGGTCTCGCCTAGCGCTTCCTTCATGCCGATCTCGATGGTGCGGCAGAGCGCATCGAGCGGCAGGTCGTTGGCGCTGGTGCCGAACGGTTCTTCCAGCTCATCGCCCAGCGCATCCAGGCCGAAGAAGGTGTAGGCCACGATGGCCACCACCACGGGCGTGACGAAGCCGATGGTATCCACCAGCCCGAACGGCAGCAGGAAACAGTACAGGTAGGCGGTACGGTGCAGCAGCAGCGTGTACGAGAACGGGATGGGCGTGTTGTGGATGCGGTCGCACGCCACCGCCGTGGCCATCATGGCCGACAAGGTGTCGTCGATGCCGGCGGCGAGGCAGGGCTCGACGCGGTGCTGCCGCACGCACTGGCCCAGGTCTTGGCCCATGCGCATCATCAGCAAGGCGGGCGCATTGGTGCAGCGCTGCAGGTCGGCTAGCTCCGCCGGGCGCAGCCAGCCCGGGTCCACGTCGGTGGCGGCACTGGCGCCGCGCAAACGGTTGCGCAGCGCATAAGCGTAGGCAATGGTGCGGGAGATCATGCGCACGCGCGCGTCGCTCAGGCCCGCTGGCTTATGGCCGGCGCTGTCCGGCACGTTGTCCGCGATCAGGCTGAGGCATTGCCGTGCCAGGTTCTGGCTGCGCACCACCAGCTCTCCCCACAGCTTGCGCCCTTCCCAGAAGCGATCGTAGGCGGCGGTATTGCGAAAGCCCAGGAAGATGGCCAGCGGCAGGCCGATCAGCGTGAAGGGGATGGCCGTGAGCGTGACCTTGTGCTGGAAGAACGCGCCGTGGCTGATCGTGACGGCAACCGCTACCAGCAAGTTCACCAGCAGCACGCGCCAGATGCGCGACAGGATCGAGCCTCGCAGGACCAGGAACAACCTCAGTCCCGATGGGCGGTCTCGCACAATCATCTGTGATCCCCTGGCATTGCGGCACGGCGTTCCGTCGATGGGCAGAAGTGTACATTTTTCGCCTCGGGCGGTGGGGTGCGGGCTGCGCCGCGGCTCAAGTTTTCGGCGAAACGGCCGATGGTGTTGTGTGCGTCGGAAGGGACCAAGATCCCGCGGCGCATCAATGACATCCCCGGCTTCAAAGGCCTGCCTGCCTGGCAGGCCACGGGCACCGGGCGGCCGCGCCATGGCGCAGCGGCGGCACGGCACTGCCGAGGCCGGGATTGCGGACGACCCCGAGGACGGGGCGGAGCCGTCCGGACATGATCCATCAATGGAACTACCGAATGGAAAACCGGGGACAAGACACAGAGGCCGGCGGCTTACGGCTTAGCCTGGACGACAGCACGCGGCAGCTGCGCGCGGCGTATGCCGCCATGCCGGGCCGCATGGCGCCGGACCGCGCCGCGCTGCAAGAGGCGCTGGCCAGGGGCGGCTGGGCGCAGGCGAAACTGGACACCGCCGCAATCGGCACCTTTCTCGCGCAATGCCAGCGCGCCACCGAGGGGACGCCCGTGGAGGCGCTGATCGGCGAGCTGACCGACGGATACTTCGATCTCAGCGTCAGCAGCGACAACCTGAGCGTGCGGCTCAACCTGCTGCCGCCGCAAGGCGGGCGCGAGGTGTCACGCGACGAGATCCGTGCCGCGCTGGCCGAGCGCGGCATCAAAGCCGAGCCGGACAGCGCGGCCCTGCGTGGCGCGGTCGAGGCGGGCCATTGCGACGGGCTCGAGATTGCCACGGGACGTGCACCGCTGCCCGGCATGCCGGCGCGCTTCGAGAGCCTGCTGGCCCCCCCAAAGCCGCTGGTGGCCGAGGACGAAAGCGGCCGCATCGACCTGCGCGACCTGGGCACGCTGTTGCTGGTGAATCCCGGCGCGCCGCTGATGCGTCGCATCCCGGCCCGCCAGGGCAGCGATGGCATCGATGTCTTCGGCAAGGTCGTGCCCGCCGTGCCGGCTGCCGATCCGCCATTCGCGGACGGCCTGACCGGCGTGGCGCAGGATCCCGCTGATCCGGAGGTACTGGTGGCGGCGATCTCCGGCTCGCCGTCCTTGTCGGCACAGGGCGCATCGGTGAGCCCGGTGGTCGATGTGGAGGCGGTAGACATGCATTCAGGCAACGTCACCTTCGACGGCACGCTGCGCGTCAACGGGGATATCAGGACCGGCATGACCGTGCGCGTGACCGGCGACGTGATCGTCACCGGCACCATCGAGGCTGCCCATGTGGAGGCGGGCGGCAACGTGGTGGTGAAGGGCGGCATCATCGGCAAGGCCGAGGGCACGCATCAAGGCGCGCATCAAGGCACACAACAGGGCGCCGAGGGCGTCGCGCTGGCGCGGGTGACCTGCAAGGGTTCGCTGCATGCGCGCTTCATCGAAAGCGCCGTGGTCGAGGCCGGCACCGAGGTCAAGGTGGAAAGCGGCATCCGCCAGAGCGACGTCTGCGCCGGGCGCAGCATCATTGCGGGCAGTCCCAAGGGTGGCCAAGGCAACATCACCGGCGGGCGCTGCCGTGCGCAACTGGCGGTGCGCACCGCCACCCTTGGCGCCTCCGCGGGCACCGCCACCATCGTGCAGGTAGGTACCAATCCCTACGCCGAAGCCGAGAAGGCCGAGCTCGAGGCCCAGCGCCGCCAGCTGGAGGCGGAGCAGGCCAAGGTGCAGCAACTGGTCAGCTTCTTCGCCAAGCATCCCGAGAAAGCGGTGGGCGACATGCGCGAGAAGGCGCGCGCCACGCTGTTCAAGCTCACCCGCGACTCGATTGCGCTCGACGCCAGGCTGGCCAAGCTTGCCGAGCAGCTGCGGCCGTCTCCCGAGGCGGTGATCGAGGTGAGCCGGCGCATCCACGGGGGGTGCAGCCTGCACATCGGGCAGAAGTCGATGAAGATTATGGAGGACAAGCCGGGCGGCCACGTCCGGCTGGTGGAGGACCGCATCGCGCTGGTCTGAGTCCCCACGCTTGCCGTCGCATGCCGGCCGCCGCGCTTTTGCGCGGCGGTTTTGCTTGTGCCGCGCGGAACAACATGCGGAACACGTTACGTGACGCGTAACATGCCCCGGCCCCGCCCGGGCCGCGCCGCCCGCGTCCCGCGCAGGCGGCAATCCCTTGCGCCGTAAGGCCGAGCGGCCTGCCCCGCTGTGCGCGCGAGCCCGCGTTTGCGGCTGGCACGTGCCTTGCACCGTGCCCTGTCAGGCGTCCCCGCTGGCGCCGTTCCAGAAAAAAAGCAAAAGGAGGAATCATGGACATGGCACTCACCAGCCGGGCAGGCGTAGACAGCATCACCTCGCGAGGCGTCGCGCCGGGCGTGTCATCGGCCATGTCGGCGCGGCAGATTGCCAGGCTGCCGCTGGCGTCGCATGGCGCGGCGCCGCTCAGGGCTGTGGTGATCGACGAATGCGCGCTGCTGCGCCTCGGCCTGGCCCGCATGCTGGAGAGCATGCCCGGCGTGGAGCAGGTGGATGGCGTGGATCCCGATGATCTCTCGATGCACGGGACGACGATTCGCGAGGCCGGCTTGCTGGTGTTTGGCATGCCGCAGGACGTGACCAGCGGCTGGCGCCTGCTGCGCAAGCTGCGGAGCATGCTGCCCGCCCAGCGGGTGCTGCTGCTGTCGGACAATATGTGGCTGCACATGCCGCCGCCGGAGATGGGCTACGGCATCTGCTGTTGCCTGCCCAAGACAGCAGCCCTTGTTACCCTGGAAGCCGCCATCAGCAGCATGCTTGAGGCCGAAGTGCTGGCCGCCTGAGCCGCGCTTCAATCCGTAACGGCCGCATCGGCCACGGCGGCTATTTTCTCCCGGGCCAGGGGAGCCAGGGGATTTCCGGATCGGCATGGTTGCGCGCACGCCAGGCCGCGAACAAGGAAAACCCGTTCGCCTCGACGGGCAGCGCAAAGGCGGCCATGCCACCGACAGCTACATGCGCATCTTGCAGCACTCTCAAGTATGAACCGCGTTCACATGTCTGTAAATACAGACATGTAGCTATTCAGAATCGCAAATGGCAGGTCTATGTTGATCCTTCGTCACAACCGCTCCCCCATCAGCAGCGGTTGCGGCGATCGACGAGGGAAGCGTCGATTTTCTGAAACCTCAACATAAGACAGGAAGAACATGCCACAAACTGCTCACGAAGCGGTAACTCCGCCTATGGATCCGGCCGGCACCCGCTTCACGCCGACCCGGCTCAGCGCCATCGCGCTCGCCTCCCTGGCGCTGACCCTGGGTGCCTGCGGCGGCGACGATCCCGTTGCCACCACCCCGGCTTCGACTACCCCGACGGTGGTTGCGGGCTGCGAACTGAACGGCACCACCGGTGGCGAAGCCGTGGTGCTGCCGGGCGACCCTAATGCGCCGGAGATCGCCACCGGCTATGCGCCCAAGAGTACGGTCTACGCCAAGACCTATATGGCGGTGACCAACAACCCGGTCTCGACCAAGGCCGCCTGCGACGTGCTGAAGAACGGCGGCACGGCGGTGGACGCCGCGGTAGCGGCGCAGATGGTGCTGAACCTGGTCGAGCCACAATCCTCCGGCATCGGCGGCGGCTCCTTCATCATGTACTACGACGCGGCCACCAGGCAGGTCACCGCCTACGACGGGCGCGAGATGGCGCCGGCCGCCGCCGACGGCAACTATATCCAATGGAAGTCCGCCGCCGACCAGACTACGCCGGCACCTAACGCGACGCACAGCGGGCGCTCCATCGGCACGCCCGGCACGTTGCGCGTGCTGGAGCTGGCGCACGGCGAGCACGGCAAGCTGGCCTGGAAGGACTTGTTCTCTCCCGCCATCAAGCTGGCGACCGATGGTTTCGCGATTCCGCCCCGCATGGCTGCCGCGATCGCCTCGGCGCTCAGCAATCCGGTGACGGCCCCCAGCATCAAGCGCGACGCCGAGATGGCCGGATATTTCCTCAATGCCGACGGCACCCCGCGCGCGGTCAACACCATCATCAAGAACCCGGCGCTGGCCAATGTGTTCACCTCGGTCGCCAGCGGCGGCGCGGATGCGTTCTACAAGAACGGCCCGATTGCCCGGGCTATCGTCGCCAAGATCCAGAATACTTATGGCGGCACCGCCACGCCGGGACTGACCACGCTGGCCGACCTGGAGAGCTACGTCGCCAAGAAGCGCACGGCGGTTTGCACGACTTATCGCGAGTACGAGATCTGCGGCATGCCGCCGCCGTCCTCAGGCGGCATCGCGGTGGCGCAGATCATGGGTATCGTCGAGAACTACGAGATGTCGCGCTATGCGCCGTCGAACATGGACAAGAACGGCGGCCGCCCGAACGTGCTCGGCGTCCACCTGATGGCCGAGGCAGGCAACCTGGCGTATGCCGATCGCAACAAGTATGTGGCGGATACCGACTTCATCGGCCTGCCGGGCGGCAGCTGGGAAAGCATGCTGAACAAGCCTTACCTGCGCAAGCGGGCGGACCTGATCAGCACGGTGGGCTCCATGACGCTGCCGGTCGCCGCGGGCGACCTCGGCGCCGTGCCGCTGGCCCCGTCGGTCATCAACGAGCACGGCACCACGCACCTGTCGCTGACCGACAAGTATGGCAACGTCGTCTCGATGACCACCACCATCGAGGCGGGCCTCGGCTCGTATCACTTCACCAACGGCTTCCTGCTCAACAACCAGCTGACCGACTTCAATGCGGCACCCGCCGATGCCGGTGGCGTGCCGATCGCCAACCGCGTGCAGCCGGGCAAGCGCCCGCGCAGCTCGATGGCGCCCACGCTGGTGTTCAAGCGCAATGCCGACGGCTCGCGCGGCGACTTCTACATGACCACCGGTTCGCCGGGCGGCGCCAGCATCATCCAGTACGTAGCCAAGACCCTGGTGGGCGTGCTGGACTGGAAGATGGACGCGCAGCAGGCCGTGTCGATGATCGACTTCGGTGGCTCAAACAGCGCCACCAGCGGCATGATGGTCGGCGGCGAGCATCCCAACGTGGATGCCACCAAGCCGGCCGGCGGCCTGGCCGGCGACAACGATCCCCTGGTCAAGGGCCTGCGCGGGCTCGGTCACGTGGTCAACGTGACGGCCCAGTCGAGCGGCTTGAGCGCCATCATCCGTACCACTGTGGGCGGGTCGACGGCGCTGGTCGGCGGGGCCGATCCGCGTCGTGAAGGCGTGGTGCTGGGCGATACGTTCAAGCCATAAGCGGGAACGGAAGTGTTTGCGGAAATTTCTCCACATGCATTGGGAAGTGGCTGGTAGGTTGATGCGGCTGCGCTCGCTACAGTAGCCACTTACCGCTCTCTCCCCGGGAGTGGTTTTCCCGAGAGGGCCTAATCCCTTGGCCCTCCTTCCGTGGCGCTGCATGCTCTCGCATGCGGCGCCTTTTTTTCTCGCCTTCCCTCTTACCTTCCCCCGCACCTTCCCCTGCACCTTCCCACCACGGAATTCGCCTACCAGACCCGGATCTTGAGCTGCAGCGAGATGCAGCCATCCACCTTGCCCCGCATCGTCGGCACGTAGATCAGGTTCGCACCCACGCGCCCATACTCGATGCTGATGACGGGCGCCGCCATCGGCGACCAGCCGCCGTTATTGACATCCGGATACCCGCGCACCGCGCCCGCCGTGGCGCCGATCCGCACCGGGCCAAGATGCAGAGGCTGCCAGGTGACGCTCGCGTAGGTGGAGTGATGGCGCATGCTGTTGCGGTACTCGCCGGCCGACAAGGTGACATCCTCGGTGATGCGGACATCGGCGCCGATGCCCCAGTTGGCCGCGTTGTAGTGCGCCGTGTGATTGAAGTGGTAAGAAAAAAATCCGGCGTTCAGCCAGACCTGGGGGCTGAAGGCGGGCGCCGGCATAGCCTGCGCCGGATCTGCCGGGGTGTCGGGCGGCGTGCTGTCATCCGCGCGGGCGGTGACGGCCCACAAGGATGCGCCTAGCGCAAACACCATCAGGAGCTTGCGCGGAAAAAGGCGATACCTCGCCGCGCCAGGAACTGGATAAGCATCCATGGCCGCTTCCTTGTCGATTGTCTTGGCTGGGAGCTGGCTGGACGCGACGCGAATCGGCGTGCGGGCGCAGCCATCCTGCGCGAGTCCGGCGTGGCGCCGGCGGCCCTAGGTGGCGGCGATGTGCATGATGTTCCCCGGTTGCGTGGCAAGTGCGAACGCGTACCGCGTGCTGCGCGGCCGCTTCGTCATCGGTCCCGGCAGCCAATTGGAGCGGCGGGCCGGTCTTGTATTTGTCGTGTTACCAGTCTGGTGCTTCGGCGCGGCGGATTCAATCAATCGAATGCCGTAAGCCTATGGAGGGGATTGGAGGGCAAGCGGATGTCAACGTCCCGCTAAAACGGGACGTTCCGCGAGCTTGCGCCGGCAAGGCAGGAGGAGGGGTGATATGCCGCTGGCGGCTGCCAGGCGGCAGCGCCAGGGCATGGCGCAGTCAGTCAAACATGCGTTTGACGATGCGGGCAGGCGAGTGCCGCGGCAGTGGCCGCGGCGCTTGGGTCATACGGCAGACGCGCTGGCGGAACCAGCCTGGCTGTGCGTCATCGCGCGCCAGGCCAGGTGCGCGGTGCCGGCGGGCGGCTCCGCGCGCATGGCTTGCGCGCGCACGTCCGGAAAATCCGATGCGTCGAGCCAGACCGACAGGAAGGCGCCCATCGCATCGAGCAGCGTGTCCGAGTTGATGCCGGTCGGCCCGCCCACCTTCGGGCAGATGACCAGGTGGGTGCCCTCGTGCGAGTACACGCGCAGCGTCTTGACCAGGTCCGCCGGCTGCAGGTGATGCTCCGAGCAGGGCACGCCCTGGAAGCCGAACGCCAGCAGGAACTCCTCTTCTTCGGCCTGCCCTGTGCAGAGAATCACCTTGGGACGCATGCGCCGGCGCTGCTCCGCGATAAAGCGGAAGCGCCCACCCTGGCGGCAGAATTCCACATAGCGCCAGTTCGGGCTGAGGCACGGGTTGCGGCGAAAGGTCTCGATCTGCGACAGGTCCATCTGCTGCGGCTTGGGCAGAGGGTAGAGATTGATCTTGAACTCCCAGCCGAGCGGCGCGTAGAGGTACTGGTCGAAGTAGCCGCGCCAGTCCAGCCCCGGCATGGTTTCACGCAGCGTTGCCGTGCGCGTCGCGGCCATGATGCGGGCGAGGCGCTGGTGCGTTTGCCAGCGCGGCATGTCATGCCGGTGGCGCTCGCGAAATGCGCTGTCCCAGGCGGGCGGCTCATGCACGGGCGCCAGCGAGGCACCCGGCGAAGACGCAAGCAGGTGCGGCTCCTTATCGCATATCCAGACAGCCGCGCCGATGTTTCCCCCCTCCATGCCGGCGTACGAAGAGAAATACGCGTCCAACTCCTCGCTGCTGAAAACTGATGTCATTTGCTCTCTCATTCGTCGTGGCCCGTCGCGCGTGAATGACAAGGACTAGCGCAATCGCCGTGCCATCTGGCTGATGGCACTTGCCGACGCGGCGTGGCGGCGGCGCGAGGCCGATGCGATCAGGCTGGAAGCCGCGCCAGATAAGGGATTGCGGGCGACTTGCCTGGAGCTGGGAAGGGGGTGGGTACCGCGCGCCGCCGCGCAGGGGATGGCGCGGCGGTGTTACGCGTTACGTAACGTGGGCGGTGTGGGGGAACGCGGAGGGTATCTAGCCTGCTGCACGAACTGCGGGACGGGCGCCCGCGCCAGCAGGTATCTCAGGCGACGACCTTCTGCTCTGCGGCAGCCTGCTCGCGCATGCGGCGGGCTTCGTCGATCAGGAACTGCTGGTAATCGTCCAGATCGCCGTCGAAGGGCTCGACGCCGCCCTTGGTGACCAGCCAGAACTCGTCGCATACGGCGCGCAGCAGGGCCCGGTCGTGACTGACCAGCATCACCGTGCCTTCGAATTCGTTGAGCGCCACAGCTAGCGCTTCGCGCGTGGCCAGGTCGAGGTGGTTGGTCGGCTCGTCGAGCAGCAGCAGGTTGGGGCGCTGCCACACGATCATGCACAACACGAGCCGTGCCTTTTCGCCGCCGCTCATCGTGCCAACCGCCTGATGGACCATGTCGCCGCTGAAGCTGAAGGTGCCGAGGAAGGTGCGAAGGGATTGTTCGGTGCCGCTCTGGCCGGGGGCGCGCATGTGCGCCGGCGTGTCCTTGGCCAGGCGGATCATGTGTTCCATCGGCGTGTCGAGCGGGCGCAGCACGTCGAGCTCCTGCTGTGCGAAGTAGCCGATGTTCAGGCCTTTGCCTTCGCTGATTTCGCCGGATATCGGCGCCAACGCGTGCGCCACCGTCTTCACCAGCGTCGACTTGCCTTGGCCGTTGGCACCGAGAATGCCGATGCGCTGCCCGGCCAGCACGGAGCGGTTGATGCCCCGCACGATGACCGTGGGCGGCGTGCCCGGCAGTGCGCCGGCCGGCGGCGGGTAGCCGAAGCTCGCGTCCAGCATCGACAAAAGCGGGTTCGGGACGTTGAGTGGCTCCTTGAACTCGAAGTTGAACTCTGCCTCGGCAAGCACCGGTGCGATCTTCTCCATGCGTTCGAGCGCCTTGACCCGGCTCTGCGCCTGCTTCGCCTTCGAGGCCTTGGCCTTGAAACGGTCGATGAAGCTCTGCAGGTGGGCGATCTTGTCCGCCTGCTTGGCCATCGCGGCCTGCTGCAACACGAGCTGCTCAGCGCGCATCTCTTCGAACTTGCTGTAGTTGCCGCCATAACGCACGAGCTTGGCGTTGTCGACGTGCACCGTCACCTGCGTCACCGCGTCGAGGAATTCGCGGTCGTGGCTGATCACTACCAGGGTTCCTGGATAGCGCTTGAGCCACGCTTCCAGCCAGACTAGCGCGTCGAGGTCCAGGTGATTGGTCGGCTCGTCGAGCAGCAGCAGGTCGGACGGGCACATGAGCGCGCGCGCCAGCTGCAGTCGCATGCGCCAGCCGCCGGAGAAACTGTTGACCGGCTGACCAAGCTGCGCAGCACTGAAGCCAAGGCCCAGGATCAGCGCTTGGGCACGTGCGGGGGCATCGTGTGCGCCGGCGTCGTGCAGGGCCATGTAGGCGTGCGCCATGCGCATGCCGTCGTCGCTGGCCTCGGCGGCGGCCACTTCGTCCTGCGCGGCCAGCAGCACGGTGTCACCCTCGACGACGAAGTCGGTCGCGCTCTGCTCGGTCTCCGGCATATCCTGCGCGACCTGGCCCATCTTCCATGCGGCGGGAATCGAGAACTCGCCGCTGTCTTCGTGCAGCGTGCCGTTGAGAAGGGCGAAAAATGACGACTTGCCGGCGCCATTGCGGCCGACAAGCCCGATCTTTTCGCCGGGGTTGAAAGTGACGGACGCGCGGTCGAGCACGACGTTGACGCCGCGGCGCAGCGTGACATTACGGACGGAAATCATAAGGAGCCACTTCGGAGAGGATTGGCATGATAGCCGACCGGACGTGCGGGGCCGTGGCTTTTCTGTGCCGCGTGCGCCTTGCGGCGCCCACCGGCCACAAGACAAGGCAGGCCCTGGCGGGGCGCACCGGGCGTACCGGCTGCGGGGCCAGCGAACGCGAAGGCATTGGCGAGGCTCATGGCGACAGAATGGAGGGGGTGCCAATGGTGCGCGCAGCCATTGCCGTCGCCCTGCGCGGCTCTCTGCTTAATCGCCGAGGGCAGGGATGCTCCCCTCCTTCACCAGAATGCGAGGAGAGCCCATCTCACCGGTCTCCTCGTCCACCAGTACCTCGTAGGCCGCGACGCCGGCGAAGCTCGAGGCCATGCCGTTCGCGATACGGATAGCGCCGACTTCGCTGGACGCCTGGCGGATCTCGCCGGGCAGGAGTGTGTCGCCCTTGCCTTTGCGGTAGGGTACGACGATGTACTTGATGGAGCGAGTATCGGGCATGGCGGCAATTCCGGGCGGGTGGGTGCTGGGGCATGCAGCACGTAGACTGTATGGATATACAGTGTCGCCGGAGATTGCGGGATTCGCAACCGCTACTTGAGAGCGATGACGCCAAGATGACGCCAGAAAAGAAAAAAGCCCTTGAAGTTCAAGGGCTTAGATCTAATTAATGGTGCCGAAGAGAGGAATCGAACCCCCGACCTTCTCATTACGAATGAGCTGCTCTACCGACTGAGCTACTTCGGCCCACCATCCGTCAACAACTGGATGAAGCCCGCAATCATAGCAGCGTTTTTTTTTGCTGTGAAGCCCCGGCGAAAGAATTCTGCCGGGAGTCCCCGTGGTTATTCAGGCGGCGTCGTTGGCGGGCAGTGGCGCGGGTGCCGCGCGATGGCGGAACCGGAGCAGGTAGGCCACGCTGAGCGCCGCCAGGAAGGGGATGCCGGTGATCAGCGTCATGCGGAAGGCGTCGGTGAGCAGGGTGGTCAGCATGATGGCCAGCATCATGCCGGCGCCTAGCAGCGTGAGCAGGGGGAAGCCGCGCATGCGGAAGGCCAGCGGGCGGTTGCCGGCGGCGGCCCATTGGCGGCGGAAACGGTAGTGGGTGACGAAGATCATGAACCAGGTGAAGAGGGCGCCGAACATGGAGATGGCCATCATCAGCAGGAAGGCGTTGCCCGGGTAGAAGACGTTGAGGCCGGTGGCCAGCGCAATGCCGATGCTGGAGAGCAGCAGCGCGCGCACGGGGATGCCGCGCTTGCTGACTTCGCCGAAGCTGCGCGGCGCCTGCCCGGCGCGCGCCAGGCTGAACATGGTGCGGGTGGTGATGTAGAGCTGGCTGTTCATGGCGGACAGCGCGGCGATCAGCACGACGAAGTTGATGATGGCGGCGGCGCCCGGCACATGGATGGCTTCCATCACCTGGACGAAGGGGCTTTTCTGCGCGCCGGCCTGGTTCCAGGGGACGATGGCGAGCATCAGCGCGAGCGTGAGCAGATAGAACAGGCCGAGCCGGATCATGGTGGAGCGGAAGGCTTGCAGCACGGCGCGCTCGGGGTCCTGGGCTTCGCCGGCGGCGACCGCGATCATCTCGATGCTGAGGTAGCTGAAGATCGAGACGATCACGGCTACCCACATGCCCCACAAACCGTTTGGCAGGAAGCCGCCGTGCGCCGTGTAATGGTGGAAGCCGGCGCCGGCCGCGCCGCTGCCAGTGCTGCCGGGCGCGCCGAAGACGATGTAGGCGGCCACCAGGATAAAGGCGACGATGGCGACGATCTTGACCATCGAGAACAGGTACTCGACGGCGCCGAAGATGCCTACGCCGACCAGGTTGATCAGGATCAGCGCGGCGGAGAACGAGACGATCCAGAACCAGGCGGGCACCTGCGGGAACCAGTACCCCATGTAGAGCGCCACGGCGGTGACTTCGGTGCCGACCGCGAGCACGATGGAGGCCCAGTAGGCGTAGCGCACCAGGAAGCCGGCGAGCGGGCTGACATAGTGCTCGGCATAGGCGCCGAAGGAGCCGGAGGTGGGGTGGGCTACCGTCATCTCGGCCAGGCAACCCATCAGCAGCAGCGTGACCAGCGCGCCGATGGCATAGCTGAGCAGCACGCCGGGGCCGGCGAAGCCGATGGCAAAGCCGCTGCCCATGAACAGGCCGGTGCCGATGGCGCCGCCAATGGCGATCATGGCGAGCTGAGCGGGTTTGAGGCTGCGGTGCAGGCCTTGCTCGCGCTGGACGATTTGCTGGAAGCCTGCGCTTGCGTGGCGTTGCCCGTTTCCTTGTTCCATGTCTCCTCCTTGGTTTGCCCGCCGCCCGTGCCGTGTCGGGCATGAGCGGCGTCATTTGTGGCTGGTCGTTTGTTGCTTGTCGTTTGTTGATTGTTGCTTGTCGTTTATGACTTGTTATCCCCAAGCCCGAAGAATGCCGCTGCATTGGCGCCCAGCAGCTTGCGGCGCGCCGCGTCGGCAAGATCGGTTGCGCGGATCAGCGCGCCGACCTGTTGCTCGCCGAGGGGATAAGGGTAGTCCGAACCCAGCATCACGCGGTCCTCGCCCATTACGTCGACCAGCAGCTTGAGCGCGCGCGGGTCGAACACGGCGGAGTCCACGAAGAAGCGGTTGACATACGACGAGGGCGGGTGCGGGCAGTCCTCGCGCACGATGTCGCGATGGCGCCAGGCGTTGTCGATGCGGCCGAGCAGGAAGGCGAAGCTGCCGCCGCCATGCGCGAAGCACAGCTTGAGCGAGGCCGGGATGCGCTCGAACGCGCCGGACAGGATCAGCGACAGGATGCCGAGCTGCGTTTCCGCCGGCATGGAGACCAGCCACGGCAGCATCCACTTTTTCATGCGCGGGGCGCCCATCATGTCCCACGGGTGCACCAGTACGGCAATGCCTTCGTTGGCGCAGTGGATGAGGAAGGTGATCAGGCCTTCGTCGTCGAGGTCGCGCTCGCCGAGGTGGTTGCCGATCTGCACGCCGACATGGCCACCGGCCTTGGCGCGCGAGGCTTCGCGGCAGGCCGCGTCGATATCCTGCAGCGGCACCTGGGCCAGCGCCTTGAGGCGCGCGGGACGGTGCGCGCAGAGTTCCAGCGCGTAGTCGTTCATGCGCTGCGACCAGGGCACCGCGACGTGCGCAGGATAGCGGTAGCCGAACATCACGGGCGTGGCGCACATCAGCTGGATGTCGACGCCGCAGCGGTCCATTTCCTCGATGCGGCGCGCGGGGTCCCACAGCGCGGAGTAGACCGGGCGGAACGGCTGGTCGCCGGTCATGATCATGGCCGTGTCAGTGCCATTGGCCTGCAGCCAGGGCGCGGCGACGGGGTCAAGCGCCGCAGCCTCCCGGCGGCTGATGGGCGGGAAGAAGTGGCTGTGGATATCCACCACGCTGTTGGCGCTCATTCAGGGTCCTTGCTGGCCGGTGCCGGTGCCGGTGCCGAGGCCCGGCCCGGATGCACCGTGCCGCATTGCCCGCAGCGGCGCAGTGCTGCGTTGTCGTAAAAGCCGGCAAACAGCGGCGGCAGGTCGGTGACGATGCTCTTGAGCTGCACCTCCACGCGGTACACCAGCGCGCTGCACGCGGGGCAATACCACTCGAAGCCGTCCACCACGCCTTCGGGGCGCTGGCGCTCGATGACCAGGCAGCGGCTGTCAGCCTCGGGGCGTTGCGGGGAATGCCGCACGTGCGCGGGCAACAGGAAAATGTCGCCCTCCTTGAGGTCCACTCGCTCGCGCTTGCCACGGTCCATGATGTCCAGCCAGGCATTGCCCTTGAACTGGTAGAAGAACTCTTCGAGCGGATCGTCATGGAAATCCGTGCGCTGGTTGGGGCCGCCCACCACCGTGACGATGGTGTCGGCGTCCTGCCAGACCTGCTGGTTGCCTACAGGCGGCTTGAGCAGGTGCGCGTGCTCGTCCAGCCAGCGCGGGAAGTTCAGGGGCATGCCGTAGATGAACATGGCGCGAGTCTCTTGTGGGGGTGAGGTTGCGGTTGCGATGTCGGGCGTGTCGGCGCTTCAGCGCGGCAGCGGCTGGTAGGCCACGGCCTTGATCTCGATGAGCAGATGCGGGTGTGGCAACTGGTGCACGGCCACGGTGGTGCGGGTCGGGCCGTCGTAGTCGAAATACTCGCCGTAGACCTCGTTGTAGCCGCCGAAATCGTTCATGTTGACGAGAAAGGTGGTGATCTCCACCAGGTCGGACAGATCGCAGCCGACGCTTTGCAGGATCTCGCGGATATTGCCGATCACGGCGCGGGTCTGCTCGTGGATGTCGAGCGCGGTCACGCCCATGGCGTCGGCGCTGGCGCCGGCAAAGCTGTTGTCCGCACGGCGCGAGCTGGTGCCCGAGACGAACAGGAAGTCGCCGGCCCGCTTCACGTGCGGGAAGCGGCCGCGCGGGGTGGCTTTGCCGGTCAGGACTTTGGAAAGCGTAGTCATGCGTGGTCTCCGGTTGTCAGCGTATGCTCAGTTCGACTTGCCCCAGCCCGCTCACGCGGGTGCGCACGTGGCAGCCGGGACGCAGCGGCTCGGCCGCGGTGGCCGCGCCGGCCATGATCAGCGAGCCGGCCGGCAGCACCATGCCGGCCTGCGCCAGCAGTTGCGAGGCCTGCACCAGCGCGCGCAGCGGGTTGCCGAGGATGGCCGCGGTGGTGCCGAGTCGCGCCGCTCGGCCGTCGATCTCGAGTTGCACGCCGCGGTTGGCCAGCGCGCTGTCCGGGCGCGACCACGGCCCCACCACCAGCGCGGCGGACGAGCAGTTGTCGGCGACCACGTCGGCCAGCGAGAACTTGAAGTTGCGATAGCGCGAGTCGATGATCTCCATGGCCGGGGCCACCGCCTCGATGAAGCCGCCGGCATCGAGCAAGGTGAGCGGGCCAGCGATGTCGCGCGCTGTCAGGAAGCACACCTCGGGCTCGATGCGCGGATGGATAAAGGCATCGAGCGCGAGCGCGGCGCCTTCCTCGCACAGCATGGCATTGGTGAGCTGGCCCCAGATCAGGCTGTCCACGCCCATCTGGACCATCTTGGCGCGGCTGGTGAAGCCGAGCTTGATACCGATCGGTTGCTCGCCGCGCGCGTGGCGCAGCGCGATGGCGCCGGCCTGAATGGCGTAGGCGTCTTCGATGGGGCGTGGCGCCGCCCAGCGGGTCGATGGCTTCACGCTGGCGCGCGGCGTCGTCGAGGCGGGTGGCGTATTGGATAATCTGCTCGGCAATCATGCGGCACTCGCGATCGGGTTGTTGGTGGGCTTGCCGGTGGGATTGGTGGCCGGATTGGCGGTGGGATCGCGCTGGCGCAACAGGTCCAGCGCCACGTCCACGATCATGTCCTCCTGTCCGCCGACCATGCGGCGGCGTCCGAGCTCGACCAGGATGTCGACGGTGGCGATGCCGTAGCGCGCGCTGGCAGCCTCGGCGTGGCGCAGGAAGCTGGAGTACACACCGGCGTAGCCAAGCGCCAGCGTTTCGCGGTCGACGCGCACGGGGCGGTCCTGCAGCGGCCGAACCAGATCGTCGGCGGCGTCCATCAGCGCGTGGAGGTCGGTGCCGTGCGCAATGCCCGCGCGGTCGATCGCCGCGATAAAGACCTCCAGCGGCGCGTTGCCCGCGCCCGCGCCCATGCCGGCGAGCGAGGCATCCACGCGGTCGCAGCCGTGCTCCAGCGCCACCATGGAATTGGCCACGCCAAGCGACAGGTTGTGGTGGGCATGCATGCCGGTTTCGGTGGCAGGATCCAGCACTTGCTTGAACGCATCGAAGCGCTCGGCCACGTCGCGCATCGACAGCGCGCCGCCGGAGTCCACCACGTACACGCACTGCGCGCCGTAGGATTCCATCAGCCTGGCCTGCTGCGCCAGCGCCGCCGGCGTGGTCATGTGCGACATCATCAGGAAGCCCACGGTATCCATGCCGAGCTTGCGCGCGTACTCGATATGCTGGCGCGAGATGTCGGCTTCGGTGCAGTGGGTGGCGACGCGCACGGTGCGCGCGCCGGCGTCGTAGGCGGCGCGCAGGTCGTGGATGGTGCCGATGCCGGGCAGCAGCAGCGTGGCCACGCGTGCGTGCTTGAGCTGCGCTGCCACCGCGGCGATCCATTCGAGATCGGTGTGCGCGCCAAAGCCGTAGTTGAAGCTCGAGCCATTGAGGCCGTCGCCGTGGGCCACCTCGATGCTGTCCACGCGTGCCGCGTCCAGCGCCCGGGCGATGGCCACGGCTTGCGGCAGGCTGTATTGATGGCGAATGGCGTGCATGCCGTCGCGCAGCGTCACGTCCGACACATGGACTTTCTTCATGGTCTTGCCTGCGGGATGTTGTGCTGCCGTCATTGCGTTGCTCCTTGCGCACGCGCCAGCTTGTGCCTGGCCACGCGCTCGGCGGCGGCCAGCGCGGCGGACGTCATGATGTCGAGATTGCCGGCGTAGGCTGGCAGGTAGTGCGCGGCGCCTTCCACCTCCAGGAACACCGAGACCTTGAGGCCGGCAAGGCGGCCGATGCCCGGCAGTGTGAGCGGGCACGCCGGGTCGATGCGCTCGAACTGGACGTGCTGCTTGAGCCGGTAGCCGGGCACATAGGCGGCAACCTGCGCCACCATGCGCTCGACCGAGGCGCGGATGGCGTCCTGGCCGGCATCGGCCGCGGTCAGGCAGAACACCGTGTCGCGCATCAGCAGCGGCGGCTCCGCCGGGTTCAGCACGATGATGGCCTTGCCGTGCGCGGCGCCGCCCACTTGCACGATTGCGTTGGAGGTGGTCTCGGTGAACTCGTCGATATTGGCGCGCGTGCCCGGGCCGGCCGAGCGGCTGGCGATGGACGCGACGATTTCGGCGTAGCTCACCGGCGCGACTTGCGACACGGCACGCACGATGGGAATCGTCGCTTGTCCGCCGCAGGTGACCATATTGAGGTTGGGCGCATCGAGGTGGGCGTCCAGGTTGACCACCGGCACCACATAGGGGCCGATCGCCGCCGGGGTGAGGTCGATCACCTGGATGCCGTGCTTTTGCAGCACCGCGTTGTGATGCATGTGGGCGCCGGCCGAGGTGGCATCGAAGGCCACGCGGATGTCCGCGAAGCCGGGCATGCCAAGCAGCCCCTCGATGCCTTCATGCGTGGTGGGCACGCCGAGGCGCTGCGCGCGGGCGAGGCCGTCGGAGGCGGCGTCGATGCCGACCATGGCACCAACTTCCAGGTGCTGGCCGTGGCGCAGGATCTTGATCATCAGGTCGGTGCCGATATTGCCGGAGCCGATGATGGCCGCGCGCAGGCGCGTCCGGGATGGCTTGCTCATGCTCATGCGGATGGCTCCTTGTTGGCCGGGGCGAAGCGCGTCGACAGGCGTCCCAGTCCTTCGATCTCCAGGTCGAAGACGTCGCCGGCGGCAACCGGCACCATCGGGCCCAGCGCGCCGGTCATGACGATGTCGCCGGCTTGCAGCGGACGGCCCACGCGCACCATGGTGTCGGCCAGCCACAATGCGGCGTGCAACGGATTGCCCAGGCAGGCGGCGCCGGCGCCGAGCGAGACCTGTTCGCCGCGGCGCTCCATCGCCATGCCGCAGCCGATGAGGTCCAGGTCCGCCAGCTTGACGGGGCGCGAGCCGAGCGCGAACAGGCCGCTGGATGCGTTGTCGGCAATCGTGTCGTTCAGGCGGATATCCCAGTTGGCCACGCGGCTGCCGACGATCTCCGCGGCGGGCAAGGCGTAGGCGGTGGCGCGGATCAGGTCGGCGATGGTGTGACGCTCGTGCGCAAGCGGATGCGCCAGCACCAGCGCGATCTCGGCTTCGATCCTGGGCTGCAGCACGCGGCGCAGGTCGATCTCCTCGCCCTCGGCCACGGCCATGTCGGCGAACAGCATGCCGAAATCCGGCTCTCCCACGCCCAGCTGCTGTTGCACGGCGCGCGAGGTCAGGCCGATTTTGCGGCCCACCAGGCGGCGGCCTGCGGCGAGCCAGCGCTGCGTGTTGATCTCCTGCACCTGATAAGCGGCCCGGGGATCGGTTTCGCCGATCAGTGTGCGCACCGGCAGGCACGGCGCATGCCCGGCATGCGCCTGCCACAGCAGGTCGGCGGCGGCGCGGATGGCGGCGTCGGCGTTGGATGGTTGTTGGATCTCGTTCGTCATGGCTCAGAGCTTGATGCAGATGTTCGCCACTTCCGAGTAGAAGTCGAGCGAGTGGCGGCCGCCTTCGCGGCCCAGGCCCGAGAGGCCGACGCCGCCGAAGGGCGTGCGCAGGTCGCGCAGGTACCAGGTGTTGACCCACGTGAGGCCCACGCGGACCTGGCGCGCCACGCGGTGGGCGCGTGTCAGGTTGGTGGTCCACAGCGCGCAGGCCAGGCCGTAGGCGCTGTCGTTGACGCGGGCGATGACTTCCTCTTCGCTGTCGAACGGCGCGATATGGCAGACCGGGCCGAAGATTTCCTCGGTGACGCAGCGCGCGCTGTCCGGCAGGCCGGTCCAGATGGTGGGCATCACGTACGCGCCGTCGTCGCGCGCATCGCCGAACACCGGCACCTTGCCGCCGCAGACCACGGTGGCGCCTTCTTCCACAGCGAGGCGGAAATACGACTCCACCTTGTCGCGGTGGCCGCGCGAGATCAACGGGCCCATATCCACGCCATCGTCGCCGGGGTGGCCGAGCTTGAGCGCCTGTGTGCGCGCCTTGAGCGCCGCCACAAAGGCATCGAAGATCGGCCGCGCGACAAACACGCGCTCGGAGCACAGGCAAACCTGACCGGCGTTGGTAAAGGACGAGCGCAGCACGCCCGCCACCGCGGCGTCGAAATCGGCGTCGGCGAACACAACCGCGGCGTTCTTGCCGCCGAGCTCGAAGGAGATTTCCTTCACGCCGTCGGCCACCGCACGCATGATGGTGCTGCCGGTCCTGGACTCGCCCGTGAACGTGATGGCGTCGATGCCGTCGTGGCGGGTGAGGAACTCGCCGGTGGAGCCGCCGCCGAAGCCGTGCAGCAGGTTGAACACGCCGTGCGGCACGCCGGCCTGGTGGATAACCTCGGCCAGCAGCGCGGCGGAGGCCGGGGTCTCTTCCGATGGCTTGGCCACCACGGTGTTGCCGCACGCGAGCGCGGGCGCCACCTTCCAGGTCAGCAGCAGCAGCGGCAGGTTCCACGGCGAGATGATGCCGACCACGCCCACGGGCTTGCGCACCGTGTAGTTGAGTGCGCCCGCGCCATCCGCCGTGGGCGTCTCGTATAGTTCGTTGCCGGCGGTCTTGGCGAGGTCGGCGAAGGTGCGCAAGTTGGTGACGGCGCGCGCCACGTCCAGCGTGCGGGCCTGGTGCTCGGGGCGGCCGGTGTCTTCCACCTCGGCGGCCACGAACGCGTCGAAGCGGGCTTCGATGCCGTCGGCGATGCGGTGCAGCAGCGCCGCGCGCTGTTGTACGTCGAGTTGTCCCCAGGGGCCTTGCAGCGCGCGCCGCGCGGCTTGCACCGCGCGGTCCACGAGCGCCGCATCGGCTTCGCACACGTTGGCGACAAGGTGGCCGTCGACCGGGCAGGTGTCGGGAAAAGTGCCGGCGCTGGCGACGAACTCGCCGTCGATGTAGTGCCGGATGAGTGGAATGTTCTGCTTGGGCACGGGTTGGTCTCCGTGCTGCGCGGGTTGGGGGAGGGGTGCGCAGCGAGGACCAGTATATGGAGCGCCCCCCGGCCTTGCATAATGAAGAAGAAGGCCCCCGGTATTCCAAAATGGCATGTCTGGACGGGGCCAGGGTGGCCTGTTTCGCGGCGCTCAGCGCGCTTGCGACAGTGCGGCGGCTTCGCGCAGGCAGGCGATGAAATGCGCGGCGGCGGGAGCCGGCGCGCGGTCCGTGCGCACCGAATAGCCGATGGTGCCAAAGCGCCCGATATCGCCCAGGTCGAGGATGGCCAGCAGCCCGAGGCGCGCAAAATGATCGGCCACGTCGCGCGCCATCAGGCCGATGGCGCCGAGATCCTGCATCAGGCCGATATTGGTCAGCAGCGAGAGCGACTCCACCAGGTTGGCGGGCACCTGCAGGCCGGCATCGAGGAACATGCGCTCGGCGGCCAGGCGCGCGGGAGATTCGTTCAGCGGGAGGATCCACGGATGCGCGGCCAGTTCAGCCAGGCGCAGGCCGGCGCTGATCGCCAGCGGGTTGTCGCGTGCCACCACCACGCACATCGCGGTGTCGTACAACGCGGTATGCGTGAGTGCGAACATGCGGGCAAGCGGCAGATCGCTCTCCGGCAGGCGGCCGATGACCAGATCGAGCTCGCCAGTGGCGAGGGCGGGGAAGAGGCGGTCGGTGGGGGCTTCGCGCACCGTCACCAGGATGCCGGGGCGGCGGGTCTTCATCAGCGCGATGGTGCGCGGCAGCAGCCGGGCCGAGGCGGAGATCAGCGTGCCGACGATGACGTTGCCGGTGTCGCCCGAGCGGAAGCTGTTGAGCTCGTCGGTGAGGTAGCGCAGCTCGGCGATGACCGACTTCACGCGCTCGCCCAGCAGCAGGCCGTAGCTGGTGGGCACCACGCCGCGGTTGGTGCGCTCGAACAAGGGGACTTCGAGGTCTTCTTCCAGTTCCTGGATCGCCTTGGTGACGGCGGGCTGGGTCAGGCTCAGCTCACGCGCTGCCCGCACGATGGAGCCGGACTGCAGCACGCGATCGAAGATCAGCAGGGGCTTGAGCTTGAGGCGGCGCAGCATCACGTCGCTCAAGGTAACGGTGGGACGGCTGGACATGAGGCACATTGCATTGACACGCCTGGTGGGGCGCAAGACCATGCGCCGATGAAAGGGTGGGCACCGGTGCCGCCATATTGAGGTTTACCGCCGGCGTGGCGCGCGGGCCGCGCCGGTGTGCCTGTCGCCGCTGGTCGCCTACTCCGGCTGGATGCCGGCCGCTTCGATCACCGGCTTCCACTTCTTCTGGTCCTGCTTGATGCGCTGCGCGAATGCCTCGCGCGTCTCACCCAGCGGGATAATGCCGGCACTCTCCAGGTGCGCGCGGAACTCCGGCTCGGCGATGATCTTCTTCGCCTCGGCGCCGATCTTGTCCACGATCTCGGGCGGCATCTTCGACGGGCCGACCAGGCCGTTCCACGTATCCACCTGATGGCCGGGATAGCTCTCGGCGATGGTGGGCAGCGACGGCAGCTGCGCCAGGCGCTTGTCGCTGGATACGGCGAGCAGGCTGAGCTTGCCGGTGCCCGCGTACGGCATCACCTCGGACACGCTGGCGCTGTACAGGTCGATCTGGCCAGCCAGCACGTCGGCCAGCGCCGGCGCGCCACCGCGGTACGGCACCATGGTGGCTTGCACGCCGGCGCGGCTCAGGAACAGCAGCGCGGAGAGCTGGGTCAGGCCGCCGTTGCCGGCGTGGCCTACGTTGAGCTTGCCGGGGTTCTCCTTGCCATAGCGCACCAGGTCCGCCACGGTCTTGAAGTTGTGCCGGGTGCTGGCGGCGAGAATGAAGGGGTTGCCCCCGACGTTGACGATCGGCACGAAGTCTCGCACCGGGTCGTAGCGGATCTTGTTGGTCATCGGGGCGGTGACGATCTGCGTCATCGTCGACATGAACAGCACATAGCCGTCGGCCGGTGCGCGCGCGACATACTCCGCTGCGATCAGGCCGCCCGCGCCACCGCGGTTGTCCACCACGAAGGGCTTGCCAAAGGTCCTGCCCAGGCGCTCCGCCAGCAAGCGCGCGATCATGTCAGTATTGCCACCGGGGGCGAACGGCACCACGATGGTGACCGCACGGGCGGGCCAGGGCTCCTGCGCGTGGACGGCCGCGGGCAGGGCAGCCGCGAAGGCCAGCGCCAGGCCTGCGGCGAGGCGGCCGCCGAGTTTGCCTGCAATGCGCTTGCATGTTTTCGCCGTGCTGGCGGTTTGTGTCGGCAGCGCAATTGGCAGCGCGAATGGCATCGCGCCTGCTGCCTTTTGCGTCCATGTGCAGCGGACGCTGTGTGTCTTCATCATGTGTCTGCTCCGTGGTGATTGCCGGCGTTCTTCGCTGGGGGAAGCGCCGCGCGCATTGTTTTCGGAAATCTACTCGATGCGACAGGCCTGTCCAAACGCGAGCCGGGGCAGCCGCGGGAACAGGCGCGCAGGGTCGCCGCGGCCGAGGTTGCACAGAAAGTTGACGCGCCAGCGGCCATCGGGGAAGAAGGCCTGGTTGACGGCCCCGGCGTCGAAGCCCGAGAGCGGCCCGCAGTCCAGCCCCAGCGCGCGGGCGGCCAGGATCAGGTAGCCGCCCTGCATGGAGCCGTTGCGCATCGCTGTTTCCTGCGACAACGATGCGTTGGCGGCGAACATCTCGTACATCGCCGGGCGATGCGGGAACAGGGCCTCGGCCAGCGCGTGGAACTGCGTGTCGTAAGCGACGATAGCGGTGACCGGCGCCTGCATGACCTTGTCCACATTGGCGGGCGCGAGCGCCGGCAAGAGCTTGGCCTTGGCCTCGGGCGAGCGCGCGAACACCAGCCGCATCGGGCAGCAGTTGGCGCTGGTCGGGCCTTGCCGCACGAGTTCGTACAGGCGCTCCAGCGTAGCGTCGTCAAGGTCGCCGTCCAGCCAGCCGTTGTGGCTGCGGGCCGCCATGAACAGCGTATCGAGCGTGGCGGTGTCGATCATGCGGCCTCCTCGTCGCGCCATGCGGTGGCGGTGATCTCCACGCGCATGTCCGGATGGGGCAGCGCGGCTACTGCCAGGCACGTGCGCGTGGGCACGGCGGCGGGGAAGTGGCGCGCGTAGGCGGCGTTGAAGGTGTCGTAGTCGGCCATGTCGATGAGGTAGCAGGTCATGGCCACGCAATCGGCCAGGCCCATGCCTTCGCTGGCGAGCGCGCGCTCGATCTTGCCCAGCACGCAATCGGTCTGCGCGGCAATGTCGTACACGCGCGTGCCGCCGGCGGCCACGCTGACGCCGGCGCAGCCATCGGCCGTGCGTGCGCTCATGCCGCTGACGTGCACATGCCGCCCGGCGCGTCGGCTGGCCGTGTAGCGCGCCAGCGGTGGCGGGTCCTGCCGCACCGGCGCGTTCATGCTGGCAGCGCCACGCCGCGCAGTGCCGGCATGGCGGTGGCCATGGCTTGCGAGAGCTGCAGGGCGGCATCGGCCGCGAGCGGCACCAGCGGCGGGCGCACGTGACGCCAGCCCGCGTCGCCCGCTAGCAGCGACAAGGTGTGCTTGACGGCAGCCACCATCGGGAAGCGCTCCGCGGCCTTGCGCACCGAGGTGATGCTGTCGTTCAGGCGCGCGGCCTCGGTCACCGAGCCATAGGCCAGCGCGATATCGCGCGCGTTGATGTTGTTGGTGGCGGAGATGCAGCCGGCGGCGCCCAGCGCCAGGCTGCGCAGCATCAGGATTTCCGAGGCGGGGAAGATCGACAGCGCGGGGAAGCGCTCCAGCATCGCCATCACGTTGTCCCAGTCGCCGCTGCTGTCCTTCACGCCGGCGATCTGCGTGGGAAAGGCCGCCACCAGCCGCTCGATCAACGACAAGGTGATGGGCACGCCCGACATGGCGGGAATGTGATACAGCACGACGCGCAGCGCGGGATCGTCCACGCGCTGGATCAGTTCGCGGTAGTAGGCGAACACGCCGTCCTCCTGCACGTTCTTGAAGAAGAACGGCGGCAGCACCAGCACGCCCGCGCAGCCTCGGTCGATGGCATGGCGGGTCAACGCCACGGCGTCGCCAATGGCGCAGCAGCCGGTGCCGACCAGCACGCGCTCACCCGGGATGCCGGCGTCGATCACGGCGTCGACCAGCGCCATGCGCTCCTCGAAGGTCTCCGAGCAGGCTTCGCTATTGGTGCCGGAAATCGCCACGCCGGCGCCGTCGGCCACCAGGCGCTGGCAGTGCGCAACGAAGGCCGGCAGGTTGATCGAGAGATCGTTGTTGAAGGGCGTGACCACGGGCGCGAACACGCCGCGCAGTTTGTCTGCTGCCATGGGAAAGTCTCCTGTCTTGTTGTTTGTTGTTCGCTGTTTCTGCTTGTTATTTCGAGGCGGGGCGTTGCGTGACCACGGATTCGATGAAGTCGCTCAGCGCATCGGCCAGCGCGGCGTCCGCGCTGCCCAGATGCGCCACCACGGAGGTATGGTTGTGGTGCGGCACCTGGATCACGCGCGGCGCGCGCCGCTGCGCCTCGGCGACGCGCGCGGCGTACTGCAGGGCGTAGAGGTCGAGGTAGGGATTCTCATGCTCGGCGAACACCACCATCAGCGGCGCCGTCAGCCGCTGCGCAAACGCCATCGGCGCGCGTTGCTGCTGCTGCGCGCTGTGCGCGCCGTAGTAGGCGATGACGCCGCCAGCGTTGGGGTTGTCCGGCAACGTGTCGGCTTGCAGGCGCGCGCTGACCAGCACCGCGCCAGCCACGCCCGCGGCCTCGCCGTCGAACAGCGGATCGCTCAATGCGCTGGCCACGTGGCTGCCGCCGGCCGAATGGCCGATGAGCACGATGCGCCGGGCGTCACCGCCGTAGGCGCCCACCGATGCGCGCAGCCATGCCACTGCCGCCACCACATCTTGCGCGCCGGCGGGATAGGGCGCCTGCGGTGCAAGCCGGTATTCCAGGTTCACGCCAACATAGCCCAACCGTGCGAACAGGCGCGGCACGTTGGCGTAGATGTAGGGGCTGGCGTCCTTGTTGCCGCGCAGGAAGGCGCCGCCGTGCACGAACACCACCACGGGCAGCGCGCTGGCCGGCGTGACATCGGGCGGCAGGTAGAGATCGAGCTGCTGGCGCGGATCCCCGCCGTAGGCCAGGCCCGCCACGCGCCGCACGCCGTCGGCGGGCAGTGCCGCGTGGACGGCGTCATAGATCTCGCAGACCTGCTTGCGGTTGCCCTGGATATCGCGCGCCCAGTCACGCCCCAGCGCGCGCATGGCATCGCGCTGCGCGGGCGAGAGGCCTGGCAGGGCCGGGTCACTCAGCCGGCTCTGCGGACCCGGCGGGCTGGCACCCTGGCTCATGCCGCGTCTCCGGCTTGCGAGTCCGCGGGCCAGTCTTCGTCCTTGGCCGGTTGCTTGCCATGCTTGGCGGCGAGCATGGCGGCGGGCGGGGTCACCACGAAGTGCGCCAGGCGATGGCGGTCGAAGGATTCGAGGTTGCGCTCCCAGGTTTGCGGCTCGTGCTCGGTATCGGTGGCGATGCGCTCCATCTCGGTGTAGATCTCGACGTTGTTGCCGTCCGGGTCCTTGAACACCAGGAACCAGTTGCCGCCCGGCCCATGCTGGCCGATGCCGCGCTCGATCACCACGCCGTGGCTGCGCGCTACGTCCACCGCGCGCTTCATCTCGTCCAGAGACTCCACGTAGTAGGAGAAATGCTCCAGGCCGGGGCGCGTGTAGCGCGGCAGGTCGTCGCGCTCGGCGCTGTCCTCGGGCAGGCGCGAGAGCGCCAGGTCGTGGTGGTCCTCGCCGGCGCGCAGGAAGACCATCTGGTCGGCGATGCGGTCCGAGACCTTGAGGCCCATCACTTCCGTATAGAAGCGGGTGGATTGTTCCAGGTCGCGCACCATCAGCACCAGGTGGCCCAGCTTGCGGGTACGTATCGGGTTCATGCCAGTCTCCTCCAGGTCGCCATGGCGATGCGTGTGGGCGCAGTGTGCCTGCGCCGCGTGCGCATTGCCACGGCGGTGGTGTTCAACGCGCCGCCAGTGCTTCCAGCGCCACTGCGTTCTCGATCGAGCCAATGCCTTCGATCCAGGCCACCATGTTGTCGCCGGGTTTGAGGAACACGCCGCGTCCCATGCCGACGCCATCCGGCGTGCCGGTGGCGATCAGGTCACCCGGCTGCAGCGTCAGGATGCGCGACAGGTAGGCGATCTGCTCGGCCACCGAGAAGATCATCTGCGAGGTATTGCCGTCCTGCATGGTTTCACCGTTCACGGTTAGCGACATGCGCAGGTTCTGCGGGTCGGCGATGCAGCCCGCCGGCACCACCCACGGGCCCATGGGGCCGAAGGTATCGAAGCTCTTGCCGCGGAACCAGTCGTGGGTGAAGGGATAGTCGGTGCGGCGGTTGAGGTCGCGCGCGCTGATGTCGTTGAAGACGGTATAGCCGGCGATGACCGATAGCGCGTCTTCCACCGGAACGTGGCGGCAGCGCTGGCCGATCACCACGCCAAGTTCCACTTCCCAGTCGAGCTTGGCCGTTTCCGGCGGCATCAGCACGGTCGCGCCGGTGGGGATCACGCTGGTTTCCGCCTTCATGAAGGCATAAGGCTGGCTCTCGCTGCGAGCTGCCAGTTTGGTGCCCATCTCATCGGCGTGGTCGTAGAAGTTCGACGCCACGCCAAAGATGCGGCCCGGCTGGTAAGGCACGGCGTAGGTGGCAGCCGCATCCACCGCGGCGAGCTTGCCGCTGGTTGCCAGTTGTGCGGCGCGGCCGGCCATGTCGGCCAGCAATGGTGCGTGTTGCGCCCACCGCGCAAACACCTGGTTCATGTCGCCGGGCAGGCTGGCGGGATCGATCTCGCAAGCACGTCCGAGTGCGGCCAGGTCATACAGGGTATCTGCGACTACCAGGCCGGCGCGCTTGTCGCCGGCGAGTTCATAGGTTGCGAGGCTGTGCCAGTTCACCTTGTCTCCTTGTCATTTGTGTTCAGGGTGACGGAAAGCACTGGGTTTCAATCGCCATGCATTTCCGTCTATGGGAATACTTTAAGTGATGCGTGTATACACGTCAACGTCTTCGTGATAATTTTGTTCAACACCGCTTCCAGGCGGATTCGATGACGGAGGAGAAAAGAAGATGGCTAGCGGATTGCATGGCGAACAGCAGGTACTGGTATTGACGCGACTGGCGCTGGACGCCGCGTGGCTGGCGGCGCAGGCGCCGCGCTATCGCTTCGTGGCGTGGAACGAGGCCGGCGACGGCGCGCGTGCCATTGCGCGCGCCGTGCTGACCAATGGCTCGACCGGCTTGTCGGCCGCGGAGCTGGCGACGCTGCCGGCGCTGGAGCTGGTGGCAAGTTTCGGGGCTGGTTACGAGAACATCGACCTGGCCGCGGCAAGGGCGCGCGGCGTGCGCGTGTGTCATGCCCCCGACACCAATAGCCAGGTAGTGGCCGACCACGCGCTCACCCTGATGCTGGCGCTGTCGCGGGGGATTGCCGCGCTCGATCGCGGCGTCAAGTCCGGCCAGTGGGAAAGCCTGCGCGCGCCGCGTCCGGGCGTGCGCGGCAAGACGCTGGGCATCGTCGGGCTGGGCAATATCGGCGGCAAACTGGCCGTGCTGGCGCAGGCCATGGGCATGCAGGTGGCCTACCTGCGGCGCGGCGCGCCGGCCGCGGGGCACTACGCGCCGTATGCCGATCCGATCGCGCTGGCGGCCGCAAGCGATGTGCTCGCGCTGACCTGCCCGGGCGGCGCGGCCACGCATCATCTGGTCGACGCAGCGGTGCTGCGCGCGCTAGGGCCGCGCGGCCTGCTGGTGAACGTGGCGCGCGGCAGCGTGGTGGATACGGTAGCGCTGGTCGAGGCGCTGGCGCGCGGGGAAATCGCCGGTGCCGCGCTCGATGTCATCGAGACAGAGCCATTGGTGCCGGCGGCCTTGCGCGCGATGGACCAGGTCATTCTGACGCCGCACCTGGCCGGCCGCTCCCCGGAAACCCGGGTGGCGCAGCACACGGCGCTGGTGGGCAACCTGGATGGCTGGTTCCTGCATGGCGAGCCGGTGCATCCGGTGGCGTTGCCAGCCTGAACGCGTCCCCGCGGCGCGGGGACGCAAGTTGCGGCGGGGCGCTTACAGGCCTTCGCGATCCGCCTTGAGGTCCGGGTTGCGCAGCGCCGGGCCGCCGCCGCCGCTGTTGCCTTCCTTGGAAGCGCCGCCCCAGCCGTGATCGGTCAGGTCGATGATGATGTCGTGCGGGTCGCGGTATTTCACTTCATAGAAGATGTTGCCCTTGACCGGCACTTCGCCCATGTAATAGCGGCCACCCGCTTCCTCCACGGTCTTGCGCGCCTCGGCGATGTCGTCGACCCACACGCCGATGTGGTGCAGGCCGACGAAGTCCTTGCCGCGCTCTTCTCCGGCAGCCTCGTCGCTCTTGTAGTTCAACAGCGCAATGCTCATGGTCCCGTCCGTCAGGTAGACGCCGCGCGCCAGCGAGGAGTCGGTCTCGCCGACTTTGCGAAAACCGAATGCCTTTTGGTAGAACTCGGCCGCGGCCCAGGGATCGGGGACGGACAGGGCGATGTGGCGCAGTTTGCTGGTCATGTTTGTGCTCCTCGTTTGGCGATTGACTATCGGCACGGCGGAATTGCCGCTAGTCGATATGTATACACGCAATGCTAAGTGTATTCAATAGATCATGATTGGAACATTTTTAGTGCCAATTGGCGAGGCGAAGGGCGTGCCGCGTATAATTGCGCCCATATCCGGGGCAATGGCTGCCTTGCGATGCCCCAAGCCGGGGGCTCGCCATGCCGAACGCTTCGATCAAGGACCAGGACACAAGGACAACAGTGACCACCATTGCCGCCCAAATCAGCCAGAAGCTTGCCGATGAAATCATCGCTGGCACCTTGCCGCCTGGCGAGAGGCTCGAGGAACCCGCGCTGGCGGAGCGCTTCCAGGTGTCGCGCACGCCGGTGCGCGAGGCGCTGCGCCTGCTGGACGCGCGCGGGCTGATCGAGCTCGTGCCGCGGCGCGGCGGCGTGGTGGCCAATGTGGGCGCCGCGCAGCTGGCCGACATGCTGGAAGCGCTGTGCGAGCTGGAATCCCTTTGCTGCCGCATTGCCACGCAGCGCATGAGCGCCATGCAGCGCCGCCAGCTGGAGCTGCTGCACGAGCAGACCGAGGCCGTGGGCGAGCGCCGCGATGCGCAGGCATACCTGGAGCTCAACCATCGCTTCCACCAGCTGATCTGCCAGGGCACGCAGAACGAGACGCTGATGGCCGCGGTCGAGAACCTGCGCGACCGGCTGGCACCGTTCCGCGCCGCGCAGTCCGGCGTGGAGCGCCGCTTCGAGACCTCGCACCGGGAGCACCAGAAGATTGTCGAGGCGATTCTCGCGGGCCAGCCGGAGGAGGCCTACCTGGCGATGCGCAGCCACACCACGCGCCTCACGCTCAATGTGATGGAGCTGATCGAGGCGCAGCGCGCCGACGGTGCGGCCAAGCGCAACTAGGCACACATCCAGGCCAGCACCAAAGGCAGCAGCAAGGGCGCACCGTATCGTGCGCCCTTTTTTATTCGAAACGGCCGCGCACGGCCTTGCTTCAGAACTTATGCGTGATCCCCAGCCCGACGCCGGTGGCGGAGTCGCCCGGCTTCAGGCCGGGCACGGAATTGCCGGAGAGGTTGTAGCGCGCCGTCGCGTGGTTCACCAGGCGCGTCCATGCCGCCCACAGTTCGGTCCGCTTCGACAGCGTGTACCCGTAGCCCAGCGAAATCTGCCAGGCGCCGGAATCCGTGCCCGGCAGGCCGATGCCGCCTACCGCCGCCGTGCTGCTGCCGTGGGCGTTGCCGCCCGAGATGTACGACGCGCGGAACTCATGCGCGCCGATGGCATGCGTGGCCGCGACCTGCCAGGCATCGCGCCGCACCGATTGGCCCGGCGCCGGCTCGTAGGAGAGCCGTTCGTAGGCGCCGCGCAGCTTGGTGCCGCCAAAGGCGTACACCAGGCCGAGCCGGTCCGCGTGGTCGCGCGAGCCGCTGTAGAAGTAGTCGCCGTGATACTCATGCCCCCATGCCACGTACCAGCTCTTGTCCTCATAGGACAGCAGGCCGGACCAGGCGATCGGGTTGGTGGTGGGGGTGCGGTCCTCGGGCATCGACAGGGCCAGCCGTGCGGAGACGCCGCCCCAGTGCGGCGTGCTGTATTGCACCAGATTCTTCTGGCGCCGGTCGAACGATTCTGGCGCGGCGCCGTTGGCGGCCGTGGTGAAGCCGTTACCCATGATGGAGTTCGAGGCAAAGATACCCGCGGTAAACGGGTCCACCTTGTACACGGAGACGAAGCGCAGCGGCATTTCCCACTGCCCCATCAGGATCTGGCCCCACGGGCTGCGCAAGCCTACACCGGTATTGCGGTCGCCGATCTGTGACGTGCCGGTGCCATCCATGCGCAGGTTGGTCTCGATCTGGAAGAAGGCTTCCAGCCCGCCGCCGAGCGACTCGCGGCCGCGGAAACCCAGCACTGACAGATCGTTCGACAGGCGCGACACCGAAGCGGTACGGCCGTTGCCCGCGAGCCGCACCTGTTCCACGTTTTCCTTGATGAAGCCGTAAATCTGCACGCTGTCGCTTTGCGCCCGGGCGAGTTCGGGAACAGCACCGGCAAGGGCGGCCAGCGCGGGCAGGGCGGCGAAGCGAGAGATGGCGCGCGCGGCGCGCCGGCCAGGGCAGGGCGTGGTCATGGTGTCTCCTTATTGTTGAGGTACAAATACTATCTATTTGTAAACATACTGTAATATGTGTATACACTTAGTTGGAAGTGAGTGCAAAAATGTGAAAAGTGTGCGGTGAGGCGCATTGTTAGCGCGCAGCGGTATCGACGCGATGGCAGCGGCATGGCTGTGGCACGTGGGAAGAGAAAAAGTAGGAGAAAAGAAAAAGAAAGGAGGGGGCAAGCAGGGGGGCAAGCGGGCAGATCAGCGCTTGCGCCGGACCCGAGCGAGTGTCATTCGCACTCGCCGGAGCGCTGGCGCAACGTGGGTTTTTTCAGCACGGACGAGGCTGTTTTCCCATCGCATGGAGGCGGTGCGGAGGCGCTCGTTCCGCGGTTCCTGGCCATAAATTAAAGGCATCCCGAAGGCGGAATATTTCATTTTCGCCGCATGCCAGCCCTCTCCATACTGCGGCTGAACACTGCGCAAGAAAGGCCCCGAGCAAGCGGGTCGCGCATGACCAGGGCACCGGCAAGTGCCAGCCGGTGCAGCCAGCGCACATGCACACATGCACGTGCAGCGCGGCGGCCAACCACAAAAGAGGAAGAGGAGAGGAAATGAGAAGAGCTGACAAGGTGTCGTATGCCCGGGCCATGGTGTCCTGCGCGTTGGCAATGGGGGGCGCGCAGGTCTGTGCCGAGGAGTCCTGGGTCAGGCTGTCAGGCTTCGTCGACATCAGCGTGGAGCGCCTCGCTCAGTCGGGCAAGGGGGGCTCGGTGTATCGCGTGTCCAGCGGCCAGTTGAGCTCGTCGCGGATCAACTTCAGCGGGCAGGAAGTGCTCAGCAGCGACCTGAAAGCCATCTTCACCTACGAGCCACAATTCTCGGCCGATACCGGCACGGCGACGGCGCAGGCGCGCCAGTCGTTTGTCGGTCTGCACAGCAACAATTTCGGCGTGCTGACCATGGGCCGCCAGAACACGCCGTCATACTGGATCGCCGGCTACGCCGACCCGAGCTTCTCGGCCGATTACAGCATGGTCAGCAACATGCAGTTCTTCTACGCGGCCTACCGCGTGGATAATTCGATCCAGTACAACACGCCGCGCTTCTACGGGTTCATGGGGCGCTTCATGGTGACCACCGGCCTGGAGGACACCACCCGGGCCGGCCGCTACCTCAGTACCGGCCTCGAGTACCGCGACGACAAGCTTTACGCGGGCATCGTCAGCGACCTGCGTTACACGCGCAATATCTACAACGCCGGCAGCGTGCCTTCGGCGCGCGACAACTACGCCTCGCTGGCCTACAAGTTCGGCGATTTCGAGCCGACGCTGGTTTACCACACCTACAACGGCTACTACGCGTATCCGCCCTATGCGGACTTCCAGTCCAAAGGCTGGGATATCCAGATCGGTGCGCGCTACAGGCTCAACCCGTCGAACCGTTTCTACGCCAGCTTCGTTCATCGCAAGGACGACAACAACACCAAGCTGTCGGACGCCAACGGCTTCGTGCTTGGCTACATCTACAGCCTGTCCAAGCGCAGCGAGATCTACGCCACGTACGCTCACGTGCAGCACAAGCATGACAGCCCGATCCGCTATCCGGTCACGTTCTCGGCCTCGCCTACCAGCCAGCAGAACCCGTCCGGCATGGCCATCGGCATTCGCCACGCGTTTTGAGCGCCCGGCCCGGACATGGTGGCCAGGAACGCGCCGCAGTCCGCCGGCAACGATGCGGCGGCCCTGGTCCGGCGGGAGAGGAAATTGTTGATACAAAAGGAGGAAGCCATGCTTCGAATCAGAACGTTCAGATCAGTCCTGGCAACAGGGACAGCGTCAGCGGCCATATTCATGATGGCTTGCGCAAACGCGGACACGGTGCAGGCAACGGCGGCGCCTGTGGCCTCCGCAACGCTGGGAACGCCGGTGACACCGGCAACGCAGATGACGCCGGGCACGCCCAATGTTCAGGATCCCTATCTCGCCGCCTGGCTGCGGCTGACGCCCGATCGCTCGCCCGCGCCGCTCAAGCCGGGTGTCGACTATGGGATGGATCCGGCCACGGGACAGTTCGTCTGGCCGAAAGCGACGCCCGAAGTGCACAAGGGGCAGCGCTTCCCGGGTGAAATGACCGCATGGGACAAGAAGAGCTTTGCCAAGAACGTCGAGGTTCTGGCCTTCTATCCCGCCGTTGGCTCACCCTTCCATGCCTGGAACAACATCGCCGACTTCGAGGGGCGCCGTTACCTCTACATTCATGACCGGGACTATCTGCGGATCATGGACATCACCGATCCCGCCCATGGCAAGGTGGTCTATTCCAAGGGCGGCGTCTGGGGACCGAAAGGCTCGAGTGAGAACTACGATCCGCGCACCGTCGACGACTACCTGGGCGGCGCGACCATTGCCTGGAGCAAGACACTGGGCAAGGCGGTGCTCGTCGCGTCGTTTGAAATCGGACGCTACGGCCTGATGACTGACAAGACCCAGCAGCCTGACCAGGTCGCGGCGCAGCGTCGCTACAATTCGCTGAAAGGGTTCAAGGTCTTCGCGATGGATGGCCCGCTGCCAAGCCAGTGGCGGTTGCTGGCAACCCGCACCACCGACTACAGGCACCCCGATGCGCCGGTCGGGCAACAGCAGGGGTCCGGATCGCTCGATTCGCCTGAATACCATGGCGGCAAGTACATGATCCTGGCGTCGGCGCCGGATGACACGTATGGCCTGACCGAGTACCCCAACTATCTTTACTCGCCCGGCTATCAGGTCTGGGACATGTCCGATCCCGCGAATCCGACCTTTGTTTCCCAGATCTCGGTGCCGGGGCAAATCCTTGGTAACGAAGCCCACGAGCAGGCTTATCTGATGAATCAACGGGCTGGCAACCGTACCTCGTGGATGGGAGCGCGCATTCCGATCTTCCTGCCCAAGCCATTGGAGGACGGCGGCAAGATCGGCTTCGGCGCGATGGGTGGCCTCGGTCTTTATTCGTTCGACCTTTCCGACCCGGCAAAGCCGAAGGTGCTCGGCAACGTCAATACGCCGCCCAGCTTTGCCGGTACCGAGTACGACAACGCCGATGTCAGCCAGTACGCGCGCACGGGCTATGTCCTGACCGGCGGCTATCCGATGAACCGCGATTGCTATGAGCCATACAAGGACATCTTCGTCGTCGACGCACGCGATCCGTCTCACTTGAAGGTGGCCGGAAAACTGCCGCAGCCGCAGGTGCCGCAGGGGGCGTCATTCACGAGCTTCTGCCAGCGTGGCGGCAACTTCGGCCCGAAGCGCGCGAACTCCATCGGCCAGCCCGGCCAATGGCGCCAAGGCATCGTTCCCTATTCTTTCTACAATGCCGGCGTGCAGATTTTTGACGTCAGCCATCCGGAAAAGGCGACGATCGCTGGCTATTTCGTGCCCGCGCTGGCGGACGAGACGGAGTTGCCGAATTACACGCTCGGCAAAGGCGTGTTCGCGATCTACACCGAGTACGACCGCAATATCATCTGGGCCTTCACCGAGAACGGCGCCTACGCGTTGTCAACGCCCCTGCTTGGCAAGCCGGTCCTGGGCGCGTCCGCTACGCCCTGGCCGCCTGGCAAAGTTGCCGCGCGGGCGCGATAGCGGGGTCAAGCGATGGAAAAAGGGACGCCGCGGCGTCCCTTTTTCGTCGGATTGACCCGTCCTGACTAAGGTTGACACTTTTCCCGCAGCAATGAGGAGAGTGTCTTGGATATAGATCGGAAACGAACCCAACGCGACTACACGCTGGCTTTTAAGCTGGCGGTCGTTGAGGAAGTGGAAAAAGGCGAACTGACGTACAAGCAGGCGCAACACAAGTACGGAATCCAGGGGAGGTCCACGGTGCTGGTATGGTTACGCAAGCACGGACTACAGGACTGGAGCGGCTCGTTGCCACAGGGCGCCCGGTACGCGACGATGGAAAAGCAAGGTAAAGCCAAGCCCCGCACGCCGGAGCAGCGCATCAAGGAACTGGAAGTCCAGTTGCGCGAGGCGCAGGAGAAGGCGCGACTGTTCGAAGCAGTGATCGACGTGATTCAGAAGGAGCACGGGGTACGCGTCGTAAAAAAGCCTTCGGGCAAGTCCTCGCGCAAGAGCTCGTCCAAGGGCTAAGCGTTAGCAGGGCTTGCCGTTACTTTGGCATCAGTCGCCAGGCGTACTACAAGCGCCGCCACAGCGAGCTTCGACAAACGGCCCGAGACGCCAGGATCTGCGCATTGGTCACCGAAGTGCGGCTGCGCCAACCCCGTTTGGGCACGCGAAAACTGCAGCGGGTTCTGCAGGCGCCGCTGGCGAAGGCAGATATCCGGGTGGGCCGAGACCGGCTATTTGATGTTCTGCGCGCAGCCAGGCTGCTCGTGAAACCGCATCGGGCGTATCACAAGACCACTAACAGCCATCACCGTTTCCGGTGCCATCCCAATCTTCTCAAGGAGGGGCCGCAGAAGGTAGTGCCCACGGCGGCCGAGCAGGTCTGGGTCGCTGACATTACGTACCTTCCCACCACCCAGCAGACCGTCTATCTGAGTCTTGTTACGGATGCCTGGTCGCGCAAGATCGTGGGCTACCATGTCCATGACAGCCTGCAGACCGAGCAGGTGAGCCAGGCGCTGAAAATGGCACTACGCTCGCGCCGGACCCGGCAGACGCTGGTACATCATTCGGATCGAGGAATTCAATACTGCGCGACCTACTACCAGGCCATCCATCAGCGGCACGGTTTGACCTGTTCCATGACCGACGGCTACGACTGCTACCAGAACGCCATGGCCGAGCGCATCAACGGCATCCTCAAGAGCGAATTCCTGCTGAACCGACCAACTGACCTGCAGCAAGCGGCTCGCATGGTGAAGGAGTCCGTACAGATCTATAACCGTGAACGCCCCCATCAAGCCCTGAAATACAAAACGCCCGATGAGGTTCATCGGGCGTCTATTACCTTGGAACGCTAGGCGCCCACGGCGCCACAAAACCTGTCAACCTATGTCAGGACTTGACAGATCAATGAAGCTGCCCGCAATCAGCCGGCCGCTTTCTCCTCCTGGTGGTAGCGCGTGGCGCGTTCCACTTCGTTCTTCGAGCCGAGGATCACCGACACGCGCTGGTGCAGCTTTTCCGGCTGGATGTCGAGAATGCGCTCATGGCCGTTGGTGGCCGCGCCGCCGGCCTGCTCGACCAGCATCGCCATGGGGTTGGCTTCGTACATCAGGCGCAGCTTGCCGGGTTTTTCCGGTTCGCGCTTGTCCCACGGGTACATGAAGATGCCGCCGCGCGTGAGGATGCGGTGTACGTCGGCCACCATCGAGGCGATCCAGCGCATGTTGAAGTTCTTGCCGCGCGGGCCCTCGTCGCCGGCCAGACATTCGTCGATATAGCGGCGCACGGGCGGGGCCCAGTGGCGCATGTTGGACATGTTGATCGCGAATTCCTTGGTGTCTTCCGGGATCTTCACGTCGGACTGCGTCAGCACGAAGCTGCCGGCCTCGCGGTCCAGCGTGAACATTTGCACGCCGTTGCCGACCGTCAGCACCAGCGTGGTCTGCGGGCCGTACACGGCGTAGCCGGCGGCGACCTGGCGGCTGCCGGGCTGCATGAAGTCGGTTTCGGTGACGGTCTGGCCCGGCTTGGGCATGTGCAGCACCGAGAAGATGGTGCCGATCGACACGTTCACGTCGATGTTGGACGAGCCGTCGAGCGGGTCGAACAGCAGCAGGTATTCGCCCTTGGGATAGCGGTTCGGGATCTCGTAGAAGCTGTCCATTTCCTCGGACGCCATGGCGGCGAGGTGGCCGCCCCATTCGTTGGCGTCGAGCAGGACTTCGTTGGCGATCACGTCCAGCTTTTGCTGGGTCTCGCCTTGCACGTTGCCGGTGCCGGCCGAGCCGAGGATGCCGGCGAGGGCGCCCTTGCTCACGGAGTTGGAAATGGCCTTGCAGGCGCGCGCCACCACTTCGATCAGGAGCCGCAGTTCGGGCTCGATCGTGTTGTGCTTGCGCTGCTCCTCGACCAGGTAGCGGGTGAGGCTGATGCGACTCATGGGGATTCTCCTTGAATGGCCGCAATTCTACATGGGCGCCAGCCCGCCAGGCCAATGCCACCGGCCCGTGGGGTACTGTCGGCGGGGCCGGGGCGCGGTGCCGCCAACCGCGCCCCGGCCAGCCCGGCGCTGCCTTACGGCGCCAGCGCCTTGCTCACGATCTCGCGCACATCGCGGGACAGGTCGCTGGCCGCCGCCACCTGCTCCAGCGCGGCGCGCATGCGGTCGCGCAGCGGCAGGGCGTACTTCTGCCAGCGATCCATCACCCGCGCCAGGCGTGACGCCACTTGCGGGTTGATGGCGTCCAGCGCCAGCACCTGCTCGGCCCAGAAGGCGTAGCCCGAGCCATCCTCGGCGTGGAACTGCGCCGGGTTGGCCGCGCAGAAGCTGAAGATCAGCGAGCGCGCGCGGTTGGGGTTGCGCAGGTTGAAGGCGGGATGCTGCATCAGCGCGCGCACCGTGTCGATGGTGTGCTTGCCTTTGTGGCCGGCGCTTTGCGGCCCCACGGTACCGCGCTGCGTGCCTTGCAGCGAGAACCATTTGTCGATCACCAGCGGGTCTTGCTCGAAGCGCTGGTAGAAATCGGCCAGCGCGGCCTCGCGGCCGGGGGCAAAGGTGTTGACCATGGCGCTGAGCGCGGCGAAGCGGTCCGTCATGTTGTCGGCGGCCTTGTATTGCGCTTCGGCCAGCGCCTGCATGGCGGCGTCGCCGCTGTCGGCCAGGTAGCCCAGCGCCAGGTTGCGCAGCGCGCGCTTGCCGGCGGACACCGCATCGGGGCTGTAGGCGAGCGGCGTGGCATTGGCCTCGAACGCGGCCAGCCAGTCGGCCTTGAGCGCGCGCGCCAGCGCTTCGCGCATGAACTGGCGGGCGCGGTGGATGGCGGCCGGATCGGCCACGCCCATGCGCTCGGCGAGGTAAGCCTCGGCCGGCAGCGTCAGGGCCTGCTCGCGGAAGGCGGGGCTGAGTTGCTGGTCGTTGAGCACGGTGCGCAGCGCGGCCACCAGCGCCGGGTCGAGCCGGAGCTCGCCGCCGGCCTGGCCCTGGGCCACCAGTTGCAGCAGCGCGCGCGTGGTCAGGCGCTGGCCGGCCTCCCAGCGGTTGAACGGATCGCTGTCGTGCGCCAGCAAGAAGGTCAGCTGCGCTTCGCTGTACTCGGCGTCGATGATGACCGGCGCGGAGAAGTCGCGCAGCAGCGAGGCCAGCGGCGGCTCGGCGCCGCGCGGCAGGTTGATGAAGCGGAAGGTCTGCTCGGCCTCGGTGAAATCCAGCACGCGCGTGGTGGCGCCGGGCTGGCTTTCGCCTTCGAGCTGCAGCGCAAGGTCGGCGCCGCTGGCGTCGATCAGGCCCAGTGCGAAGGGGATATGGAAGGGCAGCTTGTCCGGCGTGCCGGGGCGCGTCTCGATGCCGACCTTGGGACTCGTTTGCGACAGCGTCAGCGCCAGGGTGCCGGTGGCCGCATCCCACGCGGTGCGCACCGCGACCACCGGCGTGCCGGCCTGGCTGTACCAGCGGCCGAACTGCGTCAGGTCGCGGCCGTTGGCGTCGGCCATGGCGGCGCGGAAGTCGTCGCAGGTCACGGCCTGGCCGTCGTGGCGCTGGAAGTACAGGTCCATGCCCTTGCGGAAACCGTCGCGGCCTAGCAGGGTCTGGTACATGCGCACGACCTCGGCGCCTTTCTCGTACACCGTCACGGTGTAGAAGTTGTTGATTTCCTCGTAGCTGTCGGGGCGCACCGGGTGCGCCATGGGGCCGGCATCTTCGGGGAACTGTACCTGGCGCAGCATGCGCACGTCCTCGATGCGCTTGACCGCGCGCCCGGATTCGGAGCCCATCATGTCGGCCGAGAATTCCTGGTCGCGGAACACCGTCAGGCCTTCCTTGAGCGAGAGCTGGAACCAGTCGCGGCAGGTCACGCGGTTGCCGGTCCAGTTGTGGAAGTACTCATGCCCGACCACGGATTCGATGTTGCCGAAATCGGCATCGGTGGCGGTCTCGGCATTGGCCAGCACGTACTTGGTGTTGAAGATGTTGAGGCCCTTGTTCTCCATCGCGCCCATGTTGAAATCGCCCACGGCGACGATCATGAAGCGGTCGAGGTCCAGTTCCAGGCCAAAGCGCTGTTCGTCCCAGCGGATCGAGTGGATCAGCGAATCCATGGCATGGCGCGTCTTGGGCAGGTCCTGCGGCTCCACCCAGACCTGCAGCAATTTCTCCTGGCCGGAGGCGGACTGGATCCGTTCCTCGATGCATTCCAGCTTGCCGGCCACCAGCGCGAACAGGTAGGCGGGCTTCTTGAACGGGTCTTCCCAGATGGCCTCGTGGCGGCCGTCGGGCAGCTCGCGCTCGCTGATCAGGTTGCCGTTGGACAGCAGCACCGGGTAGGCCGCGCGCTGTGCGCGCAGCGTGACCCGGAAGGTCGACATCACGTCGGGGCGGTCCAGGTAATAGGTAATCTTGCGGAAGCCCTCGGCTTCGCACTGGGTAAAGAAGTTGCCATTGGAAACGTAGAGGCCGGACAGCGACGTGTTGGCGGCCGGCTGGCAGGCGGTGGCGATTTCCAGCGTGCCTTGCGCGGGCAGCTCGGGCAGCGTCAGGCTGTCGGGCGTCTGCTGCGCGCCTTCCAGCGGCTTGCCGTCGAGGCGAACCCCGAGCAGCTCCAGTGCCTCGCCCGCCAGCACCAGCGGGCCGGGCGCCTGGCGCGTGAAGCGCAGGATACTGGTGACCACCGTGCGCGCCGGGTCGAGCTCGAGGGTGAGGTCGACGTGCTCAAAAGCGAAGGCCGGCGGAGTATAGTCTTTGCGATGGACGGTAACGGGCGTGTCGGTGCGCAGCATGAAGGAATCCTGTCCTCTGGGGGCCACCTGGGGCGGCATGGTCGCCATGGTCACGGCAGGCGGGCAGGGTGGGAGCCGCTGCCGGGCCGCGTGCCACGGCACTGAAGAACCCATTGTAGCCAAGCGCGGGCGCCCCGGCTCGGGCGCGCGGCGCTGGCGGCCGACCGGGACGGAATTCCGCCGGCCCGGCACGGTCAGAATCACACAATGGACAACGAATCGATGAGAGGCATGATGCCAAAACGATGGCTGGCAACGCTCGGGAAGCTGGCGAACCTCGGTCAGGATCGGGGCCGGATAGCCGGCGAGGGCTGGCGCGGTGGCCGCCTGATGGCGGGCGCGGCGCTGCTCGGCGTGGCGCTGCTGTCCGGCTGCGCCAGCACTGTCACCACCGAGGTGACGGCCTTTCGCCAGGGCGACTGGCAGAACGATCCGCCGCGCACCTATGCCTTCGATCGCACCAGCGGCCAGGAGCCGCAGCTCGAGGACCAGACCTATGAGCAGTGGCTGGCGCAGGCGCTCTCCGGAATCGGCTTCGAGCAGGTGGCCCGGCCGCAGGCGCATTACCTGGTCAGCATGGAATACGACAGCAACTCGCGGCTGATGCGGATCCAGGAGACCAGCTACGTCGACCCATGGTCCCCCGGCCCTTACTGGGGGCCGTATTATCGCCCCTGGGGCCCGTACGGCTGGGGTGGCCCGGGTTACTGGCCGCCGGTGACCACGGTGCGCGATGTGCCGGTCACCCAGTCCACGCTGCGCGTGTTCTTCAAGGATGCCGCCAGCGGCCGCCGGGTCTACCAGGTCACGGCGAACCACCGCGCGGAGGGGGCGTCCCTGCAGGCGGCGATGCCTTACCTGATCCGCAGCGCCTTCGTGCAGTTCCCGGCGGACAGTGGCCGGCCAAGGCGGGTGACATTGCCGCTGGACCCGAATGACAAGTAGCAGGTGGCAAGCCACATGCAAGCCACAAGCAAGGCATTGCCTGTGCGGTGGTAAAAACTGAATTGCCCGGCGAAAAGCCTTGAATCCCCGGATGCCCCGGTGGGAGGGGCTTCGCGCCGGGCTTGGGTGAGCTAGAATGACGGCTCGATTTTTCGGCCCGAGCCGCCGGAGCCCGTCTTTGAAAGCTGCAATGGAAGATTCCGGCAAGCCACGCCGGATACGACCGGCGCAGCCTCGGCGGGCACTGGCAGGGCCACTTCCTGGACGAGCATAATGACCAGCAAGACCGGCGGTGATGCACCGCAACATGCCCCCAACAGTCCTGAAGCGCAATTGCGCCTGGCCGCGCTGGAATACCACCGCAGCCCGACCAAGGGCAAGATCCAGGTAAACGCGACCAAGGCGCTGTCCAACCAGCGCGACCTGTCCCTGGCCTACTCCCCGGGCGTGGCCTACGCCTGCGAGGAGATCGCCAAGGATCCCGCGATGGCCGCCGAGTACACCTCGCGTGGCAACCTGGTGGCAGTGATCACCAACGGTACCGCCGTGCTCGGCATGGGCGACATCGGTCCTCTGGCCGGCAAGCCGGTGATGGAGGGCAAGGGCTGCCTGTTCAAGAAGTTCGCCGGCATCGACGTGTTCGACATCGAGCTCGATGCGCACGACCCGGACAAGATCGTCGAGATCGTGGCCGCGCTGGAGCCGACGATCGGCGGCGTGAACCTCGAAGACATCAAGGCGCCCGAGTGCTTCTACATCGAGAAGAAGCTGCGCGAGCGCATGAACATCCCCGTCTTCCACGATGACCAGCACGGCACCGCCATCATCTCGGGCGCGGCGCTGCTCAACGGCCTGAAGGTGGTCGGCAAGGATATCGCCAAGGTCAAGCTGGCGGTCTCGGGCGCCGGCGCCGCGGCCATCGCCTGCCTGGACACCATGGTGAGCCTGGGCGTGACCCGCTCGAACGTCTCGGTGGTGGACTCCAAGGGCGTGATCTATGTGGGCCGCGACGCCAACATGGAACCCAACAAGGCGCGCTACGCGCAAGACACCTCGAACCGTACCCTGGCCGATATCGTCAATGGCGCTGACGTGTTCCTGGGCTGCTCGACCGCCGGCGTGCTGACCGCCGAGATGGTCAAGACCATGGCCGACAAACCCATCATCCTGGCGCTGGCCAACCCCGAGCCGGAAATCCGCCCGGAAGTGGCCAAGGCAGCGCGCCCGGATTGCATCATCGCCACCGGCCGCTCGGACTACCCGAACCAGGTCAACAACGTGCTGTGCTTCCCGTACATCTTCCGTGGCGCGCTGGATTGCGGCGCCACCAAGATCACGGAAGCCATGAAGCTGGCTTGCGTCAAGGCCATCGCCGACCTGGCCGAAGCCGAGCTGAACGACGCCGTTGCCGCCGCCTACGGTGGCCAGGAACTGAAGTTTGGCCCGGACTACATCATCCCGACGCCGTTCGACCAGCGCCTGATCGAGAAGATCGCGCCGGCAGTGGCCAAGGCCGCAGAGGAGTCCGGCGTGGCCACCCGTCCGATCAAGGACCTGGAAGCCTACCGCCAGCAGCTCACCCAGTACGTCTACCACACCGGCCTGATCATGAAGCCGGTGTTCACGGCAGCCAAGGCCGCGCCCAAGCGCGTGGTTTATGCCGAGGGCGAAGAAGAGCGCGTGCTGCGCGCGGTGCAGACCGTGGTGGACGAAGGCCTGGCCCGTCCGATCCTGATCGGCCGCCCGCACGTGATCCAGATGCGCATCGACAAGGCCGGCCTGCGCCTGAAGGCCGGCGCGGACTTCGAGCTGATCAACCCGGAAGACGACCCGCGCTACCGTGCCTACCACGAGGCCTACCACACCCTGCGCGGTCGCGACGGCGTCACGCCGGACGTGGCCAAGGTGATGCTGCGCCGCTCCAATACGCTGATCGGCACCATGCTGATGCATATGGGCGACGCCGACGCGATGCTGTGCGGCACCGTGGGCCGCTTCGAAGCCCACCTGGAGCACGTGCGCGACGTGATCGGCATGGCGCCGGGCGCCAAGGTGTTCGCCGCGATGAACGCGCTGATGCTCGAGAAGTACACGCTGTTCATCACCGACACCTTCGTCAACGACGATCCCACCGCCGAGGAGCTCGCCGCCATCACGCAGCTGGCCGCCGAGGAAATCGCGCGTTTTGGCCAGCATCCGAAGGTGGCGCTGATGTCGCACTCGATGTTCGGCTCGTCGGACCGCCCGTCGGCCAGGAAGATGCGCGCGGCCCAGGAGATCCTGGCTCGCGAAGCGCCGCACCTGGAAGTGGAAGGCGAGATGCAGGGCGACGCCGCCCTGGTCGAGGACGTGCGCCGTCACTTCCTGCCGGGCACCAAGCTGGCCGGCAGCGCCAACCTGCTGGTCATGCCGACGCTGGATGCGGCCAATATCGCCTTTAACCTGCTCAAGATCACGGGCGGGCAGGGCGTCACCATTGGCCCGATCCTGCTGGGCGCGGCCAAGCCGGTGCACATTCTCAACCCGCAAGCTACCACCCGCCGCATCGTCAACATGACGGCGGTAGCGGTGGCCGAAGCCAACGCGGTGCGCTGATCCGGCGGCGCGGCCGGCTTGCCGGGCGCCACCCAATGAAAACGGGGCTCCTTTGGAGCCCCGTTTTTTTGACCGGCTTGTGAAGCAGTTCCGCCGGCCCGGAAAACCTGTCCTGCCCTGATCCCGTTGCCGCTATGCCGCAATGCCGCTATCGTCGCTATTGCAGCATGTTGTACTGCTCGCGCATCACAACGATGATGGACTTGGCCGCGGCCAGCCGGGTTGGCAAATGGTCCTCCTCCTCGCGCGGGAAATCGACTTCCGCGCTCCAGTTGCAACCGGTGTGGTCAGGCTGGTGAACTCGCATGGCATGCAGTTCGCACTCGCCGCACTCAGGATTGTTGTTGAGGAACTGGTTCAGGATGGCCATCAACTCCGACCGTGTCTTTGCATCACGCCGCATGAGTCACCTCGTCCGTTGCCGTCTTGTTGCCTGGAACCTAAATCTAGGTACGCAGGCGCAGGCCCGCCAATTGAATCGCTCTATTAAGCAGCGGCTTTCGATCCCGAATTCCGGTAGTTTGTCTCTATCGCACCGCAGCAAATCCATGCTGCGTCGCGGCACTGCCGAAACCAGCGGCGCTCAATCCGGTCGAACCGCCATGGTGCGGCGCGCCGCGATCCGGCGGCGAGGCGCCCTTCGGCGCCAGGGCACTCGCGCGAACCCGACGACCCCGTGGCCATCCTCAATGCCGTCCTCAAGGCAATCCCGATGCTAAAGAATCTCTGGTACGTGCTGGGCCATTCAACGGATGTGCGTGCCGAGCCTGTCATGGTGACCGCGCTTGGCCAGAAGCTGGTGCTGTTTCGCGATAGCGCCGGCCTGGCCTGCGCGCTGTCCGACGTCTGCGCGCATCGGGGTGGATCCCTCAGCCATGGCCGCGTGGTGGCCGGCGACGTGGTGTGCCCGTACCACGGCTGGCGCTACGACGGCAACGGCATCTGCACGCATATCCCGGCCCAGCCGGGACTGCGGGTACCTACCCGGGCGCGGGTGGACGCTTACCCGACGGTGGAGCGCTTTGGCTGGGTTTGGGCCTTCCTGGGCGACCTGCCGCCGGCGCAGCGGCCACCGCTGCCGGATCTGTCATGGGTCGAGGATCCCCGTTTCCGGCTGGTGCGCGGGCATTTCGACTGGGATGCCAGCTGGGACCGCGTGATGGAGAACGGCCTGGACTTTGCCCACGCGCCATTCGTGCATGGCACGGCTTTCGGCGACCCCGCGCATCCCGAGATCGACGACTTCACGGTAGAGGCAGGCGAGTGGCAGGGCGAAGCGCGCATGCGCATGTACCGCCCGCGGCGCCGCTCATGGCCTGCGTGGCTCGCGCGCGGGGCAGCGGGTGGCCGGGTGCCGGTCTACACCACGCCGGGCTACCACTTCTCCGGGCCGTGCACCACGCTGCGGCTCGAGCCCCGTCCCGGCTGGGAGATCCGCATCGTCTCGGCGCACCTGCCGGTCGACGCCAAACGCACGCGCACCCTGTGGATGATGGGCCGTACCTTCATGAAGAGCGCGCTGCTTGACGCGCGCACCCGCCGCAGCAACCTGCGCATCTTCGAGCAGGACCACGCCGTGCTGTCCCGGGTTTGCCCGCAGCACACGCCCGACGACTGGCGGGAGGAAGTGTCGGTGCGCTCGGATGGCTTGCAGATCGCCTTTCGCAAGACGCTCAAGGCGCTCGAAGCGCGCGGCTGGGAGATCGACCTGGCCCGCATGGCCAGCGAGTTCGCGGGGCGCAAGGCGTGCGCGATTCCATGCCCGGCACGGCGTGAATCGTCGGCCTGGGCCATCGCCGGCGTGCCGACCCGGGGAGGCGGCTGAGCGTACTGGGCGTCCACCTGCGGCGGCTACCTGACGCCGGGCGTGCCGTGCACCTTCACGCCGGCGATGGCGGTGGACTGCTAAGCGCAGCGGCCCGCGGGATCGGCAACCGCCTGACGCCCGCGTTTGCCGGGAGCGAACACCATCAGGCTGAGCAGGGCGAGGACCCAGGCGCCAATCCCCCCATACAGCATCACCCAGCCAAAGCCATGGACCAGCGCCGCATGCAGCGCGGCGCCGGACGCGTCCAGGGCGGGCAGTTGCGTGAAGGCGTCCCCGGGCGCATCCAGGTTGCCCGCGGCAATGCGCTGCGCCAGCGCGCGCAACTGCAACGCATCGAACGCGCCCGGAAAGGCACGCTTCAGATACGAAGAGATCCCCGCGACCAGGATGAATCCCATCAACGCGATATTGACCGCCAGCGAGATCATCCGCGCGCTCATGTCCATGCCGGACGCCATGCCCGCGCGGCTGCTGGGGACCGAGCCGGTGGTGGTGTTGGTCACCGGCGTGTTGGTGATGCCCAGGCCGATGCCGGCCAGCAGCGAACCCGGCAGCAGGGTGAGCCAGCTTGCCTGTGCCAGGCTGCTGCCGAGCTTCATCAGCATGAAGCCCAGCCCGATCGTGAACAAGCCCAGGGGAATGACCATGGCGGCCCTGTAGCGCAGCGCAAGCCGCTCCCCCAGCGGCGGAAACACCAACGTGGGCAGCGTGTAAGCCAGCAAGGACAAGCCGGCGGCCACGCTGCCGTAGCCCAGGCCGCCGTGGAAATAAAGCGGCAGGTAAATCATGAACGGCCAGAAGCTGAAGTTCATGCCCATGGAGCCAAGCAGCGCGCCCGAGAAGTCCCGGCTGCGGAACACCGAAACATCGAACATCGGATGCGGATTGCGTTTTTCCGCGAGCAGGAACGCCACGAAGCTGGCCGCCGTCGCGGCCGTCATGCCGATCGCGGCGGCGCGGGAAACGCCGGCCTCCGGCCCCTGCGTGATCAGGTAGGCCAGGCCGAAAACGGCCAGCGACAGCGTGACGATGCCCGCGACATCGAGCTTGCCCGCCTGCGGATCGCGCGATTCTTGCACGCCCGCGAAGACCAGCGCCAGGGTCAGGATGGCCAGCACGACGTGCACCAGAAACACCCATTGCCAGCTGGAGACGGCAACGATCATGCCACCCACGATGGGCCCGAAACCCAGGCCGATCCCGAACACGATGCCCCACGCGGCAAAGGCCTTGCTGCGTTCCTTGCCTTGCTGGAACTGATGCGACAGGATCGCCACCAGGCAGATCAGCATCGCGCCGCCGGCCATGCCCTGGAGGAACCGGCTGGCAATCAGCACGGCGGCGCTTTGCGCCAGGCCGCAGACCAGGGAGGCAACGGCGAACAAGGCAATGCCGAGGATGAACATGCGCTTGCGGCCAAAGCGGTCGGCCAGTGTGCCGGCCGCCATCAGCACCGTGGTGCAGGCGATGGTGTAGGCATTCATGATCCATTGCATGTCCCCGAAGCCAGCGTGCAGGACGTGCTCAAGGGTGGGCAGTATGACCGGCACACTGGAGATCTCCAGGCCGAACATCAGCGCGGCCAGGCAGACGGCGGCCAATGCCATTTGGTTTTTACGGGAATGAGTGAGGCGCATCGAGGGTGCTTTCCAGGCGAATCCGGTTGCGGGGAACGGATGGCGTCGTGCTCGACGCCGGTCTTGGCGCACATTGTGAGCGAGTCCTCGCCATGATAGAAATGATCTAATTTCTTCCGATTCATTAACGATCATCATAAATAAGGGACCATGGATTTCGATCCGACACTGTTGCGGGCCTTTGTCGCCGTCAAGGAAACCGGCGGCTTCACGCGCGCGGCGCAGCGGCTGCACCTGACGCAGTCCGCGGTCAGCCATCAGATCCGGCGGCTCGAAGAGCAGGTGGGCCGGCCGCTGCTGCACCGCACGACGCGCACCCTGACCCTGACCGAGGACGGCAACGATTTTCTCCAGCACGCGGAGCAGATCCTGGCCTCGCTCGATGCTCTTTCGCGCCGGTTCCGGCCCTCTCCCGTTTGCGGTGTGGTGCGCTTCGGCGTGCCGGAAACCTTCCTGGGCGAGCGGCTTCCGCAACTGCTGTCGCGGTTCGCCCGGGCATTCCCCGCGGTGCGTCTCGATGTGAACGTGGGCACGTACCTGGACTTGCGCGCGATGATCAAGGCCGGCGAACTGGATCTTGCCGTGGTGTTGTCGGCGCCGGGCGGCGAGGGCGGCACGGTGCTGCAGCACACGCGGTTCGTGTGGGCCGCCGCCCAGGCCTTCGAGGTCGCACCGGGTGCGTCGTTGCCGCTCGCGTTGTCGCCGTCGCCCTGCGTCAACCGGCAGGTGGGCGTGGCGGCACTGGAGGGCACCCCCATACCGTGGCACGTGGCGTTTACGTCGCCAAGCCAGGAGGGCATCCGCACTGCGGTACTGGCGGGGCTCGGCGCCTCGGTGCAGATTCGCGGCGACCTGAAGCCGGGGATGAAGGTGATCGATGGCCAGTACGGCTTGCCAGCGCTGCCGGCGGCGGATTTTGCGCTGATCTGGCGCGATGGTGAGAAGACGCCGGCCGCGCGCGAGTTCGGGCGGTTGCTGGTGAGCCTGCAGGCGCCGCCGCCCAAGCCTGGCCGGCGGCGCAAGAATCCCTAGCGCCCGCGGCGCCGCGCGCTATGCCGCGTCGGGTCGCGTCGGGAACCCATGCCCGCGCGAGGCCCACGCAATCAGCAGCCCAACAAGCAACAACGCAAGCAGCGCCCGCGGGAACGCGCCGACGCCGTGCGTCTCCAGCAGGACGCCGCCGACGATGCCGCCGGCTGCGATGGCGAGGTTCCAGGTGGTGACGAGCATCGATTGCGCGACATCGGCGCCAGGCCCCGCCGCCTCGGCGGATGCGGTCTGCAGCAAGGCGGGGGCGCCGCCGAAGGTCAGGCCCCAGGTCACGACGGCCAGATAGACCACGGCCGGATGGCTGCCGCCGATGGCGAGCGCCAGCGAGGCCATGGCGAACAGCGCAAGGCTTGCCAGCACCAGCACGCGCAGCAGGCGGTCGATCAGCAGGCCGCTGACCCACACGCCGCCCAGCGACCCCACGCCGAACACCAGCAGCACGATATCCACCTGCCCGGCCAGTCCGGCTGGCACGAGAAAGGGCACGACATAGGTGTAGAGCATGTTGTGGGCCATCACCCATAAGGCCAGTACGCCCAGGACTGGCCGCACACCCGGGGTCGCGAACACCCGGCGCACTGGCATGTGCTTGCCCGCAGCGTGGCCAGCGTAATCCGGCGCCCTCAACGCGAACCACGCCATCACGGCCAGCGCCAGGACCGACATCGCGCCAAACGCGGCGCGCCGACGCCGGCCACGGCCAGTGCGCGGCCCTTGAGGTGATCCGGCACCATGCGCCGCGCATAGCCCGCGAGCATGCCCCAGATCAGGCCGCCCGCCATGCCTGCCAGCAAGCGCGCCACCAGTGCCACTACGTAGCCGGGCGCCAGGGCGGTAATCGTATTGAAGGCCAGCAGCCCGGCCAGCGCGGCCAGCAGCAATGGCCGGCGGCGCCAGCCTTGCGTGGCCGCTGTGCCGCGATGGCCAGCCGGCCGGGATCGGGCTCGGCTGGCCAGCATGGTGACCAACACGCTGGAGCCGCAGGTGTGTTTCGCCGAGCAGGGCCTGGGCATCGCCTGCGTGCCGGATATTTCCATCCGGCGCCAGCTGGACGAAGGCACGCTTGTCAGCGTGCTTGACGACTACAACCAGGACCGCACGATGCTGCGGGTGCTGTGGCCGTCCAGCCGCCAGCTGTCACCCAAGCTCAGGGCCTTCGTGGACTTCATCGCCGGGAGCCTGCTTGCCGCCTGAGCACCGCGCGCCGGCGCACCATAAAAAAACCCGCCACAAGCGCGGGTTGGGCGGGTTGGGCGGGAGGGCGGGTAGCCGTTCCCGCTGACAAGGGGAAAGCGTCAGAACTTGTGGCGCAGGCCCACACCGAAGGTGTCGCCGTGCGACAGGTCGGTGATCTTGTCGTAGAAGTAAGCGGCGTAGACGTCGGTGCGCTTGGACAGGTTGTAGTCGTAAGCGACCGCCACCGTGTTGCGCTTGAAGTCCGCGACCGAGTTCTTGGTCTTGTCGTAGGCGTAGGACGCCAGGATATTGCCATTGCCGACCGGCACCGAAACGCCGACCTGGCCGTTGGTGTGCTTGATGTCGCCGTTGACGTTGTTGTTGATGTCCGACTTGATGTACTGGCCTTGCGCGAACAGCTTGACGATCTTGAAGTCGTAGCTCACGCCGCCCTGCACCGCATTTTGCTTGCTGAATCCGACCAGCAGCGGGCTGGTCGATGCGGTCACGTCACCCGGCGTGCTGTCGAACTTGACCTGCTGGAAGGCCAGCGTGGCAGCGAACGGGCCGTTGAAGTACGTCAGGTTGCCGCCCCACTTGTTCTGGCCGGTGGCGCCAGCTTTCTCGCCGAACGAGTAGATCACGTTGGCGGTCAGGCCGCCGAAGTTCGGCGTGGAGTACAGCAGCGAGTTGTTCCAGCCCGAATCGCCGATGATGCCCGGGTCGTTCACGCGGGCCGTGGAGGCGCCGAAATAGGTGTGGAACACCATCGGCGAGAACACGTAGGAGTCGATCAGCGGGTTGAACAGGATGGTCGACACGAAGTAGGGCGTGGTGTTGCGGCCCAGCTTGATGGTGCCCAGCTTGTCGTTCTGCAGGCCCACGAATGCATTGCGGCTGAACATCGAGTCGCCGTTGAAGCGGCCCGAGGAGCCACTGTCGGTGCGGAAGAAGCCGTTCAGGTCGAAGATGGCCTTGGTGCCGCCGCCGAGGTCTTCGGTGCCCTTGATGCCCCAGTACGAGGTCTGCATGCCGCCCGAATTGGCGACATAGGCGCGGTTGGCCGCGCCGACGTTCTTGACGCCGCCGACGAACATGTCGGCCTGGCCGTACAGCGTGACGCTGGATTGCGCCATGGCCGCGCCGCTGAAAAGGGCTGCTGCCATCGCTGCCAGCTTGAGGGCCGGCTTGATCTGCTTATGCATTGTGGGTTTCTCCGTGGTTGATCCGTTGCGTTCTTTGTGTACTGGGTCCCTGACGGGTTCTATTAGCTTTCGCTGCTCCACGAGCTTGATGGGCTTGATGGGCTTGATGAGCTTTATTGGTTCTGGTGCCTTTTTTGGTGCCAGGCGGAGGCCGGGCCTGGGCTCGGTCCGGCCGCTGCCCGTTACAGCAGCATGGGTAAGTCAGCGGTAAATCAGTGGTAAATCAGTGGAATGACAGGGGTAACGCAGGGCTAACGAACCAGCTGCTTTTTTGGCTCAGCCGGATACTAAGTCGTTCAGCCGGAATTGCGCAATGCGGTGGATCTGGTTGATGCAAGTTTGCAACTCTGCGGCCGGTTCGTTGCTCACGCGCCTTGCGAACTCGCCGATGATGCCGGCGCGGTCGTAGCCGCGCACCGCCAGGATGAAGGGGAAGCCGAATTTCTCGTTGTACTGGCGGTTGAGCGATTGCAGTTGCTCGAACTCCGCCGCGGAGCACTGGTCCAGCCCGGCGCCGCTTTGCTCGCGGGTGGATTCGGCGGTCAGCTCGCCGCGCACGGCGGCCTTGCCGGCCAGCTCCGGGTGGGCGCGCACCAGCTTGATCTGGGCAGCGTCGCCCGCGCCGTCCACGATGGCGCGCATGGCATCGGCCAGCGCGGCCGCATGGGCAAAGGGGCGCTGCGTGGCGGCGGCTTGCGCCACCCACGCGGAGTGTTCATAGATGCCGCCGAGCGCCTGGATGAAGTCGGCGGCCGGCAGGGCGTTGAGTTGGTCGAGGGTGTAGGTCTGGCTCATGGTTCGGCTTATGCGTGGTTCTGTGCGGAGTAGGGATGGGTTTCGGCCCAGTGGCGCGCGATATCCACGCGCCGGCAGATCCAGACCTTGTCGTGTCCCTGCGCGTAGTCGAGAAAGCGCTGCAGCCCGCGCATGCGGCCCGGGCGGCCCAGCAGGCGGCAGTGCATGCCCACCGACAGCATCTTGGGGCGGTCCAGCCCCTGCGGATCGCCCTCGGCGTAGAGCACGTCGAAGGCGTCCTTGAGGTAGTGGAAGAACTGCTCGCCGGTGTTGAAGCCTTGCGGCGTGGCAAAGCGCATGTCGTTGGAGTCGAGCGTATAGGGCACCACCAGGTGGGGCTTCTTTTCGCCGCCGGTGACTTCCACCTCGGTCCAGAAGGGCAGGTCGTCGCCGTAGTAGTCCGAGTCATACAGCAGCCCGCCGTGCTCCACCACCAGGCGGCGCGTGTTGGGGCTGTCGCGGCCGGTGTACCAGCCGAGTGGCAGCGAGCCGGTCAGTTCCTTGATGATCTGCATGCCGATGCGCATGTGCTCGCGCTCGGTGGCTTCATCCATCCCCTGGTAGTGGATCCAGCGCCAGCCGTGGCAGGCGATCTCATGGCCTAGCTCGACGAACGCGCGGGTCAGGTCCGGATGGCGCTGCAATGCCATTGACACGCCAAAGATCGTCAGCGGCAGCCCGCGCTGCTCGAACTCGCGCAGGATGCGCCAGACGCCGGCGCGCGAGCCGTACTCGTACACGCCCTCCATGCTCATGTGGCGGTCGGGGTAAGCCGCCGCGCCGATGATCTCGGAGAGGAACTGTTCGGAGCCGGCATCGCCGTGCAGCACGTTGTTTTCGCCGCCCTCTTCGTAGTTGAGGACGAACTGCAGCGCGATGCGCGCGCCGCCCGGCCAGCGGGCGTGCGGCGGCTGGCTGCCGTAGCCGATCAGATCGCGTGGATAGTTGTGGCTTGTCATCAGGGTCATGGTTCTTCAGGAAACGGTGCCGGCCGCCGCCGGCTGGACTTATTCCGTGCCGTGCGAGTTGGCCGCGGCGTTGCGCATGGCTTCTTCACGCGACTGGATGCCGTTGAAGAAGACGTTGAGCACGACTGCCACGATGGTGCCCAGCACGATGCCGCTGTGGGTGAACGGGTCGGTCCACTTGGGCAGGTACTGGAAGAAGGTCGGCGCCAGTGTCGGGATCATGCCGAAGCCGATCGAGATGGCGACGATGAACAGGTTGAAGCGGTTGCGGTTGAAATCGCACGAGCCCAGGATGCGGATGCCGGTGGCGGCCACCATGCCGAACATCACGATGCCCGCGCCGCCGAGCACGAACTGCGGCACCGAGGCCACGATGTGCGCCATCTTCGGGAACAGGCCCAGGCCGATCAGGATGATGCCGCCGGCCACCGCCACATAGCGCGAGCGCACGCCGGTCACCGTCACCAGGCCCACGTTCTGCGAGAACGAGGTGTAGGGGAAGGTGTTGAACACGCCGCCGATCACGGTGCCAAGGCCGTCCGCGCGCAGGCCGCGGGTCAGGTCTTCGTTGGACAGGCGCTTGCCGGTGATGTCGGCCAGCGCGAGGAACATGCCGGTGGATTCCACCAGCGTGATCAGCATCACCACGCACATCGACAGGATGGCCGGAAGGTCGAAGGTCGGGATGCCGAAGTGCAGCGGCGTGATCAGCGCGATCGCGCTGGCGTCGCTAAGGCCTTCGAAGGAAACCTTGCCCAGCGCCATCGCCACCAGGGTGCCGATCACGATGCCAAGCAGCACCGCGCAGTTGGAGATCAGGCCGCGGCCATACTTGCTCAGCAACAGGATCGCCACCAGCACCAGCGCCGCGATGCCCAGGTTGCCCAGGTCGCCATAGGCGAGGTTTGGCACATCCTTGACCACGCCGTCGATCACGGCACGGGTGGTGGGCTGGCCGCCGGCCGCCCAGTTGATGCCCACCCGCATCAGCGACACCCCGATCAGCGTGATCACCGTGCCGGTGACGACAGGCGGGAACAGCCCGAGCATGCGTCCCATCAGCGGCGCCACCAGGATGCCGAACACCCCTGCGGCAATCACCGCGCCGTAGATGCCCAGCAGGCCCACGTTGGGGTCGGAGCCGATGGCGATCATCGGCGCCACCGAGGCAAAGGTCACTCCCATCATGACCGGCATGCGGATGCCGAACTTCCAGAAGCCGAAAGCCTGGATCAGCGTGGCCAGGCCCGCCGCGAACAGGTCGGCATTGATCAGGAAGGCAAGCTGATCCTTGGGCAGCTTGAGCGCGCCGCCGATGATCAGCGGCACCGCGACGGTACCGGCATACATCACCAGCACGTGCTGCAGGCCGAGCGCAAGCAGCCGGCCCGAAGGCAGCCGCTCGTTGGTTTGGTCCGTTGTGACCGTGGTGCTAGCGCTAGTCATGGATGTGTCTCCTCTCCTTTGGATTTGATGGGAACGCTGCCGGGCGGGGTGGCTCTCGGTATGTGACTCCGGCTTCGCGCATCGTCGGGGACGCGTTTCTCATGAGCAGGAATCGGGCCTTGGCCGCAGGTTGGCAGCGGGAACAACCTGCTAGGTGGAGTGACCCAGCACGCTGCGAAGATCGAAATTGCCCGGTTCATCGGGCTGCACGCGATCGGCGCAAGCGCCGAGATGGTGCGCCATGCGGCTCTGGGCCAGGGCCGCATCGCCCTGTTCCAGTGCGTCGAGGATCTCTTCGTGTTCGTCGAAGGAGCAGGCGTTATTGCCCGGCGCCTCGACGCTGGCGATCATCAGCGTGGTGCGCGACACCAGCCGGCGCATCATGGTGACCAGCAGCGCGTTGCCCGAAATCTCGGCCAGCGCGGTATGGAACTCGGCCGACAGGCGGATCCACTTGGGCCGCTCGTTGGTGAGGAAGGCCTGGCGCTCGGCCTCCACCATCTTGCGCAGCGGCGCGATCACGCGCTTGACGTCGCGCATGCCGGCGAGCTTCTCCAGCACCGCGCGCTCCAGCATCTGGCGCAGCTCGAACATGTCGTGCGCCTCGTCGGTGGAGGGGCTGGCGATGAAGGCGCCGCGGTTGGGTTCCAGGTCCACCATGCCGTCGGCGGCCAGGTGCGCCAGCACCTTGCGCACCGTGTGGCGCGCGGTGGCATAGATTTCGCACAGCGAGTGCTCGGTCAGCTTGGTGCGAGGGGGCAGACGATGTTCCATGATCGCGTCATAGATCTCGTGATACATGCGCTCCTCGACGGAACCCTTGCGGGCGGGCTTGATTTCGGTCGGGGCGGCGGTGTCATCGGCACCGGCGATCAGCTTGAGACTCTTGGACATCTTGGCACCAGCGTATCGGTGAGGAGGGGAGCGGCGCGCCGTGTGAGCGGGGTGAAGCAGAGTGGCGCGCCCCAAAAATTGTTGACAATTATTTGGTTGGCACGGCAATATTGTCAACAAAACCGAGCTAGGTTTTCGACAAGTCAGGGTAATTCCTGAGTTGCCATCCGGAGTGGTGCGAAGCATTGTCGCCATGCACCAGTCCAGCGCCGGGATGCGTTAGAAATACGTACCGAGCGGGCACCATTCCCACAAATGGTGCTAGTGAAGGCAGCGGCGCCTCTCACAACCCAAAGCCCTAAGGAATAACAGGATGGGACGCTTGACCACACATGTACTCGACACCGCAGCCGGCACGCCCGGCGCCGGCATGTCGATTACCCTGCATAAAATTGTCGACAATCGCAAGGAGACGCTGAAGACAGTCGTCACCAACCACGATGGCCGTTGCGACCAGCCCCTGCTGGATGGCGACACCATGGCGGTTGGGGTGTACGAACTCGAATTCGGCGCCGGCGATTATTTCCGCACCCAGGGCACCAAGCTGCCCGAGCCGGCTTTCCTCGACGTGGTGACGCTGCGTTTCGGCATTGCCGACACCAGCGCGCATTACCACGTGCCGCTGCTGGTCTCCCCCTGGTCGTACTCGACCTACCGTGGCAGCTAAGCGCGGCAACGGGCGATAAAGGAGACAAGACATGGAAGGCTATATCCTCGACTGGGCCAATCTGCTGCTGCGCTGGGTGCACGTCATCACGGCGATCGCGTGGATCGGCTCCTCGTTCTATTTCGTCTGGCTGGACAACAGCCTGACCCGTCCCGACGACCCCGACCTGCAGGAGAAGGGCGTGGGCGGCGAACTGTGGGCGGTGCACGGCGGCGGGTTCTACAACCCGCAGAAATACCTGAGCGCGCCCAAGACGCTGCCGGAGAACCTGCACTGGTTTTACTGGGAGTCCTATTCCACCTGGATGACCGGCTTTGGCCTGCTGGTGGTGCTGTACCTGTTCAACGCCAGCACGTTCCTGATCGACAAGAACGTGATGGACATGTCGCCGGGCGCGGCGATCGGGTTTGCGCTGTCGTATCTTGGCGTGGGCTGGCTGGTGTACGACTGCATCTGCCGCGTGTTCGGCAAGAGCGACCGCACCGTCGGCATCCTGGTGGCGATCTACGTGGCGCTGGCCGCGTTCGTGGCCTGCCACGTGTTCTCGGGCCGCGCGGCATTCCTGCTGACCGGCGCGATGATCGCGACCATCATGAGCGCCAACGTGCTGGTGTGGATCATCCCGGGGCAGCGCAAGGTGGTTGCCGCGCTGCGCGCGGGCGATCCGGTGGATCCGGTGCATGGCAAGAACGCCAAGCAGCGCAGCGTGCACAACACGTACTTCACGCTGCCGGTGTTGTTCGCCATGCTGTCGAACCACTACAGCATGACCTACAGCTACAAGTACAACTGGGCCGTGCTGGTGCTGATCATGCTGGCCGGCGTGCTGATTCGCCAGTTCTTCATCCTCAAGCACAAGGGCAGGATCAACGTCGCGTGGCCGGCTGCCGGCGTGGCCGTGCTGGCGGTTGTCGCGGTGATGATCGCGCCGGTGCCGCGTGAGGTGGTCGCCAGCAAGGACGGTGCGGCTGCCGCGCAGGTGAGCTTTATCCAGGTACAGGAAGTCATCAATTCGCGCTGCATCCAATGCCATGCCGCGGCGCCAAAGTTGATGCCGAGCGCCGCCAAGGGTATCAAGCTCGATACCGCTGACGAGATCAAGGCGCATGCGCAGATGATCTACCAGCAGGCGGTGCAGCAAAAGGCCATGCCGCTTGGCAACGTCACGCAGATCACGGATGACGAGCGCGCGCTGCTGGGCCAGTGGTTCGAGGCAGGCGCCAAGACCACCAACTGATTTGATGGAGATCAACGGGCCCGGCCGAGAGGCGGGCCTGTTACCGAGCATCGGTGATCGGCGGTCCGGTGGCTATGTCGTTGATGGCCGGAGGTCCGGACCGACGAGGGTTTGAGCGGGGCGCAAGCCCCGTTTTTTTTTGAGAGCGGTAACTTGAGGGGGCGCCGTTTCCTTGAGCGGCGATGGCTTTTGGGTCCAGACAGGGTGATGTCGCATGCCCCTCCGGAACCCCCAAAACCCTACTGCAAATCAGCAATATAACTAGCAAGATTCCGAATATCCGCATCCGACAGCCCGCGAGCTACGCTAGTCATGCTCCCCGCATCATTAGTCCGCTTGCGCGAACGGAAGTCTTCGAGTTGCTTGACGATATACGCATACTGCTGCCCCGCCACGCGGGGAATTTCATTCTGCCCCTTGAATCCGCCGAGATGGCACATGGTGCAGAGCACTTCCTCGGCCTTCTTCCTGCCGGCTTGCACTTTCTGCCCGTCGGCCTTGAACTGGGACGCAATGGGTTTCTGCGCGGCAAAATATTCGCCCAGGTCGAGCATGTCCTCGCGCGACAGTGGCGTGGCCATCGGCGTGATCATCGGATGACTGCGACGGCCTTCCTTGAAATCCTTCAGTTCCAGGTAGATGTAGCGTCCGCTCTGGCCGGCCAGCACCGGATAGAGCGGATTGCTGGCGTTGCCCATCGGGCCATGGCAGGCGACGCACGATTCGGCCTTGCGCTTGCCGGCGTCGGGATCGGCGTGCGCGCTGCCGACGACGGCTGCCAGCAGCAGGCCCGCCAGAAGCACCGGCCCCGGCAGCGCTAACCGCCGGGGCCGGGCCAGATAGGACCGGATACGCATCCCTGATCCCTGATCCCTAATCCGCGATCCCTGATCCCTGATCCCTATTGCACCGCGAACACCAACACGCTGTTGCCGCGCTTGAAGTCCAGTTGCGTGTTGCCGCCGGCCGCCACCGCGATGTACTGCTTGCCGCCGACCATGTAGGACACCGCCGGCGCATTCACGCCCGCGCCGCACTGGTACTCCCACAGCTTCTTGCCGGTGGCGGCGTCGAAGGCGCGGAACAGGCCGTTGCCTTCACCATTGAAGACCAGCCCGCCGGCTGTCGCGAGCACGCCGCCGATCAGCGGCTGGTCGGTCTTGTAGTCCCACACCACCTTGCCGGTATCGATGTTTACCGCAGAGAGCTTGCCCCACTGCGCCTCTGCCGGGATGGTCTTGAAGGCGCCGCCAAGCCAGAGCTTGCCGCCCGGGTAGGGCGAGGCTTCCACCTGGTACGTCATGGGCTGGTGCAGGTTGGCGGCATAGGCCATCCGCGTCTTCGGGTTGAAGGCCATCGGCGACCATTCCACGCCGCCGTTGGCGCCTGGCAGCATGCGCGCGCCATTGGCCGTGGGCAGGGTCCACATGTCTTCCTGTGGGATCATGGCTTGCGAGAAGCGGATAAGCCGGCCGTCGCGGCGGTCATGCACATAGACGTGGCCGGTCTTGCCGCCGTGGATCACGCCGGGAATCATCTGGCCGTTCTTGTCGCGCACGTCGACCAGGATCGGCGGGCTCACGGCGTCCAGGTCCCATACGTCATGGGCGATGTACTGCGAGTGCCATTTGTAGGCGCCGGTATCCAGGTCCACCGCGACCATCGAATCCGTATAGAGGTTGTCTCCGGGGCGGATGGCGCCATACAGGTCGGGCGAGGGATTGCCCACCACGAAGATCGCCATCCTGTTCTTGCGGTCGATCGCCGGCGGCATCCACACGCCGCCGCCAAGCGCCTTGTAGAAATCGCCGCCCTTGTCCGCGAGCTGTTTCTTCTCAGCCGCGATATCGCGCTTCATGTCGCGGCCGGTGGCGTCCCTGGTGGCCCACACGCCTTCATGGCCCTTTTCGGGGATGGTGTAGAAGGTCCACAGCAGCTTGCCGTCGGTGGCGCTGTACGCCTTGAGGAAGCCACGGATGCCGTATTCGCCGCCATTGGTGCCGATCAGGATCTTGTCGTCCACCACCACCGGCGCCATGGTTTCCGAGTAGCCCAGCTCGGGATCGGCGATCTGCGTTTCCCACAGCAGCTTGCCGGTCCTGGCGTCCAGCGCGACCAGCCTGGCGTCGAGCGTGCCCATGAAGACGCGGTCGCCGGAGACGGCCACGCCGCGGTTGTTCGGGCCGCAGCAAAAGGTCGTGATCGGCCCCATCTTGTGCTTGTAGTGCCAGAACTCCTTGCCGGTCACGGCATCGATCGCATAGACGTGGTTATAGGACGTGGTCAGGAACATGACGCCGTTGACCACGATCGGCGCGGTCTCCATGGACTCGAGCACGGCGGTCTGGAACAGGAACGCGGGTTTCAGCTTTGCCACGTTCCTGGTGTTGATCTGGCTGCCCGGGTAGTAGCGCGTCTGCACGTAGGAGCCATTGGAATGCACCCAATCGCGAGCGTCGTTGCCGGCCGCGTCGAGCTGTGCCTGCGTCACCGGCGGGAGGGGCCGGGTCATGGCCGCGCCCGGGGTGGTCGCGCCGCCCTGGATTTCGTCCGCGCCGAAGGCTGCGGGAATGAGCGCGGCGGCCGCGGCGGCCAGTGCAAGCAACAGCAAGGGGAGGGGCACCCGGGCGTGGCTGCGGGATGAGAGCATGGGAAGCTCCTTGCTTGAATCTATTCGTGCCCCGGCTTTCCCAGGGCGAAAGGGTGTGCTTGTCGCACACTGTGGCGGCCCGGGTCACAAGCAGTATAGGCAAGAGTGCCGGCAAAACAACCTGCATCGCGGCGCGTGTCAAATCGGTGTTCGCCGCGCCGCAGCATGCCCGCCGACGCTCCTTGAAATTGCGCGTCTTACCCTCCAGACTTAGCCAGCGAAGTTGTCGCGGTGAGACAGGTAACGTAGTCAACGGCAGTGGCGGGGGACGGACATGAACGGACGCACTGGATGGCGCGCGGGGCTTGCCGCCGCGTTGCTATGTGGCATGGGAGTGCTGTGCCTGCAGGCCAGGGCCGACGACGACATTAGCCTCAATGCCCGCCTGCTTGCGGCCGCGCGGGCCGGCGACGCGGTGGCGGTGAGCGCATCGCTGCAGCAGGGCGCGGCGGTGAATGCGCGCAACCGCATCGGCGATACGGCGCTGCTCACCGCAGCCAAGCGTGGGCTGACCGAGATGGCGCGCACGCTGGTCGAGCATGGCGCCGACGTCAGCCAGGCCAACGTGCAGGGCGTGACGCCGCTGATGGCCGCGGCCTTCGGCGGCTTTGACGAGATTGTGGCGATGCTGCTGGCGCGCCATGCGGAACTCGCCGCCACGGATCGCGTCGGCAAGACCGCCATGATCTACGCGGCCGGCGAGGGCCATGCTGGCGTGGTTCGGCAACTGCTGGACGCCGGCGTGGACGTCAACACCCTCTACGCCAACGAGCTCACCGCGCTGATGTGGGCCGCGGGCTACGACAAGGTCGATACGGTGCGCCTGCTGTTGTCCAGAGGCGCCCGCCCGGAGCTGCGCGACAACCGCGGGCTGACCGCGCGGGAGATCGCCGATCAGGCCGGCGCGAAGACGGTGGCTGGCTTGCTGAGTACGCAGCATTAAAGACCGCGGATTGCGGCGTCTGCCTCTCTGCCCCGCCTGCAAGGCCAACGTCCCATATACGCAGTCGCACCCAGTCGCACCCAGTCGCACCCAGTCGCACCCAGTCGCACGGAATCCTGAAGACCCGGCTGCACGCCGGTGCGCGTCAGTGGATTCAAGGCGCATCTAGCGTCCCCGGGCTCTTCGGGTAGGTGACAACGCCCCAGCTCAGCGCCACGCCGGCCACTTCGCGCAGCGGCTGGTAGGTCCGCGCGTCCACCACGTAGACGGCGTTCGAGCGGCCGCAGGCGATCAGCAGCCGCGCGTCGTCGGGGGTGAAGCTGAAGTGCCAGCAACGTTTGCCGGTGGCGATGTTGGCGATGTTCTCATCGCTGTCGGCATCGAATACCTGGATGGTGTCCGCCCGCGACGCGGCCACGAACAGGCGTTTGCCGGCGCGGTCGAAGGCGGCCCCGTAGGGCCCGCTGCGCGTCGGCACCGTGCGCAGGATGCGGTAGTCGGCCGCATCGAGCACCAGGAACGCATTGGCCGACTCCAGCGTGACGATATAGCGTTGTCCGTCGGGACTCGCCTTGATGCCGCGCGGGCGCGATCCGGGCGGCGTCTTGATCAGGTTGAGGCGGCGGCCGCTGGCGCGCTCGTAGACCGACACCGTATCGTCGCCCTCGTTGGTGACCAGCAGCAGGCGAGCGTCCGGCGAGAATTCGATGCCTTCGGTCTCCAGGCCGCTGGGGATCGCGCGCGTGACGCGCCAGTCCTTGAGGTCGATCACGGCGATCTGCGCCGGGACCGGCGCGTGGTCGCCAGCCTTGCCCGGCTCGCCGGGCTCATAGGTGACGAAAGCCTGCCCGCCGGACACGCGCACGAATTCCGGGTTCTTGCCGATCGGGATGCGCTTGGCCAGTTGGCCATCGTGTGTGTCGATGACGGTAAGGTCGCCGGTTCCCTTGTTGGCGGCCAGCAGGTATCGTCCATCCGCAGTGATGGCGATGCCGCGCGGGCCCTTGCCGCCGGTGTCGAAGGTGCTAGTGATGTCGAGCCGATCGAGGTCGATCACCGCGATGCCGCCACTCTCGCTAGACACATAGGCCTTGGGCGCCAGAGCGCCTCGCGGCGCCGGGCCTGGCGCGCAAGCGGCGCAGGCCAGCGCGGCGAATAGCGCCAGCATGATCCGGCCAGATTGGCCATTGCCCTGTCTCGTCGCCATGCACGCCTCCCGCTTGCGTTGCTTGTCGTTGTCCCCGGCCCGATCCCCTCCGGCTGCCTTTCATTCTTGGTGACGGCGCGGCAACTGCCAAGGATTTCCCGCATGCCTGGCGCCACTACTGGCGCCACTAGCGCCCGCCCCATTCATAGCGCACGCCCACCAGGAAGAGCCGCGGCGCGCCCGGCGCGACGAAGCGCTCGATCGGCACCGCCGCGCCGGGCTGCAGCAGGGTGCCGCCGGGAAACACGTTGAGGCCCGCCTGCCCATAGGTTTCATAACGGCGGTCGAACACATTGTCGACGCGCGCGTAGAGTTGCCAGCGCGCATCGACCTGCCAGCTCGCCCGCAGGTTGAACAGCACGAAGCCGGCGGTGCGCGCCAGGCGCGGATCCTGCGCGCTCAGCGCGCCGTCCTCATTGCCGGCCACCGCGCGCGACGACGATACGATCATGGTGCCGCCGAGCGTGACCGACCCGGTTGCGCGCCAGTCACCGCTGAGCTTGAAGCTGTGCAGCGGCACGCCCGCCATGCGCGTGCCGGGGCGCACGTTGACGGGCGCCGCGAAGGGCGTCTGGATCTGGCCGTCCGCCTGGTAGGTGGATTGCAGGTAGCTGTAGCTGGCGCGCAGCATCACCGGGCCCAGCCGCTGGCGCAGCCCGAGCTCCAGCCCCTGGCTGCGGGTCTTGGGGAAGTTGGTGAAGTAGCCGAGCGGGCTGACCGGCGAGCGCTGAAACAGGATGTCGTCGCGGTTGTCGCTGCGGTACAGCGCGAGCGTGAGCTCGGTGGCATCCGCGGCCTTCCAGCGCCCGCCGAACTCCACCGTGCGCGATACCACCTGGCGCAGGTACGGATCCGCCTGCAGGCCGGTGGGCAACTGGCAGGCATTGGCCGGATCCGCGCAACCCAGCTCGATGGCGGTCGGCATGCGCGTGCCCTGCGAGGCCGAGGCAAAGACCGTGAGGCCGCTGCGCAACCGGTGCGAGAGCCCAAGCGAAGGATTGAGCTTCGAGAACGTGAAGCGTTCGTCGGATGCATTCGGCAAGGTCAGCACCGTGTGCGTGCTCGAGGTGTTCCAGCGCGCGCTCGCGGTGAGGTAGCTGTGCGGCAGCAGCTTGACGGTATCGGAGGCATACAGGCTGACGGTGCTGGTGCGTCCATCGAGCGAGGCGTTGGTGCCGGGCGTGGCGCCGGGGTCCGCCACCGCCACCCGATCGTCGCTGAAGCTGGCGGGCTGCGTGTCCTGGCGATACGATGCGCGGCTCAGCGCAAAGGCGGCGCCCAGTACCGCGTTGTGAACGTCGCCCGCATGGGACCACTGCCCGGACAGCCCGTAGTCATGCGTGTTGACGCTCGCGGTGTTGAGCACCGCGCTGGACGGCGCGGCGCCTGGCGCGCAACCCGCGTTGCCGGCATTGCCCTGGCAGCCAAGCAAGGTGTCGAGGTAGTCGTCGCTGACATCGCCGGTACTGGCCTTTGCGTGCCCCAGGCGAGCATAAGCCGTCAGCGCGAGCTGGTCCTCGGCGTTGAGCTGGTGCGTGCCGTTGAGCGTGACCTGCAGCGAGCGCGTGCGGGTGAGGTCGGGCGCGGTGTAGATGGCATTGCGCTGGCTGCCGTCAATGCTGTCGGGCAGCAGGCCATTGCCGGACAGGCTGCTGCCGCTGCCCAGCACGCTCACGCTCCATTGCGTATCGGTGGTCGAGCGGCCGACCTTGGCGAACAGGTTGCCCAGGCTGCTGCCGGACAGCTGGCGCCAGCCGTCCTCGCGAAAGCCCGTGCCCGCCACGAAGGCGTGCCAGCCATCGCCAAGCACGTTGCCCGCGCTCACGTCGAGCCGCGCGCGGCCGTGGCCGCCCAGGCTTAGGTCGGCCTCCACGCCGGGATGCGTCTCGCCGGACTTGGTGGTCAGCGCCAGCGCGCCGCCAAGTGCGTTGAGACCGTAGAGCGGGTTGCTGCCGGGCACCAGCGTGATGGTGCTGATGGCGGCCTCGGGGATCGCCGTCCAGTCGACCACGTCGCCCAGCGCGCCATTCTGCCGTACGCCGTCCAGGTAGAGCGCGATGCCCTGCGCCGCGCCCAGGGTGGAGGACAGGCGGTAGCCGCGATAGAGCATGTCCTTCTGGAACGGGTTGCCCTGTACGTCGTTGATCACCACGCTGTCCATGGTCTCGCCGAGGAACGATGACAGGTTGCCAGCCTTGGCGCGCTCCATGTCGGCGTCCGTCGCGGTTTGCGCATTGCCGGGAAACGCCTCGCGCGGGATGGAGAACGACGGCAGCGGCGCGGGCGCGACCACGGTGACCTCGCGCAGGTTGTGGACCTCGTCGCCAGGCGCGGCCTGCGGCGTCTGGGCGGCCACGCCGGCCGGCGCGCCCGCCGCCAGCGCCGCCAGCGCCGCCAGGGCCAGCCGCGCCAGCCGCGCGCATGCGGCTGCCGTACGCCGCGGCGCGGGCACGAGCCTTGAGCGGCGCGGACAGGGGAAGGCGGGGGCCATTACCGTCTCCGTGGGGACAAGGACGCAAGCGCGGGGCGATCGGGGGTGATGCAAGTGCTACTTACTGTAGTGCACAAGGTGGCAAGCGCCAAATCGATCACGCGGCGGCAGCCAGGCGGCGGCGCGCCCTGTATTTTTCGCCTAGAGTTTGAAGGCGTGCCAAGCACACCGCACCCGATCGCTGTGCTGCAGCACCATGATCTTCATCGGATCGAGGAGTCCGCCTTGCCGTTTCCCGAGCGCATCGAAACCATCGGCCGGCACCGCCGCCTGCTCACCGGCAGCGCGAGCCTGGCCTTGCTGGCGATGTGGCTGGGGCTCTCGCCCTCGCGCTTGCGCGCGCAGGCAAGCCGGGAAGGCGCCCCCGTGCCCATCGGCGTGATCGGCTCGGGCCGCATCGGCGGCACGTTGGGCGGGCTGTGGGTGAAGGCGGGCCATCCCGTCCTGTTCTCCTCGCGCCACCCGGATGAACTCAAGCCGCTGGTCGAAAAACTTGGCCCGCTTGCCCGCGCGGGCACGGTGGCCGAGGCGCTGGCGTTTTCCAATGTGATTTTTCTCGCCGTCCCTTACAAGGCGTTGCCTGAGATATCGGCGGAGTACGGCAAGGCCTTTGCCGGCAAAGTGGTGGTGGATGCGACCAACGCCTTGCGCGCGCGCGATGGCGCCGTCGCCGAAGAGGCGATGCGCAAGGGCATCGGCATCACCACCGCAAAGTACCTGCGCGGCGCGCGTATCGTGCGCGCCTTCAATTTCATGGGCGCCACCAACTTTGCCAATCAGAACCACCGGGCCGAGGGCCTGATCGCGGTGCCGATCGCCGCCGACGATCCGAAGGCCCTGCGCATCGGCGAGCAACTGGTGCGCGATGCCGGCTTCGAGCCGGTCGTGGTCGGCCGGCTCGCCACGGCCGACAGCTTCGCCCCGGGCGGACCGCTGTTCCATCAGATCGGCTCGGCCGACGCCATGCGCGCGCGCATGGCGGAGCAGGCTGGGAAGATGGTGCAGAAGCCTGAGTGAAGCGAAGCGGTTCTGGCAAGGCGCGCGGCCGCAGACAGGACAAGTGGATCGGCCAAGGCCGCGCAGCGACGCCAGAATTTTCTGGAAATGGCCTGTTAGCCGCGCCAGGCGCCCTTCATCCAGACCCAGCCGCCGCCCTCGAAGCGCCAGACCCAGTGTCCGGGCACCCAGTAGGCGTGTGCGGCGGGGGTGACCGTGATCTGTTCCACGATCACGGGCGGCATCGCCGGCACCGGTTGCTGGACCCAGCGGCCGTGCACCCAGAACCAGTCGTTACCCTCCCATTTCCAGTGGCCCGGCACCCAGTTCCAGCCGTAGGCAGGCGCGGGGCCGCGGTCTTCGTGCACCGGCGGCGGCATGTTGCGGACCATCTGGTGGGGTGGCGCAGGCGCCGGTTGCCGTACTACCACGCGCTCGGTCACGCAGCCGGCGAGGCTGCCGAGCACCGCCAGTGAGGCGAGCGCCGGCAGGGCGGCGCGGAGCAGGCGGCGCCGTGCTGGCGCATGGGGTTTGCTGATTGCCATTTGTCTTTGTCCTGTTGGCGCTGATTTGCGCTCGGGCGTTGTCCAAGGGGCGGCCCCGGGTCGGGATGCACAATGACCTTGAGACCGATACCTTGCATAACGAGGCAAGCGCCGCCGCGCGGGACAAGCGCGCGCAAAGACTTTGTAATTGAGTATTACGCGCCCCAAAAGACAAACCGCAGCCAGGGCGGCTGCGGCAGGCGGTGAGCGGTGGCGGGTTATGCCGGCACAGGCGCGTTGGCGCTGGTCTGCCGGCCGCGGAAGTCCGTCCAGCAGAGCGCCTTGAAGTCATACAGCTTGCAGCGGCGCGCGGTATCGAAATACCAGCGCCAGGTGAAGTTCTGGATGATGATGCGGCCCGGCAGCGCATGCTCCAGCAGCGCCTGGGCGCGCTTGAGGCGGTACAGCGGCACGCTCATGTCCACGTGGTGCGCGGTGTGCTCCATGATGTGGTGCAGCGCCGCGCCGATGCCATAGCGAAAGCGCAGGTGCACGGTGGTGGAAACGAAGGGCTGGGCGCGCGCCCACATGGCCTTGGTGTCGTACCAGGCCACACTGGTGTGGGTGTGGTGCACGTAGAGCACAAAGCCCACGGTGAAATTCCAGACCAGGAACGGCAGCACGAAGCCCAGCCCGACCAGCAGCGCCACCGACTGCCCGGTGGCAATGGCCAGCCACGCCAGCGCGCCGATCCAGGCCACGCCGAAGAGCGCCACCAGCGTGCAGTCCCACATGAAGACGGCGCGGCGCGTGGGCATCTGGCGGCGGCTGGGGAAGAACATCTTGAACCACCAGATCTCGACCAGGTAGTACAGGCCCGCGCCAAAGCCGGTGCGGTAGACCCGCTCCAGCGCGCGGCGCCAGCGCGGCAGGGCCTGGAATTCCTCGAGCGAGTAAGGCTGCCAGACGAAGTCGAAGCCCTTGAGGTTGGAGTAACCGTGGTGGACCACGTTATGGCCCACTTCCCACAGGCTGTAAGGCGTGAGCGACGGCAGGAAGGTCAGCCGGCCCAGCCACTTGTTCAGGCCGCGCCGGGGCGTCAGGCTCTGGTGGCAGGCATCGTGGCCGATGATGAACAGGCGGGCGATGATCAGCCCCGTCGCCACGCTGGCGGCCAGCTTGGCGAGCCAGTGGGAGAACAGCACCACCCCGGCCAGCGCGGCCAGGAACAGCGCGGTGTCCAGCGCGAACAGCGCCAGCGCGCGCGGCGTGCTGCGCGCGCCAAGCGGGATCAGCCAGCCGCGGATGATCTTGCGCGAGGGCAGGGGGGCGTCAGGGGAAATCGGCTCCGGAAAGGAAGCTTGCTGCGTGGCAATCATGCAAAAACCTTCAGTTGTCGAACGCGGGGTCGGGCTGGGCCCGAGACTGGCGATGCGCGGCCACGGGACAGGCCGATGGTGTGACAGCTTAGAAGGATTGCGTGACAGGGGTGTTGATCCGGGTCAAGCCAGCAGGGCCCGACCCGGTGTCACTCAGCGAAAAGTGACGGTTAGTGCGCTGCCCAGGCCGGCGCGCTCGCCGGCTCGCCCATCACATACACCTCGCCGATGACGCGGTCGTCACCCAGCATGGCGAAGGCGAACAACTGTTCTTCCAGCGTTTCCGAGCGCTCGCTGCGGCGCGCGATCAGCGGCGTGGCCTGCGGGTCGAGCACGATGAAGTCGGCCTCGCAGCCGGGTGTGAAGCTGCCCACGCGCTCGCTCCAGCCCAGTGCATCGGCGGCGGCGCGGGTGGCCAGGTAGAACATGCGCAGCGCGCTCAGGTGGTAGCCGCCCATGCGCGCCACCTTGTGGGCGGCGTTCATGGTGCGCAGCATCGAGAACGAAGTGCCCCCGCCCACGTCGGTGGCCAGCGTCACGTTGAGGCGGTGCGCATCCGACTGGTGGAAGTCATAGAAGCCGCTGCCCAGGAACAGGTTGGAGGTGGGGCAGTGCGCCACCGCCGCGCCGCTGTCGGCCAGCCGCTTGCGGTCATCCTGGTCGAGGTAGATGGCGTGGCCGTACAGCGCGCCCGGGCGCAGCAGGCCGTAGTGATCGTAGATGTCCAGGTAGCTGCGCGCTTGCGGGAACAGCTCGGCCACCCATTTCACTTCGTCGCGGTTTTCCGCCACGTGGGTCTGGATGAAGGCGTCCGGGCAGGCCTTGGCCAGCTCGCCGCAGGCTTGCAGCTGCGCCTCGCTGGAGGTGGGCGCGAAGCGCGGCGTAATGGCGTACGACAGGCGGTTCTTGCCGTGCCAGCGCGAGATCAGGTCGGCCGAATCGCGCGCGCCGGACTCGGCGGTGTCGCGCAGGAATTCGGGGCAGTTGCGGTCCATCATCACCTTGCCGGTGACCAGGCGCAGGTTGCGGCGGTCGGCTTCGGCAAACAGCGCGTCGGCCGAGGCCGTGTGCACGGTGCTCCACGCCACGGCGCTGGTGGTGCCGTTGCGCAACAACTCGTCGGCGAAGAAGCCAGCCACCGCCGCCGCGTATTCCGGCTCGGCGAAGCGGCGCTCCTCGGGGAAGGTATAGGTCTCCAGCCAGTGCAGCAGGCCGGGCGATGGCGAGGCGATGATGTCGGTCTGCGGGTAATGCACGTGCGTGTCGATAAAGCCCGGCATGATCAGCTTGCCGCGGCGGTCGATCACTTCGGCGCCCGCCGGGATCTGGTCGGCCAGGTCGGCATGGCTGCCGACCGCGGCGACGTGCCCGGCGGTGACGATCAGCACCCCGTCTTCCCAATACTGATACGCGTCGTCATGAAACTGGGGGTCGCGCAGGAAGTGCAGCACGCGGCCACGGATGGCGCGGGTGATGGACTGGGTGGGGGGCGTGGTCGTCATATCGATGTCTCGTCATGCGCCGGCGCGCGCATGGCGCGCCGGCTTCTTGGTGTGAGCCGCGCTTCAGGCCGTGGAGGCCGCGGCGGGCAGGGGGGATTGCCAGAAGTGGTCGACTTCAGCGAGGAAGGCAGTCTTTTGCGAGGCGGGCAGGAACGACGCCTCGAAACTGTTGCGCGCCAGCTTGTGGCCATCGGCCGCGGTCAGCGGCAAGGCTTCGAAAGCGGCTTCCCAGTTCGCGTTCATATAGCCGCCGAAATAGGCGGGGTCGTCCGAGTGCAGCGTGACCAGCACGCCCGCTTCCAGCAGGCGGTGCAGGGAATGGTCGCGCAGGTCCGGGTAGACCTTGAGCTTCTGGTTGGACAGCGGGCATACCGTGAGCGCCACGCGCTCGCGGGCCAGCCGCTCAACCAGTGCCGGGTCGTCGATGGCGCGCACGCCGTGATCGATGCGCTCCACCTTGAGGATGTCGAGCGCGTCGGTCACGTATTGCGCCGGGCCTTCCTCGCCGGCATGCGCCACCAGGTGCAGGCCGAGCTCGCGGGCGCGGGCAAAGACGCGGGCGAACTTCTCCGGCGGGTTGCCCTGCTCGGAAGAGTCCAGCCCGATGCCGACGAAGCGGTCGCGGTAAGGCAGCGCGGCTTCCAGCGTGGCGAAGGCGTCTTCCTCGGAGAGGTGGCGCAGGAAGCAGAGGATCAGGCTGCTCGAGAAGTCGTACTGCGTGCGGGCCTGGGCGAGCGCGTCGGAAATGCCGTCGATCACCACATGGATCGGCACGCCGCGCTCGGTATGGGTCTGCGGGTCGAAGAAGATCTCGGCGTGGCGCACGTTGTCGGCGACGGCACGCTGCACGTAGGCCATCGTCATGTCGAAGAAATCGTCCTCGGTCAGCAGCACGCTGGCGCCGGCGTAATAGATGTCGAGGAAGGATTGCAGGTCGGTGAAGGCGTAGGCCTCGCGCAGGGCTTCCACGCTGGCGTACGGTAACTTGACCTTGTTGTGCTGGGCCAGCCGGAAGATCAGCTCAGGCTCGAGCGTGCCTTCAATGTGGACGTGCAGTTCCGCCTTGGGCGTCTGGCGGATACGGTCTGCGAGCGCGGCATCGAGCGTCATGGGGTTCCTTTTGCGGTCTTGGTTTGCGTCGTGCTCGTCGCTTTGCCGCTGCGGCTGGCGCTCAGCGCGCCCAGATGGGCGAGGCGCTGGTCGCGAACCTGCAACAGCTGGGCGACGATGGCAACCGCAATCATAGCCGGAGCCTTGTCCGTGATGCCGGGCACGCCCATCGGGCACGTCATTTCCGCAAAGCGGGAAGGGTCAATCCCGTGCTCCGCCATGCGGTGCTCGAAGCGCGCGCGCTTGGTCTTGGAGCCGATCAGGCCGAAGTAGGCGAAGTCGTCGCGCCGCAGGATGCGCTCGCACAGCGTCTGGTCCAGCGCGTGGCTGTGCGTCATCACCAGGAAGTAGCTGCCGGCCGGCGCATGGTCCACCACGGCTTCGGGGGTGTCGCTGGCTTCCGGGGTGACGTTGTCGGGCAGGCCGGCGGGGAACAAGGTGTCGCGCTCATCCACCCAGTGCACCTGGCACGGCAGGTTGGCCAGCACCTTGACCAGCGCATGGCCCACATGGCCGGCGCCGAACAGCACCACGTGCAACTCGTCCGGCACCAGGGTATCGGTCCAGTCGCCGTCCGCCTGCAAGGCCACCGAGGGCAGCAGCGCCGGCGCCGCGGCGTGTCGCACCGCGCCGATGCGTGGCACCGTGCGCATCAGCGCGCGTCCGGCTCCGAACGCGGCCTGCACCGCGTCCAGCCACGGCAGGTCGGCTTCACCCAACACCTCGAAAGCGAGCAGCACCACGCCGCCGCAGCATTGCCCCAGCGCCGGGCCCAGCGGGATGCGCACGATCTGCCGCGTCGCGCCGCGCTCGGCCAGCATGGCGCGGGCGATCTCCATGCCGCGCCATTCGAGATGGCCGCCGCCGATGGTCCCGGCCAGTTCGTTGGCGGTCACCAGCATGCGCACGCCCGCCTCGCGCGGCGCGGAGCCTTTCACCTCGGCGATGGTGACCATCGCCACCGGCACGCCCGCGCGCACCCAGCGGGTGGCGTCGGCGAAGCGCAAGGGTTTGAGGGGTGCGTCCTGCATGGTGATGCCTTTCAAGGTTGATGCTCTGGGTGAAGCTCGTTACTTCGTTACGGTCTTCAGCGAAGACGGACTGTGGGAGAGGGCGGGCGCATCCGCAAGCCGCTGTCTCCTACTACACCACCCGCACCACCCGCACCGCGTCCACCGCATCCAGGATTGCCTCGCTGGTCGCGGGCGCCACCAGCGGCGGGTTCACCTTGTAGTCCGCGACGCTGGCCACCGCGTCGCGGATCGCGAAGAACACCGAGAACGGCAGCAGCAGCGGCGGCTCGCCCACGGCCTTGGACCGATGGATGCTGTCTTCCGCATTGTCGTTCTCGAACAGCCGCACGTAGAAGTCTTCCGGGCAGTCGTTGACGGTCGGGATCTTGTAGGTCGAGGGCGCATGCGTCATCAGCTTGCCGTCCTTGTTCCACCACAGTTCCTCGGTGGTCAGCCAGCCCATGCCCTGGATGAACCCACCTTCGACCTGGCCGATGTCGATGGCCGGGTTGAGCGAGCGGCCGGCGTCGTGCAGCACGTCGGCGCGCAGCAGGCGCCATTCGCCGGTGAGCGTGTCCACCAGCACTTCCGAGCACGCCGCGCCATAGGCGAAGTAATAGAACGGCCGCCCTTGCAGCTTGGACTGGTCCCAGTACAGCTTGGGCGTGGTGTAGAAGCCATCGGACCACAACTGCACCCGTGCCACGTAGGCTTGCCGTGCCAGGTCGCTGAAGTCCAGGCGGAGTTCGCCGGCTACCACCAGGTCGTCGCCGAACTGCACGCTGTCCGCGTCCACGCCGGCCTGGCGCGCGGCAAACGCCGCCAGCCGCTCGCGGATCTGCCGCGCGGCGTCCTGCGCGGCCTTGCCGTTCAGGTCGGTGCCGGTGGAGGCGGCCGTGGCCGAGGTGTTGGCCACCTTGCTGGTATCGGTCGCGGTCACGCGCACGCGTTCGAGCCGGATGCCAAGCTCATGTGCCACCACCATCGCCACCTTGGTGTTCAGGCCCTGGCCCATCTCGGTGCCGCCGTGGTTCACCAGCACCGAGCCGTCGTTGTACACGTGCACCAGCGCGCCGGCCTGGTTGAAGTGGGCCACGTTGAAGGAAATACCGAACTTCACCGGGGTGATGGCGATGCCCTTCTTCAGCACCGGGCTGGTGGCGTTGAACGCGCGCGTGGCCTCGCGGCGCGCGCGGTAGGCGCTGGTCGCTTCGAGTTCGTCGAGCAGTTCGTGGATGACGTTGTCTTCCACGGTCTGGCCGTAAGGCGTGACGTTGCGCTCGGTCTTGCCGTACAGGTTGGCACGGCGCACGTCGAGCGCATCGCGGCCCACGGTGCGTGCCACGTTGTCGAGGATGTACTCCATGGCAAAGGCACCCTGCGGGCCGCCAAAGCCGCGAAATGCGGTATTGCTCTGCGTGTTGGTCTTGCCGCAGTAACCGTCGATCTGCACGTTCGGCAGCCAGTAGGCGTTGTCGAAGTGGCAGATGGCGCGGGTCATCACCGGGCCGGACAGGTCGGCCGAGAAGCCGGCGCGCGAAACCATCTCCACCGACACGCCGTCGAGGCGGCCGTCGGCATCGTGGCCGACTTCGTAGTCGAAGACGAAGTCGTGGCGCTTGCCGGTGATCATCATGTCGTCATCGCGGTCCGGACGCAGCTTGACCGGGCACAGCAGTTTCCAGGCAGCCAGCGCGGCGCAGCAGGCGAACATGGCCGATTGCGATTCCTTGCCGCCGAAGCCGCCGCCCATGCGGCGGCACTCCACCAGCACCTGGTGCGCGTGCCAGCCCAGCATATGCGCCACCGCATGCTGCATTTCGGTGGGATGCTGGGTCGAGCACCACACATGCATGCCGTCGTTTTCCTTGGGCGCGGCGTAGGCGATCTGGCCTTCCAGGTAGAACTGCTCCTGGCCGCCCAGGCGGATGTTGCCCTTGTCCCGATGCACGGCGGCGGCGATATGGCTGGCCGGCTCGCCGCGCGTGAGGTGCATCGGCGGCAGCACATAGCTGCCGGCCTGGTGTGCCGCCTCGGGCGACAGCACGGGCGCCAGGTCTTCATACTCGATCGTGCCCAGGCGGGCGGCGCGGCGCGCGGCATCGTGCGAGGTGGCCACCACCACGAAGATCGGCTGGCCGATGAACTGGACCAGGCCGTTGGCCAGGATCGGGTCGTCGTGGATGATCGGGCCGCATTCGTTGGCAGCGGGAATGTCCTCGGCGCTCAGCACCGCCACCACGCCCGGCGCGGCGCGCACCTTGTCGAGCGAGATCGACCTGATGCGGGCATGGGCGCGCGTGCTCATGCCGAGCGCGGCATGCAGCGTGCCTGCCAGTTCGGGGATGTCGTCGGTGTAGGTGGCCGTGCCGGCCACGTGCAGGTGGGCCGATTCGTGCGGGCGCGAGACACCCACTTGCGGCGTCGAAATGGCGGTCCTGGCTTCGCTCGCGGCGTCGAGCAGGAAGGGTTCGGTTTGCTTGTTCATGCCGATCTCTCCTTACGCGGTAGCGGTGGTGGTGGCCGCGCCCGCACCGATGGCGCGGACATTGACGGCGGCCGCGGGCAGCGCGTCGGCGCGCGTTTCCAGCCAGAAGCGGTACAGCAGGTTGGCGGCGCCGCGGCTGCGGTACGCGGCGGTGGCGCGCATATCGGACAACGGCGTGAAGTCCTGCGCCAGCGCGCTCATGGCGGCGCGGGCGGTGGCTTCGGTCCAGGGCTGGCCGATCAGCGCGGCTTGCGTCAGTGCCCCGCGCTTGGGCGTGGCAGCCATGCCGCCGAAGGCCACGCGCGCATCGCGGATCACGCCGTTTTCCAGCGTCAGCGCAAAGGCCGCGCAGACAGCGGAAATGTCTTCGTCAAAGCGTTTTGACAGCTTGTAGGTACGGAAGTGCTCCGGCCCGGCCAGCGGCACGCGCAGCGCCGCGACGAACTCGCCTTCGGCCATGGCGGTCTTCTGGTAAGCCAGGTAGAGGTCTTCCAGCGCCAGGGTGCGGCGCACGTCGCCGCGTTGCAGCACCACTTCGGTGCCAAGCGCGATCAGCGCGGGCATGGAGTCGCCGATCGGCGAGCCGTTGGCGATATTGCCGCCCAGCGTGCCGGCATTGCGGATCGGCAGGGAGGCGAAACGCTTCCACAATTCCTCCAGCTCGGGATGGACGCCGTTCAGCGCGGCGTAGGCGCGCTCCAGCGAGACTGCCGCGCCGATTTCCAGGGCGCCATCGATTTCGCGGATGCCGTTCAGGTCAGCCACCTGGCCCACGTACAGCAGGTTGCCCAGTTCGCGGAACTGCTTGGTCACCCACAGCCCCACGTCGGTGCTGCCGGCCAGGATGCGCACGCCGGGCTCGGCCGCCTTGATGGCGGCAAACGCCGAGGCGGTGCGGGGCGCGTAGAAGTGCTGGCCTGCGGCGCTGTAGTGGAAGGTGTCGTCGCGCCGCAGCGCGCGCAGCGTGTCGGCGATCTGGCGCGGGTCCAGCTTGCTGGCCTGCGGCGCCGGCAGCGCCATCATGCGCTGGCCGGCCTCGATGATGGGGCGGTAGCCGGTGCAGCGGCACAGGTTGCCGGTCAGGGCGTCGCAGATGGCCTCGCGCGCCGGGGCGCGGCCGGTGCCGGCGTCCTCGGATTTCTGCTGGTACAGCGCCCACAGCGACATCACAAAGCCGGGGGTGCAGAAGCCGCACTGGGAGCCATGGCACTCCACCATCGCCTGCTGCACCGGGTGCAGCGCGCCGTCGGCCTGGCGCAGGTCTTCCACGGTGATCAGCGCGCGGCCGTCCAGCGTGGGCAGGAACTGGATGCAGGCATTGACCGCCTTGAACTCGACCTGGCCGTTTTCGCCCAGCTCGCCCAGCACCACGGTGCATGCCCCGCAATCGCCTTCGGCGCAGCCCTCCTTGGTGCCCGTGCAGCGCGCGTCCTCGCGCAGGTATTGCAGCACGGTGCGGGTAACGGGGGCGTTTGCGACCTCCGTGACCTTGCCCCGGTGGTAAAAGCGGATGGTTTGCGTCTCCATGGTGTCTTCTCTCTTTGTGGATGGGGCCAAACATAGCACTGACGCCGATGATGCAATATTCGGCCCAGGTGATATGCCCCATCAAGCGGGGAGAGCGTTCCGGCGGCCGGCGAGGGCGGCGGCGGCCGGATTTGACCAATGACGGGGTGCGTGACATACACTATGCGCCGTTCCCATTGCCCACGCCACCGGCCGCAAAGCGCGCCAGGCGCCCCCTCGCCATGCACGGACGCGACCATCTCGACACCTATTTGCTGCGGGTGCTGCACACTCTGCTCACCGAGCAGAGCGTGACCCGCACCGCGGTCCGCCTCGGCCAGTCGCAGCCTGCCATCAGCAATACGCTCAAGCGGCTAAGGGAAATCACGGGGGATGCCATCCTGGTGCGCGGCAAGAGCGGCATGGTGCCGACCGAGCGCGGCCGCGAGCTGCTGCAACTGGCCGAACAGAGCCTGGCGGCCATGGACCGCATCGCCCGGCCACCGCAGCATTTCGACCCGGCCACCACTACCCGTACCTTCCACCTGGGCGCGCCGGACTACCTGGACGCCTTCTTCCTGCCCAATATCGTCGAGCGCGTGCGCCGGCTGGCGCCCGGCGCCAAGCTGTTCGTGCACCCGATGACGTCATCGAGCGACTTCCTCGACAGCCTGGAGCAAGGGCAGCTCGACATCGTGGTCGGCAACTGGCTGTCGCCACCGGAGCATCTGCATATTTCGCCGCTGTTCGACGATGAGGTGGTGTGCATGCTGGGAGCGCAGCATCCGCTGGCGCGCAAGGGGCTGACCCTCAAGCACTACCTGGAGATGCCGCACCTGGCGCCGGCGCCTTATGCCTCGATGCAGCGCAGCATGATCGACCAGGCGCTGGCCGAACAGGGATACAAGCGCAATATCCAGGTCACGCTGCCGTATTTCGGGCTGGTGCCGTATGTGTTGATGAAGACCGATATGGTGTTCACCACGGGGCGGCAGTTTGCCGCGCATTATGCGCAGTACCTGCCGCTGAAGATGGTGCCTTCGCCGGTGGCGTTTCCGCGGATGCGGTTTTATCAGCTGTGGCATGAGCGGTGCCATGCCGCGCCGGATGTGATGTGGATGCGCAGGATGATTGCGGAGGTAGCGGGGGAGTTGCCGGTTTTGCCGCAGCTGGTGAGGGAGGGGTAAGGGGGTGTTTGTGCGCAAGGGCAGAACCGCGCAGAACCGTTGCGCATAAACACCCTCTTCACTTCACTTCCCCCTGTAACTCGGAAAGAACAACTGTTCCCCCTCCACCTTGTACGCAGCAATGGTGTCCTGCCCATCCCTGGAGGTAATCCACTCCACCAGCTTCATGGCATCCACGTAATTGGCATCAGGATGCTTGGCCGGATTGACCGCAATCACGCCATATGGATTGAACATCCTGGGATCGCCTTCCAGCAGGATCGCCAATCCGGTCTTGGCGCGATACGCGCCATAAGTGGCCCGGTCCGACAACGTATAACCCGGCATCTGCGCGGCCATGGTCAGCACCTCGCCCATCCCCAGCCCGGCATTCACGTACCACGGCTGCCCCTTGGGCTCGATCCCCGCCTGCTTCCAGTAGTCCTTCTCCATCACGTCGGTCCCTGAGTTGTCCCCGCGCGAGATGAACTTGGTGCTGCCGGCGGCGATCTTCCTGAAGCCGGCCAGCACGTCCTTGCCGCCTTTCAGCCTGGCCGGGTCGCTGGCCGGGCCAACCACGATGAAGTCGTTGTACATGACGTCGCGGCGGTTGACGCCGTAGCCCGCCGCCACGAATTCGTCTTCCATCTTGCGGGCGTGCACCAGCAGCACATCGACGTCGCCCATTTCGCCCATCTTCATCGCCTTGCCCGATCCTACGGCGATCACCTTGACGGTGACGCCGCTCTTTTGCTCGAACCTGGGCAGCAGGAATTTCAGCAGGCCGGAGTTCTCCGTGCTGGTGGTGGTGGCCAGCTTGAGTTCGCCGGCGAAGGCGCTGGTGGCGATGGTGGCGCCGGCCATGCCAACCAGGCAAACCAGCCCGATAGCGCACGCGGCTCGGTTCGAAATATGGCGTGAAAGGCCTTGTTTGCTGAGCGCTTGCATGGATTCTCCTTGTCTTATGTTTTTAGAAACACAATTGCCACAAACTCATGAGATCGGTGAGAATGCAGAAAAATACGTGGAAATCAGCGCCTTGCATTCTCGGTGAACCACATCTCCAAAGTAAATATGAAAGGCGTTTCATATGACATTCCGCTTTGACCTGTTCCCGGTTGTCGCCGCAGACGACAATCCTCGCTCCAACGGCAAGGTGTTCCAGCTGCTCAAGGCAGTGCGCGAGACGGGCTCCCTGCATCGCGCGGCGCGCGAGATCGGGTTGTCGTACCGGCACGCCTGGGGCGTGATGCGGTCTTGGGAGGAGATGCTTGGGCGCAGCATGCTCGACATGGAGCGGGGCCGGGGGGCGTCACTGACGCTGTTCGGCGAGCGCTTGCTGCGTGCGGAGGGGCGCTTGCGCGATTCGATCGACCCGGTCGTGCAGAAGGCCATGGTCGATTTCCTGGCGGACCTGGACGACGCGGCCCAGCCGCAGACCCGCATCCGCTTCTCCGGCAGCCATGATCCGGCCATGGAGGTCCTGGCGGGGGCGCTGCACGACGCGCCGGGCGGCCTGCAGCTCGACACCGTGTTCTGCGGCAGCGTGGAGGGCCTGATCTGCCTGCAGGAGCGGCAGTCCGAGCTGGCTGGCTTCTACGTCTCACCGATCCAGAAGGCTGGCTCCGTCGCTCACGTGACGCTGCGCAAATGGCTGCGTCCGGCCGCCGTGCGCTTGATCCGGCTGGCCTGGCGCGAGCAGGGCCTGATCGTCGCGCGCGAGCTCGCGGGGGAGATCCACGGCCTGCGCGACCTGGCCCGTACCCGTGCCCGCTTCGTCAACCGCCAGCGCAGTTCTGGCACGCGCATGCTGTTTGACCAGTTGCTGGCCACCGAGGGGCTCTTCCCGGACCAGATCGTTGGCTACGAAACCCCCGAGTTCAGCAACGAGACGGTGGCGCAAGCGGTGCACGCCGGCCGTGCCGAGGTGGGCTTCGGCCTGCGCATGAATGCCGAGGCCCATGGGCTGGCCTTTGTGCCGCTGACCCGCGAGGCCTACTATCTGGCACTGCGCAAGAACGACCAGATCACGCCCTGGGCGCATGGCTTGCTTTCGCATTTGGCTGACCCGGCCTTCCGGCACCGCATCGAAGCGCTTCCCGGCTACGCCATGGCCGCGCCCGATGGCATCCTGACGCCGCAGGAGGCACTTCCCTGGTACGGCCCCGACGGCAAGGAAGGCGGCTGACGCCGTCCACCGGGGAGGGTGGGAACCCGGCTGTTTGAGCGCGCGCGTATTACACTGGTTGCATAGGCGGGGCTGCATGCCCGCCAGACAGACCCAGCAAGGAGCGCCATGCTAGAAACGGCCGCGTTGGCCGCGGGCTTGTCCTGGACCAGCGGATTTCGCCTTTACCTGGCCGTGTTCACGGCTGGCGCACTGGGCCGCCTGGGCTGGCTGCACCTGCCGCCCGGCCTGCAGGCGCTGCAGTCGTGGTGGGTGATCGCGCTGGCCGCGGTGCTGGCCCTGGCCGAATTCGTGGCCGACAAGGTGCCGGGCTTCGATTCCTTCTGGGACAGCATCCAGACCTTTATCCGCATTCCCGCCGGCGCGATCCTGGCCGCTGCCGCCTTCGGGCAGCTCGATCCGCAATGGATGGTCGCCGCCGGGCTGGTCGGGGGCACGCTGGCCGGCACCGCCCATGCCGCCAAGGCCGGCACCCGCGCCCTGATCAACGTCTCGCCGGAACCGTTTTCGAATTGGGCTGCCTCATTGAGCGAGGACGTTGCCGCCAGCAGCGGGCTGCTGCTGGCTTTTTTCCTGCCTGCGGTGTTCCTGGTGGTGCTGGCCGTGCTGTTGCTGGTGGCGGCGTGGCTGCTGCCCAAGCTGTGGCGCGGCTTGCGCTATTTGCGCGACGCGTTGGCCAAGCGTGCTCCGGCGGCCTCGCCGGCGGGGCGTCAGCCCCGGCGCTGAGTGGCGGGTTCGACCCTCGCTTTGCGCAATCCGGCCATAATCTGGCCCTGGTCCGGCGGATGCGCGCCGGGATCCTCCCGCTGGTGTCCTGCGGTCGCGCCAATCCTGGCCTGCGGCCAGCCCGGCCGGCCGCCACCATGCATGTGCACGGACAAGAGATTAGAGAGAAGAGATAAGAGATCGATGTCTTCAGAACCCGCCTCCCAGCACGCTCCCGCAGCAGCAAACGCAGCCGCAGCCGCAGCCACCACCACCGTCGCGGCATCGTCCGGCGCCGGCCCGGCGCGCTTCTCGCCCTGGCGCCAGGCTTTGCGCATGGCGCGGCGCGATTGGCGCGCCGGCGAGCTGAGCCTGTTGCTGTTCGCGCTGGTGCTGGCCGTGGCGGCGCTCAGCAGCGTGGGCTTTCTGGCCGACCGCATGCGCCTGGGGCTGGAGCGCGACGCGCGCCAGATGATCGCCGCCGATGTGCTGATCGTGTCCGACCAGCCGTTCGATGCCGTCTTCGCCAGCCACGCCGCGCAAGCGGGCCTGGCCACCACGCAGACGGTCACCTTTCCGAGCATGGCGAGCGCACATTTGCCGGGCAAGGCCGCCACAACGCAAGGGCAAGGGGCGGCTGGCGGGGCTCAGGCCGATGCCCCTTCGCAACTGGCTGCGCTCAAGGCGGTCGCCCCCGGCTATCCGCTGCGCGGGCAGCTCAAGGTGGCGGCTGGGCCCGGGGCGCCGGAAGCCGCCGCCACCGGCATTCCCGCCGAGGGCACCGTCTGGGTGGACGAGGCCTTGCTGGACGCGCTCGGCGTTGCCGTGGGCGACACCATCCAGCTGGGCAGCCGCGCCTTTCGCATCGACCGCATCCTCACGCAGGAACTGGATCGCGGCGCCGGCTTCATGAATTTCGCGCCGCGCGTGATGCTGCCGCTGTCTGACCTGGCCGCCACGGGGCTGGTGGGCTGGGGCAGCCGGGTCTCCTACCGCCTGCTGGTGGCTGGCCCCGATGCCGCCGCGCAGGCCTACCAGAAGTGGGCCGAGGCCGAGATCGACAAGCGCGCGCTGCGCAACACGCGGGTCGAGTCGCTGGAATCCGGCCAGCCGCAGATGCGCGCCACGCTGGACCGTGCCGAGCGTTTCCTGTCGCTGGTGGCGGTGCTGTCGTCGATGATTGCCGCGGTGGCCATCGCCATGTCGGCGCGCCGCTATATGCAGCGCCACACCGATGCCTGCGCTGTCTACAAGTGCATGGGCCTGTCGCGCCGCGAGATCCTGCTGGCTTTCGGGCTGGAGTTCCTGCTGCTGGGCGTGGGCGGCGCGGCGGCCGGCGTGGCGCTCGGCTACCTGGCGCACTACGGCCTGCTGCTCTCGCTGGGTAAGCTGCTGACCGTGACGCTGCCGCAGCCTTCCGTCTTGCCTGCCGTGGTTGGCGTGCTGGCGGGCGTCGTCCTGCTGGCGGGCTTTGCCTTGCCGCCGCTGCTGGCGCTGACCCGGGTGCCGCCGCTGCGCGTGCTGCGGCGTGACGTCGGCGCGCCGCCGGTCTCGACCTGGATCGCCTACGGGCTCGGCCTGGGCGCCTTCGTGGCGCTGCTGCTGGTGGCCGCGCGTGATCTCAAGCTGGGGCTGACCACCGCGGGCGGCTTTGTCGCCGCCGGCGTCGTGTTCGCGCTGCTGGCCCTGGGACTGCTAAGCCTGCTGTCGCGGCTGATGCGCGGCCGGCGCCTGGCGCGCGGTAGCGTGGGCTGGCGCTTTGCGCTCGCGGTGCTGGAGCGCCGCCGCGGCGTGACGGTGCTGCAGACGGTGGCGCTGGCGGTGGGCCTGATGGCGCTGCTGCTGCTCGGCATGACCCGCAACGACCTGATCGCCTCCTGGCGCAACGCCACGCCGGCGGACGCGCCCAACCGCTTCGTCATCAATATCCAGCCGGACCAGCGCGCGCCGCTTACCGGCATGCTGCAGCACGCCGGCATCGCCGACCTGCTGTACCCGATGGTGCGCGGCCGCCTGACACATATCGCTGGCCAGCAGGTGCGCGCCGAGCGCTTTGCCGATGGCCGCGCCCGCAACCTGGTCGAGCGCGAGTTCAACCTGTCCTATACCGATGCGCTGCCGGCCGGCAACCGCGTGGTGGCGGGCAACTGGCTCGGCGCCGGGAAGGGCGGGGCCGGGGCCTCGGTGGAGGAAGGCATCGCCAAGACGCTGGGGATCCGGCTCGGGGACACCCTGCGCTTCGATGTGGCGGGGCAGTCGGTGGAGGCGCCGGTCACCTCGCTGCGCAAGCTGGACTGGGGCTCGATGCGGGTCAATTTCTTCGTCATCCTGCCGCCTTCTGCCATGCAAGGCCTGCCGCAGACCTATATCACCGCCTTCCACCTGCCGCCCGCGCAAGCCGCGCTGGGCAACCGCATGGTGGCGGCCTTCCCGAACATCACGGTGGTCAACACCGACATGATCCTGCGCCAGATCCAGGACGTGCTCGACCAGGTCATCGCCGCCGTCGAGTTCCTGTTCGTGTTCACGCTCGCAGCCGGCGTCACCGTGCTCTATGCAGCGCTGTCCGGGGCGCGCGACGAGCGCAAGCGCGATGCCGGGCTGCTCAAGGCGCTGGGCGCATCCGCCGCGGTGGTGCGCCAGACCCAGTACGCGGAGTTCCTGGTGGTGGGCGGGCTGGCGGGCCTGCTGGCCAGCCTGGGCGCGATCGCGGTGGGCTGGGGCTTGTCGCAGTTCGTGTTCGATTTCCCCTACCGCTTCAATGGCTGGATCGTGCCGGCGGGTGTGCTTTCTGGCATGCTGTGCGCTTTCGCGGGCGGCTGGCTGGGTTTGCGCGAGGTGCTGCGGCAGCCGGCGCTGGCCACGCTGCGTGAAACCTGAAGCCTGAACCATCCCTGAGTGCTTATGAGTACCGATTCCAAGCCTGAAAATGCGGCATCCTCGGCATCCGATGCCGCCCCCGAAGTCACCGCCTATGAACTGATCGGCGGCGAGGCGCGCGTGCGCGAACTGGTCGACCGTTTCTACGACCTGATGGATCTGGAGGACGAGTTCAAGGGCCTGCGTGCGTTGCATCCCGCCTCGCTCGACGGCTCGCGCGACAAGCTGTTCTGGTTCCTGTGCGGCTGGCTGGGCGGTCCCAACCACTTCATCGAGCGCTTTGGCCACCCGCGCCTGCGCGCGCGCCACATGCCATTCGAGATCGGCACCAGCGAGCGCGACCAGTGGATGCGCTGCATGGCGCTGGCCATGCAGGACGTCGGCCTGCCCGAAGACCTGCAGCTGCGCCTGATGCAGGCCTTTTTCGGCACCGCCGACTGGATGCGCAATGTGCCGCGTTGATGGCCAAGGCTACCTGACCCGCCATAGGTCCCGGCACCATGGCTGACACGCATCCCGAAGCCGCCACGGACCTGCCTGCCGACGCCCGGCGCGTACTCGATTTCTGGTTCGGCGCGCCTGGCTCGCCGGCATGGAACACGACACGCTCGGTGTGGTTCACCAAGTCCGCCGAATTCGACGCCACGGTTCGCGCTGCCTTCCTGCCACTGTGGGAAGCCACGCACGCGGGCGCGAACGCGGGCTGGGCGCAAAGCCCCGAATCCGCCTGCGCGCGCATCGTGCTGCTCGACCAGGTGCCGCGCAACGTCTTTCGCGACGACCCGCGCAGCTTCGCCTCCGATGCGCAGGCGCTGGCAACAGCCCGGCAGATGGTGGCGAGCGGCGCCGACCGCCTGCTGCCCACGGCATTCCACCGCATGTTCTGCTACATGCCGTTCGAGCATTCCGAAGCGCTTGCCGACCAGAACATGGCCGTGCGGTTGATGACGGCGCTGCGCGACCAGAGCCAGGGTCAGGTGGACGTGGTGGACTGGGCGCTCAAGCACCGTGCGGTGATCGAGCGTTTCGGGCGCTTCCCGCATCGCAACGCCATGCTGGGACGCGGGGATACGGCGCAGGAGAGCGCCTTCCTGGAGGAACCCGGCTCGTCGTTCTGAGCGGGTCTCGCGTGGCACAGCCGCTATCGCGGGGTGGTGGCGGGGCCGGGGCGCAAGCCGATGTGGCCGGCTCTCGGTATCGGGTATCGGGTATCGGGTATCGGGCGTCGGGCGTCGGGCGTCGGGCGTCGGGCCGCGGGGAGCACCATCAGGTCTGCTCGCGCTTCTCCTGCCACTTGTCCACCAGCAAGCGCGGCGCGTTGGCGAGCTTGTCGAGGATGCCTTCGGGCGTGGGCGCCACATGCAGCAGGTCGTTGTGGACCTGCTTCAGGAAGCCTTCGTCCACGGCGTGCTGCATGAAGCCCAGCATGCTGTCGTAGAAGCCTTCCGCATTGAGCAGTCCCACCGGCTTGGCGTGATAGCCCAGCTGCAGCCAGGTGAAGGTCTCGAACAACTCCTCGAAGGTGCCGACGCCGCCCGGCATGGCGATGAATGCATCGGCGCGGTCGGCCATCATCTGCTTGCGCTCGTGCATGTTGCGCACCACGTGCAGCTCGGTCAAGCCGCGATGGCCAACTTCCTTTTGCATCAGCGCCTCGGGAATGATGCCGATCGCGGTGCCGCCGTTGGCCAGCACGGCGTCGGCCACGGTGCCCATCAGCCCGACCTTGCCCCCACCGTACACCAGCGCCAGGCCGCGCTCGGCCAGGGTCTTGCCCATGGCGCGCGCCGCGGCGGCGTACTCGGGACGATTGCCGGGGCTGGAGCCGCAATAGATGCAAACGGACTTCACTTTTTTTCCTTTTCTGTTTGCGCCGCCTTGGCCGCGGCGTATTCCTGGGCTTGCTTGTCGAACGCCTGGCGGGCCTTGCCGCGCAGGTAAGGGGCCAGGATCGAGAAGATATGGTAGCTGGAGCCGTGCAGGTAGCCGCGGATCAGCTCAGGGTCGTTGTACTGGCGCGGATGCTGCACGAACTGGAACGACAGCCAGTAGGTGGCGATCACCACGATATTGGTGCAGATGGCCTCGACCTGCTCGGGCGTGGCCTCCATCTCGCCGTCTTCCTGGAACTGCCGGCAGATCTCCATCGCAAAGCGCTTCTTCTGCTCGACGATGCGCTTGAAATTGGTTTCAAGCATGCGGTTGCGCGCCAGCAGGTCATTGATGTCGCGATACAGGAAGCGGTAGTTCCACAGGAACTCCGCCATGTATTGCAGGTAGCCCCAGCTTTCGTCCAGCGTGGCCTTGTGATCGTCGGGCAACTTCAGGCGGCGCTCCATCTCCTGCTCGAACAGCACGAAGATGGAGTTGATGATGTCGTCCTTGTTGCGGAAGTGATAGTAGAGATTGCCGGGGCTGATCTCCATGGCTTCCGCAATGGTGGTGGTGGTGACGTTGGGCTCGCCCACCTCGTTGAACAGGCGGAGTGAGACGTCCAGGATGCGGTCCCGGGTGCGGCGGGGACCGGCTTGCTGTTTGGGTTCCATAGGCGACCGGGCGAGCGGCAATTCGGTAAGTTGAAGGCGATTATAAGCAATCGCCGTTTGCCGCCATGCCACAAGCGCCATTGGCGCTGTCCGCGCGCCCGCCGTGCCGCGCTTGTGCCGAGCCCGTGCGGCCAGCCTGTCAGGCCGCCAGCGCGCGCAGCCAGTCCATCACGATCGGCCCCGCGATAGCCAGCCAGGTGCCGCCGCATAGCACCAGCGCCAGCATGACCGCCGCGCTGCCGAAGTCCTTGGCGCGCTTGGACAGGCTGTGCCGCTCCAGCGAAATCCGGTCGACCGCGGCTTCCACGCTGGAGTTGAGCAATTCCACGATCAGCACCAGCAGCAGGGTGCCCAGCAGCAGGATGCGCTCGACAATGCCGACCGGCAGCAGCAAGGCGCAGGGCGTGAGGATGACCACCAGCGTCAGCTCCTGGCGAAACGCGCTTTCTTCCAGCACCGCGTAGCGCAGGCCGGACACCGAGTTGATGCCGGCATGCCAGGCCCGCGCCAGGCCGCGGTTGCCCTTGTGGGGGTTCTGCTCAATCGTGTAGTCGCTGCTCGGCGAGTCCGGGGGCGGTGCCGGGGCTGACGTGACGGTCTGTGGCGCCGGCGGGCGGTGCGGTTCGGTGGGTGGGCGAAGCGGAGTCGGCATGTTCGGAGGAGGGGCGGGCAGTGGTGCCGTTCGTGCCGTTGGGGGTCGCGCGCACGGCCGGCAGTGGCTGCAGGTGAGTCAGGAACTGCTCGGAGGCGGCGCGCCACGAGAACCGTTCGGCATGGGCGCGAGCGGTGGCGCGGTCGATGCGCAGCGCTTCCAGGCAAGCTTCACGCAAGTCTTCGTGCATCACCCCGGCATCGCTGTGGCCGAGCACATCGATTGGCCCGGTTACCGGATAGGCCGCCACCGGCAGCCCGCTGGCCAGGGCTTCGAGCAGCACCAGCCCGAACGTATCGGTGCGGCTGGGGAATACAAAGACGTCGGCTGAAGCATACACCTTGGCCAGCTCCGGCTGGGTCAGTACGCCCAGGTAGTTGGCCGCCGGATAGCGCGCGCGCAGCGACGCCAGCGCCGGCCCGTCGCCCACCACCCACTTGGAGCCGGGCAGGTCCAGCGCGAGGAAGGCCTCCACGTTTTTTTCCACGGCGACACGCCCCACGTAGAGAAAGATCGGGTGCGCCGTGTTCAGCACGTTAGCCTGCTGGGTGGTGAAGACATCGAGGTCGACGCCGCGGGTCCACAGCACGCCGTGGGTGATGCCAAACTGATGCAGGTCTTGCAGCACCACAGGCGTCGGCGCCATCACGGCGCGCGCCGGGCCGTGGAACCAGCGCAGGAAGCGGTAGGTCCAGGCAAGCGGAATGCCAAAGCGTGCCTGCACGTACTCCGGAAAGCGTGTGTGGTAGGCGGTGGTGAACGGCAACTGCTCGCGGATCGCATAGCGGCGTGCAGCCAGCCCGAGCGGGCCTTCCGTGGCGATATGCAGCGCGTCCGGTGCGAAGGCGCGGATGCGCGCGCGGACCTTGGCGGCGGCGAACAGTGACAGCGCGATCTCCGGATAGGTCGGGCAGGGAATGGTGGTGAATTCCTGCGGCGTGATCAGCTCCACCGTGTGCCCCATCGCAATCAGCTCGCGGCGGGTGGACTTGAGCGTGCGCACCACGCCATTGACCTGCGGCTCCCAGGCGTCGGTGACGATCAGGATCTTCATAGCTGCTCCTTGCGGCCAGGCCGCGTGGGTGGCCGGCCTCGGCGAGGCCACGGCAATACCGTTGTACGGGTGGCGGCGTGTGGGGCAGGTGCCGCGCTCAAGTCTCGTCAGGCCGTGGCGACGGTGCGGCGCCCTGCTGTGGCCGGCGCATCGAGCAAGGTGGTCCAGTAGACGATCTGCAATTCGCCGTCCTGCGTCTCCACCAGGGCGGAGAGGCTCTCCACCCAGTCGCCGTCGTTGCAGTAGAGCTGGCCGTCGACCTCGCGGATCTCGGCCTTGTGGATATGGCCGCAGATCACGCCATCGCAGCCGCGCCGGCGCGCCTCATCCACCATCGCCTGCTCGAACGAATTGATGTAGTTGACCGCGTTCTTGACCTGGTGCTTCAGGTATTGCGACAGCGACCAGTAGGGAAAGCCCAGGCGCGCGCGGATGCGGTTGAAGTGCCGGTTGATGGCCAGGATCAGCGTGTAGAGCGAGTCGCCCAGGTAAGCCAGCCAGCGCGCGTGCTGCACCACACCGTCGAACAGGTCGCCGTGCACGACCCACAGTCGCCTGCCCGCGGCGGTGACGTGGACGGCATCTTCGCGCACCGTGATATCGCCGAAGGCGAGGCCGTCGAACTGCCGCGCCACCTCATCGTGGTTGCCCGGCACGTAGATCACCTCGGTGCCCTTGCGCGCCTTGCGCAGCAGCTTCTGCACCACATCGTTGTGGCTCTGCGGCCAGTACCAGCCGCGGCGCAGCTGCCAGCCATCGATGATGTCGCCGACCAGGTAGAGCTGGTCCGATTCATTGTGCTTGAGGAAGTCGAGCAGGTAATTGGCCTGGCAGCCGGCCGTGCCGAGGTGGATGTCCGACAGCCAGATGGCGCGGTAGTGGCGGGTGGGATGGGACGGATGCGGGGGCTGGGTGGTGGCTTCGGGGGGCGGGGCGCTGGCGGCAGAGGTGGCGCTACGCCCGGGAGGCCGTTGCTGCAAGTCGCTGGCCGGTGGCATGAAGGCGGCCAGCGCGGCAGGCAATGACATGGGCCGTGGCAGGGATTGCGACTCGGCGGTGCGGCTGCGCAGCAGTTGCGCGGCCTTGGCCAGATGTCCGCGGGCAGAACGAAGAGCTTGAACCATGGCGGCCTCGGTAGCGACGATGGCTGCATTGGGCCAGCGGCGCGTGACGAAGCTGTTAAGGAAACATGAACGTCATATGACTGTTGTGTGGAAGCGGCTATGGGGTGGCTGGCTGGGGCTTCCGGCTGCTGGCTCCGTGGTCTCATCAGGCCGCTGGCGCCACCGCCGACAACTGCGCCAGCGCTAGCAACACGGCCTGCGTGGCCACCGGATGCCGCAGCAAGCTGACATGCCCGATGCCGCCAAGCGCCACATGATGCGCGCCCTCGATCCAGGAGGTTCCCACCGGCCCGGCAATCGAATCATGCCAACTGAAAATCGACACCAGGGCAGCGCGCTGGCGTGATGTTTCGCGCGCCGCCAGCGCGCGCAGCCAGGCGCTGGCGCAGCGCATCTGGCGAGAATTGAAGCCTCTGCCGTAGCGGGCCAGCACGCAGCCGTGATGCGGTGTGCCCAGCGTGACGATGCCGCGGCAGGGCGGGGGTTTGCCGCGTCCCGCTAGCGCGGCGCGCGCGGCCAGGCCGCCCATGCTGTGGCAGAGCAGCAGCGGCGGCTGGCCGGTGGTGGCGGCGATGCGCGCGATGGCGGCACGGACTTCGAGGGCGTATTGGTCGATGTCGCCAAACACCGGGTCCAGGTCGATCGCCTCGCAGTGGTAGCCGGCCGCCGCCAGGGCGGGCTGCATGTCGAGCCAGACGGCGTGGTTGCAGCCATAGCCGTGCACCAGCAGCAGCGGCGGGCGCGAGCCCGGGGCTTTGGCCGGGCGCAAGCGGTGGTGCGAGCAAAAGGGCTGCAGCCAGTTGAACATCCGGAACACGGCGGCGTATTCACGCAGGTAACAGGCCAGCGCCTGCCATGGCGTCAAACGGGCCGGCCGCATGGCTTGCAGGGCGGGAGGGATCGGGGGGCGCGTCGCCTCGGGCTCGCCCAGGCCGGGCAGGGTAAAGGCAAAGGCGCAGGCAACGGACAGCCCCAGTATCGCCAGCACCGCGCCAATGCCGGCCAGCAGGCCGGCGGCGAGGGACCACCCATGCAGGGCGTGCAGTTCAGCGGCGCAGCCTAGCGCCACGGCGGCCTGCAATGCCACCGCGATGCGGCGCAAGGCGGCGGCCGACAGGCTCATGGCTTGGGCGGGCGCAGATCGGTCAGGCGGGTACGGGCGAGGCGGTCATGCAGGAACTGCCGCCTGGGGTCGAGCAGGGCCAGCAGGACCCAGGCGAGCAGGCCGGCGCATAGCACGCCGACGAACGGGCCCTTGACCAGGCCGAGCAGGTGCCCGAGTGCCGCCGAAGGCGGCAGCCACAGCCATGCCAGCAGGTAACGCAGCGTGGCCTGCGGCCAGCGCGGGGGCGCGCCCGCAGCCGTCTCGACCCGCATGCGCCACGTCTGCATGGCGAGCGTCTGCCCGTTGCGCTGCCAGAACCAGACAAAGTAGCAGCCCAGCACCAGGAAGCTCCAGCACTGCATCGCGAGCGGGCTGTCCAGCCCAAGCTGCTGCAGCGCCGGGCGCGCCAGCAGGTAGACCCCCGTCGAGGCGCTCAGCACGCCGAACAGCAATACGCCTTCGTACAGCATGCAGGCGATGCGGCGGCGGATCGTCGGTGCCTCGGCCGGGCGCACGGGACTGTCCGGCGCAGCCGATGTGGCTGGCCTGGCGTTGGGTTTGGGCGTGGTCACGGCAGGCATGGCGGGTATGGCGATAGGGCGGTGGGGCCGTCAGGCCGGAGGAGGGCGAGGCCGGGCAGCGAAGGCCGGGCCGCGAGGCAGCAAGCGAGCGCGGCCAGGCCGGCGCAAGCGGCATTATGCCAAAGCGCGGGTGGGGCGGGTAGCTTGCGTGGGAGGGCGCTAGGGCGAGCCGGCCGGACAACCGCGCAGCGGTTCAGCGGCGCACCGGCTCGTCGGGGCTGGCGGTAGCGCTGGTGCTGCTGGCCGTGGCGTCTGTGGCGGCCTCGCGCGGCGTGTCCACGGTCGGCACCGGTGCGCCGGCAGCGGTACCTGGCATGGCGGCCTGGGACTCCGCCGCCAGCGTGCCGGCATCGCGCGCGCGCGCGCGCACGGCGGCCGACGTGGCGCCGGCGGGTGCCTTCTTTTCCAGGTGCAGTTGCCGGGTGGTCTCGGCTGGAAGGCGCTTGCCGGAGGGCAATGCGCTGACCGCGCCAGGGCGGCGCGGCACTTTCTCGGCAGCCGCGAGGTTCTTTTTCTGCTCCTCCGGCAGTTGCTGGTACTTGTTCCAGGCCTCGGCCTTCTTCTGGGCGGGCAGCGAACGTGTGATCTGGTAGTTTTCGCGCGCCAGGCGGCGCTGCTGGGGTGTCATCTTGACCCATTCGGTCATGCGGGTCTGCAGGCGCGCCTGTTCCGCGGGCGAGAACTTCTCGTATCGTTCCGCAATCTGCAGCCATTTGCGCCGGTTGAGCTCAGGGAAATTGTTCCACTCGCCTGCCAGCGGCGCGAGCACGCGCTGCTGGACGGCGTTGAGCTCGTTCCAGTTCGGGTGCGCGTTGGCGATGCTGGCCGCGGGCGCGCCGCCCGGGTGGCCGCCCTGAGCCTGGCAAGTGGCCGGAACCAGGAACCAGATCGTGGCGGCGGCGGCCAGGCCGGCCAGCAGCAAGGCTGCCAGCCGCCGGCGCGGTGCGTCGGGGGTGAAGTCAGCGCCGGCCATGCCTACTGACCGCGCTTCAGGAATACGTGGAAGCCCTGATCCGCGTAGGCCGTTGGCGGGAGGTCGTCGAGCAGCATCGCCGCGTCCACATCCGCGAGCTCATCGACGCGCTTTTGCTGCTGCCAGTGGTAGATGCCCGCCAGCCCGGCGGCCAGCGCCACCAGCGTCCATACCAGCCCAAGGCGGCGCAGCCAGGAACCTGCGCGATGGAGCGCCGAGTCGTCCTCATCGAAAGAGAGCGTGGGCATTCCGGCCGAGGCCAGTTGCGGCGCGGCGACGGCGGCTTGCGCTTTCTTGCGAGACAGCGCAACCCGCCGCGCGGCGGCAAGCCGATCGGTCACATTGTCCGGCAACGCATTCGCAGAGGCATCGAGTGCCGTGCGGATATCGTGTGCCAGGCGGCGTTCGTTGATTTCTTTTTCGTTTCTGGTGCTCATAGTCGGACCCCCCGCGCTCGCAATGCCTGCGCCAGTGTGTGCGTGGCACGGGAACAGTGCGTCTTGACGCTGCCTTCGGAGCATCCCATGACGGCAGCCGTTTCCGCGACGTCCATATCCTCCCAGTAACGCATCAGGAAGGCTTCGCGTTGACGTGTCGGCAGGCGCTGGATCTCCTGTTCGATGATGTGCATGGTCTGGGCGCGTTCCACCTTGTCGGCGCTGCTTTCCGCGGATTCGGAGCCGATCTCGGCCTCGAAAGTGTCGAGCAGGTCATTATCCTCGCCTTCGCGGTCGTCGCGCAGGTTGGAAAACAGGGTGACCCAGGTATTGCGTACTTTCTGCCGGCGGAACCAGTCGTGAATTGTGTTCTGCAGTATGCGCTGGAACAGCGGCGCGAGTTCGGCGGCGCTCTTGTCGCCGTATTTTTCGGCGAGCTTGATCATCGCGTCCTGGACGATGTCCAGGGCGGCTTCGTCGTCGCGCACCGCAAACACGGCCTGTTTGAAGGCGCGCCGCTCGACGCTGGCGAGAAAGTCGGATAGTTCCTGATCGGTTGCCATGCAGGCGGGGTACAGACGGTGGGGCCTTGGCCGGTGGAAGTGCAGGGTAGGGCTTCTTGCACGTCCAAAATGGTGGGATGCTAGCAAATAACCCCCCCGGTGACCATCCTTGTTCTCTTTTGTGGTCATTCAGGCTCAGCGTGTGGCAGGGTGTCCGAAGGATGGCAGGATGCCCTCCTGATTGAAAAACCCCGTAGACAAGCCTGGATCAATCCAGTATCGTCGCGGGTTCACACGACATCAGTGGTTGTCTCATTCGGCCGCTTATGAGGCGGTCTATCATGCAGACGCGCACCGCTTGAACCCGTGCCACAAGCCCGGCAGAGAGCATCCGAACAATTTTTTGCCGAAAATTGCAAAGGACTAAAATGAACATGCCCAGCGCGGAATTCCACGCAGACAGCAATTCATCCGCCGCACCGGAAATGATCGGGGCGGAAATTCTCGTTCACGCACTTGCCGAAGAAGGCGTCGAGTACGTCTGGGGCTACCCCGGCGGCGCAGTGCTGTATATCTACGACGAGTTTTACAAACAAAAGAAGATCGAGCACATCCTGGTGCGCCACGAGCAGGCCGCGGTTCATGCCGCTGACGGCTATGCGCGTGCGACCGGCAAGGTGGGCTGCGCCCTGGTGACCTCTGGTCCCGGCGTCACCAATGCGGTGACGGGCATTGCCACGGCCTACCTGGACTCGATCCCGATGGTGATCATCACCGGTAACGTGCCGACGCACGCTATCGGGCAGGATGCTTTCCAGGAATGCGACACGGTCGGCATCACCCGCCCCATCGTCAAGCACAATTTCCTGGTCAAGGACGTCCGCGATCTCGCCGCGACCATCAAGAAGGCGTTCTATATTGCCGCAACCGGCCGTCCCGGCCCCGTTGTCGTCGATATTCCCAAGGACGTCTCGCGTAATTCCTGCAAGTACGAGTATCCCAAGTCGATCGACATGCGCTCGTACAACCCGGTGAACAAGGGTCATTCGGGCCAGATCCGCAAGGCGCTCGCGCTGTTGCAGGGCGCCGAACGGCCGTTCATCTATGCAGGTGGCGGTGTGGTGCTGGCCAATGCCAGCGAAGAGCTGCGCCAGCTTGCCGCGCTGACCGGCCATCCGGTCACCAACACGCTGATGGGCCTCGGCTCGTTCCCCGGCACCAGCAAGCAGTTCGTCGGCATGCTCGGCATGCACGGCACGTATGAAGCCAACATGGCCATGCAGAACTGCGACGTGCTGATCGCCATCGGGGCGCGTTTCGACGATCGCGTGATCGGCAATCCGGCGCACTTCACCTCGCAGCCGCGCAAGATCATCCATATCGATATCGATCCGTCTTCCATCTCGAAGCGGGTCAAGGTCGACATTCCCATCGTGGGCCACGTCAAGGATGTGCTGCAGGAGCTGATCTCCCAGCTGCAGGCCAGCGACGTCAAGCCCAAGCGCGAGGCCCTGGCCAAGTGGTGGGAACAGATCGAGCAATGGCGTTCGGTGGACTGCCTCAAGTACGACCGCAACTCCGAGATCATCAAGCCGCAGTATGTGGTGGAAAAGATCTGGGAACTGACGCACGGCGATGCCTTCGTCTGCTCGGACGTGGGCCAGCACCAGATGTGGGCCGCGCAGTTCTACAAGTTCAACGAGCCGCGCCGCTGGATCAATTCCGGTGGCCTGGGCACGATGGGCGTGGGCCTGCCGTACGCGATGGGCATCAAGAAAGCCTTCCCCGAGAAGGAAGTGGTGACCATCACCGGCGAAGGCTCGATCCAGATGAACATCCAGGAACTGTCGACCTGCCTGCAGTACGACACCCCGGTGAAGATCTGCGCGCTCAACAACCGCTACCTCGGCATGGTGCGCCAGTGGCAGGAAATCGAGTACGACAACCGCTACTCGCATTCCTACATGGACGCGCTGCCCGACTTCGTCAAGCTGGCCGAGGCCTATGGCCATATCGGCATGCGTATCGAAAAGACGGCCGACGTCGAGCCCGCCCTGCGCGAAGCCTTCCGCCTGAAGGACCGTACCGTGTTCCTTGATTTCCAGACCGACCCGACCGAAAACGTGTGGCCGATGGTCCAGGCCGGCAAGGGCATCTCCGAGATGCTGCTCGGCGCGGAGGACCTGTAATGCGACATATCATTTCGGTCCTGCTGGAAAATGAACCGGGCGCGCTGTCGCGCGTGGTGGGCCTGTTCTCGGCGCGCGGCTACAACATCGAGACGCTGACGGTGGCCCCCACCGAAGACGCCTCGCTGTCGCGCATGACGATCGTCACCAGCGGTTCGGATGACATCATCGAGCAGATCACCAAGCACCTGAACCGCCTGGTGGAAGTGGTCAAGGTGGTGGACCTGACCGAGGGCGCGCACATCGAGCGCGAGCTGATGCTCGTGAAGGTGCGCGCGGTCGGCAAGGAGCGCGAGGAAATGAAGCGCACCGCCGACATCTTCCGCGGCCGCATCATCGACGTCACCGAGAAGACCTACACCATCGAGCTGACCGGCAACGGCGGCAAGCTGGATGCCTTCCTGGACGCCATCGACCGCGCCGCCATCCTCGAGACCGTCCGTACCGGCGGCTCGGGCATTGGCCGCGGCGAGCGCATCCTGAAGGTCTGAGCCTGATTGCAGTATCCAAGGGCGGCGCCGGCGCCGGCACTGGCCGGGCGGTGGCCGCCAACCCGACACACGAAAACGAAAGACTGAAGGAACCATCATGAAAGTGTTTTACGACAAGGACGCCGACCTCTCCCTGATCAAGGGCAAGAACGTCACCATCATCGGCTACGGCTCGCAAGGCCACGCCCACGCGCAGAACCTGAACGACTCCGGCGTCAAGGTCACCGTTGGCCTGCGCAAGAGCGGCGCATCGTGGAACAAGGCCGTTAACGCTGGCCTGCAGGTCAAGGAAGTGGCTGACGCCGTCAAGGACGCCGACGTGGTCATGATCCTGCTGCCGGACGAGCAGATCGCCGACGTGTACAAGAACGAAGTGCACGACAACATCAAGCAAGGCGCCGCACTGGCCTTCGCCCACGGCTTCAACGTGCACTACGGTGCCGTGATCCCGCGCGCCGACCTCGACGTCATCATGATCGCCCCGAAGGCGCCGGGCCACACCGTGCGCTCGACCTACGCCCAAGGCGGCGGCGTGCCCCACCTGATCGCCGTGCACCAGGACAAGTCCGGCGCCGCCCGTGACATCGCCCTGTCGTACGCTACCGCCAACGGCGGCGGCCGCGCCGGCATCATCGAAACCAACTTCCGCGAAGAAACCGAAACCGACCTGTTCGGCGAGCAAGCCGTGCTGTGCGGCGGTACCGTCGAGCTGATCAAGGCTGGCTTCGAGACGCTGGTGGAAGCTGGCTACGCGCCGGAAATGGCTTACTTCGAATGCCTGCACGAACTCAAGCTGATCGTCGACCTGATCTATGAAGGCGGCATCGCCAACATGAACTACTCGATCTCCAACAACGCCGAATACGGCGAATACGTCACCGGCCCGCGCGTCGTGACCGAGGAGACCAAGAAGGCCATGAAGCAATGCCTGACCGACATCCAGACTGGCGAGTACGCCAAGAGCTTCCTGCTCGAGAACAAGGCCGGCGCCCCGACCCTGATCTCGCGCCGCCGCCTGACCGCTGAGCACCAGATCGAAGAAGTGGGTGCCAAGCTGCGCGCGATGATGCCCTGGATCGCAAAGAACAAGCTGGTCGACCAGTCGAAGAACTAAGCTGTCATACAGCCCGACGGCCCGCCGCTACTGACGGCGCGGGCCGCAGCCGTTCAGTCATCCGCACATTTCCCCCTCGCGAGGGGTTAATCAGGCGGGGACTGAACGGCTTTTTGTTATCCTTGTCAGACTTTATCCACCAAGTAAGCATTGCATGAACTATCCTCATCCGCTGATCGCCCGTGAAGGCTGGCCGTTCCTGGCTGGCGCCTTTGTCATCTCGCTGCTGGTGCAGGTCAGCGCCGGCTTCTGGTGGGCCTTGCCGCTGTGGATCATTACACTGTTCGTGCTGCAGTTTTTCCGTGATCCGCCGCGCGCCATTCCCACCCAGCCGAACGCTGTCCTGGCGCCCGCCGATGGCCGCATCGTGGTGGTCGAGAAAACCATGGACCCGTACGCGGGCCGCGAGGCGCTGAAGATCAGCGTCTTCATGAACGTGTTCAACGTACACTCCAACCGGGTGTCCGTGGACGGCAAGGTCGAGAAGGTCGAGTATTTTCCCGGCAAGTTCGTCAACGCCGACCTCGACAAGGCTTCGCTCGAGAACGAGCGCAACGCCGTGGTCATCCGCCGTGCCGCCGACGGCAAGGTGGTGACCCTGGTGCAGGTGGCCGGCCTGGTGGCCCGCCGCATCCTCTGCTACACCCGCGTCGGCGAGACGCTGTCGCGCGGCCAGCGCTATGGCTTCATCCGCTTTGGCTCGCGTGTCGACGTCTACCTGCCGGTGGATGCGCGCCCGCGCGTGACCATCGGCGAGAAGGTGTCGGCCTCGTCGACCATCCTGGCTGAGCTGGATTAATCCGGCGACGCCGGAACAGATCAGACCCACTGGAGAACAGGCATGGGTGCTTTCAACCGACGCAATAAGCGCGTTACCAATGGCAACGTGACCAACTTGCGTCCTTTTCGCCACAACCAGTTGCGTGGCAACGAGTCCGGCAATTTCGACGACGAAGCCGGGGACGATCACGACATCGAGTACGTGCGCCCGCGCCGTCGCGGCATTTACCTGCTGCCCAACGCGTTCACCACCGCGGCGCTGTTCGCCGGCTTCTTTGCCATCGTGCAGGCCATGAACATGCGCTTTGACAGCGCGGCCATCGCCATCTTCGCCGCGATGGTGCTGGACGGCATGGATGGCCGCGTCGCGCGCATCACCAACACGCAGAGTGCGTTTGGTGAGCAATACGATTCGTTGTCGGACATGACCTCGTTCGGTGTGGCGCCGGCACTGGTGATGTATGAGTGGATCCTGCACGACCTGGGCAAGTGGGGCTGGATTGCCGCCTTTGTGTATTGCACCTGCGCCGCGCTGCGCCTGGCACGCTTCAACGCCAATATCGGCGTGGTCGACAAGCGCTTCTTCCAGGGGCTGCCCAGCCCGGCGGCGGCAGCGCTGGTGGCCGGCTTTGTCTGGCTGGTGATCGACAACAAGCTGCCGGTCAAGGATCTGTGGATGCCGTGGGTGGCGTTCGGCATCACGCTGTATGCCGGGCTGTCGATGGTCTCCAACGCGCCGTTCTATAGCGGCAAGGCGCTCGATGTGCGCTATCGCGTGCCCTTCGGCATGATGGTGCTGGTGCTGGTCTTGTTCGTGGTGGTTTCGACGGATCCGCCGGTGGCGTTGTTCGGCCTGTTTGTCGCCTACGCCATCTCTGGCTACCTGCTGTGGGGCTGGCATGCGCTGCACGGCAAGCCGGCCGAAATCCGCAAGGTGCGGGACGGCGGGAACGATCGTTCCTGATCGCAGGTCAGTAAAAAGGCGCTACGGCGCCTTTTTTTACATTTGTTTTCCAGGCTGTCGCATTGCCGTGGCGTTTGCCGTGGTCCACTGTAGCCTCGGTTGTACTGTAGTCCCCCTTGTTGTCCACTTATCACTGGAGGTTCTCATGGGCATGCTCGACTTCATCAAGGAAGCAGGAGAGAAACTGTTTGGCGGCAGCGCAGCGCAAGCCGCGCCCGCGGCGGCTCCCGCCGACGCGCCGGCGGCGGATGCCGATGCGGCCAACCGTGCCGCCGGCGATGCCATCGAAGGCTACATCAAGCAGATGAACCTCGACGCCACCGGGCTGATGGTGCAGGTGGACGGCTCGCAGGGGCTGGTGACGGTGTTCGGCGTGGCGCCGGACCAGGCCACCCGCGAGAAGATCATCCTGTGCTGCGGCAATGTGCATGGCGTGGACAAGGTCGACGACAAGATGTCGGTCAATGTCGACTCCACCGAATCGACCTGGCATACCGTGGTCAAGGGCGACACCCTGTGGGCGATCTCCCAGACGGCCTACGGCAACGGCGCGCTGTACACCGCGATTTTCGAGGCCAACGAGCCGATGTTGACGAATCCGGACAAGATCTACCCCGGCCAGAAGCTGCGCATCCCGCCCAAGGCCTGACGCCTGCCGTGCAGCGGGGGGCATGGCGTCCCCCTGGTGTGCCTTTTCGGCTGTCGGCCCGATTAACGCATCCATATTGCACACACCCGGCTTCTCGGCTATAGTCGCTCACATGATTTCGCGCCAAGCCCTACTCGCCCGCACCATTCTAGGTGGCCTACTAGGCCGTCAGGTCGGGACGCGTTCGCGCTGAGGGAAGCCAAGCCCCTCGCGTAAAGTCACACAGGATTTACAAACGCCCCGGCCTGCATCACTGCACGCCGGGGCGTTTTGCATTCAGCACGAATACAGCAGCACAGCAAAACGAAACGGCGAATGCCGAGGCATCCACCCGATTCGCCAAATACAAAAGTCAGCCCAGGAGCCCCACCATGTCCGACAAACTCATTATTTTCGACACCACCTTGCGCGACGGCGAACAGTCGCCCGGCGCCTCCATGACCCGCGAGGAAAAGATCCGCATCGCGCGCCAGCTGGAGCGCCTGAAAGTCGACGTGATCGAAGCGGGCTTTGCCGCTAGCTCCAACGGCGACTTCGAGGCGATCCGCTCCATCGCCCAGGTCGTCAAGGATTCGACCATTTGCTCGCTGGCCCGCGCCAACGACCGTGATATCGCACGCGCCGCCGAGGCGCTCAAGCCGGCCAACTCCTTCCGCATCCATACCTTCATCGCCACCTCGGCGCTGCATATGGAAAAGAAGCTGCGCATGACGCCGGACCAGGTTTTCGAGCAAGCCATCCAGGCGGTGCGCTTTGCGCGCCAGTTCACCGACGATATCGAATTCTCGCCTGAAGACGGTAGCCGTTCAGACATGGATTTCCTGTGCCGCGTGCTTGAAGGCGTGATCAAGGAAGGCGCTACCACCATCAACCTGCCGGATACGGTGGGCTACGCCGTGCCGGAAGGCTACGCAGGCCTGATCCGCTCGGTGCGCGAGCGCATCCCCAATTCCGACAAGGCCATCTGGTCCGTGCATTGCCACAATGACCTCGGCATGGCCGTGGCCAATTCGCTGGCGGCGGTCAAGCTCGGCGGTGCGCGCCAGGTCGAGTGCACCATCAACGGCCTCGGTGAGCGTGCCGGCAATACCAGCCTGGAAGAAGTCGTGATGGCGGTCAAGACGCGCCGCGACTACTTCGACATGGATGTCGGCGTGGATACCACGCAGATCGTGCCAGCCTCCAAGCTGGTGTCGCAGATCACCGGCTTCGTGGTGCAGCCCAACAAGGCCGTGGTGGGCGCCAACGCTTTCGCGCATGCTTCGGGCATCCACCAGGATGGCGTGCTGAAGGCGCGCGATACCTACGAGATCATGCGCGCGGAAGACGTGGGCTGGAGCGCCAACAAGATCGTGCTGGGCAAGCTCTCGGGCCGCAATGCGTTCAAGCAACGCCTGCAGGAACTCGGCATCGAGCTGGAGAGCGAGGGCGAGGTCAATGCCGCGTTCACCCGCTTCAAGGAACTGGCCGACCAGAAGTCCGAGATCTTCGACGAAGACATCATGGCCATCGTTTCCGACGAGGCGCACGACGTCAATGAGCACTTCCGCTTTATCTCGCTGTCGCAGCACTCCGAGACCGGCGAGCGCCCGCATGCGCGCGTGGTGTTCAACATGGACGGCAATGAGGTGACGGGCGAAGGCGAGGGCAATGGCCCGGTCGATGCCACGCTGCACGCCATCGAAGGCAAGGTCGCCAGCGGCGCGGAGCTGGTGCTGTATTCGGTCAATGCCATCACCGCCGGCACGCAGGCCCAGGGCGAAGTGACTGTTCGCTTGTCCAAGGGCGGGCGCATCGTCAACGGCGTGGGCACCGATCCCGATATCGTGGCCGCCTCGGCCAAGGCCTACCTGGCCGCGCTGAACAAGCTGCACGACAAGGCCGTGCAGAAGATCAACCCGCAGATCTGATCCCGATCTGACCGGTAAGCCCGCGGCCTATCCGGCCGTGGGGCTTGAATCGGCCCGCCGCGTTCCCATGAGGATGCTGGCGGGCTTTTTGCATTTTCCCGCTCTCAGCGGCGTCGGCCGCGGCCCTCCGCGAGCGGGTCTGGCGTGATCTGGGTCTGGCGCAGCACGCCGGCGTCGTCAAAATAGAAATTGAACATGGACGGCCAGGTGTCCTCATGCCTGAAGCGGTAAGACCATACTTCGCGCTTCATCAGCGGGTAATACTGCTTGGGCTCGCGGGGCTTGCCGAAGTGCTGTTCCACGTCCAGCTTGGTCCAGACATCGACCTTCGCCTTGTAGAGCTCGCTGGTCTGCAGCATCTGGCGGAAGGTGCTCAAGTGGCCATCGCGGTCGAAGTCGGCCGCGTAGGATTGTTGCCCGAAGGGTTGCTTGGAGTAGATCCAGCGCTGTGTGCCGTCGGCTAGCTGGTAGGTGTCGGTCGGCGTGCCGAAGCGGGCTTGTACGGCGGCTTGCGGCGCGCCTACCATGTCCTGGCCGACTTTGACCGGTTGCAGCACCGAGCAGGCCGGCAGGATGGCTGCTGCTGTTGCTAGCGCGAGCCACCGGGCGGCAAGGCGCGACGATGAGGCTTTCATGGCAGTTCTCTGATTAAAATTCGTGGTGATATGCATTAAGAGTGTAGCGGCGCGCAAACGTTGTGTGCGCCTCATGTGGCACGCGCCGGCTTTTTGAGGGCAAGCGCCGCCATGGCGTGTCATCCTCGCCCAATTTCCCGTTTTGCCGCGAATGCGGTCCGATTTGCCTAGGCTGGGTCCCTGACATACCATGCAGCGCTTTGGCGGGAGATGACTCGATGTGGGCTAAACGATGGCTGGCGGGCTGTTTGCTGGCGGTGGCGGCGAGCGCTGGTGCGCAGGAGCCGATCCGTCTTGGCATGATCGAAGGTTTGTCTGGCCCCTTTGCCAACGCGGGCGACGCGGTAGTGCGCAACCTGCGGATCGCCATCGACCGCGTCAATGCGCGCGGTGGCGTCAAGACCGCGGAAGGCGCGCGGCCCCTTGAACTGGTTACCTTCGATAGCAAAGGCAATGTCGACGAGAGCCTGATCCAGTTGCGCGGGCTGGTGGACAAGCGAATTCCCTTTGTCCTGCAAGGCAACAGCTCGGCGGTGGCTGGCGCGCTGGTCAGCGCGATCAACCGCCACAACAGCCGGCAGCCCGATGCCCGCGTGCTCTTCCTGAATTACTCGGCGGTCGATCCCACGCTGACCAATGAGGGGTGCAGCTTCTGGCACTTCCGCTTCGATGCCAGCGCCGACATGCGCATGCAGGCTCTGACCGAGGTCATCCGTGCCGATGCCGGTGTGCGGCGCGTCTACCTGATCGACCAGGACTACAGTTTCGGCCATCAGGTGTCGCGTTCGGCACGCGAGATGCTGGCGGCCAAGCGGCCGGAGTTGCGCATCGTGGGCGATGAGTTCCACCCGATCGGCAAGATCAAGGACTTCGCCCCGTATATCGCCAAGATCAAGGCCAGCGGCGCGGATGCGGTGATCACGGGCAACTGGGGCAACGACCTCACCCTGATGATCAAGGCCGCGCGCGAGGGCGGGCTGAACGCCAAGTTCTATACCTTCTACGGCAACGGGCTGGGCGCGCCGGCGGCCATGGGAGACGCCGGGGTAGGGCGCGTGCTTGCGGTGGCGGAGTGGCACCCCAACGTGGGCGGCACGGCCTCGGACGCGTTCTACCAGGCGTTCCGTGCCCGTTACCCTGAACCCAAGGACGACTACGTTCACCTGCGCATGCAGATGATGGTGGAGATGCTCGCCCGGGCCATCGAGCAGGCGGGCTCGACCGACGCCGTCAAGGTGGCGCGTGCGCTGGAGGGCATGCGCTATGTCAACGACTTCCATGATGCGACGATCCGCGCCGACGACCACCAGGTGCTGCAGCCGCTCTACGTGTCGGTGATGGAGAAGCAGGGCGGCGATGTGCGCTTTGACAATGAAGGGTCGGGATATGGCTTTCGCACGGTGAGGAAGCTAAAGTCGGCGCAGACCATGTTGCCCACGACCTGCAAGATGGAACGGTTCTAGCGGTTCCAGGCCGGCATTGCCGCAATCGCAATCGCAATCGCCATCGCCGGCCCGTTTTCCGTTATAATCGCCCGCTGTCATAGCCAGCCGGTTGTCAAAAACCGGTCCGGCGAGACAGTTGCCTGTATGTAGGACACGCACAAGGCACGACGCATGCGGCACATTTCGTGCTGTAGCGTTCGCAAGTGAAAAGGAAATTACCATGGCAGAAGCCCAAATCAGCAGCAAAACCGAAGTCATCAAGCAGTTCGCACGTGCCGCCAACGACACGGGTAGCCCCGAAGTCCAGGTCGCTTTGCTGACCACCCGCATCAACGAACTGACCCCCCACTTCAAGGCCAACATGAAGGATCACCACAGCCGCCGCGGTCTGCTGCGCATGGTGAGCCGTCGTCGTCGCCTGCTGGACTACCTCAAGGCCAACGATGCTGACCGTTATCGTTCGCTGATCGAGAAGCTCGGCCTGCGTAAGTAAGCAGCCAGGATCGTCCGGATGGCAGCACGAATGGATGCACTGCACGCCTTCGCGTGAGCCACTAATGCCTGCGTCAGCCTCGCTGATGCAGGCATTTTGTTTTTGCGGATGAAATGTCGCGGTCCGGCCGCCGTCCGGTCGATGTCCGGCATTGCTGCAAGTGATTTTTGCTCTGCTTGATGGTGCCATGGCCGCTGGGGCTGGCACACGTTGCGCCAAGACGTGCAACGGAGTAAGTTACTTTGTTCTTTAGCTTTTTTCAGCTTTTTTACTGTTAATCCATACCGGAGTCGGGCAAGGAAGCGGGGCTTTGTGTCATTCCAGCGCGGTATCTGCCCAGGCAGATGCCGCGCATCAGCTACCAGCATCAGGTATCGCGCTGGAATGGCATAGCACTTCCCTGTGACTGAGGCCGACGCTGATCCGGCAGTTCGCCCGCGGCTGCTAACGCGGGCGTCGCACAAGCGTGCAAGCACGAACAAAAGGAACGTTCATGACCATGTTCAACAAGATCGTCAAGGAATTCCAGTGGGGTCAGCACAAGGTGCGCCTGGAAACCGGCGAGGTTGCCCGCCAGGCTGGCGGTGCCGTGATCGTCGACATTGAAGACACCGTGGTGCTCGCCACCGTTGTCGCTGCCAAGTCGCCCAAGGCTGGCCAGGATTTCTTCCCGCTGACCGTCGACTACATCGAAAAGACCTACGCTGCCGGCAAGATCCCCGGTGGCTTCTTCAAGCGTGAAGGCCGTCCGTCGGAAAACGAGACGCTGACCTCGCGCCTGATCGACCGCCCGCTGCGCCCGCTGTTCCCGGAAGGCTTCTACAACGAAGTGCAGGTGGTCATCCACGTGCTGTCGCTGAACCCGGAAGTCCCGGCTGACATCCCCGCCCTGATCGGCGCCTCGGCTGCCCTGGCAGTGTCGGGCATTCCGTTCAGCGGCCCGGTCGGCGCAGCGCGCGTTGGCTACAAGGACGGCCAGTACCTGCTGAACCCGACCCGTTCGCAGATCGCTGCTTCGGAACTGGACCTGGTGGTTGCCGGTACCGAGCGCGCCGTGCTGATGGTGGAGTCGGAAGCCCGCCAACTGTCGGAAGAGGTGATGCTGGGCGCCGTAGTCTACGGCCATGAGCAAATGCAGACGGCCATCAATGCCATCCATGATCTGGTGCGCGACGGCGGCAAGCCGGAGTGGGACTGGACCGCGGCACCGAAGAACGAAGCGCTGATCGCCAAGGTCGGCGAGATCGCCTTGCCGCTGCTGCAGGACGTGTACCAGCTGCGCCAGAAGTCGGCGCGCAGCCAAAAGCTCAAGGAAGTCTACGCCACCGTGGCGGCCAAGCTGGCCGAAGCCGGCGTGGAAGCCGACAAGGTCGAAGTGGGCAACGTGCTGTTCGACATCGAAGCCAAGATCGTGCGCAGCCAGGTGCTGTCGGGCGAGCCGCGCATCGATGGCCGCGACACCCGCACCGTGCGCCCGATCGAGATCCGCTCGTCGGTGCTGCCGCGCGCTCACGGCTCGGCCATCTTCACCCGTGGCGAAACCCAGGCGCTGGTGGTTGCCACGCTGGGCACCAAGGGCGATGAGCAGATCATCGACGCGCTCGCCGGCGAATACCGCGACCGCTTCATGCTCCACTACAACATGCCTCCGTTCGCCACCGGCGAAACCGGCCGCGTGGGCAGCCCCAAGCGCCGCGAAATCGGCCACGGCCGCCTGGCCAAGCGCGCGCTGATCCCAGTCCTGCCGAAGGATGACGAATTCGCCTACACCATCCGCCTGGTGTCCGAAATCACCGAATCCAACGGCTCGTCGTCGATGGCATCGGTGTGCGGCGGTTGCCTGGCGCTGATGGACGCGGGCGTTCCGATCAAGGCGCATGTGGCCGGCGTGGCCATGGGCCTGATCCTGGAAGGCAACAAGTTCGCCGTGCTGACCGACATCCTGGGCGACGAGGACCACCTCGGCGACATGGACTTCAAGGTCGCGGGTACCGACACCGGCATCACCGCGCTGCAGATGGACATCAAGGTCCAGGGCATCACCAAGGAAATCATGCAGGTCGCGCTGGCGCAAGCCAAGGAAGGCCGCCTGCATATCCTGGGCAAGATGCAGGACGCGATGGGCCATGCGCGCACCGAGCTGTCGGAGCACGCACCGCGCATGATCACCATGAAAATTCATCCGGACAAGATCCGCGAAGTGATCGGCAAGGGCGGCTCGACCATCCAGGCGCTGACCAAGGAAACCGGCACCACCATCGACATCCAGGAAGACGGCACCATCACCATCGCCTCGACCTCGACCGAAGGCATGGCCGAAGCCAAGCGCCGCATCGAAGGCATCACCGCGGAAGCCGAAGTCGGCAAGATCTACGCCGGCACCGTGCTCAAGCTGCTGGACTTTGGCGCCATCGTCAACATCCTGCCGGGCAAGGATGGCCTGCTGCATATCTCCGAGATCGTCAACGAACGCGTCAAGGACATCAAGGACTGGCTCAAGGAAGGCCAGCACGTGCGCGTCAAGCTGATCCAGGCTGACGAGAAGGGCCGCCTGCGCCTGTCCCTGAAGGCCGCGCTGGCCGAAGAGGGCGGCAGCATCAGCCCGATCGCCAACACCAGCGAGGCACCGGCTGCTCCGGCCGCCCCGGCCGCACCGGCAGCGCCGACGACGCCTTCGGCTGATCAGCAACAGCAGTAAGCGTTTTACGGTGCCGGTAGAACGACGGTACCCGTAGCAGAAAAAGCGGCTGGCGATGTCCAGCCGCTTTTTTGTTTACACTCCCGCCAGTCCCACCCCATGCGGCCCGGCTGTTCGGCGCGCCGCATGGCGGGTGCCCAGATTGATCCCCCCGCCATGCGTGCGCGAGCCCGCCGCATGCGCGAGGTCCCTAACCGCAAGGAGCAGCAATGCAAGCCATCGAAATCCGCGAGTACGGCGCCCCCGAAGTCCTGCAACTGGCGCAACGCCCCGACCCGGTGCCCAAGGCCGGCGAGATCCTGATCCGCGTGGCCGCGGCCGGCATCAACCGTCCCGACGTATTTCAACGTACCGGCAACTACCCGGTGCCACCGGGCGCGTCCGACCTGCCGGGCCTGGAAGTGGCCGGCGTGGTGGCCGGCGGCGACCTGGCGCACCCCGACAACCGTTTCGGCCTGAAGCTGGGTGACCGTGTGTGCGCGCTGGTGCAGGGCGGCGGTTACGCCGAGTTGTGCGTGGCCCCCGCAGCGCAATGCCTGCCGGTGCCGGAGTGCCTGTCGGATGTCGAGGCGGCCGCATTGCCGGAGACGTTCTTCACCGTGTGGAGCAACGTCTTCGATCGCGGCTACCTGGGCCGCGGCCCGCTGGGCAAGGACGAGACGCTGCTGATCCAGGGCGGCTCGAGCGGCATCGGCACGACCGCCATCCAGATCGCCAAGGCCCTGGGCCACAAGGTCTTCGTTACCGCCGGCAGCGCCGACAAGTGCCGGGCCTGCGAGGAACTGGGCGCCGACCGTGCCATCAACTACAAGACCGAAGATTTTGTCGCCGAGGTGAAAGCGCTGACCGGCAGCCGTGGCGCGGATGTCATCCTCGACATGGTGGCTGGCCCGTATCTGGCGCGCGAACTGTCCTGCGTCGCCGACGATGGCCGCATTGTGATCATCGCGCTGCTGGGCGGCGCCAAGGCCGAGATCCCGCTGGGCGATATCCTGCGCCGCCGTATCACCGTGACAGGCTCCACGCTGCGTCCCCGCCCGGCGGCGTTCAAGGGCGAGATCGCGCAGGCGCTGCACCAGCACGTGTGGCCGCTGCTGGCGGCGGGCAAGATCAAGCCGGTGATCCACCAGACCTTCCCGGCCGCCCAGGCCGCCGATGCGCATCGCCTGATGGAGTCCAGCGAGCATATCGGCAAGATCGTCCTGACCTGGTAATGCCGCTGCTGGCTGGCTGATGGCCGGGTGCGGCCGGGGCCTCGCGCCCCGGGCCGATTTCGGGCCCTTCTGTGGCGTAGGGCCTTGGCCCGCGCTACAATACCCGGTTTGATTGAGAGGGGCGCCCTGTGAGACAAAAGCTCGTTATCGGCAACTGGAAGATGCACGGCAGCCTGGCTGCCAATGTGACCTTGCTGGAAGCGATCAAGGCGGCGCCCGCAAGCGCGCGCCTGGCAGTATGCGCGCCGTTCCCGTATCTTGCGCAGTGCCAGGCGTTGCTGGCCGGGTCCGCGGTGGCCTGGGGCGCGCAGGACGTGTCCGCCGAGGCGCGCGGTGCCTTCACGGGCGAAGTCGCGGCCTCCATGCTGGCTGAGTTCGGTGCTTCGTATGCCCTGGTGGGGCATTCGGAGCGGCGCAGCTACCATGGCGAGACGGATGCCACGGTAGCGGCCAAGGCGGTGCGCGCGCTGGAGTTCGGCATTGTGCCGGTGGTGTGCGTGGGCGAGAGCCTGGCGCAGCGCGAGGCAGGCGAGACCGAGGCCGTGGTAGGCCGTCAGCTCGGCGCCGTGCTCGAGGCCTTGTCGCTCGACCAGCTCGGGCGCATCGTGCTGGCCTATGAGCCGGTGTGGGCGATCGGCACGGGCAAGACCGCAAGCAGCGAGCAGGCCCAGGCCGTGCACGCTTTCCTGCGCGCCCAGGTGGCGGCGCGCGACGCAGGCGTGGCCGCTCGCATGGCCATGTTGTATGGCGGCAGCGTGAAGCCGGACAATGCGGCAGAACTATTTTCCATGCCCGACATCGACGGGGGCCTTATCGGAGGCGCCTCGCTGAAGTCGGACGATTTCCTCGCGATCGGCAACGCCTGAATGCCGGCCGCTCATAGGGTCTGATCAGGCAAGCGAATCGAACCAAATGGCAATTTTCAAAACTTTGTTGGTAGTGGCGCAGATACTGTCCGCGCTTGGCGTGATTGGCCTGGTGCTGCTGCAGCATGGCAAGGGCGCCGATGTTGGTGCGGCGTTTGGCTCGGGGGCCTCGGGCAGCCTGTTCGGCGCCACCGGCTCGGCCAACTTCCTGTCGCGTACCACCGCCGTGCTGGCGACGCTGTTCTTCATCTGCACGCTGAGCCTGACGCTGATGGGCAACTATCGGCCGGCAGCTTCGCTGGGCGTGATGGGCTCCGCGCCCGCGGTGGCACCGGCCGTGGCGGGAGCTTCGGCGCCTGCTGCCGCATCGGCTGCCGCGGCCTCGAATCCTTCTGCGCCTGCTGTACCGAAATAATCAACGAGCCTTGTGACTTATTCTTGAAGATTTTTGCTGTTGTGCATTGAACAAAACAAGAATCCTAGGTTAGAATACAAGGCTTGAAACGATCCCCCAGCGACGGGGCTCCAGCCGGGATAAAGCAGCATCCCAGCCAGAGTTCCGAAGGGTGTAAAAACCCAGGGCCCTGAAAAGCCCGGCGCGAGGCAATATTGTTTCTCCCCCAGCCGACGTGGTGAAATTGGTAGACACGCTATCTTGAGGGGGTAGTGGCGAAAGCTGTGCGAGTTCGAGTCTCGCCGTCGGCACCAAACAACTTGATCGGGGCATGCATCCGGAGACCATCCCGGATGCATGCCCCGGCCAGTCCGCAAGGCGGCGTCGTAATTTCTACGGAATGGCGCTTGGGGTGGGCAACAGGACGCCGCTTACCGCTGGTGCTGTTGACAACATTCCAGATAAGGCTGGCCGTACCTTGAATCTCGAAGCCTACTTCCCCGTCCTCATCTTCATCATCTTCGGTGTCGTGCTCGGCATTGCACTGATGTCGATTGGCCGAATTCTCGGTCCAAACAAACCTGATCCCGCGAAGCTCTCTCCGTACGAGTGCGGCTTCGAAGCGTTCGAGGACGCGCGCATGAAGTTCGACGTGCGCTACTACCTCATCGCTATTCTTTTTATCCTGTTCGATCTCGAGACCGCCTTCCTGTTTCCCTGGGGTGTAGCCCTGCGGGATATCGGCTGGCCGGGTTTCTTCGCCATGGGCGTGTTTCTGCTGGAATTCATCGTGGGCTTCGTCTACATCTGGAAAAAGGGCGCGCTCGATTGGGAGTGATGTGATATGGCAATCGAAGGCGTTCTCAATGAAGGCTTCGTCACGACTACCGCTGACAAGCTGATCAACTGGACCCGCACCGGGTCGCTCTGGCCGATGACCTTTGGCCTGGCGTGCTGCGCTGTGGAAATGATGCATGCTGGCGCCGCGCGCTACGACATGGACCGCTTCGGCGTGATTTTCCGCCCGTCGCCGCGCCAGTCGGACGTGATGATCGTGGCCGGCACGCTGTGCAACAAGATGGCCCCCGCGCTGCGCAAGGTCTATGACCAGATGGCAGAGCCGCGTTGGGTGATCTCGATGGGTTCCTGCGCGAATGGCGGTGGCTACTATCACTACTCGTATTCGGTGGTGCGTGGTTGCGATCGGATCGTGCCGGTGGATATCTATGTGCCTGGCTGCCCCCCGACGGCGGAAGCGCTGATCTACGGCATCATCCAGCTGCAGAACAAGATCCGTCGCACCAACACCATCGCGCGCAAGGGCTGACATGTCGAACCTCGATACTCTGAAGGCCGCGCTCGAAAAGGTACTGGGCAAGCGTATCCAGAAACTGGTAGAGGCGCTAGGCGAGATTACCCTTATCGTCAAGGCCGATGACTACCTGGAAAGCGCGCTGATGCTGCGCGACGATCCCTCACTGCATTTTGAGCAACTGCTCGATGTGTGCGGCGTCGACTATTCCACCTATGGCGACGGCGCCTGGGACGGCTCCCGTTTCGCGGCCGTGACGCACCTGATTTCGATCAAGCACAACTGGCGCCTGCGCGTACGCGTGTTCGCGCCGGACGACGACGTGCCCGTGGTGCCTTCGCTGACCGACGTCTGGAACTCGGCGAACTGGTTCGAGCGCGAGGCGTTCGACTTCTACGGCATCGTGTTCGAAGGCCACAACGACCTGCGCCGCCTGCTGACCGACTACGGTTTCGTCGGCCACCCGTTCCGCAAGGATTTCCCGGTCTCGGGCTATGTCGAGATGCGCTACGACCCCGAGCAAAAGCGGGTGATCTATCAGCCCGTCACGATCGAGCCGCGCGAGGTCACGCCCCGCGTGATCCGCGAAGAGAACTACGGCGGCTTGCAGCACTGAGAACGCGCAATGGCAGACATCAAGAATTACACCCTTAACTTCGGCCCGCAGCACCCTGCGGCACACGGCGTGCTGCGCCTTGTGCTGGAGCTGGACGGCGAAGTCATCCAGCGCGCCGACCCCCATATCGGCCTGCTGCACCGTGCCACCGAAAAGCTGGCCGAGCAGAAAACCTGGATCCAGAGCGTGCCGTACATGGACCGCCTCGACTACGTGTCGATGATGGTCAACGAGCATGCCTACGTGATGGCCATCGAGAAGATGCTGGGTCTCGAGGTGCCGATCCGTGCGCAATACATCCGCGTGATGTTCGACGAAATCACGCGCTTGCTGAACCACCTGATGTGGATCGGCTCGCACGCGCTCGACGTGGGCGCGATGGCGGTGTTCCTGTACGCCTTCCGCGAACGCGAAGACATGTTCGACATGTATGAGGCGGTGTCGGGCGCGCGCATGCACGCGGCCTACTACCGTCCGGGCGGCGTCTACCGCGATCTGCCGGACACGATGCCGCAATACAAGGCGTCGAAGATCCACAACGAGCGCGCCATCAAGGCCATGAACGAAGCGCGTTCGGGCTCGCTGCTGGACTTCATCGAGGACTTCACCAACCGCTTCCCGAAGTACGTCGACGAATACGAGACGCTGCTGACGGACAACCGGATCTGGAAGCAACGCCTGGTTGGCATCGGCGTGGTGAGCCCCGAGCGTGCGCTGCAGATGGGCTTTACCGGCCCGATGCTGCGCGGCTCCGGCATCGAGTGGGACCTGCGCAAGAAGCAGCCCTACGAAGTGTATGACCGCATGGACTTCCAGGTGCCGGTGGGCGTGGGCGGCGATTGCTACTCCCGCTACCTGGTGCGCGTGGAAGAAATGCGCCAGTCCAACAACATCATCAAGCAGTGCATCGACTGGCTGCGCCGCAATCCGGGCCCGGTGATGAGCGACAACCACAAGGTTGCGCCGCCGTCGCGCGTGGACATGAAGTCGAACATGGAAGAGCTGATCCACCACTTCAAGCTCTTCACCGAAGGCATTCACGTGCCCGAAGGCGAGACTTATGCGGCGGTGGAGCACCCGAAGGGCGAGTTCGGCATCTATGCCATCTCCGACGGTGCGAACAAGCCGTATCGCCTGAAGATCCGTGCCCCGGGCTTTGCCCATCTGGCCGCACTGGATGAAATGGCCAAGGGCCACATGATTGCGGATGCGGTAACGATCATCGGTACGCAAGACATCGTCTTCGGCGAAATCGACCGCTGACGAGCTAACAAGAGCCGCCGGCCCCGGACGACGATCCGGGCGCCCCTGGCACGGACCCACAAAAGATCGTGTCCGGTCACGGGAAACCCGCGGTGAGCCCGGCATGCCTTTGACATGCGGGCTGCAACGGCAGCGACGGCTGCAAACCTGCGGGATGCGCGCCATGTGGCGGCGCAGATCCGCAAATGACACGGCGTATTACAGCAACGACCATGCTATCAGCAGAAGCTCTCAAGGAAATCGATCGCGCGATCGCCAAGTATCCGGCTGACCAGAAGCAGTCGGCCGTGATGGCGGCGTTGGCCGTGGCGCAGGGCGAAGTGGGCTGGGTCTCCCCGGAAGTCATGCAGTTTGTTGCCAGCTACCTCGACATGCCGCCGGTATGGGTCGAGGAGGTCGCAACCTTCTACAACATGTACGACACCAAGCCGGTCGGCAAGTACAAGCTGACCGTCTGCACCAACCTGCCGTGCGCACTCTCCGGCGGCGAACGTGCCGGCGACTACCTCAAGCAGAAGCTGGGGATCGGCTACAACGAAACCACCCCGTGCGGCACCTTCACCCTCAAGGAAGGCGAGTGCATGGGTGCCTGCGGCGACGCACCGGTGATGATCGTCAACAATACCCGCATGTGCAGCCATATGAGCGACGCCAAGCTGGACGCGCTCGTCGACGAGCTCAAGGCCGCCGGCAGCACTGCAGCCAAGGGGGACAAGTAACATGACCTCTCTGCACGACCGTCATATCAAGCCGCTGATCCTGGCTGGCCTCGATGGCAGCAACTGGCACCTCGACGACTACGTCAAGCGCGGTGGCTACCAGCAGCTCAAGCGCATCCTGACCGAGAAGATTACGCCCGAACAGGTGATCGCGGACGTCAAGGCCTCCGGCCTGCGCGGCCGTGGCGGCGCGGGGTTTCCCACCGGCCTGAAGTGGAGCTTCATGCCGCGTCAGTTCCCCGGCCAGAAATACCTGGTCTGCAACACCGACGAGGGCGAGCCCGGTACCTTCAAGGACCGCGACATCATCCGCTACAACCCGCATGCGCTGATCGAAGGCATGGCCATCGGTGCGTACGCGATGGGCATCACCGTGGGCTACAACTACATCCACGGCGAGATCTGGAACGAGTACAAGATCTTCGAGCAAGCCCTCGAAGAGGCGCGTGCCGCCGGTTTCCTGGGTGACAACATCCTGGGCTCGGGCTTCGACTTCCAGTTGCACGCCCACCACGGCTACGGCGCCTACATCTGTGGCGAGGAAACCGCGCTGCTCGAATCGCTGGAAGGCAAGAAAGGCCAGCCGCGCTTCAAGCCGCCGTTCCCGGCCAGCTTCGGCCTGTACGGCAAGCCGACCACCATCAACAACACGGAAACGTTTGCCGCGGTGCCGTTCCTGTTGTCGATCGGGCCGGAAAATTACCTGAAGATGGGCAAGCCGAACAACGGCGGCTCCAAGATCTTCTCGATCTCCGGCGACGTCGAGCGCCCCGGCAACTACGAGATCCCGCTGGGCACGCCGTTCGCGACCCTGCTGGAACTCGCCGGCGGCATGCGCGGCGGCAAGCGCATCAAGGCAGTGATCCCGGGCGGCTCGTCCGCGCCGGTGGTGCCGGGCGACATGATGATGGCGTCCGACATGGACTATGACTCGATCGCCAAGGCCGGCTCGATGCTGGGCTCGGGCGCGGTGATCGTGATGGACGAGACGCGCTGCATGGTTCGCTCGCTGCTGCGTCTGTCGTATTTCTACTTTGAAGAATCGTGCGGCCAGTGCACGCCGTGCCGTGAAGGCACCGGCTGGCTCTATCGCATGGTGAATCGTATCGAACACGGAGAAGGGCGCCAGGAAGATCTGGACCTGCTCAATAACGTCGCTGAAAACATCATGGGCCGCACTATCTGCGCGCTTGGTGATGCGGCAGCGATGCCGGTCCGCGGCATGCTCAAGCACTACTGGAAAGAGTTCGAATATCACGTCGAACACAAGCAGTGCATGGTTCCGGCCTACTCTTAAGCGTGGCAGAACATGGTTGAACTCGAGATCGACGGCAAGAAGGTTGAGGTTGCTGAAGGCAGCCTGGTGATGGAAGCCGCCCGCCAGTTGGGCACCTACATCCCGCACTTCTGCTACCACCGTAAATTGTCCATCGCGGCGAACTGCCGCATGTGCCTGGTTGAGGTTGAGAAAGCGCCCAAGGCGCTGCCCGCCTGCGCCACGCCGGTCACCCCTGGCATGAAGGTCTTCACCAATTCGGAGAAGGCAGTCAAGGCCCAGAAGTCGGTGATGGAATTCCTGCTGATCAACCACCCGCTGGACTGCCCGATCTGCGATCAGGGCGGCGAGTGCCAGTTGCAGGATCTGGCGGTGGGCTACGGTGCATCGGAATCGCGCTACAAGGAAGAAAAGCGCGTCGTATTCCACAAGAACGTGGGCCCGCTGATCTCCATGGAAGAGATGAGCCGCTGCATCCACTGCACCCGCTGCGTGCGCTTTGGCCAGGAAGTGGCCGGCGTGATGGAGCTGGGCATGCTGGGCCGTGGCGAGCACTCCGAGATCACGACCTTCGTTGGCCAGACCGTGGATTCGGAACTGTCCGGCAACATGATCGACCTTTGCCCGGTCGGCGCGCTGACCAGCAAGCCGTTCCGCTACTCGGCACGTACCTGGGAACTGGCACGCCGCAAGTCGGTGTCGCCGCACGATGGCCTGGGCGCGAACCTGGTGGTGCAGACCAAGAACCAGCGCGTGATGCGCGTGCTGCCGCTGGACAACGAAGCCGTCAACGAATGCTGGCTGTCCGACAAGGACCGCTTCTCGTACGAAGGCCTCAACAGCCCGGACCGCCTCACCAAGCCGCTCGTCAAGCAGGGCGGCGAGTGGATGGAAACCGACTGGCAGACTGCGCTGGAATACGTGGCCAACGGCCTCGCGAGCATCAAGCGCGACCATGGCGCCGACCAGATCGCCGCGCTGGCCAGCCCGCACAGCACGCTGGAAGAACTCCACCTGCTGGGCAAGCTGGTGCGTGGCCTGGGCAGCGACAACGTCGACTTCCGCCAGCGCCAGACCGATTTCTCGGCCGCCATCAAGGGCGCGCCGTGGCTTGGCCTGCCGATCGCCGATGTCTCCGCGCTGCAACGCGTGCTGGTGATCGGTTCCGCCCTGCGCAAGGATCATCCGCTGCTGGCCGCGCGTCTGCGCCAGGCTGGCAAGAAGGGGGCCCGCGTGGCCGTCCTCGGCGCCAGCGCTGACGATCTGCTGATGCCGCTGGCCGCACGCATTGACGTGGCGCCGTCCGGCTGGACCGCAGCCCTGGCCGGCGTGGCACGTGCCGTTGCCGCTGCCAAGGGCGTGGCCGCTCCGGCGGGCACCGATGGCTTCGATGGCGATGACAAGGCCAGGCTGGTTGCCGACGCGCTGTTGTCGGGCGAGCGCCGCGCGGTGTTCCTCGGTAACGAGGCCGTGCGTCACCCGCAATTCGCCGCGCTGCATGCGCTGGCACAGTGGATCGCGACGGAAACCGGCGCCACGCTGGGCTTCCTGACCGAAGCCGCGAACACCGTCGGTGGCTATATCGCCGGCGCGCTGCCGCAGAACGGCGGCGCCAATGCGCAGGCCATGTTCGACACGCCGCGCCGTGCCTACGTGCTGTTGAACACGGAACCCGAGTTCGATGCCGCCAACCCGACCCAGGCGCTGGCTGCGCTGGCCCAGGCCGGCACCGTGGTGGTCCTGTCCGCGTTCCGCTCGGACGCCGCGCTGCAATATGCCGACGTGATCCTGCCGGTGACCCCGTTCACCGAAACCGCCGGCACGTTCGTGAACTGCGAAGGCCTGCCGCAAAGCTTCAACGGCGTCGTCCGCGCGCTGGGCGATTCGCGTCCGGGCTGGAAGGTGCTGCGCGTGCTGGGCAACCTGCTGGACGTGCCTGGCTTCGACTTCGAGACCGCCGAAAGCGTGCGCGACGAAGTGCTGGCCAAGCCGGTCGCACCGCAACTGAACAATGGCACCGACGCGGCCATCCGCGTTACCGCCCAGGTCGCGGGTGGGATCGAACGCATCGCCGATGTGCCGATCTACCACGCCGACCCGATCGTGCGCCGTGCCGATTCGCTGCAACTGTCCGCAGCCGCTCGCCGCGCCATGCAAGCCGGCCTGTCGGCCGACCTGTTCGCCTCGCTGGGTGTGCAGGCTGGCGACCCGGTGCGCGTGACGCAAGGGCAGGGCAGCGTGGTGCTGCCGGCCGCCCTCGAAGCCATGTTGCCTGCCGGCACCGTGCGCGTGTCCGCTGGCACCGTTGCCGCGACCACGCTGGGTGCGCCGTCTGGCACTGTCACCGTAGAGAAAGCCATCGACCTGGCCGCCACCGCGAAGGGCGCGGCCGAGCCGGCGGCCACGGCATAAGAAGAGCGAGAAAGAAACATGATCGATTGGATTACCTCGCAAGGACAGAATCTCTTCGGCGGCGCCTGGACGCCGCTGTGGATCCTGATTCGCGCCGTGGTCATTGTGGTGCCGCTGCTGTTGTGCGTGGCCTACCTGATCCTGTGGGAGCGCAAGCTGATTGGCTGGATGCACGTGCGTATCGGCCCGAACCGGGTCGGGCCGCTGGGCCTGCTGCAGCCGATCGCCGACGTGCTCAAGCTGCTGCTCAAGGAAGTGATGATGCCCACGCAGGTCAGCCGGGGCATGTACCTGGTTGCCCCGCTGATGGTGCTGATGCCCGCCGTGGCGATCTGGGCGGTGATTCCGTTCCAGGCCGAAGTGGTGATGGCCAACGTCAACGCCGGCCTGCTGTACGTGATGGCGATCAGCTCGGTTGGCGTCTACGGCGTGATCCTGGCCGGTTGGGCCTCCAACTCCAAGTACGCCTTCATCGGCGCCATGCGTGCCGCGGCGCAGATGGTGTCGTATGAAATCGCCATGGGCTTTGCCCTGGTGACGGTGCTGATGGTGTCGGGCAGCCTGAACCTGTCGGCCATCGTCAACTCGCAGAACACCGGCTATTTCGCCAACATGGGGATCAACGTACTGTCGTGGAACTGGCTGCCGCTGCTGCCCATGTTCGGCGTGTACTTCATCTCCGGCGTGGCCGAAACCAACCGCCACCCGTTCGACGTGGTGGAAGGCGAGTCGGAAATCGTTGCCGGCCACATGATCGAATACTCGGGCATGGGCTTCGCGCTGTTCTTCCTGGCTGAGTACATCAACATGATCGTCATCTCGACGATGACCGCGTTGATGTTCCTGGGAGGCTGGGCGCCGCCGTTCGAGAGCTTCATCACCAATGCGGTCCCGGGCTTCTTCTGGCTGGTGATCAAGGTATTTTTGCTGCTGTCGGTGTTTATCTGGATTCGTGCTTCGTTCCCGCGCTACCGCTATGACCAGATCATGCGCCTGGGCTGGAAGATCTTCATCCCGCTGACGGTGGGCTGGCTGGTCATCGTCGCGATCTGGATCCGGTCGCCCTGGAATATCTGGCATTGAACGGCCAAAGCAGGGGCGCTGCCACGACAGGCGGCGCCCTGCGGAATCATTAGGAAGCAATCGTCATGCTGCTCGCCATCAAGGACTTCTTCAACAGCCTGCTCCTGAAGGAACTCTTCAAGGGCATGGCTCTGACCGGGCGCTATCTCTTCGCCCGCAAGATTACGGTCCAGTTCCCCGAAGAGAAAACGCCGATGTCGCCGCGTTTTCGCGGCCTGCACGCGCTGCGCCGTTACCCCAACGGCGAAGAGCGCTGCATCGCCTGCAAGCTGTGCGAAGCGGTTTGCCCGGCTGTGGCCATCTCCATCGAGTCCGATGCCCGCGCCGATGGCACGCGTCGCACCACGCGCTATGACATCGACCTAACAAAGTGCATCTTCTGCGGCTTCTGCGAAGAAGCTTGCCCGGTCGACGCCATCGTCGAGACGCATATTCTCGAATACCACGGCGAAAAGCGCGGCGACCTGTACTTCACCAAGGACATGCTGCTGGCAGTGGGCGACCGCTACGAGCCGCAGATCGCCGCGGCCAAGGCCGCGGACGCCAAGTATCGCTGATAAGCGCATTACAGGGCATGCCCGCCGAACCTGGCGGGCGTTGCCAATGCATTGTGAATCGGGCCCCGTGTGGGGCTAACGAAAAGGATGCCGCAAGGGCAGGCCACCAGGGGTGGCTTGTGCCGGAAGGCTCGACGAGGACCATGGAACTCACGACCACCATCTTCTATGTCTTTGCGCTGGTGCTGGTGCTCTCCGCACTGAAAGTCATCACCGCGAAGAACCCGGTGCACTCCGCACTGTTCCTCGTGCTGTCGTTTTTTACGGCAGCCGCGATCTGGATGCTGCTGAAGGCCGAATTCCTCGCCATCCTGCTGGTGCTGGTGTACGTGGGCGCCGTGATGGTGCTGTTCCTGTTCGTGGTGATGATGATCGATATCGACATCGAGCACCTGCGGCGGGACTTCTGGACCTATGTGCCGCTGGCTTCGGTGATCGGCGCGCTGATCATCGGCGAGATGGCCACCGTGCTGGTGCGTAACTTCATCGGCACCACGGTGCCGCTGAACAACGTGGCGCAGGGCCCGGACTACTCCAACACGGCCGCGCTCGGCAAGCTGATCTACACCGACTACATCTACGCCTTTGAAGTGGCGGGCATCATCCTGCTGGTGGCGATCATCGCCGCCGTCGCGCTGACGCTGCGCCGCCGCAAGGACAACAAGTCGCAAGACGTGGGCGAGCAGTTGCGTACCCGCCGCCAGGACCGCGTGCGCCTGGTCTCGATGCCCAGCGAAGCCCGTGCCGGCACCCAAGCCAGCCCGGATGCCGCGGCTGCCGCTAACAAGAACTAAAGCCCGGAGAAACGCTGTGCTCTCTCTCGCCCATTTCCTCGTGCTCGGTGCGATCCTGTTCGCCATCAGCATCGTTGGTATTTTCCTGAACCGCAAGAACGTGATCGTGCTGCTGATGGCGATCGAGCTGATGCTGCTTGCGGTCAATATGAACTTCGTCGCCTTCTCGCACTATCTGGGCGACCTGGCAGGACAGGTTTTCGTTTTCTTTATCCTCACGGTGGCTGCGGCCGAATCGGCAATCGGCCTTGCAATCCTGGTCGTGCTGTTCCGCAACCTGGACACGATCAACGTGGACGACATGGACACCCTCAAGGGTTGATCCGCGCCGCTACGTTATGAATCAAGACCGTTCTCCGACCGCACACCACTAAGCGTCCTATGGCAACCACGCTCGACCCCAACCTGCTACTGGCGATTCCGCTCGCACCGCTCGCCGGTGCAGCCATCGCCGGCCTGTTCGGCACCAAGTTCTTCAGCACATTCTCCTCGGAGACACGCGCCGGCCGCACGCTGGCCCACACCGTGACGATTCTCGGCGTGGCGATTTCCTGCCTGCTGTCGATCATCGTGCTGATGGACGTCATGAACGGCGCGAGCTTCAACGCCACCGTGTACGAGTGGATGAAGATCGGCGACCTGAAGATGGAAGTGGGCTTCCTGGTCGACTCGCTGACCGCGATGATGATGGTGGTGGTGACCTTCGTCTCGCTGATGGTGCACATCTACACCGTCGGTTACATGAGCGAAGACCCCGGCTACAACCGCTTCTTCGCCTACATCTCGCTGTTCACCTTCTCGATGCTGATGCTGGTGATGAGCAACAACTTCCTGCAGCTGTTCTTCGGCTGGGAAGCTGTGGGCCTGGTGTCGTACCTGCTGATCGGCTTCTGGTACACCCGCCCGACCGCCATCTTCGCCAACCTGAAGGCGTTCCTGGTCAACCGCGTGGGTGACTTCGGCTTCATCCTCGGCATCGGCCTGCTGCTGGCCTACAGCGGCAGCATGAACTACACCGAAGTCTTCGCCGCGCGCGACCAGCTGGCCACGGTGATCTTCCCGGGCACCGACTGGTTGATGATCACGGTCGCCTGCATCTGCCTGTTCATCGGCGCCATGGGCAAGTCGGCGCAGTTCCCGCTGCACGTGTGGCTGCCTGACTCGATGGAAGGCCCGACCCCGATCTCCGCGCTGATCCACGCCGCCACCATGGTGACGGCCGGCATCTTCATGGTCGCGCGCATGTCGCCGCTGTTCGAGCTGTCGGACACCGCGCTGTCGTTCGTGCTGGTGATCGGCGCCATTACCGCGCTGTTCATGGGCTTCCTGGGCATCATCCAGAACGACATCAAGCGCGTGGTGGCTTACTCCACGCTGTCGCAGCTGGGCTACATGACCGTCGCCCTGGGCGCCTCGGCATACTCGGTGGCCGTGTTCCACCTGATGACCCACGCATTCTTCAAGGCACTGCTGTTCCTTGCCGCGGGCTCGGTCATCATCGGCATGCACCACGATCAGGACATCCGCAACATGGGTGGCCTGCGCAAATACATGCCGATTACCTGGATCACCTCGCTGGTGGGCTCGCTGGCCCTGATCGGCACGCCGTTCTTTGCTGGTTTCTACTCCAAGGACTCGATTATCGAGGCCGTGGCCGAGTCGCATATCCCGGGCTCGGGATTCGCTTACTTCGCGGTGCTGGCAGGGGTGTTCGTCACGGCGTTCTACTCGTTCCGCATGTACTTCCTGGTGTTCCACGGCGAAGAGCGTTTCGGCAAGGAAGACCACCACGCGCATCACGCCGGCAACCATGACGATGAGGAGGCAACGGCCGACCATCATCACGGCCTGGCCCCGGGCGAGAAGCCGCACGAGTCGCCGTGGGTCGTCACGCTGCCGCTGGTGCTGCTGGCCATCCCGTCGGTGGTGATCGGCGCGATCGCGATCGGCCCGATGCTGTTCGGCGACTTCTTCAAGAATGGCGTGGCCTTCAAGAACGTGATCTACGTGGGCGAGAACCACCATGCGATGGCGGAACTGACCGAAGCCTTCCACGGCTGGGTGGCGATGGGCCTGCATTCGCTGACCACGCCGGTGCTGTGGCTGGCCATCTCGGGTGTGGTGCTGTCCTGGTTCTTCTACATGAAGCGCCCGGATATCCCCGCCGCGATCAAGCAACGCTGCTCGGGCCTGTACACGCTGCTCGACAACAAGTACTACATGGACGCCATCAACGAGGCAGTGTTTGCCCGCGGTGCACGTCTGCTTGGCACCGGCCTGTGGAAGGGCGGCGACCAGGGGCTGATCGATGGCCTGGTGGTCAACGGTGCCGCACGTGTGGTCGGCTGGTTCGCTTCGGTGAGCCGCTACCTGCAGTCCGGCTATATCTACCATTACGCATTCGCCATGATCCTGGGCATGCTGGTACTGCTGACGATGACGGTGTTCGGCACCTCACTCGCCACAGTGGGCACCAAGTAAGGAAAACAAGAAAATGGTTCTGTCTTTCGCTATCTGGCTGCCGATCTTTTTTGGCCTGCTGATACTAGCCTCGGGTTCCGACCGCAGCCGCTGCTATGTGCGCTGGATGTCGCTGTTCGGCTCCATCGTCAGCTTCATCGTCACGCTGCCTCTGGTGTTTCATTTCGACCGCTCCACGGCGGCCATGCAGTTCGTCGAGAAGTCGAGCTGGATCGAGCGCTTCAACATCAACTACCACCTGGGTGTCGACGGCATCTCGATGTGGTTCGTGGTGCTGACCGCCTTCATCACGGTGATCGTGGTGATCGCCGCCTGGGAGGTGATCACCGAGCGCGTGGCCGAGTACATGGCAGCGTTCCTGATCCTGTCGGGCGTGATGGTCGGCGTGTTCTGCGCGCTCGACGGCATGCTGTTCTACGTGTTCTTCGAAGCCACGCTGATCCCGATGTACATCATCATCGGTGTCTGGGGCGGCCCGAACCGTGTCTACGCGGCCTTCAAGTTCTTCCTCTACACGCTGCTCGGCTCGCTGCTGACGCTGGTTGCGCTGCTGTACCTGTACAGCAAGACCGGTACGTTCGAGATCCTCGAATGGCACCAGGCCAAGCTGTCGATGAACGAGCAGATCGCGCTGTTCATTGCCTTCTTCATGGCCTTCGCCGTGAAGGTGCCGATGTGGCCCGTCCACACCTGGCTGCCCGACGCCCACGTGGAAGCGCCGACCGGCGGCTCGGTGGTGCTGGCTGCCATCATGCTGAAGCTGGGCGCCTACGGTTTCCTGCGTTTCTCGCTGCCGATCGCACCCGACGCCAGCCATAGCCTGTCCGCGTTCATCATCGCGATCTCGCTGATCGCCGTCATTTACATCGGTCTGGTCGCGCTGGTGCAGGCCGACATGAAGAAGCTGGTGGCGTACTCGTCGATCGCCCACATGGGCTTCGTCACGCTGGGCTTCTTCATCTTCAACGAGATCGGCATCGAGGGCGGCATCATCCAGATGATCTCCCACGGCTTTATCTCGGGCGCCATGTTCCTTTGCATCGGCGTGCTGTATGACCGGGTGCACTCGCGCCAGATCGCCGATTACGGCGGTGTGGTGAACACCATGCCGAAGTTCGCGGCGCTGTCGGTGTTCTTCGCCATGGCCAACTGCGGCCTGCCGGCTACCTCGGGTTTCGTCGGTGAGTTCATGGTCATCCTGGGCGCGGTCAAGTTCAATTTCTGGATCGGCCTGCTGGCAGCCACGGCACTAATCCTGGGCGCCGCCTATTCGCTGTGGATGGTCAAGCGCGTGATCTTTGGCGACGTGGTGCACAAGCACGTCGCCGAGCTGGTCGACCTGAGCAAGCGCGAGTTCCTGATGCTCGGCCTGCTGGCGATCATGACCCTGTATATGGGCCTGTATCCGAAACCCTTCACCGATGTGATGCACGCTTCCGTGGTGAACCTGCTGTCGCACGTGGCGCAGTCGAAGCTGTAATCGGGGAGAGAAACAAACATGCAACCGTCCTCGACATTGGCACCTGTGGCGCCAATCATTTTCCTGGCGATCGGGATCGCCGCGGTCAACTGGATCGACCTTGCTCGTGGCAAGAACCGCACCAGCGTGGCCTATCCGCTGTCGCTGCTGATCACGCTGGTGCTGACCGCGTGGTTCGGCATCAACGGCGTGGCCGGCGAGACCCATTACGCCTTCGCCAACCTGGTGGTGGTGGACCCGATGGCCAACCTGCTGTCGGCCTTCGCTTCCGCGGCGCTGTTCGTCACGCTGGTCTACACCCGTAGCTACCTGGCCGACCGCGACATGTTCAGCGGCGAGTTCTACATGCTCGCGCTGTTCACGCTCGGCGGGCAGATCGTGATGATTACCGGCAACAACTTCCTGACCCTGTACCTGGGCCTGGAACTGCTGTCGCTGGCATCCTACGCGCTGGTGGCCTTGCGCCGCGACAACCGCGTGACCTCCGAATCCGCCATCAAGTACTTCGTGCTGGGCGCACTGGCCTCGGGCTTCCTGCTGTATGGCATGTCCATGCTGTACGGCGCCACCGGCTCGCTGAACCTCGGCGAAGTGTTCCGCGTGGTGGAATCGGGCCGCGTCAACACCACCATGCTGGCCTTCGGCGTGGTTTTCATCGTGGCCGGCATTGCGTTCAAGATGGGCGCCGCACCGTTCCACATGTGGATCCCGGACATCTACCAGGGCTCGCCGACCGCGGTGACGCTGCTGATCGCTGGCGCGCCCAAGCTGGCCGCGTTCGCCATGGCGCTGCGCCTGCTGGTGGAAGGCCTGCTGCCGCTGGCGGTGGACTGGCAAGTCATGCTGATGGTGCTGGCCGTGGCGTCGCTCGCCATCGGCAACCTGACCGCCATCGTGCAGACCAACCTGAAGCGGATGCTGGCTTACTCCACCATCTCGCACATGGGCTTCCTGCTGCTGGGCCTGCTGTCCGGCGTGGCCGACGGCAAGGCCGACGGCGCCGCCAGCGCCTACGGTTCGTCGATGTTCTATGCCGTGACCTACGTGCTGACCACGCTGGGCACCTTCGGCATCGTGCTGCTGCGCGCCGGCAAGGATTTCGAAGCCGAGACCCTGGACGACCTCAAGGGCCTGTCGCGCAAGAACCCCTGGTACGCGCTGCTGATGCTGGTGATGATGTTCTCGCTGGCCGGCATTCCGCCGACCATGGGCTTCTACGCCAAGCTGGCGGTGCTCGAAGCCGTGGTCAAGAGCGGCATGACCTGGCTGGCCGTGGTGGCAGTGCTGTTCTCGCTGATCGGCGCGTTCTACTACCTGCGTATCGTCAAGCTGATGTACTTCGATGCGCCGGCCGACGAGCGCAAGCTGGAGTCCAGCTTTGGCCTGCGTTCGATGCTGACGCTGAACGGCGCGGTCATCATTGCCCTGGGCCTGTTCCCCGCGGCGCTGATGAACCTGTGCTACCAGGCGATCCGCGCCACGCTGGCGTCCTGATGCACCACGGCGGCGTAGCGATATGAGTTCATCCGCGGCGGGCTGGTTTGTCATCTTGTTGGCATTGGTCTGTGCCAACCTGCCGTTCATCAACCAGCGGCTGTTCGCGCTGATTCCGCTGCGTTTGGCCAGGAAGCCGCTGTGGATGAGGCTGGCTGAGTTGATCACCTGGTATGTGGCGGCAGGCCTGGCCGGCTTCGCCGTGGAGGCGGGGCTGGGCAATGCCTTCCCGCAGGGCTGGCAGTTCTACGCCATTACCGCCTGCATGATGCTGGTGTTTGCCTTCCCGGGCTTCACCTGGCAGTACCTCGTCAAACATCGCGCGGCTTGACAGCCGGGTAGCGAAGGCGCCCGGGCCGGCCGCGTCCGGACCCGGAGCTTTCATGAGCGACAAGATTGACACGCTGGACGCTAGCGAAATCGCCGCTGGCAGCGATCAAGGCCTGAAGGAAGTGTGCGTGGCGTCCGCCACGCTGCACACAGGCAGATTCCTCACTCTCAAGCAAGATATCGTCAAGCTGCCCGACGGCAAGCATGCCGGGCGGGAATACGTGCTGCATCCGGGCGCGGTGATGATGATCCCGCTGTTCGACGATGGCACCGTGCTGCTGGAGCGGCAATACCGCTACCCGGTTGGCGAAGTGATGCTGGAGTTTCCTGCCGGCAAGCTGGATCCCCAGGAAGGCGCACAGCGCTGCGGCGAGCGCGAGCTGCGGGAGGAAACCGGCTACAGCGCGCGGCGTTGGGATTACCTCACGCGCATCCATCCCGTCATTTCGTATTCCACAGAGTTTATCGATATCTTCCTGGCGCGGGACCTGACCGCCGGGCCGGCACAGCTCGATGAAGGCGAATTCCTCGAGACGTTTATCGTGCCGGCGGGGCAGGTGATCGATTGGGTGCGCTCGGGGCGGATTACCGACGTGAAGACGATCATCGGCGCGTTCTGGCTGGAGAAGGTGGTGTCGGGGGTATGGGAGGCGGGGGAGCAGCTACTGCCGCGATAAGGGGTGTTTGTGGGGAGGGCGGCACCGTTTGTGTTTGCGTCTGAGGCCCTGACGCGTCCCACCTCCCAACGGCGTAAAATCCCCTTTAGCCGTGTGATCGCAGCCATACCTCATCCTCCTTTGCACAAGGCTCCCCGCCAAGGGGATCAGTAATGGCCGCAAAAAAATTAGCACGACCGTTCACAAAATTCCGTTTCGCGGATACTATAGCTTTCGACGGGCTGGAAACATCATGAAGGTGCTCGACCTGCGCTGCGCGCAAGACCATCGTTTCGAGGGCTGGTTTGCTTCGGAGGACGACGCGCAATCGCAGATTTCGCGAAATCTCGTCCAATGTCCGGTCTGCGAAGACCATGCCATCACCCGGCTGCCCAGCGCGCCGCGCCTGAATCTCTCGGGTGCGGCCGCCGCGCCGGCGGGCAAGCCGGCTGGGGCGAAGGCCCCCGCGGCGCCGGCGACACTGCAGTCGCTTTACCTGAAGGCGGTAAAGCAGGTGCTGGCGCAGACCGAAGATGTGGGCGAACGCTTTGCCGAAGAGGCCAGGCGCATGCATTACGACGAAGCGCCGGAACGCGGGATCCGCGGCACGGCGTCGCCGGACGAAGTGCAGGCGCTTGCCGAAGAAGGCATCGATACTTTCCAGCTCGTGGTGCCGGATGCGCTCAAGCAGACGGCTCACTGAATAGCGTCCTGTGCCCAAGGCAGTGTTCTTGCCGGCGCATGACGCGCTAGCTAGAACAAACTGCCGGTCTCACACCGGCATCACTGGAGACGGGCATGGATCTCAACTATTCGGCGTCCGACGATGCCTTCCGCGCCGAAGTGCGCGGCTGGCTGGAGGCCAACCTGCCGGCGGAAATCAGCAGCAAGATTCTGAATCACCGCCGCCCCAACCGCGACGACCTGGTGCGCTGGCACAAGCTGCTGGCGGGCCGTGGCTGGTCCGCGCCGCACTGGCCGGTGCAGTATGGCGGCACGGGCTGGAACGCAACGCAGCGTCATATCTGGGACGAGGAAAATGCCCGCGTCGGCGCGCCCGGCGTGCTGCCCTTCGGCGTGGCCATGGTCGCGCCCGTGATCATGAAGTACGGCAGCGAGGCGCAGAAGTCGTACTACCTCCCGCGCATCCTGGATTGCACCGACTGGTGGTGCCAGGGTTACTCCGAGCCGGGCTCGGGTTCCGACCTGGCGTCGCTGAAGACCCGCGCCGAGCTGACTTCGGACGGCAAGCACTACATCGTCAACGGCCAGAAGACCTGGACCACGCTCGGCCAGCACGCCGACATGATCTTCTGCCTGGTCCGCACCGATTTCGAAGCCAAGAAGCAAGAAGGCATCTCCTTCCTGCTGATCGACATGAAGACCCCGGGCATCACCGTGCGCCCGATCATCATGCTCGACGAAGAGCATGAAGTGAACGAAGTGTTCTTCGACAACGTCCAGGTGCCGGTGGAGAACCGCGTCGGCGAGGAAAACCGCGGCTGGACTTACGCCAAGTACCTGCTCGGCCATGAGCGCACCGGCATCGCCCGCGTGGGCAACTCCAAGCGCGAGCTGGGCTTCCTCAAGCGCGTGGCCAAGCAACAGCAGAAGAACGGCCGTCCGCTGCTGGAAGACCCGCTGTTCGGCGCCAAGGTTGCCGCGCTGGAAATCGAGCTGATGGCGCTGGAGTTGACCGTGCTGCGCGTGGTGTCGAGCGAGAGCGCTGGCAAGGGCCCCGGCCCCGAGGCATCGATGCTCAAGATCAAGGGCACCGAGATCCAGCAGATGCTGACCGAGCTGATGGTGGAGGCCGTCGGCCCCTACGCCCAGCCGTTCGACACCGCCTACCTGGAATGCGAACACGAACACGCGGTGACCGGCTACGACGACGCCGCGCCGCTGGCCGCTTACTACTTCAACTATCGCAAGACCTCCATCTATGGCGGGTCCAACGAAATTCAGAAGAACATCATCAGCCAGATGATCCTGGGGCTGTGAGGAGACACGCGATATGAACTTCAATCTCAGCGACGAACAGAAGCAACTGGCTGACGCCGTCCACCGCTTCATCGACAAAGACTACGATTTCGAGACCCGCAAGAAGGGCATCAAGGCCGAGGCCGGCCATAGCGATGCCGCCTGGGGCGCGCTGGTCGAACTCGGCCTGACCGCGCTGCCGGTGCCGGAAGCGCAGGGCGGCTTCTCGGGCACGCCCATCGACATGATGGTGGTGATGCAGGAGCTGGGCCGCGGCCTGGTGGTCGAGCCGTACTTCGCCACCGTGGTTGCCGCCTACGCGCTCAAGCTGGCCGGCGGCCAGGACGCGCTGCTGGAGCAGGTTGCCGGCGGCGAGCTGAAGCTGGCCACCGCCTTCAACGAGCCGCATGCCCGCTATGCGCTCAACGACGTGCGCGTGACGGCCAAGGGCGGCAAGCTCAATGGCCGCAAGGTCGTGACCATTCACGGCGCGCAAGCCGGCAAGCTGGTCGTCTCGGCCCGCACCAGCGGCGCCGATGCTGACACCAGCGGCATCTCGCTGTTCCTGGTGGACCCGAAGGCGGCTGGCGTCAGCATTACCGACTACCGCACCATCGACAACCTGCGCGCCGCTGATATCACCTTCAAGGACGCGCAGGGCGAACTGCTGGGCACCGAAGGCGCGGCGTTTGCGCTGATCGAGCAGGTGGCCGACTACGCCGCCGTGCTGCTGTGCGCAGAGGCCGTTGGCGTGATTGACACGCTCAATGCCGCCACGTTGGAATACGCCAAGACCCGCCAGCAGTTCGGCGTGCCGATCGCGCGCTTCCAGGCACTGCAGCACCGCATGGTGGAGATGTTCATCCACGCCGAGCAATCGCGTTCCATCACGTTGCTGGCCGCCGCCAAGTTCGACGAGGCCAGCCCGGAAGAACGCCGTCGCTTTGCCTCTGCGGCCAAGGCACGCGTGGGCCAGGCGGCTCGCTCGGTCGGCCAGGAGGCCGTGCAGATCCACGGCGGCATGGGCGTCACCGACGAACTGCCGGCGGCGCACATGTTCAAGCGCCTGACGCTGATCAACACCACCTTCGGGGATGTCGATCATCACCTGTCGCGCTTTGCGACACAGCCGGGTTTCCTGGAAACGGCCTGATCCAGGTTGAATCAAAAAACCGCGCCGGTTGTCCCAGGCGCGGTTTTTTGTTATGAATTGATCTCGCATTTCTGCCGCGAATCTCGCGCCTCGCGCCTCGCATCTTGCATCTCGTATCTCGCATTCATCGTTGACGGAGCGATTCATGTCCACCCTGTATTTCGAAGATTTCGCCGTCGGCAGCAAGCGCGACCTCGGGTCCCATCTGGTGACGGAAGAGGAGATCCTGACCTTCGCCCGGCAGTATGATCCCCAGCCGTTCCACATCGACAAGGAAGCCGCGCAGAAAAGCATCTACAAGAACCTGATCTCCAGCGGCTGGATGACCTGCTCGATCATGATGCGCCTGCTGGTGGACAACATGACCTCCAAGGCCGCCAGCATGGGCTCGCCCGGCGTGGATGAAATCCGCTGGCTCAAGCCGGTCTATGCGGGCGATACGCTGAGCGTGTCGCTGGTGGTGCTGGATGCGCGCGCTTCCTCGTCCAAGCCGGACCGCGGTGTGGTGCACACCCAGTGGGAAGCCACCAACCAGCGCGGCGAACTGGTCTGCACCGTCAAGGGAATGGGCATGTACGGACGGCGGCCCGCCTGATGTTTCTCAAGCTTCATCCCGGCCATCCCGGCCACTAACGACAACACGTACAACACGTACAACACGTACAACAAGGAGACACCATGCGTACCATCGCTTCGCTCGAAGAACTGGAAAGCCTGCAAGGCCAGGAAGTGGCCATCAGCGACTGGATCGAGATCACCCAGCAGCAGGTCAACCAGTTCGCCGAAGCCACTGGTGATCACCAATGGATTCACGTCGACGTGGAGCGTGCCCGCCGCGAATCGCCGTTCGGCGGCCCGGTGGCGCATGGCTTCCTGACGTTGTCGCTGCTGCCGGCGTTCATGCACAACGCGCTCGATATGCCGGGCGTGAAGATGGGCGTCAACTATGGCCTGAACCGCGTGCGTTTTACCGCGCCGGTGCCGGTCGGCAGCCGCCTGCGCGCGCGCGTGAAGCTGCTCTCGGTGGAGCGCCTGGAGCCCCTGCCGAACGCGCCCGCGCTGGTCGGCGCCCAGTCCAACTGGGAAGTCACGGTAGAGCGCGAAGGCAGCGAGCGCCCGGTGTGCGTGGCGGAATCCATCAGCCGCCGCTACTCGTAAGCCTGACAGGCCGCCGCGGCCGTCGCGGCCTGGTGGCGGTCATCCAGTCAGGGCACAGCTCAGGCCGGCGAACGCGCGGCCGCCACGTCTTGCGGCGAGGCCGCCAGCGCCTTTGCGGAGCGCTCGGGATGGATCCAGCATAAGCCAATCACGCCACTTGCCAGCAGCAGCAGGGCGTTGATTGTGAAGCCCACATCAAAGCCCCCGTTCATGCCATGGCGCTGTACCAGTTGCCCCACCACCGCCGGCGCCAGGATGCCGGCCAGCGTGATCAGCGCCGTGTGGATCGACAACACGCTGCCGCGCTGGCCCTCCGGCACGATCTGCGCGAGCATGGCCGGTGTCAGGGCGAACGCCACGGGCGGCAGGCATGCCGCCACGGCAATCAGCAAGGTCTTGGGCACCGGCGCCAGCGTGATGGCTGCGATCGCCAGGTACACGGCGCCGCCTGCCAGCGCGGCCATCGAGATGACTACGCCACGTGCAAGCCGCGACGATGCGCCTGCGCGCAGCATGCGCTGCGACAACCAGCTCAGGATCAGCGTGACGGGCATGGCCGAGGCGACGATGGCCGCATACCAGCGCCCGGTGATGACCGCGTCGAAGCCCAGGCCCTTTTCCAGATAGGCAGGCAGCCAGGTCAGGCCCAGCGCCAGCGCCCAATATGCGCAGAAGCCAATGGCCAGGCAGGCCAGCACGGTCGGGTCGCGGAAAATGCGCAGATAGGGCAGGCGCACGGGCGCAGCCGCGGTGCCGGCGCGTGGTGCGCTTGCCTGTGTGATCGGTCCCTCGCGTCCCACGCAGAGCCACATTGCGCTCCACGCCATGCCGATGCCGGCCAGGATCATGAAATTGGCGCGCCAGCCCCATCGTATCGTCACCAGTGGGATCAGTAGTCCCGCCAGCAGCAGGCCTACGGTGGCCCCTTGGTTGATCATCGCCACCGGCAGGTTGCGCTTGTGGTCCGGAAACCATTTGAACAGCGCGTGCACGGAGATCGGGAAGGCCGGCCCTTCGGCCGCGCCAAGCAGCATGCGGCATACCAGGATGGTCATGGCCGATCCCGCCAGCGCCAGCGGGACCTGCAGCACGGCCCACGACAAGCCCATTGTCAGCAGCAGCCAGCGCGCGGCCACGCGATTGGACAAAAAGCCGACCAGCACGGTGGATAGCGAGAACAGCCAGAAGAAGCTGCTGGCGATCAGGCCGAACTCGGCCGGCGGTAGCTTCAGGTCTGCCATCAGCGGCACGGCAACCATGCCCAGCACGATCTTGTCGAGGAAATTGATCAGCGAGAGCCAGGTCAGCATCGAGGCCATGGCCCAGGCGCTGCGTGGCTGGTAGGACGCAAGTGTATTCATCGGTCGGCCTCAGGATCGGTTCAACGTGTTGGCTTGGAGCTCGCTCGTTTCGGTGGCCGCTGCATCCAGGTGCTGCTCGATCAGTGCGAGCAGGCGCTCGGGCTGTTCCAGCATCACCAGGTGCCCGCTGTCGATCTCCGCGTAGCTGGCGCCGCCAATTGCCTCGGCGAGCGCGCGGCAATGCGCCGGCGGCACCATCTGGTCGTGGCGCATGCCGATCACGAGCGTGGCGGCGCGGATGCGGGGCAGCAGCGGCGTGATGTCGATGATGGCGTCGAGCCCGGCCTGGCGGTCGCTGCCGGGCGCTAGGCTCGCGCCGAAGCGCCGCAGCATGCCCTCGACGGTGGCGTCGTCCATGCGCGCGATGAAAGCCTCCGATACGCCATTGAGCAGGAGCATGCGCGCCAGCTGACGGCGGTCCGACCGCGCCAGCGACTGCCACAGCGTAAACAGCAGGCGCATGCGGCTATCGGTCCGCGCCCAGGCGCCAAACAAGACCAGGCGCCGCACGCGTTCCGGCATCAGCGCGGCCGCGGTGGCGGCCACCACGCCGCCTAGCGAATAACCGACCAGGTCCACGGGCTGGTCTCCCGCCAGCGCCATGCAGTCGCGCACCTGTCCGACCAGCGCATCGAGCGTCAGCGGCGCGCCGTCGTCACGGGTCTCACCAGAGCCCGCAAGGTCCGGCGCCAGGCAGCGCCTGCGCTGCGCTAGCCCGGGCAGCAGGGCGGCCCAGTTGGTTTCCGCGCTGGAACTGGTGCCGTGCACGAGAAGAGTCGGCCGTCCGGTGCCGGCCTCGATCAAACTGGTTCGGATAGGCTCCGACGCGATTTCCAGGCGTTGCATGTGAAGTCGTCCTCGAACGGTGGGTGTCAATGCAATCGATGTTGTCGATGTCGTCGATGTCGTCGATGTCGTCGATGTGGCAGGCGCCGGCGGCCGGGCAATGCTAGGACCGTTCGCCGGCATGGCGCAGCACGAAGTGCCCCCAGTGCGGCTTGCGCGTCTTCCACCAATAGGCGGTGGCGTGGCTCGACCAGTTGTTGGTGACCCTGCCGCTGGCCGACTTGTACCAACTGCTGCACGAGCCCGCCCACGCGGTCTGGCCGATGGCCGCCTGCAACGCCTGGTTGAAGCGCGTCACCACCTCCGGACGCACCTCCATGGAGGCGAAGCGCGCCGAGCGGCAGGCCCGGATGCACTGCAGGACATAGCGGGCCTGGCACTCGAGCATGAAAATGATGGAGTTGTGGCCCAGGTTGGTATTGGGGCCGTACAGCACGAACAGGTTGGGAAATCCCGGCGCCGTCATGCCGAGATACGCCTCTGGATCCTCGTGCCATTGATCGGCCAGGGTGCGTCCGTGGCGCCCGGTGATGCGGATAGGGGCGAGGAAGGAGCGGGCGTCGAAGCCGGTGGCGAAGACGATGGCGTCGGCCCGATGCCTGGCGCCGTCGGCCGTGACCACGGCGTCGGCTTCGACGTGGTCGATGCGGGCGGTCTCGACATGCACGTTCGGCCGCTTGAGCGCCTGGTAGAAATCGTCGGAGATCAGGATGCGCTTGCAGCCGATCGGGTAGTCGGGCGTGAGCCTGGTGCGTAGCACCGGGTCGGGAATCATGTGCGCGAGGTAGCGGCGCGCCAGCGTTTCCAATTCCCGGTTGCGGCCGCTGTCCCGTTGCATGCGCCCGAAGCGCAGTTCACGCTGCAGGTAGAGGTGCCAGCGATGCAGCCGGGCCGTCCACGGGTGGCGTTCGAAGCGCGCCTGTTGTCCGGATGTATAGGCCTCGCCGTTGCGCGGCAGCACCCAGTTGGCGCTGCGCTGGAATACCGTCAGCTTGCCTGCTTCCGGCGCGATGCGCGGGATGAACTGCAGCGCGCTGGCGCCATTGCCGATCACCGCGACCTGCTTGTCGCGCAGATCGGCGTCATGGCGCCAGCGCGCGGAATGGAAGGCCGTGCCGGCAAAGCGATCCAGTCCTGCAATATCCGGCGTCAGCGGGCGGTTGAGTTGCCCGGTGCCGCTGACGAGGATGCGCGCGGCGATGGTGTCGCCGTTGCTGGTGCTCACCCGCCACAGGCAGGCGGCTTGGTCGTAGCGCGCCTCGGTGACCTCCGTGCCGAAGCGGATATGCCCGAGCAGCCCGAAGCGCTCGGCGCAGTGCTGCAGGTAGCGATGGATCTCCGGCTGGGGCGAGTATGCACTGGACCAGTCCGGCTTGGGCGCGAACGAGAAACTATAAAGATGGGAGGGGATGTCGCAGCCGCAGCCCGGGTAGGTGTTGTCCCGCCACGTGCCGCCCACGGTGGCGGCCTTCTCCAGCACGACAAAGTCATCGATGCCGGCTTGCTTGAGCTTGATGCCCATGCACATGCCGGCCACGCCAGCGCCGATGATGACGATCTGGTCCGCGCCGGACGTCGTTGACGCTTTCAATGGGCTGTCTCCGTCGTGCTTTTATTGGTGGTCGCGGCGCGCGCGGCAACGCCGTGGCGCGCAATCGAGAGGCCACCTTAGAGCCGATTGCGGATTCGGGCAAGGCACGGCGCAACATGCGTGCCGCCATGTGCCCCAATCTGAATCAGCCGGCGCCGTCGCACAGGCTTGGTGCGTGACGCATGCGCACTATCGTGGTGCGATGGGTGGCCTGGCGGCCTGCGGAGGCCGCCAGGCCGTGTGCACAGCCTTGTATACAAGCTTGTATGCCATGGCATGCTAGTTGCAGAAGAAGTACCCGGGGTGCGTTGTTCCTCTATCCAACATGACAATCTGGGAGCTGCAATGAAAAGACGTGACATGCTGAAGCTGTCGGCGGTAGCCACCGCGGCCTTGTTTGCAACGGCAGGCGTGAGCCCGCTGGCATTGGCGCAGTCCAAGGAACCGATCAAGGTCGGTATCCTGCATTCGTTGTCCGGCACCATGGCCATTTCCGAGACTTCGCTCAAGGACGTGGCGCTGATGACCATCGATGAGATCAACAAGAGCGGCGGCGTGCTTGGCCGCAAGCTTGAGCCGGTCGTGGTCGATCCCGCTTCCAACTGGCCGCTGTTCGCCGAGAAGGCGCGCCAGTTGATCACCAAGGATAAGGTTGCCGTCACGTTCGGCTGCTGGACCTCGGTGTCGCGCAAGTCGGTGCTGCCCGTTTATGAAGAGCTGAACTCGCTGTTGTTCTATCCGGTGCAGTACGAAGGCGAGGAGATGTCCAAGAACGTCTTCTACACCGGCGCGGCGCCCAACCAGCAGGCCATTCCCGCGGTGGAATACCTGATGAGCAAGGAAGGCGGCGGCGCCAAGCGCTTCTTCCTGCTTGGCACCGACTACGTCTACCCGCGCACCACCAACAAGATCCTGCGTGCCTTCCTGAAGAGCAAGGGCGTGGCGGACAAGGATATCGAAGAGGTCTACACGCCGTTCGGACACAGCGACTACCAGACCATTGTCGCCAATATCAAGAAGTTCTCGCAAGGCGGCAAGACCGCTGTGATCTCCACCATCAACGGCGACTCCAACGTGCCCTTCTACAAGGAACTGGGCAACGCTGGCCTGAAGGCCAAGGACGTGCCGGTGGTGGCGTTCTCGGTGGGCGAGGAAGAACTGCGCGGCATCGACACCAAGCCGCTGGTGGGCCACCTGGCCGCATGGAACTACTTCATGTCGGTCAAGAACCCGGAAAACGAAGCCTTCAAGAAGCAATGGGCGGCGTGGGTCAAGGCGAACAACCTGCCGGGCGGCGACAAGCGCGTGACCAACGATCCGATGGAAGCCACCTACGTGGGCATCCATATGTGGGCGCAAGCCGTCAAGAAGGCCGGCACGACCGATCCCGACAAGGTGCGTGCCGCGATGTATGGCCAGACCTTCAAGGCGCCGGACGGCTTCACCTTGACCATGGGCGAGAACCATCACCTGTACAAGCCGGTGATGATCGGCGAGATCAAGGGCGATGGCCAGTTCACGGTGGTGTGGAAGACGCCCAAGGCTGTGCGTGCGCAGCCGTGGAGCCCGTTCATCGCGGGTAACGAAGGCAAGCCGGACAAGGTGATGTAAGCCGGGCTTCCGCTTGGCGCTCTCCCGCTCTCCCGCTTGCCTCGTGGCCGGTGAGACAGGGGAGGGCGCCAGGCCGTGTCCTTGCCGCTTCGCATGCTGTCCGCCGCTTCGGTGCGGTGGCGGCAAATCGTCACGCCGATCAAGGTGACGCGCGCGCTTCGCCGCGCGCGACTCGCAAACCTTATGCACCGACCCTTATCGTTCTCTCTCGCTTCTCGGTTGCGCGCCATGCTGGCCGCGCTGCTCCTGCTGGCCGCGTGCCCGCTGTGGGCCGCGCCGCTCACGCAGGCCGACCTGAAGCCGCTGGCCGAAGACGACTTCGACGCCAAGACCGCCGCGATCACCGCGCTGATCAAAGCGCCGGTGGCGCAGGCCGGCCCCATCCTCAAGGCCTTGCAGGACGATACGCTGCAGTACGCGCCCGGCGTCGGCATGGTGCGCCAGGACGGCGACAAGCTGGTGGACGCGATCAGCGGCACGCCGGTCACGGTCAAGCCCGATGCGCTCGAAGCGCTCACCCTGAACAACAGCCTGCGCGCAATGGTGGACAGCGCCGCCAGCAGCACGCTGCTGCAATCGCCTGATGCGGCGGTGCGCACGCAGGCCGTCAATACGCTGCTGGACCAGCCGGGCAGCGCATCGCGCCCGGTGGTGGAGGCCGCGCGCAAGGCCGAGGCCGATGCCGGCCTGCGCTCCAAGCTCGATGTAATCTGGGCCAATATCGTGCTGGCCGATGGCAACCGCGACGATCGTCTCGAAGCCATCCGCATCCTCGGCCGCGACAGCAATCCGCAGAGCCGCCAGAAGTTGCAGCCGCTGCTGGAAAAGGACGCCGCCGGCAACTTTCGCGAGCCCGACGCCGAACTGCGCGGCGCCGCGCAGCAGGCCCTCGACGCCCTGCGCGGCGACCAGCGCCGCGCCGAGCTGATCGGCAACCTCTTTGCCGGCTTGAGCCTGGGCAGCGTGCTGCTGCTCGCCGCGCTGGGGCTGGCCATCACTTACGGCCTGATCGGCGTCATCAACATGGCGCACGGCGAATTCCTGATGATCGGCGCGTACGCCACGTACATGGTGCAGGGCGTGTTCCGCGCGCACTTCGCCAGCGCGTTCGACTGGTACCTGCTGTTCGCGCTGCCCGCGTCGTTCCTCGCCTCCGCCGTGGTCGGCTTCGTGCTGGAGCGGCTGGTGCTGCGCCATCTCTACGGCCGCCCGCTGGAAACCCTGCTGGCCACTTTCGGCGTGAGCCTGCTGCTGATGCAGGCGGTGCGCACGCTGTTTGGCGCGCAGAACGTGGAAGTGGCCAATCCATCCTGGATGAGCGGCGGCATCGAATGGCTGCCCGGCATGGTGCTGCCGTACAACCGCATGGTCATCATCGTGTTTGCGCTGGCGGTGGTGGCGGTGGCCTGGGCCGTGCTCAACCGCACCCGCCTTGGCCTGTTCGTGCGCGCCACCACGCAGAACCGCACCATGGCGGCGTGCGTGGGCGTGCGCACCTGGAAGGTGGACAGCTACGCCTTTGCCTTTGGCGCGGGCATTGCCGGCCTGGGCGGCTGCGCGCTGTCGCAGATCGGCAATGTCGGCCCCGACCTCGGCCAAGCCTACATCATCGACTCCTTCATGGTGGTGGTGCTGGGCGGCGTGGGGCAGCTCGCGGGCACCATCATCGGTGCTTTCGGGCTGGGCCTGATCAACAAGTTCATCGAGCCGTTCTATGGCGCGGTGCTGGCCAAGATCTTTGTCCTGGTGCTGATCGTGCTCTTCATCCAGAAGCGCCCGCAGGGACTGTTCGCGCTCAAAGGGCGCAGCGCGGAGGCATGATGAAGACTTCACTCCCGAATTCATCCACGGCGGGCTTCCGGCTGGCCGTGCCGGAGCGCCAGCCGCTGTTCTCCGGGCGCAGCTGGACGGCGTTGCTGATGATCGCATTGGTGGTGGGCATCGGCGTGCCGGTGTGCGCGCTGCTGGTGCCCGAAGGCCATCCCATGCATCTGTCGGCCTATGCGCTGACGCTGATCGGCAAGATCATGTGCTTCGCGCTGGCCGCCATCGCGCTGGACCTGGTGTGGGGCTACTGCGGCATTCTCAGCTTGGGCCACGGTTTGTTCTTCGCGCTTGGCGGCTATGCCATGGGCATGTACCTGATGCGCAGCATTGGCCGCGAAGGCGTCTACAAGAGCGACCTGCCGGACTTCATGGTGTTCCTCGACTGGAAGGAGATGCCGTGGTTCTGGCACGGCACCGAGCATCTCGGTTACGCGATGCTGCTGGTGGTGCTGGTGCCTGGCGTGCTGGCGTGGCTGTTCGGCTTCTTCGCTTTTCGCTCGCGCATCAAGGGCGTGTACCTGTCCATCATCACCCAGGCCATGACGTACGCCGCCATGCTGCTGTTCTTCCGTAACGAGACGGGTTTTGGCGGCAACAACGGTTTCACGGATTTCAAGCGCGTCGCCGGTTTTGCCGTGGCTGCGCCGCAGACCCGCACGGCGCTGTTCGTGCTGACGTTCCTTGCCCTGCTGGCCGGCTTCATCGCCTGCCGCTACATCGTGACGTCCAAGCTCGGCCGGGTCGTGACCGCGATCCGCGATGCCGAGATGCGCGTGATGTTCTCGGGCTATAACCCGCTTGGCTACAAGCTGTTCGTGTGGACCTTCTCGGCCGTGCTGTGCGGCATCGCCGGCGCGCTCTACGTGCCGCAGGTGGGCATCATCAACCCGGGCGAGATGTCACCGGCCAACTCCATCGAGATGGCCGTATGGGTGGCCGTGGGCGGACGCGGCACGCTGATCGGCCCGATCATCGGCGCCTTTATCGTCAACGGCGCCAAAACCATGTTCACGGCTTACTTCGCGGAGTACTGGCTGTTCCTGCTGGGCGCGATGTTCGTGCTGGTCACGCTGTACATGCCGGATGGCGTGATCGGCCTGCTCAAGCGCGCGCGTGCCATGCGCGCAAGCCCGCAGGCCGCGCCGGGCAACGCGGCGACTGCGCCGGCGGCCGCCACTCGCAGCGGAGGGGAAGCATGAACGCGGCACTGGGAGCACAACAGGCGGAAAGCGGCGGCACCACGGGCCTTGGCCGCGTCATGGAGCCGGGCGTCATCGACGTCTCGCATGGCCCCATCCTTTACCTGGAAGACGTGACCGTGCAGTTCGACGGTTTCCGCGCGCTGAACAACCTTACGCTGTCGATCGACCACGGCGAGCTGCGTTGCGTGATCGGGCCCAATGGCGCGGGCAAGACCACCATGATGGACGTGATCACCGGCAAGACCGGGCCGCGCAACGCCAACGTGAGCGGTCGCGTGTTCCTCGGCCAGAGCATCGACCTGATGCGCATGACCGAGCCCAAGATCGCGCAGACCGGCATTGGTCGCAAGTTCCAGAAGCCCACCGTGTTCGAGCAGCACGAAGTGTGGGAGAACCTGGAACTGGCGACGAAAGGCGACAAGCGCTGGTTCACTTCATTGCGCGCGCGCCTGGGCGCGCAGGGGCATCGCCGCATCGAGGAAACGCTGGCGCTGACGGGGCTGGAGGACGAGGCTTATCGCCCGGCCGGCTTGCTGTCGCACGGGCAGAAGCAGCGGCTGGAAATCGGCATGCTGCTGATGCAGCAGCCGCAGTTGCTGCTGCTGGACGAGCCTGTGGCCGGCATGACCGATGAAGAAACCATGCAGCTGGCCAAGCTGCTCAACAGCCTGCGCGGCACCTGCTCGATGATGGTGGTGGAGCACGACATGGAGTTCGTCGCCGCACTGGCCGGCGATGCGGGCAAGGTGACGGTGCTGGCCGAGGGCAGCGTGCTGGCCGAAGGCACGCTCGACGCCGTCAAGCGCGAGGAGCGCGTGATCGAATCCTATCTCGGCCGCTAGGCGCAGGACCAGATCGAAAAGAGGAATGAGACTATGTTGCAGGTCAATGCACTCAACCAGTTCTACGGCGGCAGCCACATCCTGCGCAACGTCACCTTCGAGGTGCCACAAGGCAAGCTGACGACCTTGCTCGGCCGCAACGGCGTGGGCAAGAGCACCCTGCTCAAATGCCTGATGGGCGTGGTGCCTACCAAGAGCGGCAGCATCAGCTGGGCGGGGCAGGCGCTGGAGAAAAAGCCGCCGTACGAGCGCGTGACAGCGGGGCTGGCCTACGTGCCGCAGGGCCGCGAGATCTTCCCGCGCCTGACGGTGGAAGAGAACCTGCTGATCGGCGCGGCCAGCCTGAAGAGCCCGTCGGGCGTGCCGGACCGTATCTACCAGTTGTTCCCGGTGTTGCGCAGCATGCGCCAGCGCCGCGGAGGCGATCTCTCCGGGGGGCAGCAGCAACAGCTGGCGATCGGCCGCGCGCTGATGAGCGAGCCGGAACTGCTGATCCTGGACGAGCCGACCGAAGGCATCCAGCCCTCGATCATCCAGGACATCGGGCGCGCGCTGCGCCTGCTGGTGGATGAGTTCGGCATGACGGTGCTGCTGGTGGAGCAATATTACGAATTCGCCCGGCACCTGGCGGATCATTACGTGGTGATGAGCCGCGGCGAAGTGGTGGCAAGGGGCGAGGGCGCGAAGATGGAAGAGGAGGGCGTGCGGGAGCTCATCGCGGTGTGATGCGACACGCGGTGCCGCATGATCGTAGTGCTGGTGTGTTCCCCTCTCCCGCTGTGCGGGAGAGGACGCACGCTTGCCGGCGGCCGCTTGAGTACCGTCCCGAAAGTGGTCTCGGATGTGGTCTCGAGTGCGGCCCCGGAAGCCGCCGCGAATACCACTTCCAGTGCTCCTGGCCGCGCGCTATGATGCCCGCATCCTGCGCACGATGCATTGCCGGACGCCTTTGCCATTCCAACATTCATGCGTCATCCAGACTTTCCTTCGACCCTCGCCGCGCCACCCGCATGGGAGGCCAGCCTGCGCCTGCGCTTTGCCGCGCGCGCCGAGCGCAGCGCGCTGGTCGAGCGCCGCCACCAGGGGCCGTTGCTGGTGCAAAAGCCACTCTATCCGGAGGGATCGATCTGCCACGTGGTGATCCTGCATCCGCCCGCGGGCGTGGCCGGCGGCGACAGCCTGGACATCGACGTGACGGTGGGCGCCGGCGCCCATGCGGTGCTGGCGACGCCCGGCGCCACCAAGTGGTACAAGTCGCTCGGCCGGGAGGCGGCGCAGCGCGTCACGCTGACGCTGGAAGCCCGCGCGCGGGTGGACTGGCTGCCGCAGGAGAACATCGTTTTTGACGACGCGCACGCGCGCCTTGCCACCACCGTGACGGTGGCGCCCGGTGCCAGCGCGATCGGCTGGGATGCGGTCGTGCTGGGCCGGCAGGCCAGCGGCGAGACCTGGAGCCGCGGCACGCTGGGCATGCAGACCCGGGTGCAGGGCGGCGGCAAGCGCGCGCTGTGGATCGAGAGCGCGCAACTGGACGCGGCGTCTGCGCTGCGCCAGGCGGTGGCCGGGCTGGACGGGCTCAATGTCATGGGCACGCTGTGGGCGGTAGGTGACGGTGCCACGCAGGAACTCGCCGAGACGCTGGCCGAGCAGTTGCCGTATCGGCCGGACCTGCGCGCCGGCGTGACGCGGCTCGAGCAGGACGGCCAGTCGATGTTGCTGCTGCGCGTGCTGGGTGCGCAGATGGAAGCGGTCAGGCACTTGATGGCGACGGCGTGGAGCGCGCTGCGCGAACCGATCCACGGTGTGCCGGCCAGGCCCCTGAGGCTGTGGGCGACGTAGGTGCTGACGCAGGCATTGTTCATCGCGCGCCGCACGGACAACACAAAAAACAACGGGAATACCAAGATGGAACTCACTCCGCGAGAGAAGGACAAGCTGTTGATCTTCACCGCAGCGCTGCTGGCCGAGCGCCGCCGCGCGCGCGGGCTCAAGCTCAACTATCCCGAGGCGGTGGCCTTGATCACCGCCGCCATCATGGAAGGCGCGCGCGACGGCCGCTCCGTGGCGGAGCTGATGCACGAGGGCACGACCGTGCTCTCGCGCGAGGACGTGATGGATGGCGTGGCCGAGATGATCCCGGATATTCAGGTGGAAGCGACTTTCCCCGACGGCACCAAGCTGGTCACCGTGCATCATCCCATCGTTTGAAAAAAAGTCTGAACAAAAGTTTGAACAAGACACGAGGTCAAGACATGAACCACGCTGAACACGCTAACCGCTCGCGCGCCGTGAGGCTCGCCACCGTGGGTGCTTCGCTGGCGCTCGCCAGCGCCGCCGCCGTCGCGCATCCGGGCCATGACGCCACCACGGTTGGCGCCAGCCTGTTTGCCGGCTTGCTGCATCCCTTCACTGGCATGGATCACTTGCTCGCCATGGTGGGCGTGGGTGTGTGGAGCGCGCTGGGTGCGCGCTCGCCGCGCGAAGCCTTGCGCATGCCCTTTGCCTTCGTGGCGTTGATGCTGGCCGGCGCGGTGCTCGGCCTCGCCGGCATGAGCCTTGCGCTGGTGGAGCCGATGATTGCTGCGTCGCTGCTGGTGATCGGCTTGCTGGTGGCACTGCGCGCCAAACTGCCGGCATGGGCGGGGATGGCCATCGTGGGCGGCTTTGCCGTCTTCCACGGCTATGCGCACGGATCCGAGTTGCCGGCCACGGCCGGCGCCTTGCCCGCGGTAGCGGCCTATGTGGGCGGCTTCAGCGTGGCCACGATGGTGCTGCACGCGGCCGGCATCGGCCTGGGCGGCGCGCTGCGCCGCCACGCGGGCTGGCTGGCGCGGCTGGCCGGTGCGGGCGTGGCGCTGTATGGCGTTGGCCTGATGGTTGCCTGAGCGCACTGACCTCGACAAGGAACCCATCATGATCCCCGGTGAACTGATGCCCGCTGAGGGCGAGATCGAACTGAACGCCGGCCGTGCCACGGTCAGCGTCGTGGTGGCCAACACCGGCGACCGCCCGGTCCAGGTCGGCTCGCATTTCCATTTCTACGAGACCAACCCCGCCCTGGATTTTGACCGCGAGGCCACGCGCGGCTTCCGCCTGAATATCGCCGCCGGCACCGCCGTGCGCTTCGAGCCGGGCCAGAGCCGCACGGTGGAACTGGTGGCGCTCGCCGGGGCGCGCATCGTCTACGGCTTCAACGGCAAGATCATGGGAGCACTGTGATGAGCGTGAAAATCTCCAGGCAGGCGTATGCCGAGATGTTCGGCCCCACCACCGGCGACCGCCTGCGGCTGGCCGACACCGGGCTCGTCATCGAGGTGGAGAAGGACTTCACCGTCTACGGCGAGGAGGTGAAATTCGGCGGCGGCAAGGTGATCCGCGACGGCATGGGGCAGAGCCAGCGCATGGCCAAGGACTGCGTCGACACTGTCATCACCAATGCGCTGATCGTCGATCACTGGGGCATCGTCAAGGCCGACATCGGCCTCAAGGACGGGCGCATTGCCTCCATCGGCAAGGCCGGCAACCCGGACATCCAGCCGGGCGTGACCATCGTCGTCGGGCCGGGCACCGAGGTGATCGCGGGCGAGGGCATGATCGTCACCGCCGGCGGCATCGACAGCCACATCCACTTCATCTGCCCGCAGCAGATCGAAGAGGCGCTGATGAGCGGCGTCACCACCATGATCGGCGGCGGCACCGGGCCGGCCACCGGCACCTTTGCCACCACCGTCACGCCTGGCCCCTGGTTCATGGAGCGCATGCTGCAGGCGGTGGAAGCCTACCCGATGAACATCGGCCTGCTTGGCAAGGGCAACGCCAGCCTGCCCGGGCCGCTGATGGAGCAGGTCGAGGCCGGCGCCATCGGGCTCAAGCTGCACGAGGACTGGGGCACCACGCCCGCGGCCATCGACAATTGCCTGAGCGTGGCGGATGCCACCGACACGCAGGTGGCGATCCACACCGATACGCTTAACGAGGCCGGCTTTGTCGAGGCCACCGTGGCCGCGTTCAAGGGCCGCACCATCCATACGTACCACACGGAAGGCGCGGGCGGCGGCCATGCACCCGACATCATCAAGGTATGCGGCGAGCCCAACGTGCTGCCGTCGTCGACCAACCCGACGCGGCCGTACACCGTCAATACGCTCGACGAACACCTCGACATGCTGATGGTCTGCCACCACCTGGACCCGTCGATCGCCGAGGACATCGCCTTTGCCGAAAGCCGCATCCGGCGCGAGACCATTGCCGCCGAGGACATCCTGCACGATCTCGGCGCGTTCTCGATGATCTCCAGCGATTCGCAGGCCATGGGCCGGGTCGGGGAGGTCATCATCCGCACCTGGCAGACCGCGCACAAGATGGCCGCGCAGCGCGGCAAGCTGCCCGGCGACCCCAACGACGCGCGCGGCGGGCATGACAATTTCCGCGTCAAGCGCTACATCGCCAAGTACACGATCAACCCCGCGCTCACGCACGGCATTGCGCACGAGGTGGGCTCGGTCGAAGTCGGCAAGTGGGCTGACCTGGTGCTGTGGAAACCGGCCTTCTTCGGCGTCAAGCCGAGCCTGATCCTGAAGGGCGGGATGATCGCCGCGGCGGCGATGGGCGACCCCAACGCATCGATCCCCACGCCGCAGCCCGTGCACTACCGCCCGATGTTCGGCGCCGCCGGACGCGCCCTGCACAAGTCATCGCTGACCTTCGTTTCGCAAGCGGCGCTGGCCGCCGATGTGGGCGGGCGCTACGGCCTGAACAAGGTGCTGTCGGCGGTACAAGGCACGCGCACCGTGGGCAAGCGCGACATGGTGCACAATGACTGGCAGCCGAACGTCACGGTGGATCCCGAGACCTACCAGGTGGTGGCCGACGGCCAGTTGCTGATCTGCGAGCCGGCTACCGTGCTGCCGATGGCGCAGCGTTATTTCCTCTTCTGAAGGGCCGCTTTGCAAAAGATCGACAAACACCTCGCCGCCCCGCACGGCATCGCCGCCGTGCTGGTGCGCCGCGCGCCCAAGCTGGTGCTGCCTTTTTCCGACCGCAGCAAAAGCCGCCTGCGCGCCACCCTCGACAACGGCGAAGAAGTGGCGCTGTTCCTTGCGCGCGGCACCGTGCTGCGCGGCGGCGACCTGCTGGTCACCGAAGGCGGCGTCTTTGTCGAAGTGCAGGCCGCGCCGGAATCCGTGCTGCAAGTCGGCGCCAGCGATCCGCAGGCACTGATGCGCGCGGCCTACCACCTCGGCAATCGCCACACGCCGGTGGAAGTAGGCCGCGACTACCTGCGCCTGGAATTCGACCCGGTGCTCGCGGACATGCTGGCCCGCCTCGGCGTACAGGCCGAACGCGCGGAACTGCCCTTCGAGCCGGAAGCCGGCGCCTACGGCGGCGGGCACAAGCATGGGCACGATGCGACGTTTGCCGAGGACTATGCCGCGGCGCAGGCCGTGTTCCGTGAGCATCACGGGCACGAGCACGATCATGGCCATGCGCACAGTCATGACCACGGCGATGAACATGGCCACAAACATGGCCACGACCACGCTGCGCATGTGCATGACGAGAACTGCGGGCACAAGCATTGAGGCTTGGTTCCACACGCATGAGCAAGCCACCGCGCACCCAACCTCCTATGCCCGAACTCCCCTCTCCCGCTTGCGTGGGAGGGTTGGGGGAAGAGGGTGAGCGCGTGCCGAAACCCCGGTTCGCCAAATTGCTCCGTGCCAGCCAGACCGATGCCGAGCAGCGACTCTGGTATCGCCTGCGCGCCTATCGCTTCATGGGCCTCAAGTTCAAACGCCAGAAGCAGATCGGCCCTTTTATTGCCGACTTTGTGTGCATGGAATTGAAGCTGGTGATCGAGGCTGACGGCGGGCAACATGGCGATGCGTCCGATGGCGCGCGCGACGCATGGTTCAAGCGCAGCGGTTATACGCTCCTGCGTTTCTGGAATAACGAAGTGCTGGCGCAAACGGATGCCGTGTTGGAAAGAGTGCGTGAGGTAGTTTTGGAGCTGGGGCACGTGGATGCGCCCGCCCTCTCCCCCAGCCCCTCTCCCGCAGGCGGGAGAGGGGAGCAAACCGGCTGCTCATCGGAGCATGCTGGATCGATATCGTCCACCTCGCCAACACTCACCTCTCCCGCGAGCGGGAGAGGGATGCAAACCGGTCGCTCATCGGAGCATGCTGGATCGATATCGTCCACTTCGCCAACACTCCCCTCTCCCGCGAGCGGGAGAGGGGCTGGGGGAGAGGGCGGGCGCTCGCCGAAGCCAGCGGCCTCCGAGCCCTCGGGAGACGCAAGTCGGCGCCCTATGCGCAAGCGCCCATGACCCAGCTCTCCCAACTCATCTCCCTGCTGCACCTTGCCTCGCCGGCGCTGCCGATCGGTGGCTTCAGCTATTCGCAAGGGCTGGAGGCTGCCATCGAGTGCGGCATGGTGCGCGATGCCGGCAGCGCGGAGCAGTGGGTGCGCAGCAACCTGCTGGACGTGCAGGCGCAGTGCGAAGCGCCCGTGTGGCTGCTGCTGTATCGCCATTGGCGCACGCTGGATGCAACGCGCCTGGCCGAATGGAACGACTGGTTCCACGCCACGCGCGAAAGCGCCGAGTTGCGGCTGGAGACGGAGCAGATGGGCTGGTCGCTGGCGCGGCTGGTGGCGCAGATGGAGTGGGGCGATGCCGCGCTGCGCGTGCAGTTGGCGGTGTTGTCGCCGGTGTGCCTGCCTACCGCTTTTGCCGCGGCTTGCGTGGCGCTGGACGTGAATGAGCGCGACGGCCTGGCGGCCTATTGCTTCAGCTGGGCGGAGAACCAGGTGTCGGCGGCGCTCAAGGCGGTGCCGCTGGGGCAGGTGGCCGGGCAGCACATCCTGCGCAGGCTGCATCCCGCGGTGCTGGAGACCGTCGACGAGGCCGTGCGGCGCGCCGCTGCCGAGCCGCCGCTGCTGTCCACTTTTTCCCCGATGCTGGGGCTGCTGTCCGCGCGCCATGAGACGCAGTACTCGCGGCTGTTCCGTTCCTGAGCGCGGCCGTGCGCGAAACACACAACGATTTCCCAAGACAAGATGTCCACCATGACCCAGGCTCGTACCAAGAAGAATCCTCCGTTGCGCGTCGGCGTGGGCGGCCCCGTCGGTTCCGGCAAGACTACCTTGCTGGAGATGCTGTGCAAGGCCATGCGCGAGCGCTATGACCTGGTCGCCATCACCAACGATATCTACACCAAGGAAGACCAGCGCTTGCTGACCATCTCCGGCGCCTTGCCGGCGGAACGCATCATGGGCGTGGAAACCGGCGGCTGCCCGCACACCGCGATCCGCGAGGATGCCTCGATCAACCTCGAAGCGGTCGACCGCATGCTGGGCAAGTTTCCCGATGCCGACATTGTCTTCATTGAGTCCGGCGGCGACAACCTCGCGGCCACCTTCAGCCCGGAGCTGTCGGACCTGACCATCTACGTGATCGACGTGGCCGGCGGCGAGAAGATCCCGCGCAAGGGCGGACCGGGCATCACCAAGTCGGACCTGCTGGTGATCAACAAGACCGACCTGGCCCCTTATGTTGGCGCCAACCTGGAAGTGATGGAAAGCGATGCGCGCAAGATGCGTGGCGCCCGCCCGTTCGTGATGGGCAGCGTGAAGTCGGGGCAGGGACTGGCTGAGGTGATCGCATTCATCGAGCGCCAGGGCATGCTGGGGGTGTAGCGCCGGGCTGCCGCATGCCGCGCCGTCGGCGGCGGCGGGCGTTGCGTGCACCGGGCATGGACGGCGCGCGACGCCCTCGCCGTCCATGCATGCCGCCGCAGCGCCGCGGCTTGTGGCATACTTTGCGCTCCATGACGTTCCCATCGCTCGCCCCTTCCTGGCTGTGCCGCACCACCGATACCGGTGGCGTTGCTGCACGCGCGGGCGCCGAGCTGCCGGCGGGGCTTGCCTCCACGTCCGGCGCGTCGTCGATTTCCGCCTCGATTTCCTTCTCGTTCTCCATTATTCGAATTATCCGGGGTCGCTGAGCTGCGGCTTTGGCTGGTGCTCGGTGGCCCGTGGTCCCTCCCTTGCCGTGCACGGCCACAGGGGCCTGCACGCGACCAACCGATTCGATGGAGAACACCCGATGTCCGATCTTTCCGACCTGCGCGCGCACGCCCGCTATCCCTCGCTGCCCGAAATCCAGAGCACCGCGCGGCGCTTGCAAGGCAAGGTGCTGGAGACGCCCGTGTGGCGCTGGCAGACCGGGGCGGCCCTGCAACTCGATGCCGGCACGCAGGTCTGGCTCAAGCTGGAGCTGTTCCAGATCACCGGCACTTTCAAGGTGCGTGGCGCGCTCAACAGCATCGAGCACATGGATGCATCTGCGCGGGCGCGCGGCGTGGTGGCAGCCAGCGCGGGCAACCATGCCATGGCGGTGGCCTACGCGGCCAAGGTGGCTGGCGTGGGCGCCAAGCTGGCCATGCCGGCCACCGCCAGCCCTGCGCGCGTGGCGGCCTGCCGTGAGGCGGGCGCCGAGGTGCTGTTGCTGCCGGACGTGCATGCCGCTTTTGCCCACGCGCTGCAGCTGGTGGCCGACGAAGGCCGCACCATGGTGCACCCCTACGACGGCCCGCTGATCGCGCAAGGCACCGCAACGGTCGGGCTTGAGCTGATGCGCCAGGTGGCTGGGCTGGATGCGGTGGTGGTGCCGGTGGGCGGTGGCGGCCTGTGCGGCGGCATCGCCGCGGCTGTCAAGCAGATCAATCCGGCTTGCCGGGTCTATGGGGTCGAGCCGGAGGGCGCCGATGCCATGAACCGCAGCTTCGAGGCCGGGCGGCCGCAAACGCTGGAGCGCGTCGCGACGGTTGCCGACAGCCTGGGCGCGCCTTATGCGCTGGACTACAGCTACGGCGTGTGCCGCCAGTTTGTCGACGGCATGGTGCGCGTCTCCGACGAGGCGATACGCGCGGCCATGCGCATCCTCTATCGCGACATGAAGCTGGCAACGGAGCCGGCTACCGCGGTGTCCACCGCGGCGCTGCTGGGGCCGCTGCGCCAGACACTGGCGGGCAAGAAGGTCGCGCTGATCGTGTGCGGTTCCAATCTCGACGCAGCGCGCTTCGCCGAACTGCTGGCAGTGGACGAGCCCGCGGGCGCCAGCTGAACCCGATGCCGTCAGGCCTGCACGGCCCTGACGGCGATCGTGCGCGCCACCGATGCGATCACGTCCTGCTCTGCATCGGTCATCAAGGCCATATGGCGCACCGTGACGCGCTGTGCCGGCGTGATGTTGAACTCGGCGCAGCGTTGTTCCAGCACGAGTGCGCCGCCGCGGCCACCGCTGTCGGCCTCGCTGAAGTTGAGCATCTCGCTGGCGTCCACGCCCAGTGTGCCGGCCAGCGCGCAGATATTGATCAAGGAGACATTGCGCACGCCGCGCTCGATGCCGCTGAGGTAGGAGCGCGCCATGCCGCTTTCGAGAGCGAGCTTTTCCTGTGACCAGCCACGTTGTTTGCGCAGCTCGGCAAGGTGCAGCCCGAAGCGCTTGAGAGGATCGGCGACCATGGCTCTGTACGTGATTGAGAACAGATCGAGGCTAAGGGTTTGACCTCTTTGTAGCGACGCCTTATAGTAGTACGCACTATAGGTCACTGGCCCGGCACTCGGTACTCGGCACTCGGTATCGGGTACCCGGTACTCGTCACGCGTCTCCGTACGTCGTTGCGTGCCAGGCGAGACGCGGCAAACACGTTGCTGACAACCTGGCAACCTGCGGATGATGCCCGTCGGCGCAGGGTAAAACCTTGTCCAAGTGTTACTAATGGGTTTCGTGGCCACAAGGAAAGAGGCGGCCCGCCTCGGCATCTTGTCAAGGCGGCGAGGCACCAGGCTAAAAAGATCACGACCTCGACATAGAGGCACTCCAATCCCCGGGGAAGCGCGGCGCTGTATTTTTCCACTACGCGGAGAGTGAGTGCCATGCGTATTTTTTCGTTGTTCGACGCGCAGATGCGCGGCGAAATCCTGACAGGCGGAACCGCGTCGCAGTTGCGCGTGGGCCTGCAGGTAAGGGTGGTGCCGGAAGCTGCCGGCCTGGGCAGCAGCGGGGACTACATCTTCTTGCGGCAGGGCGCGATGCAGTCCGGCATTGTCACCACGCGCGCCGAGTGGTGGGCTTGCCTGCACGGCACGATCAAGCTGACGCCGGTGGGCGGCGAGCCGGTGCTGGTGTCGGTGGGTGGCGTGTATGCGCTGCGCCAGGCCGAGCGCGTGCATCTGGCGGCGCTGCAGGACACGGTATTGATCCGTGCGATCCTGGACCCGAATGCCGTCGGGCTGGTGGGAGCGGGCGTGACCAGCAGCTACGATGCCTTTGCCGAGGGCCAGGCGGATCTCTGGCAGGCCGATGGCGCGCAGCACGGTGAGCATGATGTGCCGCGCGCCAACGCGGCCTTTGTCTGTCTGGCCGAGGGTGAGCCTGAATGGGCGCTGCGCTTGCGCGCGGCCGGGCTGAACTGGGCGGCCTGCCATGCGGGCACGCTATGCTTGCAGTGGCATTCGCCATGGCCGCATGTCGAGCGGCAGGTGGCGTACCTGCAGCCGGGCATGGTCTTCGCGCCGGATGCGGATGAGGCGTACCGGATCGAGGCGCTGCATCCCGCAGCGAGCCTGCTGTGCTGCCTGCAGGCGCCGGCGCGCGTGGCCGGCGCGGGCGAGATGCAGGTGGTTTCCCTGCATTGACAGCCTGGCGCCATGGCCGCGCCGGCGGGCTGCTCAGCGGCGCTGGTACTGCGTGGCGCCGAACAGGATTTCCCGTTCCTTGTCGCCGCTCAGCGGCTTGCGTTCCTGCGCCAGCACCGCGACGCCGCGCTGCACGGCGGGCCGCTCGGCGATCTCAAGGAACCAGCGCTTCAGGTGCGGATAGTCGTCGAGCTCCACGCCCTGGTTCTGCCAGCTGCGCAGCCACGGGAAGGTCGCGATATCGGCCACGGAGTATTCGCTGCCGGCCAGCCAGGCATGTTCCGACAATTGCTTGTCGATGACGCCGTACAGGCGCTTGGCCTCGTTGGTGTAGCGGTTGATGGCGTACTCGATCTGCTGTGGCGCATACATGCGGAAATGGTGCGCCTGGCCGAGCATCGGGCCGACGCCGCCCATCTGGAACATCAGCCATTGCAGCGCGTCGTACTTGCCGCGCACGTCCTCGGGCAGGAACTTGCCGGTCTTGCCGGCGAGGTAAAGCAGGATGGCGCCGGACTCGAACAGCGAGATGGGTTTGCCGTCCGGGCCGTCGGGATCGACGATGGCCGGGATCTTGTTGTTCGGGCTGATCTTGAGGAAGTCCTCGCCGAACTGGTCGCCGGCGCCGATGTTGATGGGGTGGACCTTGTACGCGAGGCCGCACTCCTCGAGCATGATGTGGATTTTGTGGCCGTTGGGCGTGGGCCAGCTGTAGACGTCGATCATCGGGAAGGGCTCCTGGCTGCGATCGTGCAAACGGTGAATCGCCACATCGACCACACGCGTGGCGAACCGCGCGATTTAAGCACAGAAGAAAAAAACGCGCAGACTGGCTGCGCGTTTCCCATGTTGCCAGCAGGGCCGGCGGTGAGGCCGGTCGTGGCGGATTGCGGCTTGCTGCGGCTTGTTGCAGCTTAGAAGCCGCGTGTCACCGGCATGTTGATGTCGTCCGAGCTCACGCCCATGTGCTTGGCCAGCTCCAGCTTGGCGATGGCGTTGCGGTGCACCTCGTCCGGGCCATCGGCCAGGCGCAGGGTGCGCTGGTGCGCCCACCAGTTGGCCAGCGGGAATTCGTCCGAGACGCCAGCGGCGCCGTGCACCTGGATGGCCCAGTCGATCACCTTCAGCGCCATGTTGGGGGCGACGACCTTGATCATGGCGATCTCGGCCTTGGCCACCTTGTTGCCGGCGGTGTCCATCATGTAGGCGGCCTTGAGCGTCAGCAGGCGCGCCATTTCGATTTCGCAGCGGGCTTCGGCGATGCGCTCGCGCGTCACGCCCTGGGCGGCCACCGGCTTGCCGAATGCGACGCGCGACAGGGCGCGCTTGCACAGCAGTTCCAGTGCGCGCTCGGCCACGCCGATGCTGCGCATGCAGTGGTGGATGCGGCCCGGGCCGAGGCGGCCTTGGGCGATCTCGAAGCCGCGGCCTTCGCCCAGCAGGATGTTGGCCGCCGGCACGCGCACGTCCTTCAGCTCGATCTCCATGTGGCCGTGCGGCGCGTCGTCGTAGCCGAACACCGGCAGGAAGCGCTTGATGGTGATGCCTGCGGTATCGGCCGGCACCACGATCATCGATTGCTGCTCATGGCGGCCCGCTTCCGGGTCGGTCTTGCCCATCACGATATAGACCTCGCAACGGGGATCGCCCGCGCCCGACGACCACCACTTGGTGCCGTTGATCACGTACTCGTCGCCATCGCGGCGGATGCTGCAGCAGATATTGGTGGCGTCCGACGAAGCCACGGCCGGCTCGGTCATCAGGAAGGCCGAGCGGATCTCGCCGCGCAGCAGCGGCTCAAGCCACCTGTCCTTGAGTTCGTCCGACGCGTAGCGCTCCAGCGTCTCCATGTTGCCGGTATCGGGCGCCGCGCAGTTGAAGACTTCGGCCGACCAGGGCACCCGGCCCATGATCTCGCACAGCGGTGCGTATTCCAGGTTGGACAAGCCTTCCGGGGCACGCTTGGAATGGGGCAGGAACAGGTTCCACAGGCCGGCTTCGCGCGCCAGCGGCTTGAGTTCCTCGATCACCTTGGTCGGGACCCAGGCGTTGCCGGCCTGGCGGTTGGCCTGAATCTCGGCGTAGAAGCGCTTCTCGTTCGGATAGATGTGCTTGTCGAAGAAGGCCAGCAGGCGAGCCTGCATTTCCTTGACCTTGGGGGTGTACTCGAATTGCATGTTGTCTCCTCCACCTCTGAATGAGGCCGGTATCGGTTGGGCCGCCGCGGGTTGCGGCGGGCCGTTTCCGGCACCGGCGGACGCGGTTTGCGCCGACTGGAGAGGACTGTACCGCAATCCAGGTAATTAGAAAAATGAATTTTCTGGATTTGTCAGTATCAATACTGTGCATTCCATGCCAGAATGCCCGACATGCAGCTATCCCGCATCGACCTGAATCTCTTCGTGGTGTTCGACGCTATTTATAGCGAAGGCAGCATCACGGCCGCCGCCCGCCAGCTCAACCTGACCCAGCCCGCGGTCAGCCACGCGCTGGGGCGCATGCGCCTCTTGTTCGACGACCCGCTATTCGAGCGGCGGGGGCAAGGCATGGCACCCACGCCGCTGGCGCGCTCGCTGGCCACCGAGGTGCGCACGGCCCTGCAATCCTTTGCCCGCACCTTGCAGGACACGCCGCACTTCGATCCGGCGGCCACGGTGCGCCGCTTCACCATTGGCATGCGCGATGCGCTGGAGTCCACCCTGCTGCCGCCGCTCATGGCGCGCGTGACCGCGATGGCGCCGCAGGTGGAGATCGCGGCGATCCGCTTCGACCGGCGCGAGATGGAGTCGGAACTGCTCGCCGGCACGCTCGACGCCGCCATCGATATCCTGCTGCCGGTGTCGCCGGCCATCCATCACACGCCTTTCATGGCCGACCCGATGGTGGTGCTGGCCCGCCGCGACCATCCGCTGATGAAGAAGGAGCTGACGCTGGAGCGCTACCTGGCCGCCGAGCATGTGCATGTGTCGTCCCGCCGGCGCGGGGCCGGACTGGAAGACCAGGCGCTGCACCGCATGGGCCTGACGCGCCGGGTGCGGCTGCGCTGCCAGCATTACGCCGCTGCCTGCAGGGTGGTGAGCTGCACCGACTTGCTGGCCACGCTGCCGCTGCGCTACGCGCGCATCGCCAACGAGCCCTATGCCAATCGCCTGCTCTCGCTGCCCTTCAAGGTGCCTACGTTGGAGCTGCACCTCTACTGGCATGCCGGCGGCGAGAACGATGGCGCCAATCGCTGGCTGCGCGAGCAGCTGCTGGCGGTGATCAACGCGCTCGGCGGCGGTGTGGGCGAGGTGGCGCAGGACTGAACGCGTCGAGCTTTGGTCCCTGAACCTACCAAGGCGCGCTGTCGGCCTGGCGCTCGATGCGCACGGTGGCTGGCGGCAACGTGCTGTCGGCCTGCACCGCATAGGGCAGCGGCGGCCGGTATGGCGCCGGCACCGCCTGCCATAGCCGCTCGACCCACGCCCTGACCTCGGGGCTTGCCGGCGCCGACGCCGTGACACGCAGCGCCAGCTGCGCCCCGGCGGCGGGCTCGGCCCCCGACGGGGCGGACAGCAAGCGCTCCACCGCTAGCTGCGGTTCCTCCCGCAAGCTCATCGTCAACGTTCCCACTCTTTGCACGCGTGCGGCAGGCGCGGGTGCGCGTGCCGCATCGGCCTGCTGCGACGGGCTGGCACGCAGTGCCAGCCTGGGTGCATCGAAGGTGGGCGCTGGCGCCGGTGGCGCGATGGGTGCGATCGGGGCTGGCGGCGCTATGGCCGCCATCGGCGCGATCGGCGCCATGGATGCCATGGGTGCCGGGACACGTACCGCCGGCGCGGCCGCTGCGGCGGGAGGCGCTCCGGCGGAGAGCGAGCCCGCCATGCCTGCCGCGTTTTCCCTGGGTTCAGGTGCACGCCGCTGCGCTAGCCGGTCCGGCTCGCGCGGCGCGGCCTCGGCCGGTGCCTCGGCGGGCGGTGGGCGCAGGGGCTGTGCGTTGGCCGTGGCGGGCGGGCTGGCCGGCGCAGGCGCAGGCTGTGCGGCTTTAGTGGCGTTAGTGGCTTGAGCGGCGGGCGGAGGCACTGGCGCATCCGCGCGCGGCGACGCCGGCTGTCCCGCGGATTCCGCTTGCGGAACTGGGGCTGGGGCCGCTGGCTGCACCGCCGCTTGTGCAACCGGCTTGGCGGGTTCCGCCTGCTTTGCGGGCTTGTTCGCCGCCTTGTCCGCCTTGTCCGCCTTGTCCGCCGTGTCCGCCACGGGGGCCGGGGCTTGGGCGGGCAACGTGATTTCGCCGTTGCGCAGGTCAAGCTGGCGCATGACGATCTGCAGCGACAAGACGCCCACGCCGAGGGTGGCGGCGAGCGCGCCCAGCGCGGGCCACCAGCGCCGTGCGGGGCGGGCACGGGGCGGCTTGCCAGTTGACGCTTCGCCTTCGGCCGGTTGTGCGGACAGCGCCTGCTCACGCAGCCACGCCTGCGCAGCCTCGCTGACAGGCGCGCCGAGCACGCTTTGCGGCACGTCGCCGCGCCGGATTTCCTCCAGCACGGCATTGCGGCGCGTGGCCTGTGCCGCCTGGATCCGTGCGGCTTGCGCCATGACCGATGCCTGCAATCCCGCCGGCGGCGTGAAATCCAGCTCGTCATCGTCGGCGGGCGCCTCGGCTTGTTCGGCGTAGGCCCGGACCTTGGCCGGCAGCGAGGCAGGCGGCAGCGGCGCTGGCGCGTTGCGCGCCGCCTGCTCCGCACGCGCCGCGGCCAGCACCGAGGCCTCCAGCGAGGCGGGTGGTACAAAGGCGGGCAACTCGCGCAGCAATGCCGCGAGCCGGTCCTCGCCGGCGATGAAGCGTTCGTCCGCGCTCATGGCAGCGGCTCCTGCGGCACCGTGGCCGCCAGGCTCTCGCGCAGCCGCGCAAAGGCGTAGCGCAGCCGGCTCTTGATGGTTTCGAACTTCTCGCCCAGCGTCAGGGCGATGTCCTCCACGCTCATCTCGCTGAAGAAGCGCAGCACGATCACCTCGCGCTGCGCCGCCGGCAGCGCCAGCAGCGCTTGCCGCACGCCCTGCAGGTTCTGGCGCAGCTGCGCCTCGGCCTCGGGGCTGAGATCGTCCGCCGGCAGGGCGAGGTGCGTCTCGTCGAGCATGTCGCGCTGGCGCTCGTAGGCACCGCGCAACTGGTCCAGCCAGGTATTGCGCGCGATCTGGAACAGGAAGGTGCGCAGGGCCGCGCTGGGCTGGTAGTCCGCGCAGCGGGTCATCAGCTTGACCCAGGTCTTCTGGGTCACGTCCTCGGCCTCGCCGGTGTTGCCCTGGCAAAGCCAGGCCACGTAGTTGTACAGCGCTGCGTTGTGGCGGCGGAACAGCTCGGCCACCGGCTGCTCGATCAGGCCGTTGGCGACCAGCAGCATCAGGTCGGTATCCGGCAGCGCGGACAGTCCGGCAGAGGATGGGGAGGGCGGGGCGCCACGTGGGGAGGCATGCATGCGCGGGAGTATATGACAGCCCCGCGCGCCGCTGCGAGGGGCTGTGCATGCCGGGTGCCTGCGCGCGGGCAACCCGGCGGATGGTGAGCGAGGCGGCCTCAGCGTGGCGGCTCCCTGGCAGGCTCGCCGCTTTGCGCCAGCGGGGCGCGCGTGGACAGGGCCTGCGCCAGGTCGACCAGCTTGATGAATTCGCCGCGGTAGCCAAAGCGGTCGGTGCCGCGCGCGCCGAGCGCCAGGGTGCGCGCGTCGGCATAGGTCCAGCCGTTGACATGATTGCCGCCACGCAGTATCTGGCCGAAGCCGGCTACCGCCGCGGCGAAGCGCAAGGCATCGTCGGCCTGCGCCAGCGGCCGCACCGCGCTGTCCTGCACGGTCAGGTCGATCAGCTCGCTGGCTTGCGCCTGCGGCAGCTTGTAGCGCAGCTTGATGTGGGCCAGCTCGCCAGCGGTGCCCTTGTCCGGCTGGGCGGCGGGGCTCGCCGGCTGGTAGCGCAGCGGCTCGATCAGGCCGGGCTGGCCCGCCAGCGTCAGTTCATAGAGCGCTGTCACGGTGTGGCCGGCGCCGATGTCGCCGGCGTCGACCTGGTCGTTGTTGAAATCCTCGCGCCTGAGCGCGCGGTTTTCATAGCCGATCAGGCGGTATTCCTTGACCGTGGCGGGGTTGAACTCGACCTGGATCTTGACGTCGCGCGCCACCGTCGCCAGCGTGGAGCTGAACTCTTCGACCAGCACCTTCTGGCCTTCCATCAGGTTGTCGATGTACGAGTAGGCGCCATCGCCCGCGTCGGCCAGTTGCTCCATCATCTGGTCGTTGTAGTTGCCGGTGCCAAAGCCCAGCGTGGACAGAGACACGCCGGACTTGCGCTTCTCCGCGACCAGGGCCTTGAGCTGGCGCAAGTCGGTGATGCCCACGTTGAAATCGCCATCGGTGGCTAGCAGCACGCGGTTGATGCCGCCCGCGATAAAGCTCTGCTGCGCAGCCTGGTAGGCCAGCGCGATGCCGCTCGCGCCGGCGGTCGAGCCGCCCGCTGCCAGGGAGTCGATGGCCGACGAGATGGTTGCCTTGTCGCTGCCCGACGTTGGCGGCAGCACCACGCGCGTGCCGCTGGCGTAGGTCACCAGCGTGATGCGGTCCTGCGCGCGCAGCGCGTTGGTCAGCAGCTTGAGCGAGGACTTCAGCAGCGGCAGCTTGTCGGGCGAATACATCGACCCCGACACATCGACCAGGAAGACCAGGTTGGCCGGCGGCAGGCTGTCGCGCGCCGCGTCGGCCGCCTTGATGCCGATGCGCAGCAGCACGTTGCGCGCTTGCCATGGCGCGGGCGCGGCGTCAGCGTGCACGGCAAAGGGCCGGCCGTCGCGCGGCTGCGCGTAGTCGTACGGGAAGTAGTTGACCATTTCCTCCACGCGCACCGCGTCGGCCGGCGGCAGGCGGCCGGCATTGAGCAGGCGGCGCACATTGCTGTAGCTGCCGGTGTCGACGTCGATGCTGAAGGTCGAGACAGGCGCTTGCGCTACCTGCTGCACGCCGTTCTCGTCGATGGCGCCATAGCGCTCACGGTCTGGCCCGGGCAGCTGCTGCGGATAGGGCTTGGGGCGTGCCATCAGGGTCATGGGCGGCGCAGGCATGGCGCGCATGGCAGGCGCGTAGGCATCGGCCATGGCGCCGGCGATCGCCTCCCTGGCGGCAGGCGCGGTATTGCGGGCCTGTGCCATGGGTACGGTGGGCACGGACTGCACGGGAGCGGCCGGGGCAACCGGGGGTGGTGCCACCGGCTGCGTGGCCGGTGCCGCGTTGTCGGCGCGCGCGGGCAGATCCGGCGGGGTAGGGGCAGTGGTGGAATGACCACCGCAAGCGGCCACCGCAAAGGCGATGGCCAAGGCTCCCAAGCGCTTAAGCATGTTCTTTTCTCCTGAAGGGCCGCGCCGGCGATGCCGGCGGCAGGGCGCTGTCAGTGAAACGAGGCAGCCTGGAGCAAGGGGTTAAGCGCGAGCAAAAAAGTCAGAATTCGCCAAGACCCGGCATGCGGGTCAGTCGAGCCGGATGTCGGCCTGCTTCACCACGGTTGCCCAGCGTGCCCGCTCGGCGACGAAGAACTTGTTTGTCTCCGGTGGCGTCATGGTCACCACTTCCGCCCCCTGGCCGGCGAGCTGCGCGCGCACTTCCGGCGAGCGGATGATGCGGATCAGTTCGCTGCTGATGCGTGCCACCAGCGCATCGGGCATGCCCGCGGGCGCCATCACGCCTTGCCAGGTGCCAGACTCGAAGCCCGGCACCCCTTGCTCGGCGATGGTAGGCACTTGCCCCACCAGCGGCATGCGGGTCTTCTTGGACACCGCGATCACCTTCAGCTTGCCGGCCTGCACCTGGGGCAGCGTCGCCAGCATGCCGTTCATCAGCACCTGGGCGGTGCCGCCCACGGTATCGGCCACCGCCTGCGCACCGCCTTTGTATGGCACGTACTGCCACTTCGCGCCGGTAGCCTGCGCCACCGCCACGCCCGCCAGGTGCGGCGCGCTGCCGATGGCGGTCACGGCGAAGTTGAGCTGGGTGCGCTTGGACAGGTCCACCAGTTCCTTGAGGTTACTGACCTGCACCGAGGGATGGACCACCAGCAGATGCGGCGAATACGCCAGCATGGAAACGCCCCTCAGGTCCTTGCCGGGATCGAACGTGAGTTTGGTGTAGACGGACGGGCTGATGGCCAGCGCGCCGACATCGCACAGCAGCAACGTGTGATTGTCGGCGCCGGCCTGCGCGACCATGGCGGCGCCGATATTGCCGTTGGCGCCTGGGCGGTTATCCACCACGATGGGTTGGCCGAGCGCCTCGCCGAGCTGGCGGCTGATCAGGCGCGCAATGATGTCGGATGAGCCGCCGGCGGGATAGGGTACAACCAGCCGGATCGGGCGGGTAGGCCAGTCGGCGGCTTTCGCCGTGGACGACAGCAGCGTGCCGGCTGCGCCCAGGCTGCCAAGCGTGGCGGTTGCGCCCAGGGTCGAGAGTTGGGTCAGGAAGGTGCGGCGGCTGCTTGGCATTGGCGTTGTCTCCGGCTTTGTCTTTGTTGTATGTTGTCGTATATGTTGAATCATAGCCGGAAGTACTGGGCGGGTCCAGGGCATTTTCTGGCAGCGCTCTGGGTGTGAGGGATGGCGAACCCGGTGCGGGTCGCAGTGAGGTGATTGGAGGTGATTGCCGAAAACAGGGCAACACATCATCTGATACGATAACTTGTCCCGTAAAAAAACCTCTTCCCCGCGCTTGGGAAGAGGTTTCCTGATGATTCCGGCGAAGTGTCGGATTGTTATTGCTTTGCCTTCTTTGCGTACTCCCAGCCCATTTCCGCCATCGGCCGGGCACGCTTTCCTGCATCCGCGGCCTGCGCGGAGGAGGCCGTCCCGTCCACCACGCGCTTCATGATCCCCTGCAGGATGCCGGCAATCCGGAACATGCTGAACGCCAGGTAGAAATTCCAGTCACCGGTGATCGGCCGGCCGGTGCGTTGCTCGTAGGTACGGCGGTAAGTGGCCTCGTCAGGGATGCCAAGTCCGGCATGGTCCAGGCCAGCGATGCCGCGGAACTGTCCCGGGGCGATGTGCCAGCTCATGCAGTGGTAGCCGAAGTCGGCCATCGGGTGCCCCAGCGTGGACAGTTCCCAGTCGAGGACGGCCAGCACGCGGGGCTCGGTGGGGTGGAACATGAGGTTGTCCAGCCGGTAGTCGCCATGCACGATGGACGTAAGATCGGCGTCTTCCTGCGGGATATGCTCGGGCAGCCAGGCCATCAGCGAGTCCATGGCCGGGATGCTCTCGGTCTCGGACAGCTTGTACTGCTTGGTCCAGCGCTCGATCTGGCGCGAGAAGTAGTTGCCCGGCTTGCCGTAGTCGCCCAGGCCGATGGCCTTGTAGTCGACGGTGTGCAGCGCGGAGATGACGCGGTTCATCTCGTCGTAGATGGCGGCGCGCTCGGCCGGCGTCATGTCGGGCAGCGACTGGTCCCACAGCACGCGCCCGGCGACGAATTCCATGATGTAGAAGGCGCGGCCGATCACGGTTTCGTCTTCGCACAGCGCGTACATCCTGGCCACTGGCACATCGGTGCCGGCCAGTGCGGCCATCACGCGGTATTCGCGCTCGATGGCGTGGGCCGAAGGCAGCAGCTTGGACTTGGGGCCCGGCTTGGCGCGCATCACGTAGGTCTGGCCCGGCGTGATCAGCTTGAAGGTGGGGTTGGACTGGCCGCCCTTGAACTGCTCGATGGAGAGCGGGCCGGCAAAGCCGGCGACATGCTCGCGCATCCAGGCTTCCAGCGCGGCCATGTCAAAGCGTTGCTGCTCGGCTACCTCGCGGGTGCCTTCGAAATTCGAAACGTTGGTGCTCATGCTGTCTCCGTGTTTTCGGTATGTTCCGGGTTTTTCGAGATTCGATTACGTCTGTCTTGTCTGTCTTGTCTGTCTTGTCCGTCTTGTCTGTTTCATCTTTATCTCTATGCGGCGTGGCTAGCTGGCCGGCCCGCGCAGGTCGCGAAAGCGCAGATATTGATGCAGCAACACTTCCATGGTGGTGTGGCGCGTACCGCTGTGCACTGGCGTGGGCGGCGAGTAGTTCATCATGCGCACCACCCAGTCCAGCGGATCGTCGCCCACGTCCAGCACATTGATGCAGCCGGCGGTTTGCATCAGGCTGCCGTAGAACACGCGGCGCCCGCAGGTGATGGCGTGGGAGAGGATGGCGCGGTTGGTGCCGCCATGCAGGACCAGCAGGGCGGTGTCCCAGTTCGGGTCGTCGCGCAGGCGGCGCAGCGCAGGCAGCACGCGGTCAAGGAATTCACCCACGCTCTCGCCATCGAGGAAGCGCTTGTCTTCGGGCACTTCGCCTTCGAAGGCGCCGATAAAGGCATCGCGCAGCTTGTCGTCGCTGATGCCTTGCAGCTTGCCGCCGCGGATTTCCTGCAGCTCGGGCCAGGTTTCCATCGCGGCATCGGCCATGCCGGGCAACGCCGCCACCACGCGCTCGGCGGTCTCCACCGTGCGCGGCAGCCCGCTGACGATGATGCGGTCAAAGCCAATGTTCTCGGCGGCAAAGGCACGGCCAGCCGCGCTGGCCTGCACGCGCCCGGTCTCGTTGAGCGGCACCAGCTCGGGCAGCGCGGGGCGCCCGGTCTCGTCGAAGTAGGTCACCGCGCCATGGCGCATCAGGTAGATGCGGCGGCGGGGCGAGGGCGGCAATTCCATGCAAGTCTCCGGTGCTTGTGCTTCTGTGCCTGTCTGCGCGGGCATCATTGGCGTGGCATTGCGAGGCCGGGTACGCGCGTTGGCGAACCCGGCGGGCAGGGCGGCTTAGCGGTAGTTCGGCTTGCGCTTTTCCAGGAAGGCGCCGATGCCTTCACCGCCATCCTTGTGATGCAGCGCGGCCACGAAGTTGTCGCGTTCTTGCGCCAGGTGCTCGGTCAGGCTGGCGGTGGCGGCGTGGTTGATCAGGCCCTTGATGCGGCCCATGGCGTGCGGCGAGCGCGTGGCCAGCGATTCGCCCAGGCGCAGCGCTTCGGTCAGCGCCTGGCCGGGCGGCACCACGCGGTTGACCAGCCCGAAATGCGCCAGGCGCGCGGCATCCACGGGCTTGCCTTCCATGATCAGTTCGGAGGCGAGCTGCCGGGGCAGGGCGCGGGCCAGCTCGTACGAGCCACCGCCGTCAGGCGTCAGGCCAACGTTGACGTAGGCCATCACGAACTTGGCGTCGCTGGCGGCCACCACGAAATCGCAGGCGAGCACCAGCGAGAAGCCGGCGCCCGCCGCGGGGCCTTCCACGGCGGCGATGATCGGCTTGGGGAAGGCGTGCAGCGTTTCGATCCAGTGGTTCAGGACTTCGATGCTCTCGGCTTGCACCTCGCGCGGCTTGGCGCGGTTGCCAAGCAGGCGGTTGAGGTTGCCGCCGGCGCAGAACACGCCATCGGCGCCGGTGATCACCACCGCGCGGATTTCGTCGTCGCGCGAGGCCAGCTCAAGCGCTTGCTGCGAGGCCGCGTAGATGTCCGGATGCAGCGCGTTGCGTGCCTCGGGGTTCGAGATGGTCAGCACCAGGGTGGTGTCGACGCGTTCGGATAGCAGCTGTGCGGTCATGGCGGCCTGTGCGGATGAGCGAATGCAACGATGCAATGCGGTGTTGGATACGAAACGACCGCAGGCCGGAAACAAGCCTGCGGTCGCGGTTCTTACTGCTCTTCGGCCAGCAGCGACAGCTTGAGGCCGGCGCGGCGCCACAGCCACGGGCTAGGGCGGTAGCGCATGTCGCCGGTCAGGCGTTCCAGGTTGCGCAGCACGGTCAGTACCAGGTGCGGGCCGATCACGTCGCCCAGCGCCAGCGGGCCCTTGGGGTAGCCCAGGCCGAGGTTGACGGCGAGGTCGATGTCCACCGGCGTGGCAATGCGCTGTTGCGCGATGTCGCTGGCGATGTTCACGATGCAGCTGATGATGCGCTGGGCCACGAAGCCGGCCGAGTCGCGGATCACGGTCACGGGCACGCCGTCGCTGCCGAACAGGCCATGCGCGGCCTCGCGCATGGCGGCTGACGTGGCCGGCGTGGTCATCAGCGTGCGGCGCTTGGTGGCTTCGAACGGCAGCAGGGTGTCGATGGCGATTACGCGGGCCGGGTCAAGTCCTTCCTGCAGCGCGCAGGTGGTGGCGTCCAGGCCCAGCGGCGTGACCACGATCAGGGCGTCGCCGGAGGGATGGTTGCCGGCTTCCGGCGTCATGCCTAGCGCGAGGATCAGCTTGACGGCCATGTCATGGCCGCGCTCGTCGGCGCGGCTCACCCAGACACTGGCGGGGCGCGCCGCTGGCAGGGCGGCGGTGGCGGGCAGCTGCTTCTGGCCGTCGGCATAGCGGTAGAAACCGGCACCGGCCTTGCGGCCGATCAGGCCGCCCACCGAGCGGATCGCCGTGATGGGCGACGGCCGGTAGCGCGGCTCCTGGTAGAACTGGTTGTAGATGGATTCCATCACCGGGTGCGACACGTCCAGCCCGGTCAGGTCCATCAGCTCGAAGGGGCCCATGCGAAAGCCCGCCTGCTCGCGCATGATGGCGTCGATGTCGGCGAAGTCGGCCACGCCTTCCTGCGCGACCTTCAGGCCTTCGATATTCATGCCGCGGCCGGCATGATTGACGATAAAGCCGGGCATGTCCTTGCAGCGCACCGGCGTATGGCCCAGGCGGCGCGACAGCGCCATCAGCGCGTCTCCCACGGCAGGGTCGCCGGACAAGCCGTCGATCACCTCGACCACCTTCATCAGCGGCACCGGGTTGAAGAAGTGGTAGCCGGCGATGCGGCCAGGTTGCTTGGCGCCCACCGCGATCGCGGTGATCGACAGCGATGACGTGTTGGAGGCAATCACGGCATCCGCACGCAGGACGGCTTCGAGCCTGGCGACCAGGTCACGCTTGACTTCGAGCTTCTCGACGATGGCCTCGAGCACCATGTCGCAGCCGGCCAGGTCTTCCAGCACATTGCAGGGCAGCACGCGGGCCAGCGCGGCGGCGCCGTCCTCGGCGCTCATCTTGCCCTTTTCGGCGAGCTTGGCGAAGGTATCCTGCAGGTATTGCCGGGCGGCGGCCACGGCTTGCGGGTTGGTATCGTACAGGCTGACGGTCAGCCCGGCCTGCGCGGCGATCTGGGCAATGCCCCGGCCCATGGCGCCGGTGCCGACGATGCCAAGCGAGTCAATGGTGAAAGTGCTCATAGTGCGTCCAGAAAAGTGTGGTTAAATTAGCACGATCGTACGTTTTTTGCATCATCCGCGACAGTGGGGCGATGCAGGCGGCGTGCGCTGATCGGCCAACGCGGACCGCCAGAGTCTGTCATGGCACACAATGCCTGCTTGCCAGTGTGTGGGCAGGGTACCTTAGCCCCCGATTTCATCGCGATCCACCCGGTGGGTTGCCAATCAGGCCATAACGAGGAGAGAGACAGACATGCTGAAGCTCTGTGGTTTTGCCGCCAGCAACTACTACAACAAGGTCAAGCTGGCCTTGCTGGAAAAGAACCTGCCCTTCGAGGAGGAGCTGGCCTGGATCGGCAAGACCGATCTCGACGCCACGCCCCTGGGCAAGGTGCCCTACATGATCACCGATCACGGCCCGCTATGCGAGTCCGAAGTACTGGACGCCTACATCGAGGCGACCTACCCGCAAGCGCCGCTGCTGCCCGCCAGCCCCTACGAGGCGGCCAAGGTGCGCGAACTGGTGACTTTCCTGGAGCTGTACCTGGAGCTGACCGTGCGCGAGCTTTACCCTGAAGCGTTTTTCGGCGGCAAGGTCAGCGACGGCGTCAAGGAACGCCAGAAAAAGCTGCTGGAGCGCTATATCCCCGCCTTCGCCAAGCTGGCGAAGTTCTCGCCCTACCTGGCGGGCGACACCTTTACGCTGGCGGACTGCGCCGCGGTGGTGCACTTTCCGCTGATCTCGTCTTGCACCAAGATCATCTACGGCACGGACATGCTGGCCGACCTGCCGGTCAAGGAGTACCTCAAGCGCATGTCGGAGCGCCCGACGGTGCAGAAGGTGAATGAGGATCGCAAGGCGAATACCGAGCTGATGCTGAGCGGCCGGAAGTAAGCGAAGGGTTTGCACAAGGAAAAGCGCCCGCGGCATGCCGCGGGCGCTTTTCTTTTCGCTGGCCAAAGCGGTGCTTACAGCGCCTTCAACCGCGCCAGGGCCAGCGCCAGCGTCTCTTCCTTCTTGGCAAAACAGAAGCGCACCACCCCAGACTCCCGCGGCTGCGAGTAAAACGCCGAAACCGGAATCGCCGCCACGCCGATCTCGCGCGTGAGCCACATCGAGAAATCCGCCTCGCTCATGTCCGAGATGGCGGAGTAGTCCACGCACTGGAAGTAGGTGCCGTCCGACGGCAGCAGCTTGAAGCGCGTGGCGGCCAGCCCGGCGCGGAAGAAGTCGCGCTTGGCCTGGTAGAAGGCCGCCAGGTCCAGGTAGGGCGCCGGGTCTGCCATGTAGTCGGCCAGGCCATGCTGCACCGGGGTGTTTACCGTGAACACATTGAACTGGTGCACCTTGCGGAACTCGGCCGAGAGCGCGGCCGGCGCGGCCACATAGCCCACTTTCCAGCCAGTCACGTGGTAGGTCTTGCCGAAGCTCGACACCACGAAGCTGCGGCGTGCCAGCTCGGGGTGACGCGATACCGACTGGTGCGGCTGGCCGTCGAACACCATGTGCTCGTACACCTCGTCTGACAGCAGCAGGATGTCGGTGCCGGCCAGCAGTCCGGCCAGGCGATCCATGTCGCCGGCGCGCCAGATGGTGCCGGTGGGGTTGTGCGGCGTGTTGATCAGCAGCATCCGCGTGCGCGGCGTGATAGCGGCGGCAAGGCGGTCAAAGGGGATGTGGAAGTGCGGCGCGTCAAGGGCCACCGACACCACCTTGCCACCGGCCATTTCGATCGCGGGGATGTAGCTGTCGTAGCAGGGTTCCAGCACGATCACTTCATCGCCCGGATGCACGGCGCACAGGATGGTGGTCAGGATGCCCTGGGTGGCGCCCGCGGTGACCGTGATCTCGCTGTCCCAGTCGTAGGCATGGCCGTACAGCTTGCCGATCTTGCCGGCGATGGCCTGGCGCAGCTTGGGCACACCTGCCATCGGCGGGTACTGGTTCAGGCCAGAGCGCATGGCGTGCGCGACGGCATCGACGATCTTCGGGTCGCAGTCGAAATCCGGGAAGCCTTGGCCGAGGTTGACGGCATTGCGCTCGGCGGCCAGCGCCGACATCACGGTAAAGATGGTGGTGCCGACCTTGGGCAGGCGCGAAGCCGGCGGCGTGAGGGGAGCAAGGGTGCCGGGCTGGGCGGAGTGGTTCGTGGGCATGGGAAGCTGCGTCAGGCTGGGCGGTCGGGATGGGCGGAAAACGATGCTGGCATTCTAGCGGGGATCGGCCGGCGCCTGCGCCGTGGTCTGCTCGCGCGTGGCCAGCCAGCCGGCGAAGGCCTGGGGCAGCAGGATATCCACGCCGCTCAGGCGGCGCAGGCGGCCTTTGAGCTTGAGCACGGCCTTGTCCTTGGAGACCAGGCAGGCGGCCTGGGCAAAGTGCGCCAGCTCGATGAACTTCTGGTCGTCGGTATCGCGGCAGCGCGGCAGGCGGGCCGCCGCGATGTCGGCTTGTTCCGGGATGGCGATGAGGGCGGTCAGCCGGTCGACCGTGGCCATGGCGGCGGGAATATCGACACCAAAATGGGCAAATTGCGGATAAGCCAGCACTCGGCGCAACTCCTCGCGGCAATCGGCGCGGATTACCGCGGCAATGGCGCCGGTGTCCAGCGCGGCCCGGATCGGCTCGACGTGCGGATCCGCAAAGACCAGCAGGTCGACCCAGATGTTGGAGTCGAGCACCACCCGCGGTGCCAGCGCGCCGGGGATGGGGTTGGCCTGTGGGGACGGCGGGGAATTGAGGGGTACTGCGGTGGAGTCGGGGTGCATTCGTTACAATCTGGCCTTTGTGTTTGCCGCGATTTTGCCATGCTCATCGTCTTGTCCCCTGCCAAGTCGCTCGACTACGAGACGCCCTCGCGTCTGAAGACCCATACGCTGCCCCGTTTCATCGACCGTTCGGCGGTGTTGATCGAGCGTCTGCGCAAGCTCGCGCCGCAGGATATCGGGGCGCTGATGGACATCTCCGACAAGCTCGCGGTGCTCAACGCCACCCGCTACGGCGACTGGTCGCCGGAATTTACCGCGGCCAACAGCAAGCAGGCCGTGCTCGCCTTCAACGGCGATGTGTACGAGGGGTTCGACGCATCCAGCCTGTCGGACGATGACCTTGGCTTTGCGCAGAAGCATGTGCGCATCCTGTCCGGCCTGTACGGCGTGCTGCGCCCGCTCGACTGGATGCAGCCCTACCGGCTGGAGATGGGCACGCGCCTGGACAACGTGGCGGGCAAGGATCTCTATGCGTTCTGGGGCGATGACGTCACGCAGTTGCTCAACGATGACTTCAAGGCGCAGAAGGCAGAAGGCAGCCCGGCCCTGGTCAACCTGGCCTCCGAGGAATACTTCAAGGTGGTGCGTCCCAAGGTGCTCGGCGCCAGGATCGTCACGCCGGTGTTCGAGGACTGGAAGGGCGGCCGCTACAAGATCATTTCCTTCCACGCCAAGCGGGCGCGCGGCTTCATGGCCCGCTACGCGGTGACGCATCGCATCACCGAGCCGGCCAAGCTCAAGCGTTTCGCCGAGCATGGCTACGCCTTTGATGCCGCAGCATCCGACGATGCCCGCTGGGTTTTCCGCCGCCGCCTGGAAGACTGACGCACGCTCCGGCTACGCCCTATCGCCCTATCGCCCCCGAACCCAGCGCCAGGGATGGCCCGCAGGCATCCCGGCACGAACCCTCCGAGACGCCACATCATGAGTTCAGCCCTGCATATTTCCGCCAGCTTCGATTCGGGCGCCATTGAAGTCGAATCGCTTGCGCAGGCAAGCGACATCCGCCTGCGCATCCGGGCCGACTCGCATGCAGCGTTCCGCCAGTGGTTCCATTTCCGGCTCCAGGGCGCGGCTGGCCAGGCATGCCGCCTGCAGTTCCTCAATGCCGGCGACTGCACCTACCCCGACGGCTGGCGCGGCTACCAGGCCGTGGCCTCCTATGACCGCGCGCACTGGTTCCGCGTGCCGACCAGCTTCGACGGCAGCACCATGACGGTGGCCTTCACGCCCGAGCATGACAGCGTGTGGCTAGCCTACTTCGAGCCGTACTCGGAGGACCGCCACCTCTGCCTGCTGGCCACTTGCCAGCGTTCGCCGCTGGCGCGGCTGTCGCACCTGGGCAGCACGGTGGACGGCCGCGACATGACCGCGGTCACGGTCGGCACGCCTGGCGACGGCAAGAAGGCCATCTGGATGATCGCGCGCCAGCATCCCGGCGAATCCATGGCGGAATGGTTCTGCGAGGGTGTGCTGCAGCGCCTGACGGGCACTGGCATGTGGGCCGGCGACCCGGTGGCGCGCCGCCTGCTGGAGCGCGCCGTGTTCCATATCGTGCCGAACATGAACCCCGACGGCTCGGCGCGCGGCAACCTGCGCACCAATGCGGCTGGCGCCAACCTCAACCGCGAATGGATGGCCCCCAGCGAGCAGACCAGCCCGGAGGTGTATTACGTGCGCCGTGCCATCGAAGCCACCGGCTGCGACATGTTCTTCGATATCCATGGCGACGAAGGCCTGCCCTATAACTTCGTCGCGGGCAGCGAGATGCTGCCCGGCTTTACCGAGGTCCAGAAGGCTGAGCAATTGCGTTTCATCGACGCGTTCAAGCGCGCCACGCCGGACTTCCAGGATGTGCACGGCTACGCCGCCAGCAAGTACAACCAGGATGCGCTCAAACTGGCCTCGAAGTACATCGGCCATACCTTTGGCTGCCTGTCGCTGACGCTGGAGATGCCGTTCAAGGACAATGCCGACCAGCCCGATCCGGCGGTGGGCTGGAATGGCGCGCGTAGCGCCTTGCTGGGCGCTGCGATGCTGCAGGCGGTGCTGGCGCAACTGGGCTGAGGATGTCCCGGGCACCTGGCCGCCGCTTGGACTGGCCAGGTGCAGGGCGGCCCCATGCGGGGCCGAAGCGCCCGGGCGGGCCTCAGTGCGGCTTCTTGGTGGTCGACTTGCCGGTGGTGGCCTTGCTGGTCTTGGCGCTGCTGCTCTTGGCCGTCGATTTGCTGCTGCTCGACTTGGACGAGGAGGTCGACTTGGTGGCCTTGCCGGAGCCGGACTTGCTTGCCTTGCTGCCCTTGTGGCCCTTGCTGCTGGTGGCCTGGCGCGTATTGCTGGCGCCGCTGCTGCGCACCGCGGGCGCTGCCGCCGGCTCGCTGATGACGGTGCCGCTGCCATCGAGCAATTCATAGGCCAGCATCATGCCGTCGGCATAGCCGCAGCGCACCTTGACCGGTTCCCACAGGGCTTCGGCGTGGCGCTTGTGGGCGGTCGCGGAAAATGTCACCACCGAGCTGACCGGTACCGCTTGCTTGCCCTGTGAGAAGCGGCCGTCCCATGGCTCGACGGTCGCCTGGCCGGCGCCGAGCGCGCCGGTGGGGATCTTCAGGGCGTCGTAGGTGGCCGAGCGGGGCACGACCCAGCTGGCGTGCGCGGCGCAATCGGCCACATCCGCGCTGGCGTTCTCGGTCCGCATCAGTTGCTCGCGCATTTGCGCACGGTACTCGGCCAGGCTCACGCGGCCTTGCGCGGGCAGGGTCACGGTCTTGGTGGGCGGCGCGGCGGTGGCGGGCGGGGGCGGCGCGGGGCGGGTGGGCGCGGAGCTGGCAGCGGCTGCCGGCGTGGCGATGCCGGGGGACATCACGGCGTCGCGATCATTGAGCGGGGTATCGGCGCAGCCCACCAGGGCGATCGCACCTGCCACTGCAGCAGCGAGCGCACACAGCCGGCTGCTGAGGAGGTCAGAGATTCGTCGGATCACGGGATCGTCTTGCTTTGGAGCGTAAGGGGTTGGCAAAGGTCTGCCATGATAGAGGAAACCCATGCGGCAAAGTTCCGAAATCTCCTGACTTAAGGGTTCTACCCGAAGGGAACGCATGCGGGATGTGCAGCAGAGTGCAGCGCAGGGCAGTGTTTTGCCCGGCGGCACGGGCCGCCCGGGGATGGCGGCGCGAAGCGTGATGCACGAGTGAGATACGTGTGAGGCAAGAGCGGGTGCCGGTTGGGCCCGCCACGCAATGCGCGGCGGGCCTCCCGGTGTTCAATGCCCTCAAATGCGAAAACGCCGAACCCGCTCAGATTGTCTTGACGAAGGTCTTGAGGTCGTCCAGCAGCGCGTTGAGGTCTGCCTTCAGCTTGCCGAAGCCCGCGTTGTGCACCAGGCCGACTTCGTCCATGTACAGCTTGCGGTTGATCTCAAGCTGCAGGCTGTGGCGCTTTTGCGCCGGCTGGCCCACCACGCGCACGATTTCCACGCCCTTGTAGGGGTGGTTGCGCCAGACGTCGTAGCCCATCTCCTTGAGCACGCCTTCCACGCGGTCCGTGAAGCGCGTGTCGCAGGTGGTGCCGTCGCGGTCGCCCACCACGAAGTCCGGATGCTGCAGCCCGGGATGCTCGGTGGCGTACTGCGCCGCCTGGCTGGGCATCGAGTGGCAGTTGATGTGCCAGGCGCTGCCGTGCGTGGCGATGGCCTGGTCGGCCAGCTTTTGCAGTTGCGCGTAGTAGGGCAGGTAGTACTGCGTAATGCGCGCCTGCACCTCGGCCACGCTCAGCTTGCGGTCGTAGATGGCCTCGCCGGTATCCAGCACGCGCCACACCAGGCCCTTGCCAAGACGGGTCTTGGAGGTTTCCTGGCGCGGGCCGGGCCAGGGCGCGTCGAGCACGGCTTCGTCGATTTCCTCGATGCCGCGGTTGGCATCGAGGTAGCTGCGCGGAAAGCCCGCGCACAGCAGCGCAATGCCGCGTGCGGGAGCGTCGGCGTACAGCTCGTCGACGAAGGTGTCTTCGGCCTGGCGCAGCAGCGGCAAGGGCAAGCCGGCCGCCGGCCGGAAATCAGCCGGGTAGCTGGTGGCGCTATGCGGCGAATCGAGAAAGAGCGGGCTGCTCTCGCCTTGCGGCAGTTGCAGGAGGTAAGGGCTGAGCCCGGTCTTTCGGTCTGCTTCCGTCATGATGTGCGTCGTTTAATCCAGGGTGATCTTGGCTGCTGCGGCGATGCGCTTGTTCTTCGCCACTTCGGACTTGATCTGCGCGGCGAACTGCGCCGGCGTGTTGCCAACCGGCACCGCGCCCAGCTTCTCCAGCTTAGCCTTTACTTCGGGCAGCGCCAGTACCTTGACGGCGGCGTCGTGCAGCTTGGCTTGCACGTCGGCGGGCAGGTTGGCTGGCGCGATCAGGCCAAACCAGGCGGCGTCGTTGACTTCAGGCAGGCCGAGTTCGGCAAACGTCGGCACGTTGGGCAGGGCCGGCACGCGCTTGGGCGAGGCCACAGCCAGGGCGCGCAGCTTGCCGCCTTCGATGAACGGCAGCGACGACGGCAGGTTGTCGAACAGCACCTGCACCTGGTTGGCCAGCGCATCGTTGAGCGCCGGGCCCACGCCCTTGTACGGCACGTGCAGCAGCTCGGTCTTGCTGCTCATCTTGAACAGCTCGCCCATCATGTGCGAGACGCTGCCGTTGCCGGCCGAGCCGTAGGCCATCTTGTTCGGCTGGGCCTTGGCCAGCGCGATGAAGGCCTTCATGTCGTTGGCCTTCACCGCCGGGTTGATGCTCATCACGTTAGGCACCGAAGCCAGGTTGGTGATGGTGGTGAAGTCCTTGGTGGCGTCGTACGACAGGCGCGGGTACACGGCCGGGTTGATGCCGTGCGTGGAAGCGGTGGCGATGCCCAGGGTGTAGCCGTCCGGCGCGGCCTTGGCCAGGTAACCGGTACCGATGCTGCCGCCGGCGCCTCCGCGGTTGTCCACCACCACGGTCTGGCCCAGTTGCTGGCCGAGCTTGTCGGCCACGATGCGCGCCACGATGTCGGTGGTGCCACCTGCCGGGAACGGCACAACCAGCGAGATCGGCTTGGTCGGGTACGTGCCCTGGGCAGCGGCCGACAGCGACAGGCCGGCGGCGGCGGCGCCAGTGGCGGCGGCAAGGAGGCGGAGCATGTTACGGCGTTGCATGGTTCGGTTCCTGAATGGAGGGAGGGGAGAAGGAGAGAAGGAAAGCGGTGAAAGCGGTGAAAGCGGGGAAAAGAAAGGCTTCCCTGATTCTGCTTGTTCGTGCAGGCACACCGCAAACGAAATAAAATCGTGCGATCATTCCGTTTGGTAGTGAAGTAAGGGGTTATCTATGCGACGCTTATGTCCGTCGCTGACTGAATTGCAGGCCTTCGAGGCCGCCGCACGCTACAACAGCTTCACCACCGCGGCGCGGGAGCTTCACGTCACCCAGGGTGCCGTGAGCAAGCAGGTGCGCAGCCTGGAGGCCTTCCTTGGCGTGGAACTGTTCGAGCGCGTGCGCCAGCGCCTGATGCTGACCGATGCCGGCCAGCGCTACCTGGACCGCATCCGCCCGAGCCTGACCGAGATCGAGGCTGCCACGGTGGAACTGATCGCCAAGCAGGGCCGCGGCGGCACCCTGCATATCGCCAGCATGCCCACGCTGGGCGCCAAATGGCTGATTCCGCGCTTGCCGCAATTCTTCGAGAAGCATCCCGACGTCAGCCTTGAATTCGTGCCGCACGCGCAGGGCTACGATTTTTCCCAGCCCGACCTTGATGCCGCCATCCGCTTCGGCGACGGTATGTGGCCTGGCAGCCTGGCCGACTACATGACTGGCCGCGAAGTGCTGCCCGTGTGCCGCCCGGCCCTGCTGGCCGGCGAGCCGGAAGGCATGGCGCGCGCGCCCTCGGCGCTGCTGCGTTTTCCCCTGCTGCATCACACCACCGTACCCGAAGCCTGGCCTGACTGGTTCGCCGAGCTTGGCGTGGCGAACCGCAAGGCTTGGAGCGGTGCGCGCTTCGACCAGTTCTCGCTGCTGACGCAGGCTGCGATGTCGGGGCTTGGCATCGCGCTGATCCCGCGCTGCCTGATCGAGGAGGAACTCGCCACCGGCGTGCTGGTGGTGGCGCATCCGGCGCGGGTGCTGAGCAAGAAGGGCTACTACCTTTGCTATCCCGAGCAGAAACAGCATCTGCCGGCGCTGCAGACCTTCCGCCAGTGGGTGATGGAAGGCGTCGATGTGGTGGCGTGAGCCGCGCGCCGACGCTGTAATCAAAACTTACGCTTTTCCGCGACGGTTTTTTCCGCCCGCCTGCGTTTAAGAGACATGACAGACATGACGAGCCTGCGCGCAAACCGCGTCAGGCTGTGGATTGTGGACTGGAGCTTCTCATGCGCAGATCAATGCCCCTCTCATCTAGCCTTGCCCGCCTGGGCGTCGCCGTGACGGCGGCGCCATTGGCGCCCGGTCAGGACGGGCTACCGCTGGGTGCCGGGGCACTGGGTGGCGCACGGCCCGCAATGGCGCTGGGTCGAAGGGCATTGGGCACCATGAGCGGCATGGCATTCGTCAAGCGCGATGGCAGTCACTACAGCAAGGGGTAACCGATGAAAAGCCTTCTGGTCGCGGCGCTTGTCGCCGCCACGTTGTCTGGCTGTGTGATCGTACCGGCCCGACCCGCTTATTACCACTATCGCGCGCCGGTCTTTGTGTACTGACGAGGCAAGCCGCGCCCGCTCCAAGGGGGGGCGCGGCTTGCGAGAAGGACGAACCGGCAACGCGGAACCATACCCATTGAGTGACACAGATCCGGACGATGCGCTGCTGGCGCGGATCGGCAGGCATGATGCAGCCGCGGTACGCGAGATGGTCGCGCGCAAGCTGCCGCGCGTGCTGGCGCTGGCTACGCGCATGCTGGGCGACAGCGGCGAAGCGCAAGACGTGGCACAGGAAGTCTTCATGCGGTTGTGGAAGCACGCCGCGCGCTGGCAACCCGGCCGGGCGCGCTTTGACACCTGGCTGCATCGTGTGGCGCTGAACCTTTGCTACGACCGCTTGCGCGGCGCGCGCGAGCAGGCCATGGAGCCGGTGCCCGAGCAGGCGGCGCCCGGGGCCGGGCCCGAGGAAGCGCTGGATGCGGCGGCGCAGGGCGCGCGCGTAGGCGCGGCGCTGGCGAAGTTGCCCGCGCGCCAGCGTGAGGCGTTGGTGCTGCAGTATTACCAGGAGTTGCCAAATGGCGAGGCCGCCGCGTTGATGGGCATCAGTATCGAGGCGCTGGAAAGCTTGCTCGCTCGCGCACGCCGCAACCTGCGCGATTTGCTCATGCAAGACGGCCATCATGAGGATTTGCGATGACACCCGAGAGATTTCGCGCACTGACCGAGAGCTATGGTGCCGATCCGGCACGCTGGCCGGAAGGGGAGCGCGCCGCGGGCCAGGCCATGGCTGCCGCGTCCGGGCATCTTGGCGCGCTGGCCGAAGCTGCTGCGCTCGACCGCTTGCTGGCCGCGCATCAGGTGGCCGCGCCGGACGCGGCGTTGCAGCGCCGCATTGCGGCGAGCGCACCCGCGCCGCGCGCGCCGTGGTGGTGGTCCGGGCTGGGCCTGGCCGGCGTCGGCCTGGCCGGCACCTTGGCGGGCGCGTTGCTGGTCTCGGCCGTGCTGGCCACGGTGCCGGCGCCGGCCGCTGTCGATCTGCCCTACGCCTCGACCGGCTTCGGTGGCATGGCGCATAACGGGAGCGAGGAATGAACGAGCGTACGCCGAAGCGGCTCAAGGTGGCGCTGGCGGTTTCCGTGCTGGTCAACGTGTTCCTGCTGGGCGCGATTGGCGGCGGCGGCTATCGCTGGTACGCCGTGGAGCGCCAGGCGGCCGCGCAGCCGCGCGGCCTGCGTTTCGCCGCCGATGGGCTGGAGGCCGAGCAGCGCAGGCAATTCCTGCAAGGATTGCGCGCCGCACGCCGTGCCGCAGCGTCGGACGTGGACGCTGCGCGCGACGGGCGCCACCAGGTGGAGCAATTGCTGCGGCAGCCGCAGTTCGAACGCGACGCGCTGGCGGCGGCATTGGCCCGCACGCGCGAGGCCGATGCCGCGGTGCGTGCCCGCCTGGAAAGCAGCGTGGTGGATTTCGCCGCCACGCTGTCGCCCGAGCAGAGACAGACGCTGGCCGATGCACTGGTCCAGCGCGGCCCGCTGCGCACCGGCCAGGCGCGGCCTGCGAAGGCGGCGCCATGATGCGGCGATCGACCACGACAGCGATGGCCATTATCGTGGCAATGGCGACAAAGCCAACAGGCACTTCCCAGGGGAGCAACGCATGACAAACACCGCCATGACGGCCGCGGCTGTCGCGGTCAACCGGTTCGGGCTGGGCGCGCGCCCGGACGAGCCGCTGCCAGCCGATCCGCGTGGCTGGCTGCTGGGCCAGTTCGAGCACTACGAGGCCAGGCCCGCGGCCTGGAGCGCGCAGCCGGGCACGGCCGCGCTGGCCGGCGAGTTTGGCGCCCAGCAGCGCGAGGTGCGCCAGGCGCAGGCCGATGCAAAGACCGCGGCGCGCCAGCAATTGCAGCGCGAGACGCGCGAGGCCTATCGCGATGCCGTCGACGCGCGCGTGACCAGTGCGCTGGTGACGCAAGCGCCGTTCGTCGAGCGGCTGGTGCATTTTTGGTCCAACCACTTTGCGGTGTCGGTGGAGAAGCCGGCCGTCGCTGCGCTGGCCGGCGCCTTCGAGGCCGAGGCGATCCGTCCCCACGTGCTCGGACGCTTCGAGGACATGCTGGTCGCGGTGGAGCGCCATCCCGCCATGCAGGTCTTTCTGGACCAGGTCCGCTCGATCGGCCCCGACAGCATGGCCGCGCGGGTGGCCGCGCAGCGCGCACCCGAGCGCCAGCTCGGATTGAACGAAAACCTCGCGCGCGAAATCATGGAACTGCATACGCTCGGCGTGCGCAGCGGCTACCAGCAGGCCGACGTGACCGAGTTCGCGCGTGCGCTGACCGGCTGGAGCATCGGCGGCCTGGGTGCACGCGAAGACGGCGAGCCCGGGCGCTTCCAGTTCCGCGCGCGCGTGCATGAGCCTGGCACCCGCACTATCCTCGGCCGCAGCTACCCGCAGCAGGGCGAGGCGCAGGCGCTGGCCGTGCTGCATGATCTTGCGCAGAGCGAGGCCACGGCCAATCACCTGGCCACCAAGCTGGTGCGCCACTTCGTTGCCGATGCGCCGCCGCCCGCGCTGGTGGCGCGCTTGTCGCAGGCGTACCTGCGTAGCGGTGGCATGCTGCCCGAGATGTACCGCGCGCTGGTGCAGTCGCCCGAGGCCTGGGCCAGCGCGCCGGCAAAATTCAAGACGCCGTGGGAGTGGACCCTTTCGTCCTTGCGCGGGTTGGGTCTGCGCGAGGCCGGCGCACAGCACTTCGCGCCCATGCTGACCCAGCTCGGACAGCCGGTCTGGCGGCCGGGCTCGCCGGCGGGCTACGACGACATTGCCGCAAGCTGGGCCGCGCCCGATGCGCTGGTGCGCCGGGTTGAGCTGGCGCAGCGGCTGGCGGCGCGCGTCGGCGACCGGATCGACGCGCGCGAGCTCGGCCCCAAGCTGCTTGCGGGCACGTTGTCGGCACCAACCGCTGCCGCCATCGCGCGTGCCGAAAGCGCGCAGACCGCACTGGCCTTGCTGCTGGTGTCGCCCGATTTCCAACGGAGGTGATTGCCATGTTTTCCCGCCGAGATTTCCTCCGCGTGACGGGCGGCGCTGCCGCCATGCTTGCGTTGCCGCGCCTCACGCTCGCCAGCGTCGATTCCGATCGCCGCTTCGTCTTTGTCATCCAGCGCGGCGCCGCCGATGGCCTGAACACGCTCATTCCCTACGCCGATCCTGGTTACGCCCGCCTGCGTGGCGCGCTGGCCATCGACATAGCGCAAGCCACCAAGCTCGATGGCACGTTCGCGCTGCATCCCGCGCTGACGGAAACGGCGCGGATGTACACCGCCGGGCAGGCGCTGTTCGTGCAGGCAGTGGCATCGCCCTACCGCGAGCGTTCGCACTTCGACGGCCAGAATGTGCTGGAGACCGGCGGCGCCGCGCCTTACCAGGTGAAGGATGGCTGGATGAACCGGCTGGTGAGCCTGCTGCCCAAGCGGCCCGAGAATGCCATCGCCTTCGCGCCCACGGTGCCGGCGGCGCTGCGCGGGCCGGTGGAGGTCGGCTCCTATGCGCCATCGGCATTGCCGTCAGCGCCTGATGACCTGCTCGCGCGCGTCGGGCAGCTCTACGAGATGGATCCGCAGTTGCATCCGCTCTGGAGCGCGGCCATGCAGGCACGCGGGCTGGCAGGCGACGCCGGTGCGCGCCAGGACCCGGCCAGCCTTGGCCGTCTCGCCGCGGGCTTCCTGGCGCGCGCGGACGGGCCGCGCATTGCCATGATCGAGACCGGCGGCTGGGATACGCACAGTGCGCAAGCGCCACGCCTGGCGGCTCGCCTCAAGGCCCTGGACACCATGCTGGCAGCACTGCGCGACGGGCTGGGCCCGTCATGGGAGCGCACCACCGTGCTGGTGGCCACGGAGTTCGGGCGCACCGCCGCTGCCAACGGCACCGGCGGCACCGATCACGGCACCGGCGCGGCGGCGATGTTGCTGGGCGGCGGGGTCAAAGGCGGGCGCGTGCTGGCCGACTGGCCGGGGCTGGCGCAGGGATCGCTTTACCAGGGGCGCGACCTGGCGCCGACCACGGAACTGGATGGGTTGATCGCCGCGGCGGCGGCACAGAGCTTCGGGCTGGATAGCGAGCGCGTGGCGCGCACGCTGTTCGGGCGCGGGCGGGGGGGCGGGCGGGGGAGTGGGGGCGAGCAGGGGGGAATGCTGGGCGGACTGCTGCGCGCCTGAAGCACAGGGGCAGCAGTCCAGGCCCGGTGGCGTTACTTGGAGAGCAGGCGCATCGCCTGCTCCAGTCCGCCGAGCGTGACCGGAAACATGCGCGACTTCATGATCTGGTTGATCACCGTGACCGACTGCCGGTACTGCCACAGGCCTTCGGGCTCGGGGTTGAGCCAGACGAAGCGCGGGAACTGCTCGATCAGGCGGTTGAGCCATACCGCCCCGGCTTCCGGGTTGTTGTACTCCACCGAGCCCCCGGGCTGCAGGATCTCGTACGGGCTCATGGTGGCATCGCCGACAAAGATCACTTTGTAGTCCGGCGTGTACTTGTGGATCAGATCCCACGTGGCGATCTTCTCCGCATGGCGGCGGCGATTGTTCTTCCACACGTAGTCGTACACGCAGTTATGGAAGTAGTAGTACTCCAGGTGCTTGAACTCGGTCTTGGTGGCCGAGAACAATTCCTCCACGCGCTTGATGTGGTCGTCCATCGAGCCGCCGACGTCCATCAGCATCAGCACCTTGACCTTGTTGTGGCGCTCCGGGCGCAGCTTGATGTCGAGCAAGCCGGCATTGGCGGCGGTGGAGTGGATGGTGTCGTCCAGGTCCAGCTCGGTTTCCGCGCCTTCGCGCGCGAAACGGCGCAGGCGGCGCAGCGCCACCTTGATATTGCGCGTGCCGAGCTCGACCTGGTCGTCGTAGTCCTTGTAGGCGCGGGTTTCCCACACCTTGATGGCGGTGCGGTTGCCCTTGGACGGGCCGCCGATGCGGATGCCTTCCGGGTTATAGCCGCCGTGCCCGAACGGCGAGGTGCCGCCGGTGCCGATCCACTTGTTGCCGCCCTCGTGTTTTTCCTTTTGCTCGTCGAGCAGCTGCTTGAGCCGCTCCATCAGCTTGTCGAGTCCTCCCATGGCTTCGATCTTGGCTTTTTCCTCGGCCGAGAGCTCGCGCTCCAGCGTCTTTTGCAGCCAGTCCAGGGGGATGTCGGATTTCCAGTCGACCAGGCTTTCGATGCCCTTGAAGTAGGCGGCAAAGGTCTGGTCGAACTTGTCGAAGTGCTTCTCGTCCTTGACCAGCGTCATGCGCGACAAGTAGTAGAACTCGTCGATCGACGGCGTGATCACCTCGGCCTTGAGCGCTTCCAGCATGGTCAGGTATTCCTTGACCGAGACGGGCAGCTTGGCGTGGCGCAGCGAGAAGAAGAAATCGATCAGCATGGTGGGCTCGCTTAGAGTTTCCCGCAGCGGGTGCGGCGGTTTGCGTGCCGGTTCACGAGGCGCGCCCCGGCAGGTCCAGGCGGTATTGCAAGTGGCGTTTCACCGTCGGCCATTCGCTGGCGATGATGGAGAACACCACGGTGTCGCGCAGCGAACCGTCGGGCATGCGCTGGTGGTTGCGCAGCACGCCGTCCTGCTTGGCGCCAAGCCGGGCGATGGCGGTGCGGCTCTGGTGGTTCATCCAGTGCGTGCGGAACTCCACGGCGATGCATGCCAGCTGCTCGAACGCGTGCGAGAGCAGCATCAGCTTGCATTCGGTGTTCACGGCGCTGCGCTGCACGCGCTGCGCATGCCAGGTATGGCCGATCTCCAGGCGCCGGTTGGCACTGTCGACATTGAAGTAACGCGTCGCGCCCACCACCGCGCCCGGCACGCCGTCGCGGACCTCGCGGATCACGAACGGCATCGCGCCCTGCTGCTCGCGCATCTGCAGCGCGGTGTCGGTCCACGCGCGCACCTGGTCCGGCGCCGGCACCGAGGTGTACCAGAGCTTCCACAGCTCACCGTCGGCGACGGCGGCCTGCACCTCGGCCTCATGCTCCGGGCGCAGCGGCTCAAGCAGGGCGTGCTGGCCGCGCAGGGTGACGGGTTCGATGAAGCGTGCCATGGCGCGGCGCTCAGCGGTTGGCGCGGTTCATGAAGACGAGGCGCTCGAACAGGTGCACGTCCTGCTCGTTCTTCAGCAGCGCGCCGTGCAGCGGCGGGATCGCGGCCTTCTTGTCCGGGCTCTTGAGCGCTTCGGGCGGGATGTCCTCGGCCATCAGCAGCTTGAGCCAGTCGATCAGTTCCGACGTCGAGGGCTTCTTCTTCAGGCCCGGCAGGTTGCGCATCTCGTAGAACGATTCGAGCGCAGCGGCTACCAGTTCGCGCTTGATGCCGGGATAGTGCACGTCGACGATGCGCTGCATGGTCTCGGCGTCGGGGAACTTGATGTAGTGGAAGAAGCAGCGGCGCAGGAAGGCGTCGGGCAGCTCCTTCTCGTTGTTCGAGGTGATGATCACCAGCGGGCGGTGGCGCGCCTTGACCAGCTCGCGCGTCTCGTACACATAGAACTCCATGCGGTCGATTTCACGCAGCAGGTCGTTCGGGAATTCGATGTCGGCCTTGTCGATCTCGTCGATCAGCAGCACCACTTGCTGGTCGGCCTCGAAGGCCTGCCAAAGCACGCCCTTGATGATGTAGTTGCGGATGTCGTGGACGCGGTCGTCGCCGAGCTGCGAATCGCGCAGGCGCGACACCGCGTCGTATTCATACAGGCCCTGCTGCGCCTTGGTGGTGGACTTGATGTGCCACTGCAGCAGGGGCATGCCGAGCGCCGCGGCCACCTCCTCGGCCAGCATGGTCTTGCCGGTGCCGGGCTCGCCCTTGATCAGGAGCGGGCGCTGCAGGGCGCGGGCGGCATTGACGGCCAGCTTGAGGTCATCGGTGGCGACGTATTGCTGCGTGCCTTCGAAACGGTTTTGCTGGTTCTGGCTGGCGTTGGTGGTGTTGGACATGGGGCAACCTGAAGGGGTTTGTGCGTGTCGGAATTGGCCAGTATAAAAGAGCTTTTCGGTTCGCGTGCGGCTCGCCGTGCCATGCTGGACTGCCACGTGCAGCGTGCTGTACAATGCGGCGGTTTGACGCGCCCCCCACGTCCAAGACTCCACCCCCCTCGCTTCGTCCGCCTTGTCAATCCCGCGGTCCTTGCCGGGAGGCGGCGATGACAAGAGATGGTTACAGAATGAGGCGGAGACAACGCCGGGATGCACTGGCAGCGCTTACCATGGCGCCCGGGTATCCGGCCTACGCTGGCAGCACCGCATCTACCCGCGGGCAGATGCGGTCCGGCCGGACGCATTCTGAAGCCATTTCCGACCGGTTGGGCAGGTCACGCAGGGTTTAACACTTCCAATCAGCTACGACAATGAAAAAGCTCCTCACGATGGTGGTGCTGGGCGCGGCCGCAACGGCTGCGCAAGCCCAGGAAGTCAAGGGCAATGTGGACGCCGCCAAAAACAAGGTCGCGATGTGTATTGGTTGCCATGGGATTCCCGGCTATCGCGCCTCCTTCCCCGAGGTGTACCAGGTGCCCCTGCTCGGCGGCCAGAACGCCAAGTACATCGAGAATGCGCTCAAGGAATACCAGAAGGGCGACCGCAAGCACCCGACCATGCGTGGCATTGCCGCGACCCTGACCGACCAGGACATCGCCGACGTGGCTGCCTACTACGCGCAGCAGTCTTCCAGCACGCAAAACAACACCCAGAAGTAAGAGGACCCACCCATGAATACGCTTAAGACGCTTTCGCTCGCGATCGGCGCACTCGTGCTGGGCGCCTCGGCCATCACCGCCTCGGCTGCCGACCTCGCGCACGGCAAGGCGCTGGTGGAGAAGGGCAACTGCGCGGCCTGCCACGGCGCCGGCTTGAATGCCCCGATCACCCCGGATTACCCGAAGCTGGCCGGCCAGCATGCCGACTACCTGTACCACGCGCTGGCTGCCTACCAGATCACCACCAACCCGCAGGTGGGCCGCTCCAACGCCATCATGGCTGGCCAGGTCAACGCCAACCCCGGCGTGACGGGCAAGGATGGCAAGCCGCGTCCCTTCACCCGGGATGAGCTGAAGGATATCGCCGCCTACATTGAGTCGCTGCCGGGCGGCCTGGTGCTGAAGAAGTAAGCCAACTGGCGCCGGCGCCCACGCCGTGCGGGTCCGGAGCAAGAAAAAGCCGCTGGTTCCAGCGGCTTTTTCTTTGCCCGCGCGCCCGGTGCGCAAGCGCCACGGGCCGCGTCAGGCGGCTCAGTTGCCGGTGCCCTTGGCCAGGCGGCGTGCCTTGACGGCGCTGGCCAGGGTTTCGAGCACCTTTACCGAATCGTCCCATCCGATGCAGGCATCGGTCACCGACTGGCCGTAGGTGAGGTCTTCCACCGGCGTGCCCTGGGCGTGGTCCTGGCGGCCGCCCACCAGGTGGGATTCCACCATCACGCCGACGATGCGCTCGTCGCCCGCGGCCATCTGGCGGCCGATGTCCTCGCAGACCGGGATCTGGTTCTCGTGCTTCTTGCTGCTGTTGGCGTGGGAGGCATCGATCATCAGGCGCGCGGCCAGGCCGGCCTTGGAGATCGCTTCGCAGGCTTCCTGCACGCTGGCGGCATCGTAGTTGGGCGTCTTGCCGCCGCGCAGGATGATGTGGCAATCCTCATTGCCCGAGGTCGACACGATGGCGGAGTGCCCGCCCTTGGTCACCGACAGGAAATGGTGAGGCTGCGAGGCGGCCTTGATCGCATCGACAGCGATCTTGACGTTGCCATCGGTGCCGTTCTTGAATCCGACCGGGCACGACAGTCCGGAGGCGAGTTCCCGGTGCACCTGGCTTTCCGTGGTGCGCGCGCCGATGGCGCCCCAGCTGACCAGGTCGGCGATGTATTGCGGGCTGATCATGTCGAGGTACTCGGTGCCGGTCGGCACGCCCAGCTCGCTGATGTTCAGCAGCAGTTCACGCGCGGTGCGCAAGCCGTCGTTGATCTTGAAGCTGCCGTCCATGTGCGGGTCGTTGATCAGCCCCTTCCAGCCCACGGTGGTGCGCGGCTTTTCGAAATACACCCGCATCACGACTTCCAGTTCCCCGGCGAAACGGTCGCGCTGGACCTTGAGCAGCTTGGCGTACTCGAGCGCGGCGCGGGTGTCGTGGATGGAGCAGGGGCCGATGATCACGATCAGGCGGTCATCCATGCCGTGCAGGATCCGGTGCATGGACTGGCGCGCGCCGTAGATCACGTCGGACGCCTTTTCGGAGCAGCCGAACTCGCGGATCAGGTGCGCCGGGGGCAACAATTCCTTGAGTTCGCGAATACGCAGGTCGTCGGTGTTCTTCAGCATGATGGCTCCGGATTTTGTAGGGTCGTGTGTTTGGGGTGTCTGGGCTAGAGCTGGGTGCGGGCCGGTATAAAAAAAGCCGCCAGGTTCGCTGGCGGCTTTTTTTGAATTCTGGAGGCACTTACGATCGTCCCTCTCCATCCGCCAGCGGTGCGAGATCGCTAAAAAAGTAAAAATAAAACTTAGCGGACATGGATGGGGTGCGGCTCAAATGGCGTCGGTTACTTGCGGCAACGCGTCACGAGATGGCAGAAAATTGCGCTGGCCTTGCCGATTCTGCCGGCGGAGGCTGTTGACCATCGGGTAACGAAGCATCTTTATAGCGCGTTTTAAGGGGCTTGGCAAGCGTCCGACATTGGCCCGGCCACAATTTCCGTCCGTCCCATGGCGGGTCCCGGATCCAGTTCCAGGCCACGCATCACGGCGGCGGTGCGGTTCTCCACGCCCAGCTTCACGTACACATGCTGGAGGTGTTTTTGCACCGTGCGGGCGCTGATGCCGAGCATGCCCGCGATTTCACGGTCCGTCTTGCCGTGCGCCAGCCAGCGCAGCACCTGCTGCTCGCGCGCGGTCAGCCTGGCGAGCATGGAGAGCGCCTGGTCATCCTGGCAGCGGCTGGATGTGAGCATTGCGGCGGCTTTGGGCTGCGCGCCGGTACGCAATGCTGCGTATTGGCGCCTTCCCGTGCGTGAACCAACATGAATGAGGCCAGTATAGGCGTCGCCAGCGCGTACCGCAGTGCGGCGGCGGCACCTGCACCGGTTTGCCCGGGGGAAGACAGGCGAACGCGGCGTGCCGGGCAGCTCAGGCACGCGGGGCTGAGGGGGAGGGAAACATCATGGCGATCGATGAGGGGAGGCTAAACGCCTTCATGGGGCAGTTCGTCCAGGATCTGGGCGCGGTGATGCATGCTGCCACCATCGTGGTCGGCGATACGCTTGGCCTTTACAAAGCCTTGGCCGAGAAACCGATGACAGTGCAGGTGCTGGCCGAGAAAACCCATACCGATGAGCGCTATCTGCTCGAGTGGCTGTCCGCGCAGGCGGCCAGCGGTTATGTCGCGTATGACCCGGCCACCGGTCTGTTCAGCCTGACCGAGGAGCAGGCCTTCGCGCTGGCCCAGGAGGGCAGCCCCGCCTTTATTCCAGGCGCCTTCCAGATCGCGGTCGCGCAGTTCAAGGCGATTCCCAAGATCGTGGATGCCTTTCGCAACGGACGCGGGCTGGGCTGGCATGAACACGATCCGTCGCTGTTTCACGGCACCGAGCGGTTTTTCCGCCCGGGCTATGCGGCGCACCTGACGGCGGAATGGATTCCCGCGCTGGAGGATGTGCAGGCCAAGTTGCAGGCTGGCGCTCGCGTGGCCGACGTGGGCTGCGGGCATGGCGCCTCCACCATCATCATGGCGCAGGCGTATCCGGCATCGGAGTTCTACGGCTTTGACTACCACGAGCCGTCGATCCGCCTTGCCACCGAGGCGGCGGCGCGCGCCGGCGTGCAGGGCCGCGTGCATTTCGAGGTGGCAAAAGCCAAGGAGTATGGCGGCAAGGATTACGACCTGGTGGCCGTGTTCGACTGCCTGCACGATATGGGCGATCCGGCCGGCGCCGCCGCGCATGTGCGCGAGACCTTGCGCCCGGACGGCACCTGGATGATCGTCGAGCCTTTCGCCAACGACCGGCTCGAAGACAACCTGAACCCGGTCGGGCGGGTGTTTTACTCGGCCTCGACCTTCATCTGCACGCCAGCGTCGCGCTCGCAGGAGGTGGGGCTGTGCCTGGGCGCCCAGTCGGGCGAGGCACGCATGCGCTCGGTGGTGCAGCAAGGCGGTTTTTCGCGTTTTCGCCGGGCGGCGCAAACACCGTTCAACCTGATCTACGAGGCGCGGCCCTGAACGGCAAGGGACCGCGCCCGGCCTGCCCGGCCAGCGGGACGGCAATCAGGCCGTGCCGCCCACCGTCATGTTCTCGATGCGCAGGGTCGGCTGGCCCACGCCCACCGGCACGCTCTGGCCTTCCTTGCCGCACACGCCCACGCCCGAGTCCAGGCGCATGTCGTTGCCGATCATGGTGACGTCCTTGAGCGATTCCGGCCCGTTGCCGACCAGCGTGGCGCCCTTGACCGGGGCGGTGATCTTGCCGTCCTCGATCAGGTAGGCCTCGCTGGCGGAGAACACGAACTTGCCGTTGGTGATGTCAACCTGGCCGCCGCCGAAGTTGACCGCGTAGAGGCCGCGCTTGACGCTGGCGATGATCTCCTGCGGGTCGCGGTTGCCGTTGAGCATGTAGGTGTTGGTCATGCGCGGCATCGGCAGCGCGGCGTAGCTCTCGCGGCGCGCGTTGCCGGTTACCGGCATCTTCATCAGGCGCGCGTTGAGCGTGTCCTGGATATAGCCCTTGAGGATGCCGTCCTCGATCAGTGTGGTGCACTGGGTCGGGTTGCCCTCGTCGTCAAGGTTGAGCGAGCCGCGGCGGTTGGCCAGCGTGCCGTCGTCCACCACCGTCACGCCTTTGGCCGCCACGCGCTCGCCCATGCGGCCGGCGAAGGCCGACGAGCCTTTGCGGTTGAAGTCGCCCTCCAGGCCATGGCCGATGGCCTCGTGCAGTAGCACGCCGGGCCAGCCCGGGCCGAGCACGACGGTCATGGCACCGGCCGGGGCCGGACGCGCCTCCAGGTTGACGAGCGCCGAGGCCACGGCCTCGTCCACGTACTGGCGCAGCAGCTCATCGGTGAAATAGCCGTAGGCATAGCGCCCGCCGCCGCCGGAGGAGCCGATCTCGCGGCGCCCGTTCTGCTCGGCGATCACCGTGACGGAGACCCGCACCAGCGGGCGCACGTCGGCGGCGATGACGCCGTCGCTGCGCGCCACCAGCACCACGTCGTATTCACCGGCCAGGCCAGCCATCACCTGCACCACGCGCGGGTCCTTGGCGCGGGCCATGCGTTCCACGCGCTCGAGCAGCGCCACCTTTTCGGCGGCGTCCATCGAGTCCAGCGGGTCATTGGGCGAGTACAGGTTGCGCCCGCCTTGTGAGGCCATCTTGCTCGCCACCTTGACGCGGCCGCTGCCGGCGCGGCCGATGGTGCGGGTCGCGGCGCCGGCCTTGAGCAAGGCGTCCAGGCTGATGTCGTCAGAGTAGGCAAAGGCGGTCTTGTCGCCGGACACGGCGCGCACGCCAACGCCCTGGTCGATGCTGAAGCTGCCCGACTTGACGATGCCTTCTTCCAGGCTCCACGCCTCGTTGCGGGTGTATTGGAAGTAGAGGTCGGCGTAATCGACCTTATGCGTGAAGATGTCCGCGAGCACGCGCTGCAGGTTGGTTTCGTCCAGGCCGTAGGGCGCCAGCAGCAGTTGCTGGGCGGTGGCGAGGTTGCGGATTCCGAGGTCGCCGGCGTTCATGGTTGTCCTTTATCGTCGTGCCGCGGTGGCGAAATGGCGCCGCCGCGTAAAAATCTGGGATGCTGGCGATTCCGGGGAATCGGCCAGGTCATTGCTTGTACATGCTACAGCACCCGATGGCGCAGCGCAGGCAGGTTCTGACGCACCTCGTCCAGGCGCGCGGGGTCGATCAGCCCGCTCACCACGCCTTCGCCTTCCGGCAGCACCGCCATCACCTCGCCCCAGGGGTCGATCAGCATCGAGTGGCCCCAGGTGCGCCGTCCGTTCTCGTGCTTCCCGCCCTGTGCGGCGGCCAGCACATAGCACTGGTTTTCGATGGCGCGGGCGCGCAGCAGGATCTCCCAGTGCGCCTGGCCGGTGGTGTAGGTGAAGGCGGCCGGCATCAGAATCAAGCTGGTGCTGCCGCCCGCCGCGAGCTGTCGGTAGAGTTCCGGAAAGCGCAGGTCGTAGCAGACCGACATGGCGACCCGCCCACAGGGTGCTTCGAAGCTGACCGGAGTCTGGCCGGCCAGGATGGTACGCGATTCGTCGTAGCTTTCGCTGCCGCGGGTGAAGCCGAACAGGTGGATCTTGTCGTAGCGCGCCACCCGTTCGCCGCGCGGGTCGTAGGCGAGCGACGTGTTGTAGACGCGGGCCTCGTCCTCGCACCACAAGGGCAGGGTGCCGCCGACCAGCCAGATCCGGTGGCGCCGCGCGGCATCGGCCAGGAATGACTGGATCGGCCCGTCGCCGTCGCGCTCGCGGATGGCGACCTTGTCGCCTTCGCGCAGGCCCATCATGCAGAAGTACTCCGGCAGCAGCACCAGCTCGGCGCCGCCCTTGGCGGCCTGCGCGATCAGCGCGTCGGCGCGGGCCACGTTGGCCTCGGGCGAAACACCGCTGACGGTCTGGATGGCAGCGACGCGAAAAGGGGGCGCGCCGTGGGCCGCGCTGGGTGTTGACGCGGAGGCGTTTGCGGTCATGAAGCGGTTTCCTTGGCTTGCGGCGGCTGCGCGGCGGGGCTCGCACGGCTGGGCCAGTCGCTACGGTGATGGCGCCGGGTAGACACGATTGAACAAACCCTGCACGGGCGGCGCATCGGTCTTATTCTCCCCCACTTTGATGATCTGCGGGTTCGCCCAGCCACCGCTGATATGGAAGCGGCTGCTGAAGGCCTTGGAGAATTCGTCAGCGAACAGCAGCTGCGCCGCCAGTGTGCCGATGCCGAGCGCGGGATTGATGAACGCCGCCGCCACCGAGGCGGAAGTGGCGTTGATGCGGGGCACTACCGTCACGTCCAGGTCCTGCGTTTCGCGCGGGATGTTCGCGCTGCCAGTCATCGAGGCGCGCAGCTGTCCGCCCTTGAGCGCGAAGTCCTTGGTGCTGGCCACGCCGTTCTCGATCGTGCCGATGCCGGTGATCTCGTCGAACACCATGCCCTGGCCCGCCACGCCGCGGAAGTCGAAGGTGGCCAGCCGCATCAGGCCTTGCAGGCTGAGCACGCCCAGCAG